>CAYONI010000004.1:0-110452 GCA_964405295.1 uncultured Methanosarcinales archaeon | reverse complement strand
ATAGGTTATTCTCCAAATGTCGTTGTAGAAAAACTTATGAAAAAATTTAACGAAACTGGACAATTTTAAACAATCAGATGATTATTCTGTGCCCGTAGCGTATTATTATTCTTAGAACTCTTAACCACCTAATTCTCATTTTATAGTAGGAACAAAAGAAAAATTTATAGTTTCTGCATCTTGTGAGCTGGGCTTTGTGTGGGCTAGATTCTGGGGTTTCGGACTCTACTCGGAGGTGCTGGTCGTGAAATATGCAAATAGTCGTCTTAGTTTTTTAGATGAGCTAAGTTTATTAAGAAAATTGGTTGAGAGTCGTTTTTCATCTGTAAATGGTCGTCAATTTGATGATATTTTGAGCAAGTTGGCTCATTATCATTATAATAAAAAGAAATGTTTGGTTCTTGGTTTGGAGAGGGATGTTTATGATTATTTGATTTCTCAGAGTTATAATCCTTTTACTGTTTATCGTTGGTTGCTTCTTGAAAGAGTTCCTGAAGAAGTAAGATTTCAAATTAGCAAAGGAGAGCTTAATCAGAAAGAAGCATTGAGAAAAGCTTTCAGAATAAAACAAGACAAAAAGGATATTGGAGGAGAATCATTAAAGAAAATAGGTTTAGAGCTTATTAAGAGGATGTAAAATGGGGAAAAATTATGCAAGACCAATAAATACTCGGAAACTTCCTAATGTTTTTAATAAACAACAACTTATTGATTTATTTTCAAAGATTGAAGAACCAAATATTTTTATGGGTTCAATGATGGCTTTATTTTGTGGATTAAGAATTGGTGAAGTTTGTAGTTTGAAAAAGTGTGATGTTGACTTAGTTTCTGATAAAGTCTTTGTTAAAGAAGGCAAGGGTGCTAAAGATAGGATTGTGATGCTTCCTGTTAAGTTTAAGCCTTTAATTGAGAAATGGTTTAACATTAATGATTCTGAATATTATATTTGTACAGGATATAATAAGAGAATGAAAGAAGGTGCTTTATCTAAGAAGTTTGCTAAAGCATTGGAAAATTCTGATCTTAGAATTAAAACTTTTATAACAAGTATTGGACAACAAAGATATGCATATAGTTTTCATACCTTAAGGCACACTTATGCTACATATCTGCTTGAAAAAGGTGTTGACTTATATTATATTCAAAGAAGCCTCGGGCATGTAGATATCCACACAACACAAATATATGCCTATATTA
The DNA here is from genome assembly GCA_964405295.1 of uncultured Methanosarcinales archaeon. Taxonomy (GTDB): domain Archaea; phylum Nanobdellota; class Nanobdellia; order Woesearchaeales; family CAYZNE01; genus CAYZNE01. The sequence continues at coordinate 109,255 of CAYONI010000004.1, read as the reverse complement.
GTAATGCAGATTTAAGAAATAAGATTAATCTTGCATTTGGAAAAACAGAAACGCAAAAGAATAATAAGAGGAATATTGAAGTAACAGATCCCTTACAATTATTGAAGTTGAAGTTTGTAGCGGGTGAGATCGAGCTTGATGAGTTTGAGGAAAAATATGAATTATTGGTTAAATTAGAAGCCATTTAACAAGGCTTTTTTTGGCAACTGTTCATTCTTTTTGTGTTGCCATTATTTCGTATTCAAAGCCCTTGTGTCTTGTTTTCTACTGTTGGTATAGTACATATATATTATAGGAGGATAAAGGGCTTTATTGTAATTGCTTTTTTAATTTCCTTGTAATTGTATTTTTTCGGTATTTTAATAAAAACATTTATAAAGAACCAAGTATTTGGTTTATATAAACCAAGGAAGTGGTATTATGTTAACTGGAAAACAACTAAACATTTTCAAAGCATTTGTAATGTATCCTTTTAAGGAATATACTAGACAGAACATTAAAAGTATTGCTCAAGAGAAATCAAACAATGCATTAAGCTTAGCTTTTTCTCAATTCAAAAAAGAAGATTTATTAATAGAGAAAAAAGTTGGTAAATCTTCACTTTACACTTTAAATCTCGAAAATGATTTAGTGTTTTATTATATTGCATTAATTAATGACCTTAGATTAAAGAAGACTGTTAAAACTTCAATAAATTATGTTAAAGAAAAAACCAAAAAAGTAACACCTTTTTTTAGTATTATTATTTTTGGCTCTTTTGCGATACATCAAGAAAAAAAAGATTCTGATTTAGATATTTGTATTCTTATTGAAAATAAGAATATAGTTAAAAATTTAAAGATAGCTATTAAAGATGCTGAACTTAAATCCTTAATTAATCTCGATATAAACATTATAACAAAAGAAGATATGATTGAAATGCTCATTAATGATGAAGAAAATTTAGGAAAACAAATAGTAAAGAAACACATAGTTATTTACAACCACCAACTATTTTATGATATATTAAAGGAGGGAATAAAAAATGGATTCAGAATCTGAAATATACATCAAGAGAGCAATAAACGAAATAAACCTTTCTAAAATGATTATGAAAATAAGCGAAGATAAAAAAATTCAAACAAATATCTTTGAGATGCCTGAAGACACATATTATAGTGGCGTTATTTCTCACGCATATTATTCTATCTTTTATATGACAAAAGCATATCTAATAGTAAAAGGGATAAAAACAAAACCACCAGAAGAACACAAAAAAACTTACGAAGAATTTAAGAAACTTGTTGAGAAAGGAATAATTGATGTAGAACTACTAAAAATATATCAACAGTTACTAACAAGAGCAGATACTCTTTTAGAAATTTTTCAAGTAGAAAAAAGTAAAAGAGGTAAATTCACATATAAAACACTACCACAAGCAAACGCAGATCCTGCAAAAGAAAGTATCAAAAATGCAGAAACATTCTTTAAACACCTCAACAGCCTTTGCAAAGAATAACATAAGTATATATACATATACAGAGTCTTAAATTGTGGAATAATTAAGATTATTATCGTCGGTAAAAAGAGTTAACACTCAAAATTAAAGGGTGTCAATTTTTAACCATTTTTTCAAGGTTTTCTCCACTTGACTTCTTTGGGTGGAGAACCCATATTTTTTGTATTCTGTTAACAAATTCTTGTTAGATACTACAAATAACCACCTATTTTTGTATTTATTATTAAGATAAATAATTTTTTCAGCTAGTTGCTTTTTCTTTTTTAGTAAATTGCCTGTTTCTATTTCGATAGCATAATACTTATTCTTATACTTGAATGTGATATCTGCATCTTTAGTTAAATGCTCTTGAACATTTTCCATATCTAAATTTTCAAGTAACTCTTTAATTTGATAAGATAAAAATATGTGAGTATTAGAGTGATTCAATACCGACTTTATTAAAACAGTTTCATTCTGATTAGAAAAAATAGAATACTCATTACTCTGCCTAAAACCCTCCTTCTTTAATACTTCAACTTCTTTCTCAGATAAATCATTTTTATAAAAAATAGTTTCTTCTTCAATATCAAGATTTTCTAATATGTCTTCAATCTCAGCTTCTTCCTCATTTTCAAGCCTTCTCTTTTCTAATTTTAACTCTTGTATTTCATCATTAATTGAATCTTTCTCAGTACTCAATTCTTCTATTCTTTCTTTATATTGAACCTCTTTTAGAATTTCCTTTGCTTCAATCAATTTATCATTAATAATATGATTCCTGCTTGAAGAATTAAAATCCTTAACCTTCTTAATAAAAGCTAACATTTCACCAGAACTAAAATACTTAATTTTAGTATTCAATAATTTATCATATAGTTCATCTTCTTTTCTTAATAGTTCTTTATAATCCTTCTTCCTTTTTAAAAAATTAAACCAAGACCTATGAAAAACATAATTATAATACTCAATAACAATTAATATGATAACCATATTTACAATAACAAATTTTGTATATTCAATCATAAACAATTGACGAAAACCATAAATACAATAAGCAACAACAGAAACCATCAACAAATGCATTAATATTTTGAACAAACCCATTTTTATTACTCCCAAATTTTTTGAAAATCGTCAATAACTCTCTTGCCAGAATAATTCAAATAAATATCAGTAGTAACAATAGAACTATGACCTAAAATACCTTGCAAAGCCCTCAAATTGCCCCCTCTGTGCAAATATGTAACCGCAAAGGTATGTCTTAAAACATGAGGACTAACAACCTTTGTAATCCTTGATCTTTCAGCAACATTCTTAACATACTTCTGAATAGTTCTAACAGCCAACTTAACCCTAGAACTACGAGAAAACAACTGAGTCAAATAAAATCTAACCAAAGAACTCATAGGAACAACCCTCCGCTTATTACCCTTACCAATCAAAGTTATACAACTTCTCTGCCAAGAAACATTATCCTCCTTAAGATTTGCAAACTCCGAAACCCTCAAACCAGTTTCCAAAAGAACATTAATAATGAGCTCCTCATCAAAACTCTTACAAGACTTCTTCAACAAAAAAACTTCATCCTCTTCCAAAGGCTCTCTCTTATAATCCATATTTACATCACCATCAACTTAATGGCAAATATAATATAAAAATGGGTGTCGGAGAATGTATATCAAAAGTAATACAAAAACAAAAAAAATAATAAAAATTTATTTATCTCGTTGCATTAATAGTATTATTCATAACAGAAACATTATGAGGTATAGTTCCATTATTAATACAAGCACCATTTGCACAAGCAATTGGACATGAAAAAGTAAATACGCCAATTCCTCCAGAAGGAGTACAATATCTTTCACTCAATAAAGTTACATTGGTATTATTTATTGATGCATTAACACAAGCATCATAAGAATGACCTCCTTGACTTAATGTTAAGAAACCATACTCGTAATAATTTAAACCACCATCACTATCTATGCAAGTAGTATTTGTCTGGTTATTAGATGAACCATTTATACAAATTCCTCCTTGACAAATACCATTAGGAGATAAATTTTCACAATCAATATAAGTCGATCTTGCTTCAGTACCATTACAATAATATTCTGTTACAGCATGATTATTTTTACAACTATCATTATGAGTTCCATTTAAACTAAAAACTACACCATGAACAAATGGTTTTATACCAAAATCAGTATCATTACAAAAAGACTGATTTCTAACAGTTTTAACAGGTTCGCTTGTTTTAAGACTAACATCTTTTCTAACCCCTTTGATAGCTTCTCCACTAGAACAGCCTGAAATCACAAATACAGCAATAACCATTAGTACACTTAATATAATTAATTCTTTTTCCATAAATACCTCCAATAATTTTATAATTTATTCAACACACTCTTTTTAAAAAATAAATTAGATTTATCTTTTAAAAAGTTATTCTTTAAATTAAGTTAATCCATAATGATCAAAACCCACAAACTCCAGAAAACATTGACAACTTTTATAAAAAAATAGAGACACTAACCTCTGTAAAGCAAGAATTTAAGGGTTTGAGACTCCAGAAAGCGAAGTGACCCAAAACATAAAAAAACAGTCGTCATTCGTGTGAGCCACGAAAAGCGACTGAAAGGCTAACTTCGCCGACAAACCAACACACAAAGATATTTACTACAAAGTAACAACAGATACCTAAACATTTATAAATATTATACTATTTAAGAAGAATAGAGACAACATGGCTGAAAAAACTAAAAAAGTCAAATTAGAAGACAGGTGTCAAAAACTAAGAGTTATTCTAGGAAACAATTTCACTCCAAATAAGGTTATTCTTTCAATTCTCAACGGTATAAAAACAGATGATGATTATTTTCCAGGACTAAAAACCTTGATAACAGAAAGAGACTTAATAAAATTTAAATTCTCAGAGCATATACCAGGGTATAAAAAATCTGATGATGATTATGACAACAGGGATGAAGCATTAAAGAAATATAACTCTCAAATATCATTTTCAGAAGAATTATTAATTGATATTCTAAATTTATTTGATAATATTAGAATTAACAGATTTCATGATACTGATGACCATACAAACGAGACAAGATTTATCATGCACAACGGAACTACGCCTGAAGATTTAGCAATAAAATCAGACCATATTTTATATTGGATCAGTAAAAACCAAGATAATTCTATTAATATTCAAGATGCAGTGAATATTATTGTAGAAAATACCCCTTACAATGAAGAACATTCAAATAGCAGACTACATGAACAAATTAACGAATACAGTTCATATTATAAACAGATATTAACCCCAAATACCACAGAGCTTATACTTGGCGAAAAACCATTATGCTTAAAATCTGAATTTGAAGCAAATATTAGCAGAAATAATCTTCTTCAAATTGGAGTTGATCTATCAAAAAAAGCTAAAGTTTACTCTAATAAATCAGACACCTTTTTTGTATATCCAACAAGTACATCCCCTTCAAAACAAATAACCGTCCTTTTTTATTCAAACATAAATCCCGAAATAGCTTATCTTCCAGAGGAATTTTTTGAACAGCAAATTAAAAAAAAGGATCAATCTGCATTAGAATATTATAATAAAATAAAAAGTTCTAAATAAAATATCTTTTAACCATCAATCTCTTATGACACAACAAATCTTTGTAGGATCAATAATCTTGGTTCCTGAAACTAAACAAGGAACTCCTGAGTGTAGAATTAAATCATTATTGTATTGCTTACAACCAGCACCAGCTCCTAGGTCGTAACAAGTTCCCCCTCTTGATACACAATCTTCTACTGGCTCAATTATATCATCATCACCAGAACTATTAGGTCCTCCACCCATAAATCCGGACTCAGAACCGTCTTCTTCAATAAGACCTTGTTCACTTTCTTGTGTTAAGTTATTTTGGGAAAGATTATTAGTTGTATTTTCTTCTAAATTATCTGTAATATCATCTCTCAAGTTTCCATTTTCTAAATATTGCTCCTTATTAAAAAATAGTAATAACATAATTAACAAAATTATAGTTATGCTAATAATTATGAATTTCAAATGTTTCATTTTATTATATCCACCAAGTTTATTTATAGAGTTTATCCTTTAGCTAAAAGAATTGGGCCTCCTTTATCAATGCCAACCATGCTAGTCATACTTGAATTACCAATAGTTAATTTAATTTGTCTATTATCAATAAAAGTTATTTTAATGTCAAGATTTATGTCAATTGTAGAATCAATATTCATTAAATTATTAGAAAGTGTTAAACTTACGTACTCGCCACCGTTACTTGCATTAAACGCAATTTGATTTTGTCCTAATTCAAATTGCAAGTTCTCATCCAATACAATGTTAGAATTATAATCTTCTATTGTAACATTAACAAAGCTTCCAGAACCTTGAGTTGCAGGATGCACAGTATTATTTATATCTCCTACAGACGTTGCCTTAAGAGCTATATCAATAGAATAAATATTTGATAAGTTATCTATACTTACAGATTTGTCTCTCAAATCTAACTTGATATTATTTATGTTAAATTCAGATAGCTGTGTTAAATTTATTTGATTATTAATAACCTTACTAAAATTATTCTTAAGAAAAGCAGCATAAGGTGCCAGTGTTATCGATTGATCGTTTAACATTAAATCTTTAATATAAATTGATGATCTATCAATATCCCTAATTATATCAACCTCAAGCCCAAGAAGTTCTATAATGTCTAGCGCAACATCATTTTCAATAAATTGTAGACGACTAGCATATAAAAATCTGTTTGCATGCCTATTTTGATCTTTATTACTTTGAAGATAAACATTTGAAATTACCAGGATTGAAATAAGTAAAAGCAATGACATTAAACTAAACAATACTGCTTTTTTACTCTTCACGATACCACCCTTGTAATTCTACATAATAAAATTCTTCGTTCACAACAAAGGAACTTTTTGTAATTGCAATTTTTCGTGAATCAAAACAACCCGTCTTAATTTCTGTATACATCAATTCGCTTGACTCATTGTAAATAAGAATCTTTGAGCATATGTTTAATTGTAGATATGTGTTAAGATAAGTTTTAATATTATCTGTTGACTCTGAAACTATAACATCCTTTAATAAACCTGTTTGCTCAAGTAATACTAAATGGCTCATACTATTTTCTATTAAACGATTATCTGTCCACTCATCTAGGGAAATACTTCTTAAATTAAACAGTATTGCACTTAACAAAGTTGCAGTTATTAAAAGAGCAAATAACACATCTAAAGTTAAAATTATTCCCTTCTTGTTCATGTCCACAACCTCAGCTCTACTTTTATTATGGTCCCATTATCAAGCAGCATAACATCTTCCATGGAAATAATATTTGATGATTCATTTGGAAAAAGACCAGTAGAATTTGCACCTATTGTTAAAAAATAATTATATTTTCCTATATGTAACTTTTGTCTAGATTCCTGATAAAAATTATTTCCGTACATTATTAATTTATCTATTTTTTCTTGATTTGCATAATTAATTGATTGATCTGCAAGCCCGAACGCAGATATATTACTTAAATTATTATGGAATTGCCAATCAACTGGAATCCCAGGTTGTCTAACTAATTCATTAACTGTGTTTTGAGTTGTTAATTGAAGACTCTTCATTGAATGAATCTCTTGAATTCTTCCTTGTGCATAATTCCACGTCCAAAAAGATCCAAGTAGTATAAATATAAGAATTATAATAGAAAATAAAAGATCAAGTGAGAACACCTGGCTTTTTTTATTGATCAAGAAATATCCCTCCATTATTAGTAATATTTAATCTTCCAGGTTGCAATTGCAAGTTACCAAGTATTTCTGGAGTTAACAAGCTTATTAAATATCTTTTTTCTAACCAAACAATTTCAATTATTTGTGGCTCAGGATAAATTGTTATATTATAGTCAATATTACCATAAAGCGTTTCAGGCAAATAAACAAAACTAGATGCGCCTTCTCCTGCTTGATACACTTGATTTATTGACCAGCCAACACTATCACACAAATCTCGTGCATAAATAGTTTCCCTAGTTCTCCAAACATCTTTCTCAACCAGAGTAGTATATGCAAAAATCGAAGTGAACAATATTAAAAGTACTGCAAATACGATCATTGCTTCAACTGTAGACTGTGCTTTTTTCATTCTTCCTCTATTAATAATCTTATGTTATCAAAAGTAAATTTTACTCCTTCATCATCATACTTTACTCCACCGATCCAACTTATTTTTCCTCCAAAATCAATAAAATATATTCCAGAAGAAGTTATGTATTGACTGATATCCTCAGAATAACTTCTCATTGCAGGGCTATTCCAACCAGGATATAAAAGATCCACTGCAGCCCATAACTCTTTTGTATTATCATTATAATTAAATGTTGATTCAATACTATTATCTATATTTGTCCCTAAATAATTGATTGTATCCTCGTGAGTAATTCTTGATTTTACCCATACACCCCCCATACCAACTCCTGATGTGGACAATAAAAGATCAATTACAGAGTATTCTAAAGACAATAATGCTCTTGCTTCATTATTATCAATTTTTTCCCAAGTTTCTTCATCAATTGTAAACTCTATTCCCCAAGCACCACTTGCGATTCCTTCACTTATGCCACTATTTGCACCGCCAATAGTTATACTAATTTGATTAGGCTCAGTTGTATCAGATATTCCACTTGGATCTCCATGGGTAATAAACGTTGATCCATAAGTTCCATCATCATCATATATTGCATCAGCCCAATCCCAACCATCATTTGTTTGACTATCTACATAAGTAATATTAATCCAGATATCATCAAATGCAATAGTTGTACCAGCTCCTACTATTGCACCACATTCAATATTATAAGTAAAGTTTGTGCTATTCACAATAGAAGAAATATCTATTATCTCACTTATCGGAGAACCATTGTGAATATCAGAAGTCCATGTTTCGTTCCAAACATTAATTTCTCCTCCAGAAGAAGTAAGATTGCAAAAAGCAAATGCGGCACCAAGAAAGTTATCTTCTGATCCACTATGGGTTATACCTAAAGTTACATTTATTGGATCTTTGTTTAAAGTAAAGTTTTGGTCTACAGATCCAAAACTATCATTAACTATAAAGAAATTTGTCAGACCAACTCCTCCCTGAGTCTTCACACTTATTTCATCTATTAGAAACATGTCATTAGAGTGTTTTCCTGAAGATCTAAATTGTATTCTGAAATCATCAATAAGATCATAAGATGAAAGGTCTAAACTTTCTAAAGTATAATCAGAGGGGCTTGTAGGAGAGACACTTCCATCTGGTCCAAATATAAAGACTCCATTATCCCAACTACCATCATAGATATCAACAAATGCTTCATCACCAGATTCAAGAGATTCAAGAGCATAATAAAATTCTAAGGTTGGTGAACTTACAGATGACAGATTAATACTATGATAAATTAAGCCCTTACCATTACCAAACCCTGAAAAAGAAAGACCATATACTCCTGCATACTCATCAGTATCTCTGATAATATCCCCTCCCCCTTGAGAAACAGTCCAATTAGTATTCCATGTAGATGATTCAAAATCTTCATTAAATATTACAGTATCTTCCCCAACCAAATGATGAATATTACCATTTGTATTCCATGAATTTAAATTAATAAACTCTGAGTTTTGAAGTAAATTTATTGTTATAAAATTTGCAGCTGCGTCAATATAAAATGTATTATCAATTGAATTTAAAGCATTAAAAGCGACTCTTGTATCAAACAGGGCATCTGGCCAAAGATCAATCAGACTAAACTCTTTTGTTAAAATTGTTGAAGTAATACTATCAAGATACATATATGCATCAGTACTGTTTACTGGGTCAAATATAAATCTTAAACTCAAATTATTTGCGATATCAGCATTCTTTACACAAGTACTAATATCTACCACATCAAAATTTATTGGAGATAAAGAAATAGGCATTATCTGCATGTCTTTCCAATTAGTACCATTAAAGCATTGAAACATTGATCTGCTTGAAAATGATTCAACTTCTGAGGGGAGCACTCCATCATCACGGTCTTCATTATGAGTAAGACTAACACTAAAACTTGTAATATTTATATTCGGCACGCTAAGGTTGTCAAAATTAAATTGTATATAATCATAACTTTCACTTGGACAATTACCTAAATCCCAATCATCATTATAGGCTGCAACTTCTAAACCATCCCCTATAAACTGGACTAAGTTATTATTCCAAGTATTTCCTCCACTAAGCCAACAAGAATCATCAGGATTTTCAATTATTGTTCCATTAAATCCTCCTCCATAAATGGCAAATATTACATCAACTGAAATATTTGAAAAAGCTGTTGCCACATTTTCTGCATAATCATGTGCAGTGATATTCCCAAAACCATATTCTCCTATTTTTGTTAATGGAATTAGTGCGCTATATTTTGATTCTTCACATGAACCATTAGTCAATTGAACAATGTAACTCCCATCGGAATTATTATACTCCAATTCTATAGAATTAATTCCTTTGTCATCAATTACATCTGCATATATACAAGCAGATTCTCCAAGTTCAAAAACATATTTATATATAGTAATGTTTTCAATTATTGGCGGATTTGAATCTTCAAACAATTCTATGTTTATTTCAACCTGCCCAGTTAATAATTCTGTTTGCTCAAATATAGTTCTATTATAATAATAATTAACGTAAGAAGTATAATTACCTGTCAATGAATTATTCTCTGGTTTTACATATATTGAAAAAGAACTATAATACTCTGGAAGAATTGAAAGGTTATAATCTGTTGTATGATTTATGCTCCAAGAAGTAAATGAAAACCAATCTGCTATTGGCCCAGAGAAATTAAGTGAAACATTCTTTGTTATATTAAATCCAGAATAAACATAGAACTCACTATTTTGTTCATAATTAGGGTATGCAGGATTAATATTCCAAGTATTTGGAAGTATACCAATCACAGCCTGTAAAGAAGTACTTCCGTTATGAAATAAATCAACAGTTATGGGGATACTCCTGTTTTCTATAATTTTTGTATCTCTACTAATTGCATCAACTCTTAATATTCCATCATATCTACCATAACTTGTATTTTCGGGAACAGTAATATTTAAATTAAATGAACTAAATCCTTTACCAGGTATTAAAAGAATATTATCAGAAAGAACCATAGGAATTTCTACATCACCGCTATAAGTAATATTAAAATCAATAATTTCATTAAATAAATTATTTATTGTAAACGTTTTTATGCTAGTGTTTGTTTCAAAAAAAGATTCATGAATAGAAGAAGGCGTAACATCAAATATATCATAATAAACGAAAACATAACCTTCTAATGAAACAATATGAACCCAAGTTGGCCCTGTTACAGGGACTTCACCAATTACAGGAACATTTGTATTTTTATATATAAGCTTTCCACTATTTAAAACATACTTAATTATAGAATTATTTATTTCTGCGGAATCAATATTGTCTGGCAAATAAATTAATATTTTTGATGATGCACCACTACCCTGCTGATAAACATTTTCAATCTCATTTACAATATCTTGCAGTGAATTTTTAACCATACTTATTCCATGTGCAGTTGTATTATCAAATAACTTATTCTGACCAAAATAAAAGAAAAAACTAAACACCAAAAGAAACATGGTTATCACTATTATTAATTCTGTAGAACTTTGCGCATTTCTCTTTATAATTTTATTTTGCATATTTTTTAATATTTAATTAGGATTCTGATATTGTCAAAGTAAACACCCAATCCTTCGTCATTTGCTTTAGAACCACCTTCCCAACTTGCCTTTCCACCAAAATCTAAATAATATTGGCCAGGAGAAGTAATGTATTGGGTAATTTCTTCAGAATAAGATCTATATACTATTCCTATCCCAAATGCGTCACTGCCCCACCCTGGATCAGCAATATCTACTGCCGCCCACAGTTCAGGGGTTGTATCAGAATAATGCGGTTCTCCTGACCCCAAATTGTCTAAATTAGAACCAAGATAATTAGATTGTTCTCCATTACTTATTCTTGCCTTAACCCATGCACCGCCCATACCAAGTCCATCGGTAGCTAAGTAAAGATCTTCAACATAGAAGGTCATTGAAAAATATGCAACAGCACCACTTTGTGAAATTACATCATACATTTCTGGAGTAATATTAAATTCAACTCCCCAGGCACCACTAGCAACTACCTCTTCTGTACCACTATTCACCCCACCTATTTTTACTTCTATTCTATCAGAAGAAATTTCATCAGACAAATTACTTGGATCATAATGTAAAACATAATCTGAGTTTAATACTTCATCACTATAAACTTGATCTTGCCAATCCCAACCATCGTCACTATTCACTTGCAAACCAAAAGTATTTGAAGAAGAATTTAATCCTGAAGTGAAATCAACAGGCATTGGCAAATCAGAATCCATATCCCAAAGACTAGGTGTAAATGCAGGACTTGTGTCAACAATTGCACTAACATAGTCCACATAGAGCATACTACCTGTATCATCAAAAGGATCAAAGGTCATACGAATTTTTATATTGTTTGCAACATCACTATCATGAACACAAGTACTAATGTCAATATTATTATACTCAATATATTCAGTTGCATTTAAGGATAATTCGTAAGGCTCTATATCTACCCACTCAGCACCATTATAACACTGAATCATATGCCGAACATTATGCGCTTCTATTTGTGTATTTAATTGGCCTTGCAAAGTTAAATCGTCCCTGTGCCTAATTGTTAAATCAACATTTGTTATTGGCACATCAGGAACTCCAAGATCTAAAAAATCAAATTGAACCCAATCAGGTGCCCAACATGGACAAGATGTATAGGCACAGCATACAGGACCACCACAACAGCTGGAAGCAGAACTACCACACCTATTTCCATCATCATGAGCATTGGTTTCTTGATTATCACTAGAAAATGCCACAACAGATCCAGGCCAAGTATCCCCCCCGTAAGTACATCCATCATTAGGTTCTTCCATTACATTTCCACTAAAAGGTCCTGTCCCATAAAGATTATGACTTCCTTGAACAACTATATTTGGATATTCACTACCAGTTTTATTTTCAAAATCATATGCTTTGACCTCTGTAAGTGTATAATCTCCGGTGCTTTCAACAAATAGAAAAAAACCATAAACATTATCACTAATATTCTGTGCACAAGTCACATTGGTTGTATTTGAGGTTAAAGTATCATTCATAAAAACGACAAAGGGGTCATCATTAGGGTCAGTATATGTTAATTCAACTGATGAAATACCAACATCGTCATATGCTTCCGCAGATACACAAACATAGTTGCCAAAAGAAATAATAGTTGAAGTAATGTTTGTATTATTTACAATTGGTGAAGAAATATCTAAAGGTCTTTCATAATAAAAGATTGCACTTGTTTGCCCCTCTCCATAAATTGCATTTAAAGTTGCATCATAATATCCTGGTTGTGCAGTTGAATTTAACTTAAGATATACATCAATGGTTTCATATCCAAGAGAATCAAGAACAACTTGAGAAGTTGTGGTTAAACCACTAGAAAAGGGGGTAAATGAGTGCCAATTATTTAGTGATGTAAAAGATAAATTAATTATTCTTGTTACATTCAACCCAGAGAATAATATAAATGATGTTGAATATTCTTGATTCGGAATTACTTGTTCAAAATCTCGAAAATCAGGAATAAAACCTATTGTGCCCTCAATATTTCCACTACCATAAAAAATGCTTGCCTGTGTAACATCCAAATACACAGGAAATAATATACGCTGATTAGATCCAGAAATTATGGATGTTGCAGAAATTGGTAAAAAATCTACATATTTGCCATAACTTATATTACTATATTGCCACAAAGTCACGCTTCTAGATTGATTTTGAATTAATTGAAATGATTGATCACTTAATGTTATATACTGTGACATATCATCTACTTCAAGAGTTAAATTTATTGTTTCATTAAACACATTTTTTATTACCACTTGTTGTGATAAGTTTTCATCTTTTGGCAAATCAGCCATAACTGATGAAGGAGAAATTGTAAAAAGAGGGCTGTTAATAAGAATGTATTCCCCTTTTGATTCAATAAGCAAAGTATGATCCCCTTGCGTTGTTGGCAAAGATCCAACAACAGGATAGTCAAGATTAATTATTATTCTCTTCCCTCCTTCTGTAGAAAATTCTATTGTTCTATTTGTAATATACGAAGAACTAATTCCTATTGGCAAAGAAATTTTAACATACATCTTTGAATTAGTTCCAGATGTAAAAACTATATTTCCTGCTTCTTCAATACTAAGCAAACTACTTTTTGCTCTTTCGTTTATTAATTTATCAGAAACAACCCCATATGCTTTTTGCCCAGAAAAAAGTAAAGTTGATAATAATAAAAGCATTACACTTATTATTATTAATGTCTCTATACTCGTTTGCCCCTTACTCATTTGTAGATATAATCCTCACACCCTTTGCTTTATTTACCAAATAGGATTTTATAAACGTTTCGCAGGATAAGTTTATAATTCACTTATTTGAAAAGTTATTAAAATTATTACCCAAAAAAATTCTACAGATAAGAATTTATTAACAAATCTAGACATTATTACTAAGGTATTCGAAATCTATTTAAATGATGCTTTTGATATCAAGACTAGATATATTAATTATAAAAATCAATTGATACTAAATATTATTTTAATAAGAACACCATTTATTAGTAGATAAATATTATAATCTAATAAAATATTTATTATATATAAGAGGATTTTATGAATGGAAAAATTAACTGATCAGCCAAAAACAACTGAAAACCCAGAGGAAACTTCTTATGGAATTGTGAAGAGTCAAAAGATGAACCGTACACAAACAGGAATTCCTGGTTTTGATGAACTTGTTGAAGGAGGCTTTGTTAAAGGAAGTATAAACTTAATTTCAGGAGATGCAGGAACTAATAAAAGTATTTTTTCTATGCAATTTATAGTTAATGGAATATTAAAATATGATGAACCAGGAGTATATGTAAGTTTTGAAGAAACAAAAGAAAATGTTTATGCAGAAATGCTTGTTTTTGGTTGGGACCTCCAGAAGCTTGAAGAATCAGGCAAATTTATATTTCTTGAATATACCCCTGAACAGGTTGATAATGTCATTAGAACTGGTGGAGGGATTGTTGCCGATGTTATACAAAGCATAAATGCAAAAAGATTAGTAATTGACTCTCTTACAGCATTAACATCGCTTTATGAGTCTTCAATAAGAAGAAGAGAAGAGCTACTTAAACTTTTTAATCTTATAAGAAAATGGGAATGCACAGCAGTTCTTATTGCAGAAAACTCACAATCATTAGAAAGACATAACACACTTGAAGCAGATTATGAAGTCGATAGTGAAATAGATATTTATACAGTACGTACAATAAAAAAGAGGGAGAAAATTCTTGAGGTATATAAAATGAGGGCAACAGACCACTCAACCTACATGCATAAGGTAATAGTAGGACCAAAAGGATTAATAATAAGATGACGATAAATAATATAATAACCCTTCCAGATAAAATTCTTACTTATATTCAAGAAAAAGTTAATCCTGAAAACAAATATGTTACACTTAAAAATATGTCATTAGACTTAGGTGTTCCTGAAAACACAATAGAGCCTTTTCTTGAATTACTTGAAAAACAGGGAATAATAGAAGTCACTTACCCCTTTAATATATTTAAAAGCCCAAAAATAAAAATAATAAATTCTGAATGGGACTATAAAGATATTGCATTAATTAAAGGTAAGATTTCTGATTACACTGGATCAAAAGAGCTTGAGGAAGAGTATGAATATTCTTGCGATGGATTAAATGTTAAAATTATGATTTGGTCTCTTCCCAAAGAAGATGTAAATATCTATGAACTTATTTCACCAGAAATTGGCAAAGGAACAAAAGCAATGCTGATTTCAATAATGGATGAACTAACAAGAAACATGCCAATTTATATTGATGACAGCAACGATCCAAAAAAAGTAGTTGAAATAAAGGAAAAATATATTCTAAAACTTATTGAAGTTATTAAAAAATGGCTGCCTGACGATAAAGATGAACTTATTGCTTCACTAGCAGGAATACTTTTTCACAAAATGTACGGACTTGACACAGTTGAACTTGTACTTGGTGATGACTTCCTAGAAGAGGTTGCAATCAATGGGGCAGTAGAACCAATATCTATTTATCATAAAAAATATGGCTGGTTAAAATCCTTTCTTTACTTAACTTCAGAAAGCGAAATATTTAATTTGTCCTCACAAATCGGAAGAAAATCCGGAAGACAAATAAATGCGTCAACTCCTATAATGGATGCACGTTTAGTAACAGGAGATCGGGTTGCATCTACAATTTATCCTATAAGTAGTCGTGGGAACACTATCACCATAAGAAAATTTGCCAAGAAACCATGGACCATAACACAGTTCTTAAATGACAAAATTAACCTTTTTTCAGAAGAGATTGCAGCATTTCTTTGGCTATGTATACAATATGAATTTAATATTATTATTGCAGGAGGAACAGCATCAGGAAAAACATCTATGTTAAATGTTTTAACTTCTTTTATTCAACCAAAAAATAGAATACTGAGCGCAGAAGATACAAGAGAACTTTCTCTTCCAGAAAACTTATATTGGAACTGGGTTCCTTTAGTTAGTAAGAATGAAAATACTGATTCCAAAAAAGGAGTATCAATGCTTGACCTTATTGTTGCTTCATTGAGAATGAGGCCAGATAGAATTATAGTCGGAGAAATAAGAAGAAAAGATCAAGCGCAAGCACTTTTTGAAGCAATGCACACTGGTCATTGTGTATATTCTACAATGCATGCAGATACTGCATCACAAGTACAAAAAAGACTTCTTGAACCTCCAATTCAAATTCCCAAAACCGAACTTGGCTCATTACACCTTATTATTATTCAATTTAGAGACAGAAAGACAGGAAAAAGAAGAACAAGAGAAATTGTTGAAATTATAGATGAGGGAAAAGATATTAGTTTAAATTATCTTTACAGATGGCATCCGCGTTCAGATACTTTTGAAAAAGTTAATGCCAGTAGAAGGATATATGAAGATCTTAGTTTACACGCAGGGATAACACCTAATGAAATTGAAGCAGATCTCTTAAATAAAAAGGCCATTCTTCATTGGATGGTTGATAATAACTATGAAGATATTGATCAAATTGGGGAAATAATGAGAGTTTACTATAAAGACCCAAATATTCTTATAAATGGTGCTAAAGAAAATCTTTCTTTTGATGAAGTTAAAAAAAGATTTGATTCTATGACTCCTAATACTTCAACAGAGAACATACCTGACCTGCCAGAAATAGAAAAAACAGAAGCGATTAATTCCAAAGAAGAAGAGAATAATCATATTAAACATACAGAAGAAGATATCACTAAAACAAAAACTGCTCAAAAAAAACCAATTCTAAATAAAATAAAAAATAAAATAAAACCCTTAATTAAAATATTATACGTATTTAAAAATAATACCAAAGTGAATAATTCTTTATTATTAAAAAAATCAACAAATACTAAGAATTCTAAGAAAAACTTCTTATTAAAAGCATTTAAGAGGAATATTAATGAGAACAGATAAGAAACTGCCAGAACCGAAAGTTCCTTTTCTTTTTGTTACTCCTGAATTCTGCCATAAAAAACTTAAGAGATTGAAGGGACTTGGAAAAACTTTGTCGGAATTATTCCCAAATCTTAAAGAAAACCTTGGCTACTCTGGCTTAAATACAATGCCGGAGTATTATACGATTTCAGCTCTTTTATCTTCGTTTATTATATCAACCTTTTTTGCAATACTAATGTATATTCTTGCATCATCACAAGACCACTCTATTACTAAAGTAATACTTCTTACTTTTATGTCTTTCTTCGTTATAATATTATTATTATTTTTAATATTTATTAAATATCCTGGGATACTAAAGAAAAAGAAAGCAGGAGAAATAAATAAACACCTTATGTTTGCAGTGAAAGATCTTCTTTTACACACATCTGCAGGTTCTTCTTTTTTTGAAGCAATGTATAACATTTCAAAATCTAACTATGGAGAAGTCTCAATTGAGTTTTCTAAAGTTGTTAAAAAAATAAATACAAATACCCCCACACTTGAAGCCCTTGAAATGCTTTCAAATTCAGTAGAATCTGATTATTTAAAGAAAGTGCTTTGGCAATTAATAAATACTCTCAAAGCAGGTGGAGATTTAAAACAATCCTTAGATGCAATAGTTAATGACCTTATAACAATGCAAAGGTCAAATATTATTGGCTATGCTAATGAACTTAACTTATGGTCTTTAATATATATGCTTTTTGCTGTGGCGGCACCAACAATTGGAATGACTATGATGATTATCTTATCTTCATTTGCAGATGTCGGGATAAACGAAACAGTACTTATTATCTTTATAGGAATTACAATGGTCATTCAATTAATAATAATCGTATTAATTAAATCAAGAAGACCAATGGTAGAATTTTAATAAGTTATTACATAACTAAATAAAATGGAATCAAAAAATAGAATATATATTTCACTTGCAAAAATTATACCTACTGCATATTATAATAATTTTAAGGAGATGACAAGATATGCAGGTGAAGAGAACAATATTGATCTTTATCTTGGATCTACAACAATCTTATCTATTCTTATTGCAGCAATTGCAATGCTATATACTTATTATTATACAAACATTTCTTCATATATTTTAATTGTATTAATTGGGATTACAGGATTTGTAGCCATTCACTTACTAACCTATCTTTTAATATACTTCAAAGTTGAGAAACGTATAGAACATGTTGAAAAAGTATTACCAGATCAACTACAATTAATGTCTAATAATATAAAAGCAGGATTAACACCATTCAAGGCATTAAAACTCTCTGCAAGAAAAGAGTTCGGAGCACTATCAGAAGAAATAAATAATGCGATAAATAAGTCATTTGGATCAAACTCATTTACAAAAGTATTACTTGAAATAAATACTAGAATAAAATCTGTGATGCTTGAACGTGTACTTAAATTACAAGCATCATCTATAAGCACTGGAAATAATATGGCTGGCTTACTTGATGATTTAGCAAAAGATATAAGAGAAACAAGAATGCTTAGAAATGATCTTGTAACCAAAACAAAAACTTATACTGCATTTATTCTTTTTACAGTGTTATTTGGAACACCAACACTTCTTTCAATATCTATACATTTTGTTACAATGATATCAGGATTTTCTGCTATTGGTGGAAGCACAAGCACCGCAGATGCAGCTTTTGATGTTGGGTTTTCTTCAGGTGCTGTTGCAATCCAACCAGCCTTTTTAATAATAATATCTTTCGCAATGCTTATTTTAACAGCTTTACTTGCAAGCATGTTATTAGGTGTAATAATGAAAGGAAAAATGACCTCAGGGTTTAAATATGCTCCTGCACTAATAATAGGAGTTGTTGTGATATTTATGTTTTCAAGATTCGTTGTATCTACTTTCTTTGGTTCAATGCTTTAGCAAAGCTAACCATACTGAAAGATAACAAAAGATTTATAAACACTTAACCCAACTGATATGGTTATTAGTATATTACATATATTAACTACAAATAAAACTTTGAGGTGATAGATAATGTTTTTTAACAAAAAAGGACAAACAGCAACAGAATATCTGATAATTTTAGCAGTCGTAATCGTTGTTGCATTGATAGTAGTTGGTGTTATGGGAGGAATTCCAGGCATTGGTACAGGAGTAAGTAAAAAAGCAGCAGCTTCTTATTGGAAGAGCACAGATGTTGCAATAGATTCATATGCAATTGCATCTGATGGAGCTATTACATTAAATGTAAGAAACAACATGGATACAGCAGTAGATATTAGTGAATTAAATATTAGCACATTTACTATGACTACTGGAACTGGAGTATTAACACCAGGACAAACAGGAACTTTAACAGGAACTACTGGTGCTGCATGTACAGGATCATTTTCATATGATGTTAGTATAACATACACTGATCAAGCAACAAATGCAGAATATACATTTACTGGTGATGGCCATAAATTAGAAGGAACTTGTGCAAACTAGTTTTCTTTTTCTTTTATTTTTTTCTTTTATTTCTAATAAGAACTTCTTAATATTATAATAACTTATCTTATAGAACAATCTACTCAATCAAACCATAACCAATCAGTCTAAATCTATTACCAATTCGTCTAGAAATTGTAACTCTAGAATTCTGAGCGCAGACAGGAAGTTTAAGCTTGCACTCAACAATGTCTTTGTGAACCTTGATTACAGTACCAACTGTTGTTGCAGAATTAACATTAAGCATTAGAACTTCATTCTTGGCAATGGGATTCACAAGAAGATCATCATCAGAACCAACAACTCTTTCTAAAAGTGTTACCTTTAGTTTTAGCTCTCCTCTTATTGGCGGAAGTTTATCAGGCAAACCAACAACATTTCCTGCAAGAGAATCTGAATTAACAATACTTGGATCTAAATCTGTCATTAGAGCCATTGATCCTCCTGGAAGAATTTCTTCTACTTTTTTACCACCAGAAATTATACTTTGAATTGTTGTGAAAATTGGTTCAGCAGTTATTTGATTGTTTTTAGTTATTGTGTGACCTGGTCTTATTTCGACTTTGTCTCCAATTTTAAGTTTTCCTCTAACAACAACACCACCAAGAACTCCACCCTGAAGCTTCTCGGCTTTTGAACCAGGTTTATTTATATCAAAAGACCTTGCAATAAACATTTCAGGATCTTTTTTCTCATCTCTTTTTGGAGTAACAATAACTTCTTGTAT
Organism: uncultured Methanosarcinales archaeon; assembly: GCA_964405295.1. GTDB lineage: Archaea > Nanobdellota > Nanobdellia > Woesearchaeales > CAYZNE01 > CAYZNE01. The sequence goes on along the minus strand of CAYONI010000004.1, from coordinate 88,805 downwards.
TGTTTTTAGTAGAACATCAATATTAACCCCCCTTTTAGCACTTATGGGGATTATCGGGGCGTCTGCATAGGCAGTGCTTGCCAAGAATTCTTTTATTTGATTATAATTTTCAACAGCATCTTCTTTTGCAACAACATCAACTTTGTTTTGAAGAACTATAACTTTTTTTATTCCTGCAATCTCAAGTGCGGTGATATGTTCTCTCGTTTGTGGTTGAGGGCATTTCTCGTTTGCAGAAATTAATAATAGTGCACCATCCATAATGGTTGTCCCTGCAAGCATTGTTGCCATTAAACTTTCATGTCCTGGCGCATCAACAAAAGATATTTTTCTCACTGGTTCTGTGGGAACCATATGAACAGGACAAATTTTCATTGTTGTCCAACAATCAGGATCATCACATTTAGGACACTTTCTTATAATAGAATCTGCATAACCCAATCTTATAGTTATTCCTCTCTTTAATTCTTCAGAATGAGTATCTGTCCATTTACCAGATAATTGCTCTGTAAGAGTTGTTTTACCATGATCAACATGACCAACTAAGCCTATATTAACTTCTGGTTGCCCTAACTCAATTGGGCTTAATTCTTTTTTTACAACCTTTTTTGCAACTTTTGGTTTAGAAGCTTCTTTTTTAGTAACCTTCTTTTCTTTAGTATCAGCTTTCTTCTTTGGCATAAAGCTAAGAAAAGAGAGTTCTTTTATAAATTTAATGCTGATGATAAACACAAAAATCCTAAGAGACAATACAATTTTTGGTCATTATAACTGAGAAATATATCAAAATATAAGAAATTAAACCTCAGTTGTAATAAACTTTAAAAATAGCAAACTAAGAACTAGATTAAAATGAAAAAACTACTAACAATACTAATAATTTTGCTTATTGTTCCATTTGTATATGCGAACAATGAAACAGCTGGTTCTGAAGGAAAAGAACTATGCGATTACATATTTACAAAGACAAATATTGAGATGGGAACATCGGTTCCTAAAATGATCCCATACAAGAATGAAAGATTTAATGTTTTTACAAATGAAGATGAACTTGTTGGACACTTAATATTTGAAAATGGATTAGTAACTTCTTATAATTGTGAATCAATAGAAGAACCTACTTACAATGTTATAGTTAAGGGAAAATCAACAATTGATGATATTATGGATTCTGAATCACCAATAAAAGTTCTAAATAAAAAATTGGGCAATAAAGAAATTGATTTGAAAGGTGTAACTTTTGGTAAACAGTTCAAAGGTTTTATGACAAAATTAGGCTTAAGTATTGTATCTGTTTTTATGTGATTAAAGCATAAATATCAGAACTTGCACAAGCAAGCAACCCATCAAATAAGACTTGGCAACTTCTAGTTTTGAAGTCATTATTCCCAGTGCAGTTCCCAACAAAATAATTATTAATCCAAGAAAACTATCAAATACAAAACTTAGAATAACTATTGAAGTTATTATAGATAAAATTAACATCTTATAATTTATCTTTTCCACAATTCTAGAAAACACTTTAGCAATATTAGTTCCAAGAAAGACCGCAACACCGCCAACAAAGAGAGATGCAGCAATTAAAAGCAATAATGTTGGTAAATTTATTGCTCCAACAATCTCTTTAACTGCAACAACACTACCATTTCTGGCTTTATTTATTGTGTAAAATGTTATTAGTGAAACAAACATATTAACTGTATTAATACCACCGATAAAACTTAAGAAAACAGAAGGGTTTTCTGTATCTTTCTTTTTCATCAAACTCATTCCAAGAACTGCAGACTGACTTGAACCCATACCAGGAAGAAATGCTGCTACTATACCAACAATTGTTGCTATAAAAACAGAAACTTTGTGTTTGGTTTTTATTATTATATCTTGAAACTTTTGTTTTGTTAACTTACTTGTGTTTAAGCTCAATATTAAATTACTGATTCCAAACAAACCAGTAAATAAATGAAACATTGGTTGGTTAAGATTCATATCCAATGCAAGTATTCCAAATATTCCTGCCAATAAAAAAATAAATAAGTTCTTTAGAAACCTTTTTCTATCTTTTAAAAAAATTAATGATACAAAGAATAGAATAATATAACCAATATAATCCTTTATTAATGCATATAACAAAGGAATCCCAAATATTAAAACAGGAGAAAGAACTACTGAAACAATTAATCCTGCGATTGAACCATAGAGAGTGTATTTTAATGCAAGAAACCCATTACCCTCTAACAACATTCTATGTGCAGGTAGAATACTCAACGCCATATCGGGATCAGGAACACCCAAATAAATACTAGGAATAGAATCAAGAAAAGTATGAGTTATACTCATAGAAATAATAAACAAAACAAAGTATAATAAAGGAATATTAGAGAATGCAGCTGCACTCGACACGAGAAGTGCAGATATAAGATTTATATGTATACCCGGAATTAAGCCTGTTATAACTCCTGCACATATTCCAATGATGATTGCAATTAGGATGTTTAGCATGGGTGTAGCGTGTGCTTAGAGCTTATACATCTCAACACCTAAAAACCGCAAACCTTCCAATTTAAACCAAAATATTAAATACTAGTTCTATCTTACAAAGATATGCCAAATACAATTATTCCTGTTCAACAATTGTGCCCTGAAAGCGATTTTCAAAATTCTAATGATTTAATTAATATTGGAATAATAGTTGATATCTTCATAACAGATATTAATTACAGAATTTACAAAGAAGGATCAGATATAAATAAAGATCTCATAAAATCTGACCCTTTAGTACTATTAGCAAGATCATACAGTTCTGATTTTGATTTAAAAGTCCACAAAGTTTCAGATAACAAAAACTCATTTGATATAGAAATTTTGCTTCAAGAAAGATTTAAGTTTGCATCATCAGAATTTATCCACAAATATCTAAAAAATAAAGGTTTAGATATAAACCCAGACCATTTAAGTGATTTATTTATTGCTTTTAGAAATCAAGGATTTATTAAAAAAGTCGAGGATGAAATAATAACGAGTCAATTGAATACCACAAGGGAAAAATTAAGAAAAAATAAAAATTATTATCAAATATTAGGAAATGCGTTTTTTGCGTGGAAAGAAACCCCAAGAAACCAGCTTAGATTAATAGAAAAAGTACAAAATGATTATCAAAATGAGTTTAAATTGTTTAAAAAGGACAACTTAATTGAAGTAATTGATTCAGCGTTAACCTATCATACAGAGAAAAGAATATTTGCTCGTTTAGTCCAAAATGCAATAGATAATGATGCACATAAATATTTTAAATTATTTGAAAATATTTTTACAGATAAAGAAGGGAAACCAGATACAGAAGAAAACAATATATTAAAAGCACAAGTTTGTGCAGCTGCAAGTTTTTATGAAAGAAATATAGATAAATATGCAGAACTAATCCATCAAGAATATCCAAATTTCAAGAAAGAAAAAATTATTGGTTTAGACGATTTTGGATCAACCCTAATTATTGAAGCCATAAGAGAAAGCTATAAAGACCAACACGGAATGGTTCCAAATGTTGGGAGAACAATTAAAATAAATAATTTTGTAAACTTGAGGCGAGGATTAAACAAAATCCAAAGAGATAAACTTATAGCACACAATAAAAGAAGTTTTGATATATCCTGTAAAGCAGATGGAGATTCATCCTATAAAACATATGAATTTGTTGGTCTTGAACATGCTTTAAAACTTTTAGATAGAAGATTCTTAACGCAAGGAGAAGATTTTATTAACTTTCTTCTTACAGAAATTAAAAAAAATATTCCTTCAAAATTTGATGATAGTGAATACCTAAAGCTAGATGAAAATAAAAAATACACCTATCAATTAATGACTGCGCGATGGAATTATTTTAAAGATAGATATACATCTGCACAAATACCTCACAATCGTTTTAATTGCAAAAAGATTGTGCAATAATTTTATAAACTTCTAGCCTAAAATAATTAAATGCAGAACAAATATAACAAAAACATTAAACTAATTCATGCACTTAACTTCTGCAGAGGTTTATCTTATGGTTGGATAGTTATTTTTGTTTTGTTCTTAAGATCCTTCTCATTGAGTTTTACACAAGTTTCTATTTTACTTGGAGTATTCTTCTTGGCTAATTTAATATTTGAAGTTCCTTCTGGAGAATTCGCAGACTTATATGGAAGAAAAAAATCAATAATTATTTATGGATTTTCTAGTTTAATTATTAATATCTTATTTATTATCACAAATAGTTTCTGGGTTTTGCTATTAGCAATGATTATTAATGGAGTTGGCCTTAGTTTATGGACTGGAACTAATGATTCCCTATTGTTTGAATCACTGAAAATAACAAAAAAAGAAAAAGATTATCAAAAACACAGGGGATTATTTGAGCTTTTTTACATAAGTATTGGAGTATTAACTAATTTTTTTATACCATTGTTATTTAATCAAAATATAAGAATACCCTTCTATATTGCACTATTATTCTCCATTGTTTTTATTATTCTAGCAAATCTAATATATGACCCCTACAAGGTTAAAAAACACAAAATAACTTTTAAAACATATTACAAACAATTTAAAAAGTCTTTAACAATTATTAAAAAAAATAATAAAATATTTATGCTCTTTTTTTATACAGTAATCCTTTACACAATAATAAAGACATTTTCAGAACTAATAAATCAACCCTTAATAGCACAAAATTTTAATTTGAGCCAGTATGGTTTAATTTTTGCATTAGCTACAGTTGTCCAAGCATTATTATTACTAATAGCAAATAAAATAATAAATTTCTTTAGAAAGATTCATGTTTATATAATGTTAGCATTAGTTTGGAGTCTAAGTTTAGCTTTACTAACAACTAAAAGTATCTATGTAATTATTCCAGTTATGGGGGTAACTTGGTTTATAGGATCACTAGTAGCAATCACCTTTTCTACAGATCTTAATCACAATCTTAAACAGGATAACAAAAGAGCAACCGTTTTATCTTTACATAAGTTTTTTAGTTCTCTAGGAGGAATCATATTTGTTTTAGTTTTTGGATTTATCATGGATAAATTTAATATTAATAACTCTGTTTATATTTTAAGTGCAATAGGTATAATCTTTATTTTAGTAATTTTAATCTTCAAGAAAAAGAAATAAACGACTAATTTTATAAAAACAAATCTCTTTCTTACACCACATGACAGAAGAATATAAGAAAATAAATGAATATGAATATGAAATTCCCAAATCAGGAAAAATGTTAGTGCCAGCTATAATTTATGCTTCAGACAAATTATTTGATGCAATGAAAAAAGATTCTGCACTCAAACAAATTAAGAATGTTGCAAGCCTTCCTGGAATACAAAAGAAAGCTATTGCAATGAGCGATGCTCATCAAGGATATGGTTTTCCCATTGGTGGAGTCGCAGCATTTGATACTGAAACAGGGATTATTACTCCTGGAGGAATTGGATTCGATATTAATTGTGGAGTAAGGCTTCTAGCAACCAATCTCTCTAAAGAACAAGTTCAAGATAAAATTAAAGAGATTATTGATTTAATTTATGACAAAGTCCCTGTGGGCGTTGGTTCTGAATCAAAAATTAGATTAACCCATGAAGAAGTAGATAAAGTTCTTGAGAATGGAGTTGACTGGGCAATAGAACAAGGTATTGGAAATAAAAACGATAAAGATAATTGTGAAAGTTATGGCAAAATGCCTGGGGCTGATTCAACAAAAGTTTCTCCTCGTGCAAAGAAGAGAGGAAAAAATCAATTAGGAACTCTTGGAGCAGGTAATCATTTCTTAGAAATACAAGTAGTTGATGAAATTTATGATAAAAAAATCGCAGAAAGATTTGGTATCACAAACAAAGGACAAGTAATGGTTATGATTCACTGTGGGTCCCGAGGATTAGGGCATCAAGTTTGTTCTGATTATCTTAGAAAAATGGAAGATGCATTTCCAGAGATAGTTGCAAAACTTCCTGAAAAAGACTTAATCTATGCACCAATAACTTCAGAAATAGCAAAAGATTATTTTGCCGCAATGAGTGCAGCTGCAAACTATGCATGGACTAACAGGCACATTATTGCACACAATATAAGGAAATCATTTGAAAGAATATTTCCTGGCTCAAAGTTAACAACGGTCTATGATGTTGCACACAACATTGCTAAGAAAGAAATTCATGATAATAAAGAATTAATGGTTCACAGAAAAGGTGCAACAAGAGCATTTCCTGCCAACCACCCTGATAACCCAAAACATTATTTAGAAACAGGACACCCAGTTATTATTCCTGGAAGCATGGGAACAGCATCCTATGTTCTTGTTGGAACAGATAAAGGAATGCAAGAATGTTTTGGCAGCACAGCACATGGAGCAGGAAGAGTCATGTCAAGGAGTGCAGCAAAAAGAAGCATTGATGGTTTTGAAGTTAAAGATAGACTTAACAAACTAAATATTGAAATTAAAAATCCCAACCCAAAAGGTTTAGCAGATGAAGCTCCTGAAGTTTACAAAGACATTGACGAAGTTATAAAAGTCACAGTGAATGCAGGCATTTGTAATAAGGTTGCGAGAGTTATTCCTATTGGCGTTATTAAAGGTTAAATTAATAAACACTACCACCTAAACTAACTTTATGGCAGAAAAAACAAGGTTTTTAGACTACTTAAAGGCAATTAACCCCTTTTCTTACAAAGATTTTGTCAGACACAAATACAAATTTATTATCAAGATATTTCTTGTGTTCTTATTGTTATCAATTATTCTTTTTGCAATACTCTTAGTGCCAAAAACATTACATCTAAGATATCAAATAAACAAAGGATTAAGCCAATTTGCGAATATAGAAATAGATATAAACGCAAATCATACTAATCCTATTAATATAGATACAAATCCTAGCATTTATGTCAACCTAAATAATGAATCAATAAGAGAAGGAGATATAACAATTACAAATAGGACTATGGCAATTAACACATGGCCATTCAAGTCTGAATCAAAGCTTAAAGATTATAGTGATCTTAAACAAAGAAGCGACCCGCTTTCAGGATTATTAATTATAATTGCGTTGATTATGCTTCCTGGAATATTGATTATTACTGTAATCTTTTTTGTTATTGAATCGATAATTCTTGCATTAATATTTAGTGTTATAGGCTTAGCAGTTATTAGAACATTTAAGAGAAACTTATACTTAAAAAAATTGTTTAAAATTGCAATTATCTCATCTTTAGCTTTAATGATTGCTAATGCAATATTTATTCCATTGACACTTAATTTTTGGATTCCTATTATTATTTATTTCATCTTTTTTTGTATTTGTGCATTGATAACAAGTAGAAGAATTGGGCTTAAAGATACAGAAAAATCAATTAAAGAAAAACCCCCAAAATCAAGAACAAAACAGATATTTGGTGGTAAAAAACCAAAGAAATATAAAGACGATTTCATAATGTTAGAATAAGGTGATAATAATGAATAAAATTAACCTATTAATAATAGCGTTCTTAACCATAACAATCATAGTTTTAAGTTCATGCACCACTAATAATAGCGAGACAATTAATGTCTATGTAAATAAGGGGGCTGTTGCCGAAGATCCAAGTTATACATTAATAGAAGCTCCTGCACTCAACTTAAAACTCTCTTATCCAAACTCTTGGGAAAAGCAAGAAGATATTATGGGAATAGCACTAATCTTTTTATCACCTCTTGAAGGAGCTGATGATACATTCCAAGAAAATATTAATTTAATTATTCAAGATGTATCTAATGAACCAATAACTCTAGATGAATATGTTAATACTAACCTAGCAGATATGGATCAATTTCTTAATGATGTTGAGATTAATAAATCTGAAAAAGTCACAATTAATGGCATAGCTGGTCATGAAATAATTTATAGTGCTAGCCAAGGTGAAGAACGACTAAAGTGGAGACAACTGGTCATCCTTGATAATGAAAAAGCATATCTTTTAACATATACTGCCAAAGAACACACGTACGACCTATACTTAGAAGAAGTTAATAATGTAATTAACTCTCTTGAGATTACAAGTTAGTTTTTATTTAATATTTCAAGAAGTTGCTTAAAGATTTCTTTTTCTTTATCTTTATTTTTTGCTTCAATAGTTACCTTTATTTCAGGCATAGTATTACTCTTTCTTATATTAAACCAGTAATCTTCAAAATAAAAAGAATATCCATCTAACTCTTCATACCTGTTTGCCTTGTTACTGTAATAATCAAAAACCTTCTTTAACACAGAATCAATTTTATCAGACTCAATCTCAATAACATTTTCAACATTTACATGAACTATATTTGCTTGTTTTGTCATATCGTTAAAACTAAGGTTGGGGTTATCTTTCTTAAATAGATAATATTTTTTAATAATATAAAGGTATGTTAGAATTGCAGAATCTGTGAAACCAGTTTCTCTATATGCAAAATGAGTTGATTTTTCTGCAGTTATCGCAGAGTTTTCTTGCATTGCCTTTTCTCTAACAAAAACATATCCTACTCGAGTTTTAAACAAGTTAACATTTCGTGTAGCCAAATCCTTGGCAAGATCTTCAGACATATTAAGTGTTTCTACAACAGATTTAACATCTTTACCTTCTTTAATCATTTCTGCAACATCTAAAGAAACTATCTTCTCTGTTTGAACTTGCTCTCCTTTCTCATTTAAGAAAACAATTCTATCACCATCCCCATCAAAGATTATTCCAAAATCTGCATTCTCTTGTTTTATTTTTTCAGATATTTGTTTCTGAGAATCTTTTAATAAAGGATTTGGTTCATGACAAGGGAAATCTCCATCTTGAGTTTTATTTAACTCAATAATATTTGCAGTTTTTTTTAACAGTTCTGAATTAATTCCTGCAGTCCCATTACTATAATCAACTACAACCTTAATAGTTGACTGCTCAACGATAAAGTCATTTATTTTTGAAAGATTAACAAGATAATCAAAATAATCTTTCTCATAATTTTTTTTGTCAATAGAAACTTTTTGATTATCAACAGCAATATTATTTCCATTTGATAATCTCTCTACAATTTCTTCACCAGTTCCATAACTTACAGGATGAAGAATTCCCTTTTCCTTTCTCCAAAGTTTCATACCACAATAATCTTTCGGGTCATGAGATGCAGTGATCATTATTCCAAAATCAAAATCACCTTTTTGTAAAACAAAATAAAACATAGGTGTTGTAGTTACACCTGCATCAATTATTATTATTTCTTTATCGAAGAACTTAAAACCCTGCATTAAACCATTCATTAAATCTTCTGATCCAATTCTGGCATCTCTACATAATAGAATTTTTTTAGAACTAAATACCTCTGCAATATCATAACCTATATTTTTAGCAAGTTTATTATTTATTTTATCAGGATACTTTCCCCTAACATCATATGCTTTAAAGATACCTGCCATTTTATTTAAGATCAAGAAGATATTTTACGTTCTCTCTAAACTTCTCAAACTTTTCTTTAAGAAACTTTGTAGCATAATCTCCTGCAGTTGTAGCCTGCTTAGAAACTTCTGCACCAATATTTTTTAAATCTTCAGCATAATCTTTTAACATTCTATTAAGATGCTTAAAACTAGAACCGTATTTATTAAAATAAACCTTGTCTTCAAGGGGCTGCATTACTTTCTCTAGAGGTTCATAATCAGAGTACCCTAAAGCAATAATTGCTTGTGGAGAAACATTATCAGGAATATCAAAAATATCCTTTATCTTATCTTCTTCAAAAGCACCAATCCATGCAGCACCCAACTCTAAAGCATTAGCAGCAAGTAACATATTCTGTATGCATGCAGCAGTACTTTGTGTAGTATAAAGGTTCTTACCTCTATCACCAAATCTCTCTGAAGCTTCTTCATGAAGCCCACAAACAACGATTAGAACAGGTGCTTCACTCATCCAAACCTGATCTACACAATAATTATGAAGATCTTTTATTATTTCTTTATTTGTTACAACAATGAATTTCCAATTTTGTAAGTTACCAGAACTGGGCGCAGAAGTTCCTGCCTCAATGATCATACTTACTTTATCAAACTCAACAGGAGACTTATTAAAACTTCTCACAGTTCTTCTTGATTGAATAGCTTCAAAAACATCCATACCACTATCTTAGCGATGTTTATTTATTAAGGTTTTGCTTTATTAATTATAATACCTGTACAAGACGTTCTAAGCAGTTTTAAGCAAAAATTTTATAAACGCCCTGCTATTAAATCAGTATATAAAATATAACATGGGGGTGACATAAAAATGTCAGACTTAGTAATTGTAAAAGCTAAAATTAAAGAAAATGTTGGTGACGCTAATGTCGCAAGTGACTTTATTGACGCACTTGATGCAGAAGTTAAAGTTTTAATTAGAAAAGCTGTAAAAAGGGCAGAAGGTAATAGCCGAAAAACAGTAATGGCCAAGGACTTATAAAAACCCTAGGTTACCAAAAAAGAAAAATCTTTTTTGAGTGTTTGAATATGACTAAGAATCTTTAATGTTTTTAGTTTCCGGCATTCCAGTGCCAATAACAGTTGTTATTGAGCATTTTCTTTCTTATTTTATACATCAGTTGAACATTCTAATTCATTAACAATAGATTTTAAATCAATAATTTTTTGCTTAATTAAGTTAACCTTAGAATTGTTGAAATAGTCATCTTGTTCAATCCTAGAAAGAATCGATTCAAAACCCAACAGCTCAATATAAATACTGCTCAACTTATCTAATCTATAACTAAATGTCTGCTTTGGAGCTAATTTCTGATGTGTTTGTTCAACATAAGAATTAGCGTTTCTACACAACCCAACAAAAAGTTCTTTTGTAAAACTAATCATCTTACCTTTTATGAAACAATCCTCTTTTCTTTTCTTTTTTAAGAATAGGATTTTTTAAAGGTGGGGGAATACCTAAAGGTGGAGGAATTCCTAGCATTTCTGATTGTTGCTGTGACACCTTTTCTAAATTAGGAGTCCCACCCAAAGGTTGCTGATTAAAAGGGTCCTTCATATCAGGAATATTACCATCTTGTAAAATTGGAACTGGCCCGCTAAATATAGATGAATCTTGCTTCTTAACAATAGTAGGTTTAACTAATGCAGATTTTAGTTCATCTATATCTCGCTGTTGTCTTTTTATTAAATCTGCAACAGCCAATGTTCCTTTTGCAATCTTTTCGTTTTGATCAAGAATATCATTTAATGCTTCAGCAGGCTTATTTTTTTCATACTCATCAAGTATTTCTTTTTCAGTTTTTTCAAATAGCATCAATAATTTATTAATAGAATTAGTTAATTTCTCCATTGAATCAAGAAGGGTTACACTTTTCTTAGTCTCACCAAAAGGGTTTTTTTGAATCTTTTTAACTTCTTTTCTTAACTCTTCGATTTCGTCTCTAGGCAGAATCTCATACTCACCATCCATTGAATTCACCTCATAGCCAATATTCCGCAACCTAATATATAAAGTTTTTGTATAAAATAACAAAATTTTAAGACATCACAATCTTGAAATCTTGAACTTATAAGATGTTCATTCGTGACTTAAAACTCATAGTATTTAGTAACCACCTTACAAAGAAAGTTAATTATAATCTCTCCAAACATGCTTACACTTTGTACATTTTAGAAACTTAGTTTCAGCTTCATCACCAGCCCTTGTTTGCACTAACCAATAATATGCTTCATTATTACCACATTTATCGCATTTTGCATCAGTTTTAGGATAAGCTTCTATTTCTTCATCCACAACCTCAACTTCTTTATCTTTAGTGTTTATTTTTTCATGAATCTCTGTTTTATCAACATCCTTAGATGAAAAACCGCAAGAACAATACATCACAGTTTTACCTCTCTCTAACTTTGTTTTCAACAGTGATCCACATTTAGGACAAAACATCATTTTTCTTTTACAACCCCTAAATCCAATTATTTCAAGGATGCTTTATAAAATTTATGAAAGTTAATCAGGCTAAGTAAAGAAAGGTTGGTGCACACCTGGAAGTGGACACTATAAAGAAATAAGAGCAACCCTTTTACTTCCTCCACCCTGCAACCTCCCCAACACCGGAAACATACCTTAAGGCTGCTTCGATCAAGATCTGACCTGATTCAGTACACCCTCGATATGAAGAGACAAAGCTTCTCAGTCCGCAAAAAGACTCCTAAATCCAAATAATGCCGCCTTCCAGGCTTCGACCCTACCAACTCCCGTTTGCAGTAACAGGTGAGGAAGAACCACCCGGCCTAGCACCAAGTAGGTAGAAGAAAGGTTTATTTTTAAAGGTTTAGATTAAAAAGCATAAAAATCACTTTACACACAATATTTATAAAATAATTACTTCTAATTAACAATATGATTATCGGAATTATTGTATTCACTGCAACACTTTTAATTGCACCATTCATGTTTTGGTTATTAAGCCATACATTATACTCTAAATTAAATCTTAAAAAATACCCTACCCAAGTTAATGATGGAATTGGAGATTCAATATTTCTACCTCTATTCAACGGGATCTTAGTTGAACTGATAATTTCTTTAAATCACGAATTTAAACTATTTATTTTTATAATTGCAGTAAGTATTTCTGTTATTTTAACCGTGTGGTTTGTTCACTATCAGAAAAATATTGCTACTTACTTGGACTGGTCTAAACCAAAACAAGGAGCTCTTAATCTTGGTGGATGGTATCATGCAACCTATATGTTAATTCAAATTATTATTGTTATTTATGGTTTAACAATATTTTATAATAATTTCTTTCTCTGGATTGCAATAATTGGTTATTTGACAACCACAGTGATTCAAATAATTAAAGAAGGACATATTTAATCTATTCATTCACTAGAAACGCCATAGATGATTTTTGTCACAGGATCACTCCTTACTGCTTAACTCAAGAATTGCTTCAGCAAGATCTCCCTTATGTGCTTTAATTGCAATCTTAGCCTGCTCTCCAGTACAGGAAGTTTGTTGCACAACTGTTTCAATATCTTCTTCAGAAATATCTGGGGTTGTGTCCAGAGGTATAAGTTTTGCATCACCAGTTATTTGCCAAGAATCTTGACCCATCATTGTAACAGCTGCAACATTTGGATTATCAATAACAATATCTCCATCAGAAGTTTTGATAATTACTTTGGATGCATCAATTTCTTCTTGCTGCATACCCATCTTTTTCATAGCTTGCTGCATTTGCTTACTGTTCATACCAGGTAACATTTTAAATCTCTTAAATTATTGTGTGAAGTAATATTTCAAAAATTATTACTAAAATAACTAATGCAACTACATGTCCTGGTTTAAGCACAAGATTAGATTTATATTCTGCGTAAAAACTTGTTAAACCAGCACCTGAACTTGGTAATCTCATTTTATCGGCTGCCATGATTGAATGGAGAGAATAAGTATTTATAAAGATTCTCAAAAAAACCTATTTCATTTTTAAATTAAAATATAGGCTTTTTTGTGACTATTCAACTTTGCTGAATACATAATAATCTCTGATTATTGCATGTAGATTCTTTTTATTGAATAGAATATTTAATAAAAATCTCATTTTGCTAATTTTACATAGTCTAATATATCTTGCCAAGTCTTAACCCTAACTATGTTAGGGTGTAGCTTTTCAGATTGATTCCAAGGCCAATCAAATAATAAAACCTTGACACCCCCATTAGCACAATTATTTGCATAATGTAAAGCATCCTCAATCAAAATATTAATACAGTATTCTTTACAGACCATTGCTTTAGACCTGTTACCTGATTTAGCGCCGTCCATCTGCCCTGTAAAATGAACTTTGTGAAATGAATCTGAAAAATGTTTATTTAACCAAGTAATAGTTTCATCAAATACTTTATCTGCTCTTGAAGTGATAACATGAAGTTCATGATCTTCAGTTAATGATTTTACTCCATCTACAGCTCCCAATATAGTTTTTGTTGCTTTAAATTCAGGACTATCAAAAAAATCAAAAATTCTTTTTATTGACTCTTTTTTATTACAGCCCCAGATACTCTCAAGATTAAATGCGATATGATCTTTTTCCTCCAAATTTGTTCCATGAACCCTATTATGCCACAAATCCATAGAATAACTTAATTCCGAAAGCACATTATCTATATCAATTCCTATTTTCATTTTAATAAACCTATTTTAACAACTTGTATTCTCTACTTAGAAGAACTTTACAAGGTACATAAATTTCATCACCTGATTCAGTTGTAATCTTTATTTCAGAATAAGTTATTTCAGATATTTCACCCAAAATTCCATTAACTTGTATTTTTCTCCTCAACCTAAAATTTGGATTTCTCCTCAACCTAATACTCGCAACAAAATTAGGAAAACTTTCTTTAATAGAATAAAAAACTGAAACAATCATTGTCAGAGCAAAAATTATTAGAATTATAAAAATAACTGTGTTTAATATTCCTGAATAACTCAGAGCAAAAATTAAACTTGCAATATAAATAACATAACTTAACAACTTTGGAATTATTTTCTCAGTGTTGAAATCTCTTGAGAATATCTTAATTTTTCTGAAAGAAGAATTTCTAATCAATAACAAAGAAAATTTATCAACTAATTTCCCGATTATAAACCCAACTAATAAAATAAGTAAAGATAAAGATATCTGATTCACAATAACAATAATTTTATCATTTAAAGTAATTATACTATCTAAATTAATGTTCATAAAAGAATTTAATTATCTTACTTTATTAAGTTTTTGATATAATCTTTTTTAAGCTTAAAACCTGCTTTAGAGCTTAGCTTATCTATTGCATTCTGAAATCTACTGCCATACTGGGCAGCCCTCTTCTTTCTATTAGAAAACTCTTTCAGACCCAACTTCTTAGCAATCTTCCTTATTACAATTTTATTTTGTCTTCTATTTATTTTTGCTTTAATTGAAATATGCATTGCAACACCAATAACATCAAAATCAAGAAAAGGAGCATAAGTTTCTATTGCCAAAGCTTTTGGAATTAGAGTTTCTCTTATCAAATCTCTTTTATACATTAATGCCAAACCATTCCAACATTCTTGCTCTTTATCTTTAGCATTTTCGTGTCTTTGATAACCTGCAAATATTTCCTCACTTCCCAAACCTGAAAGAACAATATCGCACTTATCTTTCTTAGCCATTTCTATTGCAGCCAATTCAACTGCACCAACTCCAAGATTAACAACATCAGTAGTATCTTTGTTTTTAGATAAAATTTTCAAAGTCTTTTTTATTACAACTTCAATCTCTTTAAGATTAAACACTTTGAACTTAAGATTAAGATTATATTTATGTGCAATTATTTTAGAGTATTCAATATCTTCTGGATATTTTGTTTCATTGTCTTGAAAACCAACAGAATAACAACAATAGTTAAATTTTAGTTTTTGACATAACATTGAAAGAACTGCACTATCAACTCCACCTGAAAACAATATTCCTACTTTTTTTTTCTCACAAAACTGGATAAGTTTATCTTCTAATAATAAATATAAGTGATCTCTTAAAATCATATTTTTAATAAATCCTGGAAAAGGGTACTTTGCTTCACCAACTTCTTTCTTTATTTCTAAAATTTTCTTTTTCCAATTTCTTTCTGTTCCAAAGTTCATATATATTGAAAAAGACAAGATATTTAAATATGTTATTGTAAGAATGAGGAATAAGAAGGCACAAAAGCCTAAAGTTAACGGAGGAATAAAAAATGGCAAAAATAACATTTGGTCAAATAACACTTGAAGATCCCAATAAGAGTTTGCAAGAATTAGTTCAAATTTACAAAGGATTATTTGTAAATGATGAGTTCGGATTACCACTTATCAGCGCAGTTGCAGATATTGAAGAAGATGAAGATCCTGAAGAAGAATATGATGAGCCAGAAGAGGTTGAAGAAGAAGTTGAAAAAGAAGTAGAACCTGTTATTGAAGAACCAGCACCAGCACCGCAACCTCAAGCACCTATTCCAACACCACCTCAAGCACAATTTCAAGATCAACCACCACAGTCACCAGGTGGAAGCAATCTGTATTAAATTGCATCATCGCTTAGAAGTTGTTTAGAAACAGAAGCATCAATTTTTATCATATTCTGCCTTGCTTGTAGGGCTTTAAATTTTTCATCCATATAAAAGAATAGCTTATTGTTATGATATTCCTTTCGTATTGGGATCTTTTTGTTAATAAGATTGTATAGGTAGGTGTTAACTTTCTCTGTTGTCAAGCCAAGTCTCTTTGCAATAGCTGCAGAGCTTATTTTCTTGTCAACTACATACAGGACCAAGAACACTTCCTGTTCTCTCAGAGTGAGATCAAAATCATAACTAAGAGATAATTCTTCAGGATTAATCATCATTGTTAGCTCGTCGACCCTATCACTAATAGATTCAATCTTTCTGTCTAATTCAACAAGAAACTCATAATTACTCTGAATTTCGTTGGTATTCTGATTTATTGTATCAAGGTAAGAATTAAGCTCCTCTTTTATCTTTTTAAACGAGAGCTTTAGAATACTATGAACTTTTCCAATTTCCTTCTTAAGACTAGATTTTATCACTTTCCCCTAATTAATGGAAAAGCTCAAGATTATATAAAGATTACCTTACAACTTTAAGATGACAACTACAAACTATATATAAACAAGCTAGAAAACTTACTCTTCTTTGAAATATTCATCTAGGCGTTTACAATTTTCTTGAGCGGCATAACTTATTTTCTTGTTTTTTTCTTCTTTCATATTAGGCCTCTGTTATTACTTAACACCTTAATATAATGTAGTGTCAGAACTTATATATAAAGAAGGTTGGGATGAAAGATATTTGACAAAGGTTGAATATACTTATAAAGAAATTAACTGCCAAGTAACATTACCTACAAGATAATCACAACAGATTCAAAGCTAAAACCTCAATCATTTCTTGGCAAGAGACATTAATGACTGTGCAGAATGAGTCAAGACTTTAGAGCTAGTAGCATCAATCTTAATATTAATCATATGCAGAGTATTCGTGACTATGGTGATATTCCAAGTAAGAACCTTCTTTAGGATTTGCAGAATACAAATGTGCTTTGTTGTTCCATGTTGAGAATACTCTTTGTCTGTAAGCTCTTTGCATATCTTTAAAACTTCATTAATATCTACACCAACCTTATCTATCTTGAATACAGGAATCTTCCCAGATTTTTTTGCTGCATTCTCTGGTTTTGAAACAGCATGTTTAATCAAATCAAAAGAAACAACTTTGTCTGTGGTCCCAGAATAAAAACCAATTTGCTCATCAACAAAATTATTTGATTCACTAACCAAAAAGAAGTGGCTTAATTTATAATCAGGATTATGCTCGATAAATTCTTTATACATTTCTGTTTTTACAAGTTTATTATATTTTTCTTTAAGATAGTTATTCGTTATTTTAATCACCTTTTACTTCTTTTTCTTTGTTCTCCTCGATTGCTTGGTCTATTTGTGATAAGATTCTAGATTCATAATCATAAACTTTTTCTCCTTCAAGCTTCTCTGAAGAAGCGGCATTCATTATTTTCATTATAGCTTGAGTTTCATCTTTAAAACTGTTTTTGATTTGCCCCTGGTTCTCGACAATCAAATCTCTTTCTATTTCATCAGAAGAATCTGAGTCAATGTTTTTTGTTTCCATATCTTCAACAAATAATTTAGAAGTATTTCTCATAACGAAATACGCATCTTTCTCATATATAGAACGAATTGTTTCATTAAAATTAATGTCAGAGATTTTACCTGAACTGACAGTTCCATATGCACGTAGTAAAACAATTGCATCAGCAAAAGTTCCTTTTTTAACTCGCTGTTTCATATCATTATTTAATGTTTCAACAGACACATTATCTACATTAAACTCAAAAACAATAACCGGTTTTAGCTTAATATCAATTCGCTCTAAAGTTATTTCTTCATCAACATTTACAATATAAAATCCACCCTTCTTTAGTTTTTGAAACTCTGAAAAAGAATTTGGAAATAGCGGCCCTGGGTAAATAACATTTTTATATTTATCAGAATTATACCTTTCAACAATATGAACATGACCACCTGCATAATAATCAAAACCAACGGGTAGTATTGACACCGACGATGATTGCATCATTTCTAACCCTTTTGGTTTCATCTCAGTTATCGAAGCATGAAACATAAATATTTTAAAACCATCCTCTTTTTCTAAAGCAGTATAATCAAGAGCATCATAATCTTCAGAATCAAGCTGACCTTTTCGTCCGAGAATACCTGCAATCTTTACACCTGTTTTCGGATCAATAGTAAACTTTAATCTCATTTTGCTATCTTTCTGTGAAGGCTTATAGACGTTAATACCCAATTCTGCCTCTTCTATTACATCAAGAAAAGTTTTTCCATTGGGGGAGAAATCATGACTTCCTGCAATAAAATAACAGGGGATAGTATTTTGCTTTAATTTATTTAGCGACGACACAACAGACTTTATTGCATCAATACCTGGAATTGCACTATTAAATAAATCCCCTGCAATAAGAACAAAATCAACTTTATTCTCAATAGATTTAGTTATTGCAAAATCAAATGCTTCTACTGAAAGCTCTTTCATTCTTGAATCTCTCCAGCCCCCAATGTGGCAATCTGCAATATGAGAAAATTTGAATTTCATTTTTAAAAGTAATAATTAAGAGTATATAAAGTTTATGCAAAAGAATTTAAATGATTAAGAATTTGCATAAATTCATGGCAATGAATATTTGGTTAGTAGATATTGATGACACATTAACTCATTCTGTGGATGCAGTTATACTATTCCATAATTATCAATATGGAACAGAATTAAAAAAAGAAGATTTTACAATGTATAGTATAAAACAAGCATTGTTTAATAGACATGGTAATATTATAAGTCCTAAAGAAGAAATGAATAGAATGGAAAAATTCTACAAAAGCTCATTCTTTGAAAATGTCCAACCAATTTTAGAAATGAAACCCGTTATTGAAGCAATTGCGAATAGAGGGGATATAATCCTACCTGCAACTGGAAGAGCTGAAGCAGTTAGAACACAAACTGAATACATGATTATTAAAAATTTCGGGGACTATTTTGGAGAGTTTTCTTTTACAGAGTGGCATGCAGGCGAAGAAAAAAATGGAACAAAAAAGAGTATTGCTCTTAAAAATAAAGTAAACAAAGTTATAGATGATATGCCGGGGTATATTGATCAATTATCCCAGTTAGAAATAATAGATGGGATTTATGTTCCACAAAATCATTGGAATAAATCTGTGCAAGAAACAGAGAAAGTTAAAATCATAACTCATCCTCAACAAATAATTGAGCATGCATACTCTAATGCTGCATAGACCATAAGACATCTAGCCCAAAGATTTAAAAACAATCTTTCTTTTCAATATACTAATGAAAATACCAAAAAGATACAGTGGTAGAAAACAGAGTTATCTAGGAGCAGGTGTCACAAAAGACTTTACAGACAAAATAAAAAATGTAAAGTTTAAAAAAGAACACGCAGGTCAAGAATTAAATATTTTTGTTGGAAGATATGGTTACCCAAGAGTTAATGTTGGATTTATTGGTAATGAAAATATAGATAAAGTATTTGATGCACCTAAAACCTGGGCAAAAAAAGACTTTCAAATTCCATTGATAACAGGAATGAGAAGTTCATTAATTAATTCTAGATTTAAAACTCAAATTAAAACTCATAATACAAAACTGTTAGAAAAAGCAAGAGAAGTTTCACTAAGTAGCACCCCAGTTGATGTAGAAATTAAATTAGAAAAAGATCCTAAAAGAAAAATACATCTGCATAAATTCAGTTACCCAACAGGACCTGCAGCAGAACTAAAAAATGTAACCATAACAAGTAATCCCAAAGTAAGTCAAAAAGTTGATTATGTTGTTAATGACACAGACTTAAAAGCTGCACCTGCACTTGTCAATCTTTACAGAAAAGGATTTAATGAACACTACCTAACAAAAATATTTTCTGTAGGAAACCTCGGAGTTAAAACAGACAGAAAATTAGTTCCAACAAGATGGAGTATAACTGCAACAGATAATACAATTGGAAAGCAATTAATAAAAGATGTATCAAAATATCCTAGTTGTGATTTCTTCTGTACATTTGGAGGGTATCTTGGCAACTTTTACATAACACTATTCTTCCCAGGGCCGTTTAGTTATGAACTATTTGAAATAGAAGCAGATTCTGGGTTCTATGAGACAGATTATGAAACCAGTTTTGGAAGAAAAAGCTATGCTTCTCATTGTGTCGGCGGATATTATGCAAACCGCCTTGCTATTCTTGAAAAGATGAAAATAATGAAAAGAGTTGGTTCTGTTTTATCAATTAGATTTATCACAGATACATATTACCAGCCCCTTGGAGTGTGGGTTGTTAGAGAAGCTTCAAGAAAAGGCCTTGGTGAAAGGCCGCTTACTTTTGCAGATAAAGAATTAATGTTAAAGTATGCATTAGGAGTGGCTAAGAAATATTTTAATTATGATTTAAGAGAAATATTTTCCAAGAGTAAACTTCTAAACTCAGTTACATTTCAAAAAAGACTTGGAGATTTCTAATTGCCTTTCACTGAAATTATATTATTATTTGATGATGCTGTTGGTCCACAGTACGCAACCCCCAACAAAGTACTAAAAGCACAAATCTAATAATCTAACCTTAAGGCAACAGCAATTATCTAAATAAAAG
Source organism: uncultured Methanosarcinales archaeon (assembly GCA_964405295.1). GTDB lineage: Archaea > Nanobdellota > Nanobdellia > Woesearchaeales > CAYZNE01 > CAYZNE01. The sequence continues at coordinate 68,033 of CAYONI010000004.1, read as the reverse complement.
CAAAAATACTTATAAAGGATTACTACTAGGATATTAGTATTTACTATTATAAATACAAAAAATCAGGAGTTTATAAAATGAATAAAAAAATGCTCATATCAATTCTGTTAATAATAATACTTCTTAGTTCAGTAGTTGTTGCAGAAGAAACAACTGAACAAAGCGAGAAATTTAACTTATTCGAATGGATTGGATCCTTATTTAGCAAAGGTGAAACTCCAAATGTAGGTGGGAAAGCCTATGAACTTGGAGAGAATGGAATCTGTACTTGTAACACTTGCTCTGACTGTAACAATGCAATCGATAGCGATGAATGCGCAACTATTCTAATAACCGAAGACATACAAGGTGAATTTGAAAATTCCTGTATCAGGTCTGAAAATTCAGATTCTGATAAAATAATTGATTGTCAAGGCAATAAAATCTTTTGTGATGCAACAGACAATTGTCAATGGAGTATGTATTTAGAAAATAAGAATAACTTTACTGTTCAAAATTGCAGAATGGAAACTTCTTTGTACGGATTTGAAATTGCAGATTCTACTAATTGTGAAATAAATAATATTTATGTTTATAATCCCCAAATTGATTCTTTTACACTAAGTGGTTCAAACAACGAAGTAAATAATTTAACAGTTGAACACCAAATGAACGCTATGAATGCAGGAGGATCTGTGGATATTACAGGTGATACAAACACAATAAACGATTTAACAGTTTTTGACACAAGTAAAAATGGTGTAGAGGTAGAAGGAATTAATCATGTTTTTAACAGATTAACAATTTATGATGTGGAAAGGGTAGGTTTAGTAATAAATGATTGTGGAGGATGTGAGTTTTATGATTCAGTAATACACAACACCAAAAACTTTGGTATTCATCTTAGCGAATATGCCCCTCCAGGAGTCTTAGTAGATACTGCAGAAATTTATAATAATGATTATGCACCAAACAGCGAAGTTGCAGGTATAAAAGTTGATAGCTCTGGCCACACACTAATAAATATTGATTCCTATAACAATAGATATGGGATTCATTTGGGAGCTTGTGACAATAATCTTAATAATTCCAACTATTATGATAGTAGTGAACAAGACATACTATCCTCAGAAGGAATACTCGAAACTTGTAATAATTATAATGAAGTTTATGTGAGCAACAACCAATTATTTATTCCCCAAAGCGAACCAGGAACCTATACAATAAATGGGGATGTATGCGAATGCAATACCTGCCAAGGATGTGATGATGCACTTGATAGTGATGAATGCGCAAGCATACTAATGACAGAAGATTTTAGCCATAATCCAAGTGCTAGAAGTTCATGCATATCTTCTTGGAAAGAAGATTCAGGAAAAGTAATTGATTGCCAAGGACACACAATAACTTGTGAGAGACCAACTGTTTGTGAAAAAGGCATGTGGATTAGATTTAAAGAAAATTTTACTATCCAAAATTGTAAATTCCATAAATTTAAATCAGGGTTTCTACTTGCTTCATCTGATAATTGCAAAGTAGATAACATTAATGTAACTGACTCTTTAAATGATGGGATCACAATACAATATGTTGATAATACAAATATTACAAACATAGCTACTAATGATATTGGGCCAGGAGGATTCATTTACTCAGCCATATTTCTAGAAGGAAATTCAAACTATCTTGCAAATGCAAAAGTGTTTGACTCTCACGAAAGGGGGATTTTTATTAGAGGAGAAGATAACATTTTAGAAAACATTGTTGTTAATAAAACTTCCAACATAGGATTTTATATTCATGAATGTGAAAGTTGTGAGTTCTATGATATCGCTGTGCATGATACGCGAAGCACAGGGCTTCTTATTACTGAATATGCATCAAATATCATAATAGATGGTGCAGAAATTTATAACAATGACCAGCCTAATGATAGTGGGATATCTGGAATAACTCTTGCAAGTAAAAACAATAATATTTTAACAAATATTAATTCATATAATAACAGATATGGAATATCTATTTCTTCCTGCAACAACACAATTACCAACTCTGTTTTTCGAGATAATAGTAACACAGATATACTCTTTTCACAAAGAATGCCTCAGACTTGCAATACTTATGATGAAGTTTATCTAAGCAACAACCAATTATTTATTCCTAACGCAGGAGGAGATAATTATACTATAAACGGAAATATTTGTGAATGTGACACTTGCTATGGATGTAATAACGCACTTGATGATTCTGAATGTACTGAAATAAGAATAACAAATGATTTGGAAGTTACAGAAGGAACATATGATTGTATTTCAAAATCAGATGTAGATAATAAAATAATAGACTGCCAAAATCATAAAATATTTGTTACAACAGAGTCTTTTTTTACTTCAGGATTTAAATTTACAAGTTTGACTGATTCAGTTATTAAAAATTGTGATATATCTGGGTTTTTCTTAGGGTTAAAAATAGGAGAAAGTAAATCGAGCACACTTGAGAACATAAATATAAGTGATGTACAAAATGGAATGCTGCTTGGTTATCAAACAGCAGATAGAACCTTAGTTTTTTCAAATAATTATGTTAATAACATAAACATACATCTTAGGGATCTTAGACAGGGAGAGAACCTAGGAGGAAAAGGAATAGAATTACTAGGATCTTTAAACACATTTACAAACTTAAAACTTGATAATTGTAAATATGTAGGTATTATAAGCAAAGAGTCAAGACTTAACAACTTTCAGAACGTCATTGTTAATAATAGTGGTTATGGTATGCATATTTCAGACTCAATTTATAATCAAGTTACAAACTTAACAGTTCAGAATAGTCGAACAGGGCTTAAATTAATGGGGCTTACCCCAATAGGGAATAGACTACGTTCATCAGATAATAACAATTTTAGTAATTTAAGAATTTTCGACAACGAAGAAACAGGAGTAGTAATAAACGAATTCTCCAAAAACAATCAAATCACTAATGCAGAAGTATATAATAATAAAAATGGAATAGTAATTGATGGTTGCGAAAACACTATTCTTGATTCAACCTTTTATGATAATACTATTCAAGATATTCTCATAACAACTGCATGTGAAAATTATTTTAACAATAGTGGTTCACCAACATATAATAATGGAACAAGCAATGAAACAACAATTGTTTGTGGTGATGGAATAATTGATGAGGATGAAGAATGCGATGATAACAACATAATAAATAGCGATGGATGTTCAATGGATTGCTTAACAGAAGTTGGATGGACTTGCAAGTATGAACCAAGTGTCTGCACAGAAGAAATAAATAATCCTAATTGTGGAAACAATATTACCGAGATAGATCTAGGAGAAGAATGCGATGATGGAGATCAAAATGGAATTGCACCTAGTGTAGGTTATGGATTAAATACAACTTATTGTAATGCATTATGTATAAATTCAACTACTTTTGGATCATATTGTGGAGATGGAACTTGTGACTCTGGAGAAAGCACAAGTAGTTGTAATGAAGATTGTAAATCATCACCCAGTGGGAGTCCAGGAGGAAATACTAATAACAACAATGGTGACGATGAAGAAGATTATAACACAACAGATGATGATAATGACAGCCTCAGCAATAACGGCGATGATACATCTAATGACAATCAACAAAGCGACGATAACACAAACACAGATGAAGAACCAGAAGTAACTTCAAAAATAATTAATGAATCAATTAATTTCACAAAACAAATAACATTTGAAATTACTAAAATGGTAGCAAATGAAGAAGTATTAGAAGAACACACAATCACATTACAAGAAATAAGGTATAGTGAAGGCGCAGAAAACAATTATGCAATTCTTGTAATAAGATCAGATCCAAAAGAAATTCAATTATTTGAAGGACAACCTCAAGCAATAGACATTGACGGTGATAATATACCAGACATAATTGCAACAGTCAATAATATTAGTTCAACAAGTACAGAGATGGTTGTTTACAAAATAGGGAACAGTTATTTTAACTCCTCAAATGGAGAAAATGAAATCCTAGACCCTAATGAAATAATAACAACTAACTTCTATATATTAGTAGTGGTGGTAATTATTATAACTGTTGGAATTGCTGTGTTCTATAGCCAGCATAAAAAGAAACATCATAGACAACAGGAAGATCCTATTGAAATATCAACAGCAACAAGTAATGTTACTAATACTACCAAAACACCTGGATCAATAAAAGCTGAGCTTATGAATTATGTTGCCAAAGCGATAGAAAACAATCTAACTGATAAGGATATAATGAATAACCTAATTAAAGCAGGATGGAATGATAGTGATATTAGAGAAGCCATAAAAAACATAAGAACATTATAAGTTTATAAATTCAAGAACAAAACGTTTTTGGTCATAATATTTAATTCTCAAATATTATAGATCGACAACAACTTGCAACATAATTTTTTTATCTTTTTCTTTAGAAAATTCTTCATCTATTAACATATCATTATATGTTACGCTCTTTACATTACCAGTTATAGTACCATAATTCTTAAAACTATCTCCATGAACTATACAAGATAGATTAAAATCATTACTTGAAACACCTAATTTTAAGTTTTCAACTTTACTTAAAACAAAACCTTCCGTGTCTAGAAGAAATAAAAGTTCTTCAAGAAAATCATATAACAAAGATTCTTTTGCTTTGGCAGATATTGAAATATTATGTTGAACCTGTAAAGAAACTTTGTCTGGGTTAATCAATATTGAGAACATGGCAAGAGCTGCATTCTCAAATGCAACCTTTAAACTATCCCCATAAGCTCTAAACTTTGCATCTGCAGTGTGATCTAGGAATTCATATTTCATTTTTAATATGGTAATATACTTATTATTTCTTCGGGCTTATCTTTTTCTATATTATCCTCTTCAAGAAGAGACATTGGATCGCTTAGGGTATTATCTGGAACACTATTTGATGAACCATCGCCAAACATATCAAACATTCCTACGCTTGGAGTTGGCAAATCATTAGTTGATGGAATACTATTGTATACTGGTTCTCCAACATGATGTTGCAAGAATTTTATTAACTTTTTTATGTCTTGATGTGAATCTTTTGCTGTGTCTATAGTTATAATCATTTTTACCTCCGAAATTATCGGCTATGGTTTTATTAATTCAATCTCAACCCCTAAATTATCTGCAGTGGGATATTCTAAAACAACTGCACATTGTTCAGGAATATCCTTAGCTAATCTTCTTGCAATTCTCTCACTTGTTAATATTCTTAACTTTTTACCATCAATGAACAATTTACCTAAAGGAATATTAAAAATTTTACTTAAACGATTTTGAAGGTTTCTAAGTTCTACAAGCTCTTTTTTTACATCAACTGAAGATAAACCATACAATTCTCTTTCATAACCAATCCCGGGGATCATCTGAGAATATATAACTCCTCTTTTTAATAAACCTTCCTTGTCTACTTTATCTGTTCTAAGCTTAGCCCCTTTGCTTCTTAACTTTATTCTATTTGCAAGTTGAACTTTATCTTTTAATTTCACAGAACACAAATGGCAATTTAACTTATTTTTATTACAATAATCAATTATTTTAAAACCAAGATCAATTGAACCCTTTATTGCATAAGATTCATTGTCTGCAACAGAATATTTCTTTTTAAATCTTTCAACATTTGCGTTATCACTCATCTCAAACTCGTTGAAGTTAAAGAAATCAACCTTAGTCTTAAAAAATTCAAGTAAATCAAATAATTCTTTTTCTTTATCTGGTATAACCGGAACTTCGATACCTACTTTCCAAGAAAAAGATTTAGCATTATCTATATTCTTCCATAAAGATTGATCGTCTAAATCTGGATGAAAACGGATTTCATCAACACCTGCATTAAATACTTTTTCAATATTCTCTTTTGTTGCAAGATTGAAACTAGTATACAAATGAATATGAAATTTTTTGCCAAAGTTTTCTTTCAGGATTATTACGAAACCTGTAGTTCTACTAAGTTTTGACAGAGGATCCCCGCCAGTTATACCGACACCCTTTGATTTAGAAATTTTTATCTCTTCAATAAGCTTTTTTATGTCGAGCTGATCAATCTTTAACTCATTAATATAAACAACATCATTATTCTTTTTGTCGTCTGAAATGGGGCAGAAAAGACAATCTCTAGGACAAATTCCTGTACTAAATAGAACTGACTTCCTACCTTTTACACATAACTTGCAGCCCATTGCAAGACTTCCTGTTTTATGTGAATAATATTTTGTCTTTTTTATCATAAGTAGAAAATAGATCTTCTTATATTTAAAGATTGTGCTAAATCAAACCAATTAATATGGATCCCGCAATCAGATTAAATATTAATATGACTACCCCTCCAATAAAACAGTATAACAAAGGACTACTAATAAGGTTTTTACCAAGAAGAAATTTCTCATTTAATTTATCTGTCCCATTAATAATACCATTACTAATAATTGTAAGTATAATCACTATCTGCACAACATACAAACCAACAATAACTTGAAAAAAATATGTTGGCACACCTGCACTAAACATAGATAATAATCCTGCAGCTTGGAATCCCCCTGCAGTTGCATCTGTTCCAACCCCTGTTAGTGCCTCCATCTGTATTGTTAAAGATCCAAGAATGGTTGTAATCATGCTGGTAATCCCTATAACCACTCCCGCAATAACAGGCGTTAAAAACTTAATTTGAGCATTCATACTTGAAACAACGTCAACCATTAAGTCTTTTAATCTTTCATCAACCCTATGCATCTGCTTTACATAAGTTGATACATTAATTAGTGCTTGACTAGCAATCATAGAACCCTTTTTAGACGACTCAATAAGAATCTTCATAGAAGTTTCAATAAGATTTGAAGGGAAGAAATTTATTGCACCCTTTTTCTTATCAAATATTGCTTGTTCAACAGACATACCAAGTTTACGGATATTTAAAGAAACAAGTGAGAAAAACTTTCCAGTTACCGTTCCCTGCATAACCTCTGAAACTTTACCGAAAGCCAATTCTGGCGGGAGTCCATCACCCAAACGCCCTCCAAGCTGAAATAATGCTGATGCAAATTCATCCTCTAATTGCTGTGTTTTCTCTCTTATTTTAATAACATTAGCAGATCTAAATTTATAATATAAACCTAATGCCAACCCAAATGCTAGAGGAATAAATAAGGATATCAGGGTGGCCCCTAAACCAAAAGGACCTATCTTCCTTGTTTTATCTTCATTAAACCTATAACCAAGAAATGAATGCTGGATTGTTTTAGGGTCATCAACATTATACAAGGTCGTTAGAACAGAGTTGGTACCATCAGGAGACATTATAACTAGATCAAAATCAGGTGCAATAGCATGAAGAAGTAAAGGAAATATTCCTATAAAAAAAAGCACAGAAAATACAGCTATAGAAATATATAACGGGCTCAATTTAAGTTCTTTACTACCAACCTTAATTATAATATTAGTATATTTCTTATAATTCTTAGAAGTCGTAAGATCAACATGACCATACCCAGACGGCCTTGTTGCAAGAATACTTTTACCAAGAAAATAAACTGAAGCAGGTAAAGCAATATTGTAAACTGCAGCAATATGATACCATTTTACTTCAGGCATAAAACTAACCATTAAAGGCAAAATAACAAGACCAAGAACAGGCAAAACAATACCCAACATATTGAGTGTATCAAGAGGAGTTTTTAGATTATGAGCAAAGTGCATCATTTTCTCTTCAGTCTCTTCAAGTATAACCTCTAAAGATTTATCAAGAGCATTAACTCTTCGTGATTCTGAAGATTCATATAGACTTGATTCTATTAAATGCATTGCCTCAATATATTCTCTATTATAATTCTTCCATTTTTCAAGATAATAATCAAGAGATTCTTTTATTGAAGAATACTTTTGTGTTTCAACATCCCAAATAACTTTTTTTAAATCTAAAGATAATGGGGGATTAAGATGCTCGGCTGCAAAATCAATTGCAAGCTCTAAGTTAGAACTATGCCTCATAAAAGTAGCAACATAAAAAATTGATAAAACCATCTGATTACTAGCTTTCATTCTCCAAGTTGTTGCAAGAAAATTTGGATACTTATTTAATGGTATTATTAATATCATTCCAACAATAACTGAGAATACTAAAAAAAACATACTTCCTTCAGTTGAACCATCAACAATAAAAGGAAATAAATAACCAATTATTGATGAGATAATAATAAAAATCATTGGCCCAAGGATTGCAAAACTTGCAACACCTGTAGGAGTACAATTAAGATGACAAGCATCAAGATCCTCTTGAATCTTTTCTGCTTTTTTAGGATCTGGAGAGATTTTAAAAACCTTTTCTGAAAAATCACAAGCTTTTTCATAATAAGAAAGATTCTTTGGAAGAAAAGATTCTCTAAATCGATCATATTGCCTAGAAGTAATTGGCTTTAACTCTTCCCCTTCAGTATCAAAATCTTTTTTTAATTCATTCTCAACTTTAACCCTGAATTTCTCATAAAGTTTTTTATCAATATCTTTTGACAAGCTACACCTCTATGTAAGAATTAAATATTCTCACTATCTTTTAACATTTTAATCTTATGAACTTCTTTATCAAGCCAAAGTTTCCAAACTGTTAAGATTCTACCAGAATCAATATCTTTACCAAGTTTTTTAACATCATTAATGGTTTTATGAAATTCATCATTTGCAAGAATAACAAACTCTGCTTCTAATAATCCTGGAAGATTATTATCAATAGAAATTTTAACAAGATATTCTTTTGTATCTGCTCTTAACTGAATATTTTCCCAAACTGCATCCCAATCACCAGCCCATTCTTTAATATTACCTGCAATATTTTTTATAAGCTGGCAATCTCCATTAATAAGTGCGTCAGTTGGTTCAAGCATATCTGTTTCAGTTGAATACTTCATTAAATCAACAAAACCATGTTCCAATAGAGGATCAGATTTCCAATCTTTTCTTACTTCAGTAATAGAAGTTACCCTTCTCCATCTATGAAGACCATCTGCACTCTTAATAGGATTTACAATTACTGCAAGATCCAAAGCCTTAAAAGAGTTATTTGCAATTCCAATTGCGTTTACACATCGATCATAAATACCAAAAGCACTATCCGCGTGAAAAGTTCCACCAACCACATTTGCACCTGCACCAACTCTCATTGCTTCAAAAAGAGCAACAGCCTCTTTGCTTCTAACTTCCCCAACAAATAGTGCAGAATCTCCAAGTCTTAGAGTTGACCTTATACCTTCTGTTGCAGTAAATTCTGTGCTGTCTCTGGATAATGCAGCAGCAACCTGAAGCGCAACAACATCATACCCCAATCTTCTGAGTGCAGGAGTTGGTAATTCTAAAGTATCTTCAACAGTTATTATCCTAAACTTTCTCATAATTTCTATTAGTACACTTCCTAAAAAAGAAGTTTTACCAGAACCTCTTGTTCCTGCAACCAATATTGTTCTATTACCATCGATAAAGAAACTTAATAACCCTGCTGCAAGAGGAGAAAGCATTCTATTTTTAATAAATAGTGGAATTGTCCAAGGCTTATCTCTTTGTCTTCTGAAAGAATATGAAAGACCAACAGGGGAAAGTGGCTGTGTAACAACAGACACTCTTGCATTAGCAACACCAGGAATTAATATTTCAGTATCTAAAATAGGATTTGCCTCATCCAAACTTCTCCCGGAAATCATTCTAAGTTTTGAAGCCCAAGATTCTGCATCAGCTTCTGTAGGGATAATATTTGTTATACATTCATCAAAATCTTCATGAACAAGGTATATAGGCCCACTACCATATGGCGCATTTATTGCAACATCTTGAACTTTTGGATCTTCTAATAAAACTTCTATTAATCCAAAACCTACAGTATATCTTACAAGTATTTTTGTTAAATCTCTTGCTTGTGCTTTATTTAGGGTTATATTCTTGTAATTTGCTAAATCAAGTATAAGATCATGACCAACATTAAAAAACACTTCTCGCATTCTCTCTGGGTCAACAAATTCTTGCTCTTTAGGCTTATGCTCTGACATTATTTTTCTTGCCAAATCCAAAATTTCATACTCTTCTTCATTTAGTTTAAATTCAGGCGGAAGAACATGGTACATTGGTTGAACACTATCAGGAATATCAAAAAGAACAACCTCATTATCACCAATACTATAATTTGCTTTTTCTACAGAATTCTTTGGGTAAAGAGCCATTAACTTACTAAACATAAAATCTGGTTTAATTATAGGATTGAAAACTTTCTTGTAAATGGATCTATCACCAGGCTCATGACCTGCAAGCCCATCTTTAACTATTTTAATTAATTGCAACTGCTCTAACTGAGAAATTAGCGATTCAACAAAAAGCATAACTCTCTCAATCTCATTTCTTTCATCAAGGGTCAATGCTTTATCATTAGCAATTTTCATATCTCTGTGCATATGCTTTAAGTGAACAAAAGCCCCTATAGGATCAGATTTTAATTGAACTATAACAACATTCTTTATTTCAATCAACCACCTACTAACAGACGCAAGATGAGACCTTCCTTCATACGACTGTATTGCAAAAAGCTCTGGCTTTCTACTTAGATCATTATAAAAAAAAGCTATTTCTTTGAGAAGTTTTGTTTCTTCGTAACCATATTCATAATCTCTTTTCTGAGAAAACCTTATTTTTGAAACATTCTTATTTTTTATTAATTGATCACAAGTATGAGACATAAGAACAGGATCATCTTCTAAACTTGGGACTTTTAGGTAAGAATCACAATCTACACTAAGAACTACAGATTCCCCTTCTTTATCAACTGAATAATAACACTTACCAAAACTTGAATTAACCATGCTCACCCTCTAACTCCTAACTGCAAAGAGTTATTTATAAAGTTTAAGGAAATTATAGTCTTATTCTGATGTATCTATGAAGGAATAAAAGTTAAGGTGTTACAAAGCTTAAGGTGGTATATATTACCTATTGATAATATTTATAAATATAGATAATTGATTTATATTCATGTATCATGAAAAACTAATTAAAGCAATGCATGAGAGAGCTTGGACAAAAGAGGAGATTAAGAAAGGGACGGCCATTATTAAAAAATTAAAAGACAAAGAACCAAAAAGCGAGCTATTCAATTATTGGAGCAACATTTTCTATCTCTTTGTAATAATACTAGTCACATCTATATCATTAACACCAATAATATTATTAACAGACAAAATAATGTCCACCACTTTAACAATTCTCTTTGGGTTAATATTTGGAAGCCTAACTGTTTATTCAATTACAACACTTGAAGATTACAATGATAAACACCATCGATTATGGGGTAATCTTATTCTATTCATAGGATTATTAATTGTAAGTTATAGTACTCTTAAAATTGTTATAAACCTTTTTCAAATAAATGCATCTGCATTGTTCTATGCTCTTATCTATAAAATAAGCTTTGCAATTTTTCCTGCTTTTGTAATTATAAGGCATGAGATAGAAATGAATAAACATCTTGCGAAGATAAAAAGAAAAATAAAGAGAAAGAAGTAATATGGTAGAAAATTTATTTGATTGGGCAAAGGATTATTTTAAACACAGAGACATCTTTGAAAAAAAACTTAATAAAATAAACAAAGAAAAAGATAGACTTATTCTAAACTATAAAGATAGAAAGGATGTTGCATTCATAAGTGCCGTTTTTGAAGATGAACTATTTGAAAAACTTTCAGATATAAAAAAATACAAAAAAAGATTTATTGTTTGTTCATATTCACAAACAAATATTAGTTTTTTAATAAAGAATTGGAAGAAATTTCTCATTGAAAACCTGATATTAATATTTATAGATGTTAGAATAAATAAACGAGTGTTAATAAATCCATATATCCATAACAAAATCTCTGATCCGGATAATTTGAAGGCGGGAATTCTATCCTTATTTAGTGAAAAATGAGTTTTTTAAATCATAACTTTCTTATAAAGTATTTAAATAGTCAATAGCAAAGTATATAAATTTGTGAAGATTCTGATATATAGGAGGGTTTTAAACATGTCAAACAATACTAATCATATAATGCCATCAGATTCAAACAGAACAGCTGGTAGAGATGCTCAAAGAACAAATATTCTTGCTGCAAAACTTGTTGCAGAAATAGTTAGAACAACACTTGGGCCAAAAGGAATGGATAAAATGCTTGTTGATTCTGTTGGAGATATCACTGTTACAAATGATGGTGTAACAATTCTTAGTGAAATGGAAATTGAACATCCAACTGCAAGTATGATTGTTGAGATTGCTAAAACTCAAGAACAAGAAATTGGTGATGGTACAACAACTGCAGTAATACTTGCAGGTGAATTATTAACAAAAGCAGAGAAGTTATTAGATGATAAAATTCATCCAACTGTTATTACAAAAGGATACAAATTAGCTGCAGAAAAATCTATTGAGATTCTAAACAAATTAGCAGATAATATAGAAGATAAAGATATTAAAAATATTGCAATAACTGCAATGACAGGCAAGGGTGCAGAAGGTGCAAAAGAAATACTTGCAGATCTAGTGCAAAAAGCAATAAAAGCAGTTGATGAAAATCACGGCAACAAAGCAAAGATACTAAAAGAAAATATAAGACTAGAAAAAAGAACTGGTGCAAGCATAGAGGATTCTCAACTAATTAATGGAATAGTTATAGACAAAGAAGTTTGTCATGGAAACATGCCTAAAAATATTAAGAATGCGAAAATCGCATTAATAGATTCTGCTCTTGAAATAAAAAATACAGAAGTTGATGCAAAAATCTCAATAAATGATGCAAACAAAATGCAATCATTCCTAGACATGGAAGAAAAACAATTAAGAGACATGGTCGATAAAATTTATTCAACAGGTGCAAATGTTGTTTTGTGTCAAAGAGGAATAGATGATCTGGTTCAATACTTCTTAGCTAAAAAAGGAATTATGGCTGCAAGAAGATTAAAAAAGTCAGACATGGAAAGCATTGCAAGGGCAACAGGTGCAAAAGTAATAACAAAACTTTCAGATATAAATAAAGATTCACTTGGTAATGCAAATAATGTGCAAGAAGTGACAGTTAATGATGAAGGAATGATATATATAACAGGAGCAAAGAGTTCAAAAGTTGCAACCATTCTAATTCGTGGTGGTTCAGAACATATTATTGATGAAATAAAAAGAGCACTGGAAGATGCAATAGGAGACATAATCTCTGCACTCAAAAATAGTAAAGTGGTTACAGGTGCAGGTGCAATTGAAATGGAACTATCAAGATTATTGCGTGTTTATGCGTCTACTAGAAAAGGTAGAGAACAAATTGCAGTGCAAAGTTTTGCAGAGAGTTTTGAAATAATTCCAAGAACACTTGCAGAGAATGCAGGTCTTGACCCAATAGACGTTCTTGCAGAGCTTAGATCTGCTCATCAAGCAAAAGAAAAAGATGCAGGAATAAATGTTTTTTCTGGAAAAACAATGAATGCCAAGAAAAAAGGGGTTATAGAACCACTAAGTATCAAGCTGCAAGCAATAAGTTCTGCATCAGAAGTTGCAATAATGATTCTGCGGATAGATGATGTTATTGCATCTGGAAAGAAGCCTTCTATGCAGGATCATGAGAGTATGATGTAAGAATAAGCTTTATATATTTTAATTGATTTATCTTACTTAGAATAAAAATTACAATAAGAAATACCACAATTGAAAACATGCAAAAAGTGCAGGAACTAAATCTTAAACTGTTTCAAAAAGCCTAATAAAATCATCAATGGTAGTATATTGTACAATCTCATTTTCACCTATACTACAATAAGGGCCTGTATGCTCTGGGACCAATTCTCGCTCACGAATAAGTGAAGATACTATATTTATAATAATCCCGAATGCAGGATGACAACTATCAGTTAAATCTTGCATTTTCAAATCAAAGACATTAAGTTTTATTAATTTATTAATCCTAAAATAATCTATGTTCATTTCTTGACTAGGATATTTAAAAGAGTATTTATCAGCAAAATCATCAACAACTTTAATAGAATTTCCAATAAACATCCCTACATTATAACTATATAACTTACCTAACAATTTTAATTCATTCATATTTGACATAATTTGCCAGAATAGTTAAAGGTATATATAAAAGTTACTTTAATTAACACAAAAGCTTTATAAAAATAATATGATATCTAGTATGTAAGATGGTAAAAGATGCAGAAAACAAGGGAAAAGGTATAACTGTTAAGAAATCAGAAGATTTCAATGAATGGTACAATCAACTGGTTCAAAAAGCAGAGTTAGCAGATATGAGGTATAATGTTAAAGGATTTGTTTGCTATCAACCTTGGTCAACTATCACAATCAAAAAAATGTATAAGATATTTGAAGATATTCTTGAAAGAAAAGGACATCTTCCACTAACCATGCCTTCTTTAATTCCTGAAAAGAATTTCAAGATTGAAGCAGATCATGTTGAAGGTTTTGCGCCAGATGTTTTCTGGGTTACACACTATGGAAATACTAAGATGGAAGAAAAGCTAGCACTAAGACCAACTAGTGAAACTGCACTCTACCAAATGTATTCTTACTGGGTTAGAAGTTACAGAGATCTTCCTTTCAAAAGATATCAATCATGTCAAGTTTGGAGAGCAGAAGCAACCAAAGCAACTAAACCTTTCTTCAGAGGAAGAGAGTTCCATTGGATTGAAGCACACAATGTTTTCAAAAACCTAGAAGATGCTGAAGCTCAAACTGTTGAAGACATGGAAACTACCTATGAAGCCTTAGGAGATAACTTTGCTGTCCCAACTATCTTTTTTGAGAGACCACAATGGGATAAATTTCCAGGTGCAGATAAAACCTTTGCAGCAGATGCTCTTATGGGAACAGGTAAAGTTCTACAATTACCCTCAACTCATTTAATTGGAACTAATTTTTCAGAAGCATTTAATGTAAAATTTACAGCTGAAGATGGAAAAGAAAAACTAGGGTATATAACTTGTTATGGCCCTGCAATAAGTAGAATTTATGGTGCAATGATCGCACTTCTTGGTGACGATAAAGGATTAGTTCTACCTTTTGAATTAGCACCTTTACAAATTGTTATTACTCCAATTATCTTTAAAGGAAAAGAAGAAGTTGTTCTTAAGAAGGCTACAGAAATAAAGAAACAACTAAAGAAATATTCAATAAAGATAGATGACAGAGACTATGTAAGCAATGGGGAGAAATATTCAGAGTGGGAACTTAAAGGAGTTCCAATAAGAATTGAAATTGGACCTAGAGATATTGAGAAAAATCAAGTGGTTATAGTTAATAGGTTGACAGGAAAGAAAGAGTTTATTTCAATGGATTCATTAAAGGAATCAATTGATGAGATGGCTGTTAACTTCACAAAAAAATTAAAAGAATTACATAGTGTTAAATTTGAAGAAAACATTCAAGACGCTGAAACTATTGATCAGGCCAAAAATATTATTGATGCAGGCAAAATTGTTAGATGTGGCTTTTGTTCTATAGATAAAGATGCATTTCCTTGTGCAGAAAAAATTGAGAAAGAAACTAACAGTTTTGTTAGAGGTTCTCGTGTAAAAGGAGAAACTAAAAAGTTTGACAAATGCATTGTCTGCGGGAAACCTGCAACTAGAACAGTTTATCTTGCAAAGAGTTATTAAAATGAGGTTACCAATACAAGTTCAATGTATTATCTTCAGGAAAATAAATAACTATTTTGAATTCTTATTACTAAAAAGAGTTCCATCTAAAGGAGGATTCTGGCAATCACTTACAGGTGGACTTGAAAATGGTGAATCACTAGAGGAAACAGTAAATAGAGAAATCAAAGAAGAGATAGGAGTAACTAATATTAAAAGAAGAATTAATAATGTTGATTTCTGCCAATTTGATGATTGCGCTTATAAAAAGTCTAAAGGAACATGGTTAAGTGAATATGTCTTTGGTATTGAGATTCATGAAACAACTGAGATAAATATTTCTAATAATGATTGCAAAGAACATTCTGAATTTAAATGGTGCTCTTTTGATGAAGCTTTAGAACTCTTAAAATGGGATTCCAATAAAGAATCATTAAAGAAACTAAACAAAATACTTATCAATTAACAAAACACTTCTGTAATTAGAACTCGATCATCTTCAGAGATTGCAACACCAAGACCTTGGCTTGTGTAACCTGCATTCAGCAAATTCTCTCTGTGACCATCACTACTCATCCAACCATCAACTGCTTTAGTTGCGATGTCATCCATTCCATACCAAGTGAAAAAAGAATTTTCGCCATCACCAAGAATTACTCCTTTCTCAAACATAGTTGTTTCATAAATATTTTCTGCAATCCCGGTCTCCATTTTAAGACCATGAACTTTAACACATTTATAATTATTCAATTCTCCTCTTGCAGTTGAATCTAAACCATCAGGATTCAAATGAGCTGTAAAGTTCCGAGAAATCATGTCCTCACTATGATCTCTGGCAATATTTGAAAGTTCAGAATCCAAAATTAGGTTTGATAAGTTATTTTCTTGTCTTTTCAAGTTAGTAAACTTATTCAACTCTTTCTCTATCTGACAAGTTTTATTATCACCATAGCAGACAAGTTCTGCTTCCTCTACTTGGTTGGATAACAAATCAGAAAAAACTTCATCAAATTGACTTACAGAAACTATCAATTGCCAAATAAATATCACAATTATTAGAATTAACAAAAATCTTAATCTATGTTTTCTTTTTTTCATTTCTGTTCTGTAATTCCAATAACCCTATTATTTAGATTTCTCTTTTTTATAAACAACATAAGAATAAACGTATAACCAAATTACCATTGCAATCAAAGGAATAATAAACAAGACAATCCCTTGATCTGGATAAAATAAACCTATTAATACAAGCGCAGCAATTATTTTGAATAATCTAGACCCTAATTTATGTGTTTTATCCCAAACATAATCTGATGATAAAGTCCAAGGAGTTTTTATTCCAATAAACCAATTTCTTTTGCTTTTTTCTAGTAGAACCCCAATAAAATAAAATAAAATTGCGATTGCAGGAAGAATTGCATAAGTCATGTTAAAAATTATTTCTAAATTATATAATATTGTTAATATAAAAACATAGAAAAAGAACACAATCATAAACAAAATAAATTCATTATAAAATCCTTTGAATTTCTTAACATTCTTTTTTAGTGGATCAAGCTTTGGTAAGAATAAAAATAACCCAAACATAAAAAGTGACATAAGAGGCATCAAAAATATTCCCCAAAACTTTGGCATATAACCATTAACTTCTCCTTTGGAATTCCAATGACTTGCAACTTCTTCTGGAAAAATAGGATACACATATATTGCAATAATAAAAGATATAATAATTAATGTAATAATTGCGATTGTCGTTTTTTTCATAAGACAATATCAATAACACTTATTTATAAAGGTTTTTCATACAAAAACTTTATAAAGAAAATCTTTATCCTAAACTATAAAATGGTTGAAGAAATTAAGTGTATATCATGTGAAAAACCACTAACAAACGTGGTTGGATCAGTAAAATTTCTATGTCCTAGTTGTGGCAAAGCAGAAATTATTAGATGCAAGAATTGCAGAGAAATAGTCTCAAAATATATTTGTCCAAACTGTGGATTTGAAGGACCAAACTAGTTCTAAATTAAAGAGGTTAAAATAAAATGGCAAACGCAATAGTTACGTTTAAAATAATGCCCAAATCACCAGAAGTAGATTGTGAAGTAATAGTTGAGAAAGCTAAAGTAATCGCAACAGAGACTGGTGCAAAAGGTAATGTTGCACACGAAATTAAACCATTAGCATTCGGATTGAAAGAAATAACAGTTATTGGGATGTATGAAATGACTGATGATTTTGCTTCAGACCCAATTGCAGACAAAATGGCTGAAATTGAAGATGTTTCTAATGCAGAAGTTGCAAGCATTGATCTTGCAATGGGTTAGTTTACTTTATTATATTCTTTAATTTCGGTTTTATCCGTGCCAATAATTTATTATTGAGCATTTTTACATCACAATTAGTCTTAATACCTTTATAAGAAAAATGTGTTCTTGAAGCTTTGAAACCTTTAACTTTTAGTTTTTGTATTATCAGTTCATGTTTTAAGCCTTGCTTCTTCTTTTTCTTCATAAATTCATGCACATCTATGAAGCCAACAGTATTTACTTTTTCTTCCTCTAGTAATAAATTTAGAAAATGTTTGCTTTCATTTGAAGCTTTAATCATTTCTTTCAAAATCTTTTTATCCTGCAATTGCCCAACCCATAAAGGACCAACTTCTTGTTTAGAAAAATTAGGAATATACATTTTATGATTATTAACAATTTTTACAGCTTCTGTTTTAGACTTCTTGCAAACAAATAAAACTCTGTAATAATGATCTTTTGCATAACTAAACACCGGAGTTAATGCTCTTTCATATTGAGAACCAACCAACTGAACTTTTCTGATTAAAATTCTTAGTGCTAATTCGTGCTTTTCTGGATTAAGAAAAGACTTTGCCCAATACTTCCACTTTGTTGTACTAGGATAAGTTCCTGTGAGTGCAGCAGTATCAGTTGCAGTTACACACAGAATTCCTCCTCTTGATAATCTTCTTATGGAGTTCTCTAGAAATTGATTTGGTGAACCAAACGGATCTAAATCTATAAAATCATAGCCTTTATTTTCTAATAAAAATAAGTTTGCATCTTTGTTAAACGTTTTAATCTTAATCTTGTTTAATTTAAGATTCTTTTTTATGTTTTTTACTGCGATTTTATCATAATCATTCATTTCAATATTTTTTATGCACTCTTTTGCTTCTAATACAAACCTTATTCCTCTAATACCTGAACCTGCAAGAGGTAATCCAACAACTAATTTCTTTTTATTTAGTTTGTAGAAACTTTTCATGAATAGAATAGTTAAATCTCTGTTTGTTTTCATAACAGGATTATAGAATACTTCTAACTGCTTAGATATCTTGTCTTTATGCCCTGAATCTGTGTAGATAACAGCTTTTCCTTCATGAGTTTTTATCATAAATCTTATAAATCCCTAATAGTTCTTAAAACTTATGTTATATATGATTGGTATTGGCCTTAATGATGCAGAAGATATTACTGTTAAAGGTCTGAATGTAGTAAGAAAATGCAAGTATGTATATTTAGAAAACTATACCTCTATTTTGCAATCTACAAAACAAGAACTAGAAACATTCTATGGTAAAGAAGTAATTCTTGCATCTAGGGACTTGGTTGAAAAAAATGCAGAAGAAATTCTTGATAGAGCAGAAAAGGAAGATGTTGCATTTCTCGTTGTGGGAGATGTGTTTGGTGCAACTACACACACTGACATTTTTCTAAGAGCTAAAAAAAGAAATATTCAAATTAAAGTTATTAACAACACATCAATTTTAAATGCAATTGGGGTTGTTGGATTAGAATTATACAAGTATGGTAAAACAACAAGTATTGTTTTTGCAGACAATAATTGGTTACCAGAAACCCCTTATGATGTAATTAAACAAAATCAATCTCAGGGATTGCACACACTTTGTTTATTAGATATTAAAACTGCAGAACCTTCTCGTAAAGATATTCTTAAAGATAAAAACAAACCTCAAGAATCTAGATTCATGACAGTTAATCAAGCTATTGAAATTCTACTAAAAATTGAAAAGAAAAGAAAAGAAAATGCTTTTACTAAGGACACGTTCTGTATTGGTGTTGCAAGAATTGGTAGAAACGATCAGAAAATAAAATCAGGTAAAGCTTCAGAACTTCTTAAAGAAGATTTTGGTGCACCACTACATTCCCTAATTATTCCAGGCAAGTTGCACTTTGTCGAAGAAGAAATGTTTAACTAAAAAATGCTTGCAACTCTCGTTCTGGTTTAACAGAAACTTTCAGTTTCCATGTTGAAGGAAAACATCTACGGTAATTACTCCAAATATACCTTTCGTCTAGAAATATAATTGCACCTTTATCTGTTTCACTTCTAATACAACGGCCTGCACCTTGAAGAGTTTTGTTGAATGCAGGAAATAAATAACCATAGTCCCAGCCTTTCTTGAACTTTAAATCAAAATAATCTATTAGAGCTTTGGTTTCCATGTCAGGTTTTTGCAATGGGAGCCCTACTACAACCACTGCCTTAAGATTTTCCCCAGGTAAGTCAATACCCTCACTAAAACTTCCACCGAGAACACCAAGCAAAACTGCACCAGTTTTTTTGTATTTCTTAAAATTAGTAAGAATATCTGATCTCTCCTGAGTTGTTAGTTGAGAAATTTCTGTAAAAACAGTTTTAGAAGTCATTATAGAAAAATATTTACTAACATTTTCTGAAATAAAGTAACTTGGGAAAAAGATTGCAACATTTCCTGGAACATTTTCAACAATATTCTTTAGTTCAGTTGCAATTGCTTTATATTGGTTCTCGTCTCTCTTAGTAAATTTTGTTGTAGTCTTAGGAACAATCAATAATTCTCTATTCTCCTCTGGGAAAGGACTTGAAAATATTTCTTCTTTTGTCTCATTAAAGCCAATTAATTCTTTATACATGTGTGTTGGGGTTAGTGTTCCCGACATCATAATACAAGAATGACAATTATTGACAACTTCTCTACTTACCAAACTAGGATCAAGACATTTATATGCAAGAATAATATTCTTATCATCTTTTTTCGTTAATATCCTTGTGAATCCAGTATCACTTCCTTTCCATTCATTTAGAAAATTTGCAACACCACCAATTCTAGACCTCTGCTCTTGTTCTCTAATTTGTTCTGCAGCAACCTCTAATGAAACACATAATTCTTCGTAATCTCTTATTTTATTTATCTCTTTAACAAAATCTTCTTTTTTTATGTACTGTTCAGTTTCACCATACTTTATTTGTTTAGAAAACTCTTCAAGAATAGATAACATATCATGAAGCTGATCTACTATTTCATCTAGTTCAAACTTTTTTGCTTCACTTATTGAAGCCTTTAACATTAATGATGTAAAATAATGAGAAGCTTGGTCTTTTATTCTGTTAGGAAGATTGTGTGCTTCATCTATTACAACAATTAATTCACCTAAATTTTTATTTATTTTAGATAATAATAATTTTCTTATATGGCTATTAAACACAAATTGATAATCTGCAACAATAACATCTGACTCTTTTGTTAGCTCTAATGAAACTTCATAGGGGCAAACTTGCCTTGCTTCTGAGAATTCATATAA
This sequence comes from uncultured Methanosarcinales archaeon, assembly GCA_964405295.1. Taxonomy (GTDB): domain Archaea; phylum Nanobdellota; class Nanobdellia; order Woesearchaeales; family CAYZNE01; genus CAYZNE01. Next base: position 46,747 of record CAYONI010000004.1, on the reverse strand, counting down.
CCTGTCTGAAAGCATTGGAGTTAGAGGTTTTAATTCTGAAATAACCAATTCCCCATCAACAGTTATACTGCCAGATTTCTTTTTGAAGTTAGTGTAATAAGGACAACGATCCTCTTTTTTTAATAACTTACAATACTCTGCCAAATCTCCTGCAGAAAAATTAGGAACACTCTGCAAACATAAGTGCTTTCTTCCAACCAAATCAACACTAACATTATCAAATTTAGATTTTATATCTCTTAGAGTATTCATTGCAAGAAGATGTTGAGTATTCCTACTTGTTAGAAAAAGAACTTTCATATTGTCTTTTTTTGCTTTTATGATAGCAGGCAATAAGGCTGCAACAGTTTTACCTAACCCTGTTGGAGCATGAGCAATAAGATTTGTTCCATTAATAACTGCATCATTGATGTCTTTCATTAAGTCATCCTGCATAGGTCTAATGACCTTATATGGAAAATGCTTTTTGAGAATTTGCATTAGATAATGCAATAATGAGATGTTTATAAGTTTTATGCTGAGTTGGGTAGTGTATTTGATACTATTCAGCGGAATTAATAATAAGATTTGCGTAAAAAGGATGATCAATGCATTCTTGAAGAGTATCATCTATTGACTTTAAATGTGTTTTAATAGATTTCTTTAGACTAGACTTAAAAGGGATTTTCTGACCTAACTTAAGTAATGCTTTTTTTATTTTTCCTCTATGAAAATGATAACCACCTAACCAACTTGTACCTTTTTCAATTTCTGTAAAAGAATATTTAGATATAACTTTATCCCCACTTAGAACAGTTATTGCTATCGGGATTTTATTATGACTAAATTCATCACCATCAGGTCCTTTAAAATAAGAGATATTATTATTAACACTTAATAATTCATCAATACAATCAATAAATTTATGTGAAGAGAAATTAGATTCATTAGTTGACCCTACTAATTTTTCATAAGTTTTACTATCTATTTTACCATAATCTAGAATCAAAGAACTGGTTGTCAATTTTATTTCAGTCGGAGAATTATTTGAATTAGATGAAACAACATAATCAAATATTTGACTTAATACAGCTTGTTCATTGATACCTGTTATTGAAACATAATCCATAAGATAGTGAAAATATGCCAAGTATTTAAACCTTGCTACTATTAATCAAACAAAAACCCTTTAAAAGGGGAAAAGCAAAACAAGATTCATGAAGCCAGAGTTTAAGATTATAATTGCAGCCATACTACTTGCATCCATAGGTATCCTAACAAAACTTATTGGTGCAGATGTTCATCCAGGTGTGATTGCGTTCTACAGAGTTTTCTTTGCAATGATAACTCTTGCAATTCTATGCCCTATTGTTGATAAAACAACTTTTAAACCACTCAAAAAAGATTTAGGCATGTATGCAATTATTGGTTTAGTGTTTGCAGTCAATCTTGGACTAAGCACTTATGTTTATCTTAAAGCACCAATACAAAATTTAGCAGCTATTTCATCTAGTGCACCATTCTTTGTTCTAATATTAGGTTATTTTATTCTTAGAGAGAAAATCACTAAAACAAAAATAATAACTTTAGCTATTGCAATTGTTGGTTTATTAATTATTAATCCTTTTAAAGTTGGAGGGGAAATTTTGGTTTATGGAATTGCATTATTTCTAGCACTTCTAGATGCAACACTTATTGTTCTAATGAGAAAAGAAAATACAACTCATCCAGTAGGCGATGTTTTCTGGTTTTTCTTTTTTGCATCAATATTTTTATTACCTTTCCCAATAATTTTTGGTTTAGGAAAATTAAGTATTTATGTTTTTATTATTGGATTAATCACAACAGGCTTCGGTTACTTCTTTTATAATTTAGGATTAGAGAAATTAGAAGCAGAAACAGGCTCTATTATCTCAACAATAACATATCCTATTGCAAGCGTAATCTTTGCAGTAATTATTCTTAGTGAAAAACTTAATCCCACAATTCTTATTGGCGGAGCAATCCTTATTGTATCGGGAGTTTACCTTGAAACACACAATAAAACTTTAAAAGCCAAAGGTATTCATAAGAGAAAATGGCCAAGCAAAAGATTCCTACGTTTAAAGAAGCGTTGAGTAAAATTCTGACAAAGGAAGAGATGGAAGTAGTTAAAACTGCACACGATATTCTAGGGAATATTGCAATTATTGAAATTCCAGAGTCTCTTCTAGAGAAAGAGAAAGTGATTGCAGAAACTCTATTAAACAGCAATCCTAAAATAACAACTGTTCTAAAGAAAGCTGCAGAACACAGTGGTGTTTTTAGAACGCAAAAAATGACTTGGCTTGCAGGAGAAAAAACAAAAATCTGCGAGTATAAAGAAAACAATGTTAGGTTAAAGTTTGATGTTGAAAAAACTTATTTCTCTTCAAGATTAAGCACTGAAAGAAAAAGAATTTATGAACAAATTAAACCAAATGAAAATGTTTTAGTAATGTTTTCAGGTGCAGCACCATATATTTGTGTTATCTCTAAAAATACAAAAGCGAAAACCGTTACAGGAATAGAAATTAATCCTGATGCACATAATTATGCAGAAGAGAATGTTAAATTAAATAAAATTAAGAATTCATTTTTATTGAATGCAGATGTTCACAAAGTAAAAGTTTCTGATTTAGAAAAAATAAATGCTCCTGTTGTTTATGATAGAATTGCAATGCCATTACCTAAGACTGCAGATGAATTTCTAAGTGATGCTTTCAGGTTTGCAAAGAAAGGAACTATTATTCACTTTTATGACTTCTTGCATGTTAATGACTTTAATGATTGCAAAAAGAAAATTTTAAAAGCTGCAAAAAAGAACAAGTTGAAAGTTAAAATTCTAAAATTTACAAAATGCGGCCAATACTCACCTAAAAAATACAGGGTCTGTGTAGACTTTGAAATTAAAGGTAAATTAGGGTTTTTTGGTAAGTTGTTTAGTTAAAACTACAAAGAGGAACACATTGCATTGTACAAGCAATAGTTGTATCTTCTGAATGTCTGCAAGCAGAACCACATTCGGTATAAACCCCACTTAATTCTAAACAAAGCTCCTCTGAAATAAATTCACATTCACTATATTCTTCAACCCAATTTCCAGAGTTATTATTGCATATTCCTTTAGTAACATTTGGTTCTGTTAAAGTACATACAGATAACACAATAACACTTGAAACCAATATTAATAAAATTATTAATTTATTTTTATCCATACTTTATTAAGCAATCTTCATTAATTAAATAGTTTTTGATAAGTTTGGTTTAATTTGAAGTTATATACAGTTATTTCAATAATTGCAACAAATATATAAAGGTTGTATCACATTCTGTACCTATATGGCAAAACAAATTTACTTAGACACTGGCGCAACAACAAGAGTTGATCCTGAAGTAATTAAATCTATGCAGCCATACTTTGATGAAATGTATGGCAACGCATCATCTTCTCATTCAAAAGGTGAAGAAGCAAAAGAGGCATTAGAAAACTCTAGAAAGATTATCGCAAAAGCACTAAATACTAAGCCTGAGGAAATTATTTTCACATCAGGGGGAACCGAATCAAATAATATTACAATCAAAAGTATTGCATTCACAAATAAAAAGAAAGGGAACCACATCATAACAACAAAGATAGAGCATGACTGCATTCTAGAAAGTTGTAAGTGGTTAGAGAAACAGGGTTTTGGAATTACTTATTTAGATGTTGATAAAAAAGGCTTTGTTAAACCAGAAGTTTTAGAGAGTGCAATTACAGATAAAACCATTCTTGTTTCAATTATTCACGGTAACAATGAGATTGGAACAATTCAAGATTTAGAAATACTTGGGAATATTTGCAAAAAACATAATATTTATTTTCACACTGATGCATGTCAAAGTTTTACTAAAACAGAACTAGATTCTAAGGACGTTGACCTAATTACTTTGAATGCACACAAGATTCATGGACCAAAAGGTGTTGGTGCATTGTTTATAAAAAAAGGAACTAATATCGAGGCATGGCAACATGGTGGAGGTCATGAATTTGGCCTTAGAGCTGGCACAGAAAATATTCCTGCAATAGTTGGCTTTGCAAAAGCAGTTGAGATTGCAAATAAGAAACATGTTGCATATATGACAGAACTGAGAAATCAAATTATTTCTGAACTATTGAAAATAGACAATTCAAAACTCAATGGACCAAAAAAAAATAGATTGTGTAATAACATAAATATTTGTTTCAAAGGAATTGATGCTCCTTCACTGGGATCAAAGCTTAATAATAAAGGTATTTCTTCATCTCTTGCTTCAGCATGCTCAGCAAATAACACTGATTTAAGCCATGTTCTAAAAGCAATAGGCTTGAGTGATGAAGATGCTAACTCTTCAATTAGACTTACTCTAAGCAGGTTTACAACGCAAGAAGATGTTGATTATGCAATTAAGATTATTTCTAAAACAGTCAAATCTTGGAGTAAAAAGGGTATTATTGATAGAATTCTTAAGATATAAGCTTTGTTACTACTTCTTAGTGGCTATAAATAGAAAAGTTTATAAATGAAAAGCGTATACTAAGCTACATGAGAATAAAACAATCTACTACAGAGAGTTTAATTAAATCAGATTTTTTACCAAAATACTGGCCAAAGATCAGAAATATGAGCCACTTCATAACACTCGTAAGAGAAATGGATGAAAAGAATTTCAAGTACCATGTTGATGAAGAAAGCAATAAAAATGACTTTGCCGATTGGATAAGAAACGATTTAGGAAACAATGACTTAGCATTCAAACTTGAAGGCATAATAAACAGAAATAAATACTTAGAAGTTTTAATGAACAATGTCAATGCAGTAGGAAGTTTAATTCTTTTTTAAGATGATATTCTTTTCAAAAATATTTAACTAAAAATAATATCGTCCAAAAAAGCTTATATCTATTATTTAAATGTAATATTATTATCTTTTTTGAGAATCAAAATAATATCTTTACTATGTTCTATCTCTTGAATATCAAATTCAGAAAAAATACTCTTTATTAGATAAAGAGTATGTTCTGCATTCACACTTTTCTTAATAAAAGTTAGAGCAAAGATATTTTTACCAACTCTTTTTATTTCATTAAGGCCTTGTTTTATGTTTTTGAAATTTTGTATTGCAGTAAAAGAAGTTACCACATCAAACTCTTCTGCTTGGAAAGGAATGTTCTCTGACTCTCCCATAAAAACCTCTTGTTTCCCATTATACAAAGATAATAATTTTTCAGAAGGATCTATGCCTGTGCATTCACAATTAAAATCATCTAAATAAAAAGCATTACCACAGCCAACATCAAGAAGTTTATACTCTTGTTTAATTTTAATATATTTCTTTACAATATTAACTTTCTCGAACTGTTCTTCTTTATAGAGCTCATCATAGGAGTCTGCAATAGTGTCGTAGTAATTATCCATATAATATAGAAATAGTACCAGTATTTAAAAAAATTACTCTGATATTCAACACAAAACTTTAAATACCCATTTTCATTCTCCTTTTTTATGAATACCTCAGAAATAATAAATATTAAGAGTGGACCACTTACAGAAGCCTTTATTCATAAACCAACAGGACAGATTTTTAGCTTTAAATACAAAGGAGTATAATACTGGCACAACACTATAAACCCAGAAGTAGCCATTCATCCTAAAGCATGGAACAGATCTATGATGTTTATGTTCCCAATAATATCTACAGCAAAAAATGATGCAGTAATTCTTAATGATAGGAAATATCTTCTTGGAAGCCATGGACTCTCAAGAGCACTACCCTGGATAATTAAAGAGTCTGGGAATGATTACATAATTTTAGTTCAAGAATATGGCGGTTCAGTAATTGAAAACCCAAGACAAGGAAAACTCCCTGGAGTTATGAGCTTTTTACCATACACCCTGGAACAAACAATAATAGTTAGACCAAATGAACTTTTAACAGATGTTGTTCTAAAAAATACTTCAGAACGAGTTATTAAATATAATTTGGGGATGCATCCTGCATTCAAAGTGATTGGCGCGCGGGATAAAATAGATTTTGAATCAGATACCAGACAAGAGAGAACTTCACTTAAAGAACTAGTAGATAGCGAGAGAGCAATTTTCTATCATGGAGCCACAGAAATGACCTATCACCACGAAAAAGGACTTTTAATCATGGGAACAAAAGGGTTTGGAGAGATGATGCTTTGGACTAGCCATGACGATTTAGAGAATGCAACAATGTTTTGTATTGAACCTGTTACGAATATACCTGATCAAAAAAATAAAAAATATTGGTCACCAGGACAAAGATGTGAAATTATTAAGCAAAATCAAAATAGAAACTACAGTATGAATATCAAAATCGCTCAATTCAGAGGAACTTAAGAACTTTTAGGAATGTTTAATTCTAACCCAACATAAATTTTACTATAATCCCTTATTGTAGGATTTAGTCTTTTTACTTCTTTTAGAGGAATTTTATTATTCTTTGCAATTGTATAAATATTGTCCCCCTTTTGAACTATGTACCTATCTGATTCTGAAATTTCTTGAGAAAAAAGTTTTCTTTTTTCAAATTCAAAAGATTCATTTAATAATTGCTCTCTTGCTTTAGTTCTTACTATATACAGACGAGTTTCTTTTGGAATATGCTTTGAAAAAATTTCCCAATCATCTCCATACTTCTTAACAATTTTATTAATTTTAGTTGGTCCAGCATTATAAGCTGCAAGCAAAACATAATCTTTATCAGATTTAACATGCTTCCTAAGATACTCAGCTCCTTTAACTATTGTTTTAGGAGAATATCTTTCATCAATAAAATTATCTATTCTTAACCCCATCTCTTTACCAGTAGATTCCATAAACTGCATAAGCCCCTTTGCATCTGCTTTGGATGCTGCTCTCAAATCTCCTTCAGATTCTTGTGAAGATTGAGCATAAAGAAAATTTACTGTAGAATTATGCAATTTCGATGCTTTAATTATTTCATCATCATATCTAGATAGTTCTGAGAAAAAACCCTTTAGGCTATTTACTATTGTTGGATTTGCTTTATATTCAGATACCTTCTTTTTTACTAAATCATCAAGCAAGTTATAATTTTCGGTAATTATTTTTGTTTGTGGTTCCTGAGTTAAAACTTTATCTTCAAGATTGAGTTTAGTAATATCTTTTTCATTTAATTCAGATTCTAAGTTGTTTGAAAAATTTGGAACAACGCTTTGCTTGTTTAATTTAGCAAACCATGAAATAGATGCCCATAAAGCTAACCCTGCAAGAAAATACCTTCCCTTATTCTTTAATTTAGGCTTAGCTATAGCTACAGCTGTTGACCTACCACTACTAATCAACTGCCCATGGTAGTATATATTTATCTTATTACTAGCACGATCTATCAATTCTCCATTGTAACGTATACTCATACTACCTAATCTAATTTTATGATTTATAAAACTTTCTACTTTTTATTACTTATGAGTAGTAAAAATAAAGGTAGATAGTAATATTTATAAATAAACCTTCACTAATTCTTATTATGCAAAAAATATATGGCTTTAAAGTAGAATTTCATTGTTAGTTCTTTTTCATAGGCAACGCTATATATCAATTAATTTCTGTTCATGGTGGCTGTAGTGTATCGGTAGCATTGAGGTCTGTGGAACCTCAGGGGCGGGTTCAACTCCCGCCAGCCGCCCCATTTTATTAAACTTTAAAAATAGCTATATCAAAATAAGAGTGAGGTAAACCAAAATGGTACAATTAGCAAAAGGAGTAAGAGACTTTGCTCCAAACGAGAAAATTGCAAGGAATTACCTAGTTAGCACTCTAAAAACAATATTTGAATCATATGGGTTCAATCCACTAGAAACACCAATCATAGAAAGATTTGAAACACTAGCAACAAAAGACTCTGGCGCAGAAATACTAAAAGAAGTTTTCAGATTCAAAGATCAAGGTGAAAGAGAACTAGCTCTAAGATTCGATCTAACAGTCCCATTCTCAAGATTCGTAGCAATGAATCCAAACCTTAAAATGCCTTTCAAAAGGTATCAAATAGGCAGAGTATTCAGAGACGGACCAATCAAACTTGGAAGATACAGAGAATTCTGGCAATGCGATGTTGACACAGTCGGCTCAAACAAAATGATTGCAGATGCAGAAATTCTTTCTTTGGCAAAAGATTTTTTTACAAAAATAAATTTAGATGTTAACATTCTTGTTAACAATAGATTATTACTTTCTGCAATAATTGAAAAAGCAGGAGTTAACAAAAACAAGATAGAAAGCGTTCTTCAAACAGTTGACAAACTAGATAAACTTGGTTCTGAAAAAGTTAAACAAGAATTAATAGACAAAGGATTTGAGAATGCAGATGAAATATTAAGACTGTTAGATGTGCCTGGTGACAACAGGGAAAAACTTGATTACTATTCTAAAATTCTTCCAGACAATGAAGGACTAAAAGAGTTAAAAGAAATATTTTCTTTAGTGCAAGGTGTAAAGTTTGCACCAGAACTTGCAAGAGGATTAGCATATTACACAGGAAATGTTTTTGAGATTAAAATGAAAGACCTAAATATATTTTCTTTCTCACTCGGAGGAGGAGGAAGATATGATAATATGATTGGAGACTATGCAGGAAACAATAAAGATTACCCTGCAGTCGGAATTGCTTTTGGTTTAGAGCCAATCTTGGAAGTTCTTAAATTACAAAATAAAATCGAACTAAAACAAACTGTTACAAAAGTATTTATTGTTCCCATTGGAGAAGTTCAAAAAGAATGTCTGGAAATTGCAAAACAATTTAGGAATGCAGGAATAAATACAGACCTTGATATAATGAATAGAAAGTTCCCTAAAAACATGAAGTATGTTGAAGCTCAAAAGATCCCTTTTGCTTTATTTGTTGGTGAGAATGAGTTAAAAGATGGAAGGTTTAAGTTGAAGAATATGTTTGATAAGACAGATGAGATTCTAGAGTTAGATAAAATAATAGAAATTCTAAAATAAAAAAATAAAAAAGAAATAAAATTTACTTCTTAGCTGCACCAGGAGCTTCTTTCTCTTCAGGTGCAAACTCATTAATGATTTCTTCTGGAATCTCTGCTTCACTCAAAGCTTTCCTAATAGTTTTATTCTCTTTACCAACATTCTTTGAAATGATATCCTTAGCAGTTACAGAATATTTATCGTGCATTGCCTTATGCTTTTCAGCTAACTCTTTTTTCTTAACTTCCATTTGTTTTAGTTCTTCTTCTGTTAATTCAGTTTTACCAGATAAGATTTCTTTATCATATTTCCCTTCATTAACTGCTTTAATAAATTCAGCGACTCTCATTTCTTCAACCATAATACCCATAGAACGACATGTTCCTGCAATCTCTTTAACCCTTGCCTTAGTATCACTTCCCAGAAGAGCGTCTTCCTTCATTCCAGCAATCTTGATTAACTGTTCAATTTTTAGATCAGCAACCAAATCTGATTTTGGGCTTCCACTTGCCTTTGCAATTCCAGCTTCTTTCTTAATTAATTCAGCTGCAGGAGGAGTTCCAATCTTTATAGAAAATTCTTTAGTATCAGTATCAATGATTACTTTAACAGGGACTTGCATTCCTGCAAAACTTGCTGTTTTTTTATTGATCTCAGCTATAACTTGCCCAATATTTACTCCTTTTGGACCTAAAGCAGGACCTAATGGGGGCGCAGCAGTTGCTTTACCACCTGAAATTAGTACGTCTACAGTCTCTTTTGCCATATTTTAACCTCTATGATTATCAGTATCCTATGGGGCTTAATATATATTTATAAAGCTTGTTGTTTGTTTTTATGAATATTCAACAAAATAATCAATAATATTTTTAAACTACTAACATAAATATCATTTAATATGACTAACATTAAAGAAATGGTCAATCAAGTACACGTTTTAAAACAGCAAGGACTATCTGAAAATCAGATTTCTGACGTTTTAGTGAAGAAAGGCCACTCTCATACGGATATATTTGATGCAATGTCGCAGGCAAAACTAGGAGGAAAAAACATGATACCAAACAATTCACAAAACATCTTACCACCAATCCCTAATATGAATCCTATGCAATCATCAATGGATGTTGATCCTGGAATGGTAAGTGCAACCAATGAAGAACTTATAGAAACAATTATTGAAGAAAAATGGACTGATCTTATCAAAGATATTAATAAAATAATAACTTGGAAAAACAGAACAGAACAAAAAGTTACACAAATTGAACAACAAGTCAAAGACATGAAAGATCAATTTGACGAACTGCACAAAGCAATAATTGGGAAAGTCGGTGAATATGATAAAAATATTCTAAATGTTGGCGCAGAAGTTAGAGCTATGGAAAAGGTTTTCAGTAATGTTCTTCCAGTCTTTGTAAATAATGTTAAACAACTTAACGACATCTCAAATAAGTTTAAAGTTGTTGTTGCAAATAGAACTGCTACTAAAAAATAATTTAGAATTTTTTTCTTTTTAGATAGAAAAAATAAAATAGAAAAAATAATAAGTTTATTATTTAGAAAATAGTCTTAAAAATCTTCACTATCTTCTTTAGTATCTTCCTTAACAGGTGCCACTTGTTCTTTAACAGATTTTTCAGCCGGAGCTTTAGTTGTTGCAGATGCTTCTGCAGGTGCAGAGCCCACTATTGCAATGTTCTGTGCTTGAATTCCTTTATCTGTTTCAACAGCATCAAAAGTAACACTATCATCGTCTTTTAACATTAGATCTTTAGACACCATAGTATAGTGCACAAAATAATCTTTTCCGTCTTCACCACTGATGAATCCGTAACCTTTCTTAAAGTTGTACCATTTAACTGTTCCTTTCATTTTGTTTTTTTACTCCTTACTAAATTTTCTAGGCTAACCTCTAGATATTGTTAGTAATATCACTCATTATTTTTAAATGTTTAGGTGAAATTAGACACTTTTTTAACATTATTATTCTTATCAATTAAACCTTGTTTATAGGCTAATGCATTCATTGAGGCTAAATGCAACAAACTATAACCTGCCTGAACAAACGCAGTTGTTTGTGCGGGATCATAACCTTCTTTTAATAATTTATACAGAATAATATTCTTTGCCATGCTAAGTGTCCACAACATAACAGAATCTTTACTAAAAGTGCCAAAGTCTTTCCAAAATTTCTTTTTATGCCCTTTATATTTATTCTCATTATTAAAATAAGATAAGATTCTATAGATTCCGAAATAAGATAACCCCTCTGTGATTGCAGCACCAACTGTAATTAAAGAAGATGAATTAGTTACCAAACTTACTAAAGAACTCCCCTTTGCTGCACCAACAACCGAAGCTATTTCTGCAGGAATCATAGATCTATTGAACTTTGTAATAGGATGATTCCATAACTTCTTTATTTTATTGACAACTTTATTTTGATTAGAATAACCTATGATAAAATAATCAGAATCTGACCTTACAATAGCTGGCTTTGACTTAACACAAAGTTCTTCAAGATTATCAATATCATCATGTACTAGTTCTTCAGGAGAAACATTAGCTCTTAAATTATTATAAGATTCTTTAAATTCACTTATAATATCAGACATAAAAAACAGAATATACTCCAATATATAAACCTGTTGTAAACTACTCCCGATCTGCAATGAACATTATCAAATCTGCAACCCGATAAGAATACCCAACTTCGTTGTCATACCAACCAAAAACCTTAACCAAATTATTTTTGATATGTGTAAGTTTAGAATCAAATACACATGAATAAGTATTACCGACAATATCTGTTGATACAAGTTCTTCTTCAGAGTATTCTAATATTCCTTTAAGATGATGCAAAGAAACATTCTTGAATAAATTATTTATTTTCTCAACACTAACATTTTTGTTTAGAAGACAAGTGAAATCTACTAATGAACCATCTGGTGTTGGAACTCTTATTGCTAAACCATCAAGCTTACCCTTTAATTCAGGGATAACTTTTCCAACTGCAATTGCTGCACCTGTAGACGTGGGAATTATATTAAGAGCTGCACTTCGCTCCCTTCTCAAATCTTTTTGTGGACCATCAACTAATCTTTGATCTGAAGTATAACTATGAACTGTTGTCATAAAACCTTCAACAATTCCAAAATTATCATTTAGAACTTTTACAATGGGCGCAAGACAATTTGTTGTGCAGGAAGCATTACTAATTATGTGATCTTCTTTTGGATTGTAAGTGTTTTCATTAACACCAAGAACAATTGTTCTAACATCATCGCTTTTTGCTGGAGCAGAAATAATAACTTTTTTAGCACCTGCACTCAGATGTTTTCCTGCAGTTTCTTTTGTTCTGAATCTTCCAGAACTCTCTATAACCACATCTATCTGCAGGTGTTTCCATGGAAGAAGCTCTGGGTCTTTTGCATCAAGAACATGAATCTTGTGATCATCAACAATTAGAAAGTGTTTATTAAATTCAACATTAGCATCGAACTTTCCATGGACAGAATCATACTTTAATAAATGAGCTAGAACTTTAGTTTCTGTTAAGTCATTGACTGCAACAACGTTAATATCTTCTTTGAATTTCTTATGTAATACTTTAAAAACTTCTCTGCCTATTCTACCAAAACCATTAATTGCTACATTAATCACTTAAACACCTCTTTATAGGATATATTTACAATTAGTATTTATAAAGTTTAAGAAAATTAAGAAAAACTATTTCTTCTTTGCAGGAATGTGTGCAGAGATTATCTTGTTAATTTTTGTAATGTTCTCCTTAGAAACTGTTAATGACAGGGAACCTACAAGATATTTTACTTCTGCTTCTGAAGAAGGCATTATATCTACGAATTTAATGACATGCTTAGGCTTCATTCTTAGAATCTTTAATTTATCAATTTTATCATAGATATCTTTAGAATCTTTTTCAGAAATTACATGAAGACTATTAATGTGCTCTTCTGTTTTATTTCCTCTAAAAGTAAGTTCACCATCTCTTTTTTTAATTTTTTTTAAATCTTTTTTAACTTCTGCTAAAGAAACAGGATTTAATTCAATAATTTCTGGCTCCATTTTATTTAAACCTTCGACTTCTTCAAATGAACAGGGTGAACAATAACCATTTTTGCTTTATTGTTATCTTTAATACTAACTTCGTAACATGTGCCAATCTTTCTTGATACAGAACCAACAAGCCCATGAAACCTTGGGTAATACATTGCTTTCTGATATGCAGGTTCTGCATTCAAAACAACCTTGTCGCCCTTCTTAAAAGTTTGAAAGAATCTAGTTAAACTAATTTTTCCTTTAGTTCTAACATTCTTCTTAAGCTTATGTCTTGTTTTCCTTCGTGATCCGCCAACTCGCTTTACCATAATCACAAGTGAATTTTAGGGTATTTATAAATATTATTGTTTAGTGAGCAAACACAAGACAACCAACAACAATCTTTTTAAAAAGAGGAAATTGTCCTAGATTATTCTAGTAAGAGATAAATACTAATATTTATATAGTACTTACTTATTTGATTATTTGAGGGGGTTTGAAACACATGGTCGTACTTACGAAAGAACAGATAGTTAAGAAAATTATAGAATCTACTTCTCTATCATTAGATGATATTAATAATAAAATAAAACACAAACTAGATCAACTTTCAGGATTAGTAAGTGAAGATGGAGCTGCACACATTGTTGCAAATGAACTTGGTGTGCAATTAATACCTTCAACAGAGCAAGCTTTGGAAATAGGCAATCTTCTTGAAGGATTGAGAAATGTTGAACTAAATGCTAAAGTTCTAAGAAAATTTGATATAAAAGAATTTAATTCAGCAAGAGGACCTGGTAAGCTAGCCAGTTTTCTTATTGCAGATAAAACAGGAAGAATGAGAGCAACGCTTTGGAACACTAAAGTTGATGAATTCTTTGGAAAAATAAAACAGGGAGACATAATTACAATAAAGAACGCCTATGTTAGAAAGAATAACTATACTGGCGCTCTTGACTTAAACCTTGGGGACAATACTGAAATCATAGTAAACCCTGAAGGAATAACAATTGAAGTTAGTGAAGAAACTTCAACAAAAAAGAAGATTAGCGAGCTAGGAGCAAATGATTTCAGAGTTGATGTTCTTGCAACAATTGTGCAAGTTTCAGACATTAGATTCTGGGAAACTTGTCCTGAGTGTAATAAAAAACCTAAATTTGAAAACGACAAATATATTTGCGCAGAGCACGGAGAAATTCCTGCAAATAAATTAGGATATTCATATGTATTAAATTGCTATTTAGATGATGGATCTGCAAGCGTAAGAACTGTTTTTTGGAGAGATCAAATACAGAAACTACTTGGAGAAACACATGAAAATATTCTAAAATTTAGAGAAGCACCAGATTTATTTGAACCATTTAAATCATCCTTATTAGGTGAAATGATAAAAGTAACTGGTAGAGTTAACAAAAATGAAGCTTTTGACAGAGTTGAGCTTGTTGCAATGGAGATTGTTAAGAATCCTTCTCCAGAAGAAGAAATAAAAAATCTTCCTGAGACACCGAAACAAGACTCCCCTAAAGAAATAAAAGTTGAAACTCTCAATAAACACAATAACGAAAATATTGTTGATCATTCAACAAAGTTGAATAAATCTAAAGATTTATTGGATTCGAAGACTCCAAAAGAAGAAATACCTTCTCTAGATGACATTGAAGAAATAAGCATAGATGATGAATAAACCAAATTTTTAATCATTTATTAAAAAATGAATAAAAAACGAAGAATCAAAAAAGTACCAAAAAGAGGTTTAATAATATTTATTGTCATAGTATCTTTTGTTCTATATTTAGCAGGAGTTTTTAGTGGCATCTTTGCTAACAATCTTATAGAGAAAACAGTAAACTCAGAAATCTCTGAAATAAGAAATACTATAGATAATTCTGCACTCGACCTTAAGGGAGTTCAACTACAGCAATTATTTATGGACAACTTTCAAGCAAAAGATCAGTGCAAATTTCTAGATTTACAGATAACTCAACTATACCCACAACTAAAATTCTACTGGGATATTCTACCAACAAGACTTGAAGAATATGACAAAAAAACAAAACTTTCAGATGAATATATTAGCTTAAAAAGAGAGTATATCAGATTATCTTTAAGATTCTGGCTTATATCAACAAAGAATTACAATGAGTGTAATAATCATGATTTTATACCAATATTATACTTTTACACAAAAGATTGCGAAAACTGCCTAGAACAAGGAGAAGAATTTGACAGATTTAATCAAGAAATGTCTGAAGAAAACAAAACCGTAATAATTTTCCCTATTGATGCAGATTTTAAAGAAGACACCGTATTCCTATTAAAACAATACTATGAAATAGATTCTTACCCTGCAACCGTTGTAGATAACAGATTAATCCAAGATAGAGTCCTTACCTCAAAAGATCTGAAGCTTATTCTTAAAGTGAATTAAGACTAAAGATTAAAAGATCAAATTTTACCACAATATTTATAAAATAATTACTACTTATATCAACTCCTACATACGGGAAATTAACTTTCCAACGAGGTAATCAAAATCAAAAAGAAAACAAATACAATAAGCGACCTGAAATCCGGTTTAGAAGTATTATACAATCCTGATAAAGCTTTTGAAGGCTTGTGGAAAAAACAATTTGAAATTGTTTTAGATATTTACCTTAGATTACTAGTTAAGCTAAGTATATTAACAGGAATCGTTATTCTATTAATTGATATTATAAGATATGCATACTACACTATATTTGATATTGCAAATGTAAATTTTTGGAGAATGATAAATTATTCTTTTGGTACTGCAACAGGCATGGCTTTCTTTTATATCTTTGCAGGAACATTTGGTTTCTTCTTTCTAAGTTTAATCTTAAAAATATTTGTCAGAAAAATAAAATACTTGGATTTATTTAGACTTATGTTTTATTCAATAATGCCATTCTTACTATTTGGGTGGTTACCATTACCAATAGCTGCATTATTAATTTGGTGTATCTTCTTATTTGTTAAAGGACTTAAATCTTATAATAGCCACAAAGCAAAAAGCATAAAAAATACTATTATGCAAAGAGAATAAGAAAGATGACTAAGAAAGACAATAAAAGAAGACTACATGGGAAAACAATAACAATATTAGTTATTCTTGTTTTAATATTGGCATTTAGCTTTTATAGAAGTATAACAATTGAAAAAAATAAATACCCTATTCTTAATGATAAATTAAATGGAAATAATATTAGCTATCTATATGAGTTCTATACTTCAAATGAACCATTATTAACTAACAGGCCGTATTTTGGTGATGAAAACGCACAGATAACAATGATTGTTTTTGCAGATAGTTCTGGAGACAAATCAAGAGAATTTATTAACGAAATATTCCCAATAATAAAAGAAGAATATATTGACACAGGGAAAATTAAATTTTATCATAAGAACAATATAGATATAATTGATTATCAAGAAAAAGAAGACCACTACAAATTTGCACAAGCATTATTATGTGTAAATAAACTCTATCCAGATCAATATTGGAATTATTATTTTAATTCATTTAATATGAAAGTTCAAGAAAATATTGATTTGAATAACCTGGATGGCCAAGAAATTCTAAACTGTATGGAAACAGAAATCTTCGAAGAACTAAAAGAAGACATCTCAGAAGCACAAAAGTTTAAAATACAGGGAATTAATCCAGTAATATATATAGGTGTTAGTGAAAGAGACTATGATATGTTGGTTGGAGTTCCAAGTATAACCAAACTAAGAAAAGCTATCAGACAAAAGCAATTAATAATAGGTGATTAAAAAGAATGGCTACTGCTCAAGCAATTACAATGTTCATATACAACATTGCACTAATTCCAATGATCTTTCTGTCATTGGTATTTCTTACTATGTCAATAATAAATATTTTTGTTGACAAAAAGAAAAACTTTGTTGATTCTAAAACATACAAGTTTAAAGAGTGGCCTTTTGTAAGTGTCCAGGTTCCTTCGTTTAATGATCCTATTGCAGCAAGATGTATTGAAGGCTGTATGAAACTAGACTATCCAAAAGATAGATTTGAAGTAATGATTCTTGATGATAGCACAAATACAAACACACAAGCACTTCTAAAAAAGTATGCAGATGATAATCCTGGATTTGTTAAATATATACACAGAACAAATAGGCAAGGGTATAAGCCAGGTGCTTGCAAAGATGCAATGGACCAAACAAAAGGAGAAATAATTTGCATCTTTGACTCAGACTGGGAACCCGAAGCACACTTTCTAAAAAAAGTTATTCCTCCATTTGCTGATCCAAAAATTGCAATTGTTCAAGGAGGCCAAGGCTTTTCAAACAAAGATACAAATATAATTACAAGATTTGCAGCATATTCGTTGACAATATTTCACACAATTATCATGCCCATTAGTAATAAAATAAATACAGTATTCTTCTGTGGAACAGGAGGGGCTATAAGAAAAAAATGTATTGAAGAAGTAGGCGGATGGAACCCTAATAGTATAACAGAAGATTCTGAACTTAGCGTTAGAATTCTAATGAAAGGTTATAAAAGTGTTTATGTTAAAGGGTTAGATCAACCAAGTGAAGTTCCAGATACATGGGAATCTTATATTAAACAACAGATGAGATGGACCTATGGTGGAATGAGAGTTTTTCTAGATAACTATCAGGACATATTATTTTCTGGTAAACTTAATTGGAAACAACAGGCAATGATAATGTTTCAAACAATGGTTCATTTAATTGCACCAGTGGTTATAACCATGACCATTTTTGGCTTTGTAGGGTGGTTTGTTGGAGAGCCAAGTTTATTTAATATGTCAGACGTGGCAACATTCTTCTTGAGGTTCTTCTACACATTTGGGTTCCTTTTAATGGGAGGATTTATGATGTATAAAAGACATATGCTAAACGAATACTGGTACCTTGTAAGAGGATGTTTCACTGTTAGCATAGTTCTTGTTTTTGCTATCGCATATGCTGCATTCAAAGCATTGTTTAATCAAAAACTATCTTGGTTCTGTACACCTAAAATAAAGAACACGGACTTTGTATAAAATGAGTATTTTAGCAATACTTGCAAACATAATAACAGTAATCTTTTTTCTTGTAGTTTTATCTTACTATGTTCTTGTTTTTATTAAACCTAAGAAAAAAAAGCCTGGCAAAACAGGCAAATCTCTTACAATAATAATACCTGCGTACAATGAAGAACCATATATTAAAGATTGTTTGATTGCAGCTATTAATGCAGATTTCAACGGCAAGAAAGATATAATCGTTATTGATGATGGAAGCAAAGATAAAACAATATTAGAAATAAAAAAAGCAATCAAAGGAAAACCAAGTAATGTATCTGTAAAATTAATTAAATTAAACCATGGCGGCAAATCAAATGCGATAAACACTGCATTAAAATATACACAAAGTGAATTAATTGCTATTGTAGATGCAGATAGTATAATCGCGAAAGATTCTCTTGTGGAGCTTGCAAAAGTACTATCTCCAAAAGAATATGCAGGTGCATGTGGAGTTATTAAATTAAAAAACAAAAAGAAGTTCATAAGCCTATGGGTCCACATTGAACAACTATATAATTCACTTATTAGAATGCTTTTCAGCAAGATACACGCAAATATTGTTACACCAGGGCCACTTAGCATGTATAAAAGGAAGGCTCTTGAAAAGATTAATGGCTTTAGCACAAAAGGGTTTTCAGAAGATGTTGATGTAACAATTAGACTAATAAGAAAAGGCTACAAAATCGCGTTTAGTGAAAAGAGTGTAACAGAAACAAATATGCCATATACAGTTAAAGGATTTGGAAAACAAAGAACAAGATTTGCAAAAGGATGGCTTAATATTTTTAAGAAACATATGCAGATAGGGAATACGATGATAGATATTTATTCTCTCCCATTAATGCTTTTTACATATATCCAAGGAGTAATCATGGGCATTGTTACAATCTATAACATAACCTCTGGATACATACTATATTTTTCTTCTAAGGGGGTTATTTTTAGTGGAGAAGTGTTAAGATATTTTATTGAATGGTTCTCCATAGCAGGAGTAATAAGATGGATTACAAACATAATTAATGGCAATATAGAACTAAGTTTTCTTGTTGCAATAAGCATAATTGTTACACTACTCACTTATCCTTTATTCTTAATTGCAATAATCAAGTATGAGAAGAAATTCACCATGTGGCACTTAATTCCATTATTATTTATGGCACCATTCTGGTTTGTAATCATGATTATATATATTATAAACCTTCCAGAGTATTTCAAGAAACACCAATATAATATTTGGGAGAAGTGTAATTAACTAACTATCACAGATCTTTATTCTAACTTTAACATCATCAGGTCTAGGCCATAAAGGAATAATCTGAAAAGTTTCTCTCTGAGCAATCGATCCATAACCACAACCCTGAGAAAAAGTAAAATTATTTAGCCCAGGATTATCAAAGGATATATGATGCATGGTAAATACAAATCCTACACCCCACTCTACTAGGGTTGAGTTAAACATATCATCTAAGGATTCGTTTAAATAAGTGCAAGAATTACCACCAGGACACTTTATTCTGTCAAACGCAGCACAATCAGCTATAACTTCAGATATACTTACAGAATTACCGCACTCAGTGCTCGTATCAAGCAAAGCAAGAATAAATGCAGTTGACATTTGATCATTCATATATGTTGTTTGAATATTTCTTGGAGGAGTTTTAGCACTAAAACTAACAACTAAAAAAATTACCACAACAACTAATATTACAACTATTAATAAACCCATTATTTCTACTTGCCCAAACTTAGATTTTTTTTTATCTGCCATTTTAAATTAAAGGTTGTGTATACTTAGTTATTTGAACATAACCAAAATTAACAGTATCATTTATTGGATCAAAAATATTTATAGGAATAAAAATTGAATCTTTATTATTAATACCATCAAAAGGGTTATTGTATAATTCAATATTAATTGTATCATCAGGGAACGTTGAATTAAATGTTACTTTAGATTTACCAAATAACTCTCGGTAATATTCATAATATTCCTCTTGTAAACCCAACTCTATGAATGCTTCTAGCTTCAACTTATTTATACAGCCAACATCTGTTAAAGATTCTCGAGAACAAGATAACTCAGGCAAAGAGGAAATTGTTTGTGAAGCTTTAACTAAATCAAGTTCAGAATACTCTTTTAGTTTACCCTTAATAGATGCAGAACGAACCTTACTATAAAACACAAAACCAAATATTAGAATAAATACAATTATCATAATTATTGCAATGTTTTCAGTCATTTGCAATTGCGCTTTCCTTCTAAACCTTTTTATTGAAATCATTTTAATAAATTAAAGGGCACCCATATTTCCTTAGATTTTTATTTGAACCATCCAAACTGTAACCTGCCATTACAATCTCTTCATAATTCCTTGCATCAATTGAGTCATTAAGGTATACTAGCATATCAATGACCGCAGGATAATAAGCTGAAATACATATTGCTTTTGAAGAAGCATCTCGTTCTTTTTCAGCAACATTATGATAAATTTGATATAAATTCTTTGACTTTCTCATTAACTTATCTATAGTACATTCATAATCAGAAATTCCACTACTAAAAATCGCACCATAAAGTGTTGATTCATCAAGATAAACACCTTCTCCGTCAAACTCCAAAAGCCCTTCATTGTTAAAAGAATAAAAACTTACATTACCATTCTGATAATTTCCTGATGAAGTATTTATTATCACCACTTTTGTTTTTTTCCTGATAGATGCAGGAACACCAGCACCATTATAATCTTCGTCTGTAGAAATAATTGTATACATATCAAAATTTCCATCTTCTAAATCAAATCCTGGATTAACTGTTTCAAAAGTCATATTTTCTGGAAAATTAGAAGATAAAAATCTCATTACATTATTAGTGGAAGAATTAACAAAAATATATTTGTGTTTTTCATTAGTTAAGTAAAGAACATTAACAATTTTCATTGGCATCTTATATTCTTTTGACCATGTAAAAATCTTTTTTCCGTCAATTTGTTTTGGTGCAAAAATTATGAGATCATCTACTCTACGCAACTTAGAATTAACAGAATAGGCAGAATAATTATCTTCACATATATACTCAATAGTTATTTTAGGTGTGTTTACAATTTTAAAAGTGTTAACACTTTGCCAAGAAGTACTAATAATTGAATCAACATTTTGTAGAATCTCAACATTAACATCTGATGTTGAAACCTCTCCCTGCTTACTTATAGAAGTTATAACAAAAAGCATTACCATAAATCCCACTATTAAAATAAATATCCAACTAAATTGTATAGTAAATGCTCTTTTTTGAAAAAACAATTAAACCACTCCTAATTGAGGCAAATTTACTTCTGTTGTTCTTCCCTTACCAACAAATCTTATTACAACCTTATTACCTGTTGGTTGCATACAAAGATAATTATAAGGCTCACCTACTACTAACTTATCTGAATAACCAATAGGAGTTGCGATATTATTTTTTATTAGAAAAATATTATAACTAACATTAGCAAGAATACTCTGTTCAATCATAGGATTAATTACTATATCAGGATTTGGAAAAATCGTTGTTGGTGTACCAATAATATCCTTATCAATAAAACACACAAAAGAATGTTCACATGGAAGAATAACTCTTTCTTCTCTATCTGAACCATAAGTATTATATTTATTAACAAATTCATTAATTTGCTTTGTGAAAAGAGCAACATCTGCATCACAAGTATCTTTCATGATTCCTGCAATAGCTTTTATACCGAATAAAAACACTAAACCTATTAATATTGCGACCATTAAAAATGTGAATACTTGTTTTACTGCAGCTTTACGATTCATTTTATTCTTTTATTAACTTTAAATCTTTTAAAATTTTATGTGCAATATCTTTTTCAAGAAGATCTTGTTCTAATAATCTAAATACTATTCCAGAAACATCAGCCTTTGTTAATTTGCCTGAATTTAATAACTCAGAAAGTATAACTTTAAAAACGTCTGCACTTAACTCTTTTTTCTTAAATAAATTAACTAAGTCATCAGAATTAAATAATTTTCTTGCAGAAAAATCAACCTTCTCTGACTTATTTTTAGCTTTAGACCCTGAGGCAAGATCATCAAGAGCAGAAAACACATCTTCTTTATCCTGAACAGAGACAAGTTGTTCTTTCTTGTTAGACTCAATTATTTTTCCAGATTTACCTTTTTCTTCTTTAGATTTTTTTATAACTTCATCTAACTTCTTAAAATCTTCTTCAGTAACATAATTTTTGTCAGAATTTTCACGTTCTTTATAATCATCTTTTATCTTGGTTTTTTTATCAACACCTAATTGCATTTTATCAAGTGCAGCAAACACATCCTCTGCAACTTTATCATTAAACTTAGGATCATCTTTAAGTTTATCAACAACATTCTTTTTAAGATCTCCTAACGCAACATAATCTTCTTCTAAGCCTTTATCTAATTTTTCATACTCCTTGTCTTTAGGAGTAACTTCTTTATCAGACAACTTACTAATCTTTTCCATAACTTTCTTAGCTTTTTCTGATTCCTCTTTATCTTTATCAGATTTTATTTCTTTAGTTTCTTCATCAAAAGTAGATAACTTTGTTGAAAACTTATCTTTCATAGAACTTGACCTTTTCTTAAACTTTTCTTTCATCATTAATCTTTTCTTATGTAATCTTTTTATTTCTTCAGGAGAAAGTTTATGTTTAACTGGACGTGCAAAATGCGTTTCAGTACTAATAGTTGTTTCTTTAGGTTTAAGATAGTAATGCTCATATAAAATATAACCTACACCTACAAGAATAAATAATATCCCCAAAATTAAAAGAATTAATGAGATAATGTTTAATTTTTCATCATCAATAGGATTAATAGGAATCATTTCTTCACAAATACCATAATTACAATAATTAGAAACACAATCAAAATCTTCAAAACAATTCTGGCCATTATCACAAGGCATACACTCAAGACCACCACAATCAACATCAGTTTCAAGACCATTGACAACATAATCTTCACAAGAAGATGCTGCACAAACAGATTCATTACACCAAAAACTTAAACAATCATCATTTAACACACAGGTCTTATTAATTTCGCATCCATCACAATTTCCACCACAATCAACATCAGTTTCAAGACCATTTAAAATAGTATCATCACAAGCGGGAGTATCACAAACACCATTATTACACCAATTAGTGCTACAGTCATCGTCACTTGAACAAGCAGATCCAGCATCACAAGCAAAACATTCAGTACCCCCACAATCTATATCTGACTCATCAAAATCAATTAACCCGTTTGAACAATGAGTAGAAACATTAAATGTAACCGTAATTATTTCATCATCTTCTCTTTCATTATCATTATAATCTTTAGCTCTTATACAGAACTTAGTATCTTCCCATATAGAAAATTGTGTTGTTGTAGACCAGCTTCCTGCAGTTAAGTAAGTACAATCTGCACTAAGATTATTTAATAGACTATAATCAAAACTATCTCTACATCCAGACTGAGAATCTGAACAAGTTATATTAACAACTGTCACACCAGGCTCTTTTTCATCAATGAAATTGATTGTCGGAGAAACTGTGTCACATTCAACAAGATCCGGCCCAGTTGCAACAATTGTTTTTGTCACACTTGAACTTGGATTTCCAGCTCGATCTACAGCGACAACCTTAATTATATAGGACTCATTTTCTATAAGTGTGTAATCATATTCTATTGTTGTATCACTTGTCAAATCTGAAGCAATCAATTCTGATTCTGGACCAGTAATAGTATAATTGAAATAAGATACACCTGATAGATCATCATCTGCATGTAACTTAAAACTTAACTCTGCCAGAGAACAACTATAATCATTAGTATTTATAGATACATTATCAGGCGAGACTCTATCCACAGTGAATGAGATGCTTGAGTGATCATTAGAACCAAAAGTTGATTTACAATCTATATCATAACTATGTGACCCCTCAGAAACACTTGATAAATAATAATAATGATTTTTATTAGTTGAAGTGTTTATTAACATTAACTCATTGAAGCCATCTTTTGAAATATTACACCAAATTGTTTCAACACTTGTTAAAACTTCAACAGGAATTGTTGCAGAATTAACATAGTTATCAGGACTGATTTGGGTTATTGAAAAATCTGGTGAAAGTTGAACAGTTAAATCCTCAGTAATATTATCCCCTAATGTTCCTGCTTTATTTCTACAACGTATTTTATATTGATAACTATGTGAAGTAAAATCAGTTATAGGAATATTTTCAAAATTAAGTTCATGTGTGTTAATTTGAGAATAGTTACCAATCTTAGAAATATCACCACCAACACTATCAAAAGGAATAAATACAGGAGAAGTTATATTAGCTCCATTATCAATTAGAATTGCAATTTCACAACCAATCTCATCAGCACTTTCTCCATTTCCATAAGGAGAAGATGTAACAGTTACATCAACAATACGATTAACAAGATCAGTTAAAGGGCTTGGATCAAATTCAAGTGAATAAATTGGTGCAGTTGTATCCCAATAAACAGTTAAATCTGCCCAACCATAGTTTTCATCACCTGCATTACATGCGACATAAAAAGGCAAGCTTTGCCCTACTTGATAAGTATCTGTAACAGTATTGTTTGTTATATCATAAATATAAAACCACCGAGCACCATCAACAATATTTGTGAAATTGAAAGTATAACCTTCATCAGGGGTTAGAGGCCGTTGAATATTTCCTGGGAAATACCAACAGTTAGAATTATTATATTCAGGAGAAATTGCTACATCAAAAGGTATTTCATTTGACCAAGCATTATTAGGTAAAACAACAGAGATATCCATTAAAGGCGCATCAACTGTGAAACTAAGATCGTATGATTGAGAATTACCAACTACGTCTTCAACAGTTGTATGGAAAGTATAATTATCATTCGGAATAAGACCAAGAGAATAAAGAACGGTTAGATTATTATTCTCAAGCGCCACATCTATCTGAGGAGTTTGTGTAACATTTCCTGATTGGTAAATATCAAAGCAAATCCCCTGTTTCTCTAAGCAAAGAACCTGCGCAGTTATTGAATCAAGATTTATTTGTTCATCAAAAAGTATACTAATTACTGGTGCTGCACTAGTAGTATAGTACTCAGTTGAAAGAACATTAAAACTAAGAATAGATATTAAAAGAAACAATATAGCAACCTTTAAGAAAATTGCACTCTTTAAAATACCTAAACCTCTTTTTTCTGATCTAAAACTCATCTTTAAATTTCTCTTCTATAAATCTCTACCTATATAACATCAGCATCTACAACAGAAGGTGATAACCAATCCATCAATGCAGCTAAAGATTTAACCTCTTGATTAAAAGCTTCATCAGTTGCAATGATCGTGATTATATTCCACAATTCTTCTTCATTAACTTGATTTGAATCAAGAGTTAATGCAAAACTAAACTGGAAATTGCCAGTTCCGTTCTGAATACAACCAGGAGGAACCTCTTCACCTTCACAAAGCTCTTGACAAGGACTGATTAAATCTATAGTTATTCCATTAAAAGTCATATTTAAACAAATATCTCTAATAAGTGAGTCATCAACAGTTCCGTTAATAAATAATGTAGTGTTTCTTGTTGTAATATTACTAAATAAATTCTCAGGGTTTTGTCCTGTAGGGAAAGAAATACCACCAGACTTAAAATGGGTAATATTAATCTCTGGGGGAGTATCATCTACAAAAATACTTTTATTAATTACCATTGAATTCATTGCTCTATCAAAGATAGTTATACTAAAATTATATGGCTCTGAACTTTCTTCCCAACCAAAGTAAGTTGAATCAAGATATGATGCATAAATTTCTTTTGTAGGATTTGAAGAAGTATCTTCTAAAACATAACTATCATCTAGGTAAGAAATTTTTGTAAGAATATCTCTTTCTGGTTCATCAAGATATATTTTGAAAACTCTTTTGTCACCAGACCTAATTGAAAGAGGAATTTCTAAATCAATTACATTTGGAGCAGTAACATCATAAACTAATTTTATATCGTCCCAATGGCCAATAGCTTCTTCCTCTTCATTCAAAGCAGTAATATCTATATCATATATTTGCTCAGTTAACACACCTTCATCTAAACGACAAATAAATTCGTCTTCTTCTAGAATCGGATCATCAACACAAACCATTGGAATATTCCCTGGTTGTAGTTTTACTAATACATCTTCAAAATCACCGGAAGACAACGTTATAGTTGGTGTTTCATTAACAAAATAAATCTTATTCCAAGAATTATAATCTGAATCTGATTCAGAAACAATTATGGTTGGCTTAGCAACACCTGAAGAATCAATAATATCAATAACCCATTCACCATCTTCTAAAACAACTTTATTTCCTGCATAATCTTCTATCAACAAACTAACTTCGTATTCTGCTTGAGCTAGATAGTCAGGTATATCTATAGTAAACCCGTATTGAACAAGATTAGCTTTTTCAGCAGGACCAATTGTTGGTTCATCAAGGTCATAAGCAATTGAATCATTAGTAACAATATTTGTTAGTACCAACTGAGCATTTCCCAAAAATAAACCAGAGCCACAAGCGTGCTCGGTAATATTAAAAGCAATTGTTGGAGTTGAATCAATAGTTGTTCCTGCAGGCGCAGAAAATACGTGCCTGATCTCAGGTGCAGCAGTATCAATTAAGTAATTTATATTTGATGTATCATTTAACAAACCATTTACATATCTTGATCTTGCTCTTAGTGTATAAAGATTTGAACCAGTTCCAAGATCGCAAGCAAACTCGTAAGGAGTTTCCAAATTTAATTCAAAATAATCATCTGGTTGATTATCTAATCCATCTGAATCATAAAACTCTAGCCCAGTATCAGGAAGTAAATTTTCTTCAAGTGCAGGACTAATAGTTATTATATCGTGTATGTCTCCTGACACACTTGAGTCACGACTAATACCTGTGACTAAATAATACTTGAAATAATTTCCATAAGTTGTTACCTTGCCTTGTGCCTTTCCGGAAGAATATGCATTTGAATCAATAGGCAGTTTCACATATTTCCCCACTATCTCATCAAATTGGTCACCAATCACCTGATCATCCAAGTGAATTGAATTATTTCCCTTAAGTGCAAGTATTAAACCATGAGAACTATAAGAGTATTCCCAAGGATTATTCTCATCAACACCATTATACAAAGAGGGGTCATATTCATCAATAGTTATTGTATAAAACTGTAAATCTTCAGTTTGACCACAACTTAAAAGAGAAATATTTACCGGCTCATCATCTGAAATAAATCCTGTAATAAACAAATCTTCTTGATTTGAATAAAAACCATCATCTAAATTAAATAACTCACCTGCATAAGCAGTGTGTTCCTTTACTGTATTTTCCTCGTGAAACATCACAGGATAGGCGTTGCCGATAATATCATAAAATATTCCCACATCCCTATGAAAACTTCCAAACAAGGGTTCAAGAATAGGTGCAGCAGGAAGACTTGTATCTATAGAATAAGAAAGATAATCCTCATCACTAAAAGTGCTTTCTCTACCATGCACATCAGTTAATTCTACAGTAAAGTCCATTGTTACATTATCATCAATCCCAATTCCATCAAGATCAGGGTAAGCAAACATGTTAAGTGTTGCAATTAATCTATTAAGCCCAGAATCGTAAACAGGTTCTAATGAAATACTACCTTGAATTGACCCATCTGAAATAGTAAAAGAAAGTGCATAATCACCTAAAGGCTCGTCAACATCAATTAGAATGTTATAGAACGCTTTACTTATAACATCAACAGGTTCATTAGAACCATGTTGTCTTACAATAGTAAACCCTCCATCAATTATACTCGGATCAACTCCATCATAAAGAATATTTCTGCAAAGAGTTTCTCCTTGATTAGGATCTGGAGAATAATTATCCATACCATAAGTACAAATGTGTTGGACATGACCCCCTGAATTCTGTCCTGGAGTACCAAGATCAGGGTCAATATATTGCTCTATAAAAGGATTTGGTTTAGCATATCCTTCAGGAGAACAATTAAATCCGTTTAAAGAACAATAAAACAAGTTATCTAAATTAGGATTTTCTCCTATTGAACAACCGAAACTTAGATCATGGCCAAAAACAAAAAAGTTTCCAGTTCTAAAAGTTAAGTCATCAACACAAGTAGCGTTTATATAAGGATTAGCATACCAATGATAAGGATCAAGATCTTCATAATCCCCGGTAACATTGTTTTCAGTAACTTGTAGAGTAATAATTGGCGCATTATAATCCTGTGCAAAAATTATTCGATCATTATTATTCCCTCTTACTAAAACATTATTGTATTCACCAGTTGTCTGGTTGTAAATACTTATATTACATGCAACATCATAGACATAAACTGCAGATTCAGCAACAGGGAATGGAATGTTATTTTTTTCATGTATATATTCACCGCCTTCAAGAGTTTTATTAAAAATACCGCATTCCAGCATTCCTTCTCCAGCTTGAAGAGATTTTTGAATGCCACAATCTTGAATCTCAGAGAATAAAGCAAGGGCATCAATGCTTTCACGAAGCCTATAATAACATGTTGCATCATTATGAGTCTTTAAAGAATAATCTAAATAGTCTGCCTTAAATGTTTCGTAATGAGGCTGAACATCATAAATTCTTGTATCCCCATCAACTAGAACTTCATAAACTTCACTATTAGTATTTCCTAAAATCGTATCTGTACAAGTAATACTATAAAAATAAGTATTATCTTCACGGCCAGTATAGGTTGCACTAAAACTATCACCTATTCCAGTAACATTCATTACTGGTGGAGGATCCATTATAGGTATAGGATTGTCTGGCCCTGTTAAATATAAGTAACCAGTGCAATCAGTAAAAGGACTACTATACGAACTTGTAACTTCAAACTCAATAGTTAAGGTGCTTATATAATTTGGAGTAGAAGGATAAGTAATATATGAATAATTCATTTGAAACTTAGGTAAAATAGTATTTACTTGAAAATCTATTGCCTTTAATCTTTCGATGTTTAAAGCGTTATCCACAGAAAAAAAGTATATGGTATAATATCCATCACTTGAGGGATTTTCAGCTAAACTAAACTCTTCAACTTCATCCCAATTACCACTATCAAAATTACAACTTCTTAAAGAATTAAAAACATTATTAGGTTCATATTGTTCAAGTTGATATTGTACAGGCTCGTCAACACCATTATATTCTAAACAACTATAAGTTGTAATATTCAAAGGAGAATAATCATCTTCAATATTAAAAGGAATTTCTAGGTTCATACCAAACAAGTTATTTTCAGGAATATCTTGAAGTGTTGTATCTGGTGAAACAAAATCTCTTTGTGCAATTAAATCTGCAACATCAACATCATGATTATCTTCCATAAAAATTAACAAAGGATCATCATTATCATTATCATCATTTCCATTATCGTCAGCATCTCTAATACATTCTTCATCAACCCATTTGCATTTTGCCTGTGAACTGATTATATTACTTGAATAGTTTATAACATCTAAATAATTTGTTTCATCTAGCTCAAAATTTAACAAATTTTCACCAAGACATTGTTCTGGCGTAACAAAATCATTACAAATAACTTCATTTGAATTTTTACACCTAGCAGGTGAAATAGCATTAGAACCATGTGTGTAAAAACAATCACCATAAAGTTCACAAACTCTATCTGAAGATGCAGAAAAATTTGATTCACTTAGAAGTTGACTGAAAAGAAACACATTATTTGAATTAAAATTTATTGCTTGAGAACAATCCTCAAGTGCACTAAGAGCAGGTCTGCAAACTCCTTGACCCGTTTGAATATTATAAGGTGCCCATTCACAAGCATTATTTCCATAACCTTTTTCGCATGAATCCTCACCACATGCAAACTCTGAATGATAATCATAGCAAGAATCAACATACAAACAAGAATATGCCCTATTAACATTAGAATAACCAACATCAAAATAACAACTTGCTACATTATTCCCACTTGGATTAAAATAATCATCACAACCAACAAGATCACTAGAGTAAAACATTCCTGCCATGCCCATACAAGAATCACAATCATCGACAAGAATATTTTCTGAACATTCTGCCACACCAGTAGCCATAGAACAAATAGAATTATCACCACAAGACTCATTTATTAAATGATTAGTAGAATTACAATTCTTCTTTAATGTGCTGCTACTTGCGCATCGCCATATTTGACAAGAATCACTATTAAGCGGATCGTTCCACGTTAAACATTCGTGATCTCCAGTAAGAAAAGTTACAGCTTTCTCTGAAGCAATATCCGACCAACCTACTTGATTAGGTTCATCAAAGTGAACTTGAGCAGAGAAATTATAAAGATGATTATAATTTGAACCAACATTAAAAGTAAAATTTGCATAAGGGTTTTGCCCACCAGTAATAGTTAAAAACTCCTCACCTTGCCCAACACAAACACCACTAGTACAATCATAAAGTTTTATTTTATTTACGTATTGGGCACATAAAGGATTAAGACTAACCCTTATAGTAAGATCATCATCACAAGGAACAACTGAAACCATAATAGATTCAATTGTAGAATCAGCAGTAAAATCACAATCATTATTCAGCAAATTACAACTGCAATCATACAAATCACATTCATAACCCTGTACCTCACATTGAAATGCAGGAGATTCACATCCTTCTGGAGGTTCAATCCATTCATTACCACAATCATTCTGAATAAGATTACAAGCACACCCTCCATTTGGAGATTCTGGAGGTAAACAATAATCAAAATGGCACGTACTTGCAACAGGGGATACTGGATAAATCTCAGTTGTCTGTGTCCATTCATAATGGCCGCCAGGTTGCAAAACACCATAGTCACATTGCTCACCAGACTCAAGTTCAACAATACCATTGCCACATGTAGAACCTTGACAAATCCATCCATCTTGAGGACACACATCACAATAAAATTCTTGAGGAATAGTAATTGGATAATACTGCCAATCTTCTAAAGTTGTATTACACCACTTATGAACTGAAGAACTAAACTCACAACCACCCATACCACAATCAGGATCTTGCTCAGGACTATAGCAATTTGGAGGACAGATACCATCACAATTGACACTTCCTTGACAAGTCAAATCAGTACATTCAGGATCAAAATTTTCACATTGATCCTCACCACAATAGTAAGAATAATCAACTGGTAGAGATAAATTATAGTAAACGAATACTCCATCTTCACAAATAGAATTCCATGCAGGATTACATTCATCCTCAATACATACAGGAGGAGGAGTTGAAGTGCCAGAACATTGTTCTGGATCAGTAGGACCACAAGTTGCAACTATTGTTTGAGTAATTTCAAAATCCTCATCTGTAACAGAAATACTTTGAGAAGGAGAAGAACAACCAATACAAACATCTTCAATTATCGCTGCATTTGTAAAAGTTATAACATAATCTCCTGATGCAACATCTGTAATCATAAAAGATCCATCTTCATTTATATTATAATCAGGATAACTTCCTCCGGTAAATTCTAATTCAAAATCATCAACATACATAGTATAATCATTATTTTCAACTTCAAGAGAACCACTAATAGTATACTCTCCTGAAGGAGGATTTGCAATGTCACAAGTTGTTATTGGATCATTAGGCTGCTGAGATGGAACATCATTAACATAACAATAATAATTTCCTGCAATAACTTCTATTTCATCAAACATACAATTCTCAAGCTCGGTAGTATAACCATCTGGGTGCTCACATGCAATAAAACATGAATAATAACCTAAAGCGTTATTATTACAAGTAGTACCAGAGCCCCAAAATGCACTACACTCAAGACAATCATCTTTTATTTCATATCCGTTCAGGTTCGCATAAGCCCTACTATAAAAATCTGCACTTAATCCATCACATGCAACAACTAATTCACAATCAACAGGGTTTGTATCACATAATTCTTCACAACAAAACTGTTCAGCACCTGGCTGGGACGAGTCATTGGCACACTCTGCGAGAACCATTCCAGAAGAAAGTACTATTACAAAAAGTATCAGAAATGTTAGCAATATTTGTTTTGATAAAGTCATTCTACGCCCCCTTTAACATATTATTAATATATCTAGTAAATATAAACACAATAATCTTTGATTACTCAAACACACCCCTTCATTTATAACTAAATACTATAAACAAAGATATACCTAAATCTAGTATTAGCATTTAAATATGTTTTGATTTTACAAAGGTAGTTACAGAGAATAAAGATTTAGAAACCTAAGTTCCACCGAAAACACAATTTCCGGTAGTAATTTGACATTCATAGTAATCTTTACAATGATTATCAGTTGTACAAGATTCAAAACAAGTAAAAGTGGAATCATCAAATCTGAAATTTCCACAATCGAAAAATGCACATTCTTCATTACAACCTGCACCAAAATTATAACTTGCTAAAGCACCCTGTTCTTCTTCATCACAATCCTGTTCTGTGTCATCACAAGCCATTTCACATTTCTCAACACCATTAATTCCGCCTTCTTGCAAGCCAGTTCCATCATTATAACATTTTAAACACTCACGATTTGGAGTACTAGTAGGTCTATCGCAAAAAATAGTTCCTGAGCCATCATCAAAACAATCTTGGTAACCACCACACTCAGAAAAACAAGAATAAGTGTTGGAACTATCGAAATTATAAAAACCACATTCTTGAACTGTGCAAGAAATATTACACCAAGTATTTGATCCTAAATCAAAACCAGGATCTTCATTATTACAATCACTAGTAATATCTGGATTACAAGCACTGGAACATGAACAGTCAGCACCCTTAACCTTTGCACAATTACCTAAATCGTCAGAAACACTACCCCCTGTGCAAAATGCTTGATCACAACCAATAATATCTCCTGAATCACCAACAGAAGTTGCAGTTCTGTATTGCAGCAAGCCGCTATCTTTAAATATAGGATTATCTGCTAAATCTACCACACCATAACAGGCAAAGCCATCTGAGCAGGCACGAGTATTATCTTCACCATTATTTAATTCCTCAAAAGTATCTCCAGCAGAATAAATAATACACTCATCTGCATTTTCACCAATACCTGGAGTTGTAAAGTAAATTTTAGGAGGGCCATAACAAGATTCTGCCTGATGACTTAAAAGTGTAGATTCACAATTATCAGCAACAACTAAGTCGTATACTCCAGAACCATTACAAATATTTCCTCTTGTTCCATCACAGTATCTACTAAAATTTCTTGTATAAACATCATTATCATCTCCAATAGGAGGAAGGTACCCATTATGAGTAAGATCATTTGCTTCATCAAGATAACCCGCATACCAAGGATCATAATTATCAATAAAATATTTTAGTGCAGCGTGTTCTGTAACATTATAACAAATAGCAGTATAATTTTTTCTTTCTCCCCACAAGTACCCCTCAGTTCCATTACCACAACACGCATGAGTTGCCTGAAAACCTGTAGTTAAATTATAAGGATAAGGATTGTAAGGATTATCAGCATTAACATGAGGCAAGCACTGAGAAACGTTTAGATACATATAATCTGGCTCACCATAAACTATTGAACCATCATCCATAATTAAACCAACACTAAGGGTAATAGTAGATTCCCTTTTTACATCTCCATTTAATTCTGATGTATTAAAAACATAATCTAAAATATCAAGAATAGAATAAGGAACAGCGTGAGGAAGAATAGTTGTTAAATGACTTGTTTCAATAATTATTGGTTCAACAGTCTCATGCCAATAATACATAAACTCATCAGCAAGCTCACCA
The DNA here is from genome assembly GCA_964405295.1 of uncultured Methanosarcinales archaeon. Taxonomy (GTDB): domain Archaea; phylum Nanobdellota; class Nanobdellia; order Woesearchaeales; family CAYZNE01; genus CAYZNE01. The sequence goes on along the minus strand of CAYONI010000004.1, from coordinate 12,737 downwards.
ATAATCGAGTACGATAAAGATGCATCTAAAATGTATGGGTCCTCGACAGAAGCATTACCATTACCAATATCTGAAAAATTATTACTTCCATTTGCAATTGCTTTAGGTAAATCTCTAACAAATACTTTTACTTCTTGCCAATCTCTTAAACCTTCCTCATCCCAGATAGTAACATTAACTGCATGCAATCCAAGATCACCATATTCAACATAACAACTTGCATTTTGACCAGTATCAATATAATCCAGAGACCGGGTCCAATTTTCTGGATGAGGAGGACTGCCAAAATATGTAAAATATAACGAACCACCTGGACTCAAAGCCCCATAATCTGAAAAATTAAAACCAGCAGGATCTGAAGGAGGCTCAACATACCATAGACTTTTATTAAACCAAGTCCAATAATCTTCTCTCCAACCAGAATAAGAATACCACACATTTGTGTTATCTGGATCATAACCTTCTGGGGTTAAATCAAGAGTTTGATTTTCAAAAGCTATAATATCAATGTTAGTAATAGGATAAAAAGAAATGTAATCGAGTGCAGGCCTTCTATTCTCTATTAAAAACTGAAACTGCAAAGGTAAACCATTTATCTTTGAAAAATTATCTCTTATGACAATCAAATCATCAAACTGAGCGTTTTCACAATCAGTACACACATTAGGAATTTTTGTTACACTAATCTGAGAATCATAACACCGTGAACCATCAGCCATTCTACAACTAAAAAAATTTGATGCAGCATAAACAGATTGATAATCTAGTGGATCAAAAAATAGATCAAAAGATTCATATTTTAATATAGTATGAGCCAACTTATAAACTTTTGAGAAACGAATATCTTTATTTTTATTAAAACTAAGTATTTCTGTTACAGGTTCTGCATCTCTCCAATAGAGAGTTATTGGATAATCTAAAACCGCTGTTATTTTATCGATAGAAAAAATTACTTCTGCACTTATGTTTCCCCTTTTTAGAGTATTAGGAGTCATTTCTTCAAAATAAGAAAAATTAACACATTCTTGAACTTTTACTTCAAGGTATAATTCTAGTTGTTCTTCATAAGTTGTTTTATTAAAATTATTAAAACGAGCTGAATCCTCAGAACCACACTGACGCTGATCAAGACAAAGTTTAGGTATTGTTGTTTCACCATAAAAACCTTCCAACATAGGTATGTAAAGAAAAGCACCATAAGCAAACCCATTTAAAAAAGATAATTTTTTATATGCATAAGGGTATAACGGTGGAAATTTTAAGGAACCATCAAGATATGGAAACTCACCTGTATTATTTGAAATCCTCATAGCATAAGTTAAATTAATTGTCCTATTAGTTTGATCAGAATAAGAATTATTCGCTAAAGGTAACGCACTAAGGTTAATAGTAATATAATCATTGCCCATAGTAAACTCAGAAGTATTTATTCCAACTCCCGAATCACCATATTGATAATCGTAAATACTTCCACCCTGCAAAGAAATCTTTTCAACACCATCCTCTAGAACAGTATCAACACAAGAAACAATATACTGTTGAATTGTTGAAGTTTCAACAAAAGATTGTAAAGCCTGTTTTGCTTCACCTTGTATTTTTGCTTTCTTCACACTTTGAGAAACAATAGAAAGCATCATAAAAATTATTAATATTACAAAACCTAGAACTATAAAAATAGTCATCTGTGCTTTAATATTTCTTGAGAGCCTAGTAAGTTTCCTATTCATTTGTAATATTCACACCCTTTTTATATATTATAGATGTAAAGCATATATAAAAGTTTTTAAATTCTCATTAACTAAATATCTTAATGTCAAAAGAGAGCAAAAACATTAAAATTGCATTGATAGTAATATTCCTAATTGTCTTATTTATAAAACTAATAATCTCTTTTCAAACACAAACATTAAACCAAGGATCTTACTTCCATCTGCAACAAGCAAAAGACATACTGATAACTGGGGCTCCGGCAATGCAAAACTATTTTTATGATAATGCTGCAATCCCCATTGTTGATTATATATTAGCATTTTTTGGAATATTTATTAACCTACAAATAGCTGCAAAAATAATTATTGCAGTTGTTCTAAGTTCGATAACGATACTAATCTATCATATCACTTTGGAATTAACAAGAGATAAAAAAGCATCTCTTTTAGCTGCATTCTTTTCAGGATTTATACCAATAATATTTAAAAGTTTAACAAATAATTTTTCCAGCACAGGAATAAGCCTTTTTATGTACCTATTAACCATCTTGTTTTTTACAAAAAGTATGAACAATCAAAAATTCATAAGACACTTTATTGTTTCATTAATAATACTTATCCTAATTAGCCCATTATCACTAATTCTTATTGCAACATTTATTGTTTATTTTATAATGCTTTCAGCAGAAAAGATGAAGATTTTCATGAGCGAAGTAGAGACATTTATATTCTCACTTATCCTGGGAGGATGGATATATGTAATAATATATAAACAAGCTATAATGGAGAAAGGATTCTTGTTCTTTTTGCACCCTGTTGTTAGCAATACACAAAAACTAATTGGTATTGAATCACTATCATTAATAGGCATAATCCCAATACTGCTTGGGATAATTGGGATATATTATATAATTACCAAAAAACCAAATAGAAGAGTTATCTTTATTTTAAGTTTCATAATTACTTCAGTAATATTCTTAATATTTAATATTGTAGAACAAAATTTTACATTAGCACTTATAGGCCTTGGACTCACAATCTGCTCTGCAATTGCCCTTAAAGAATTTAAAAGCTTTTTTGAGATGAGCAAAACACCTAAAGCATATACTATACTTTTATACATAATACTTTTAATATTTATAATAACATCAATGATACCATCAATAACCAATTCACTTATTGAAACACATAGTAGCTTAACAGAAAAAGATATTAATGCGTTATCGTGGGCAAAAGAAAATATAGAAAAAGAGTCAATAATTATTAGCGTAGTTGACGAGATTTATGCAGTGTCATACTTTTCTGGAATGAAAAATATATTAGATAGTAATAATCAGAATATAAATTTTAGAAGCAAAATAGAAGATAATAATAAATTCTTCTCACTAACACTAAGCGCCGAACAGATAAGGATTTTATCATTATACAAAATTGATTACATATTTTTATCTGAAAAAAGTTTTCAAGAACTAAAAGAATCGCAAAAATTAAACTTCGAAAGCAAATGCTACGATAAAGTTTATGACGATGAAAGCAAAATATACAAAAGACTATGTACCATAGAGAAAGAGAACGAAATAAACAAAGAAATATTCGAAGAAGATGAAAAAGAATAAACTAAATTTATTTAATACAATAGGAAAATACAAAAACATAATTAGTATAATAATATTTATATTATTATTTTTAGGTGTAAACATTGTTAGAACAAACATTAGCAGCCACTTTCCCACATCTGAAAGCAACATGTTTCTTAATGAATTTAATAATTATAATAGCTTTAATAACGTCAAAGGAACGAACTTATTCTATGAGATAATTATTGAATTCAGTTTTATATTTGGTCAAGAATTAACAATATTTATCTCACTTTTCATATTCGGCATCATAAATATCTTACTTTTTAATAGAATAAGCAACTTTTTACTAAAAAGAAATACAGACAAAATTATAGCAAATACAATGTTTATCTTAACTAATATTTTCATAGCATCATTTTCAACATTTAACTATTTACCAATCATAATTAGCCTTGTGTTATGGACTGTTTTATTCTCATTAAAAAAACCAACATTAATATTTATTCCGATAATTATTGGAATGTTCGTAAATATAGAAATAGCTATTGCAAATCTTGTAATTGCAATCGTATTATTTATAATAAACAAAAATATTAATCAAATTGAAGAAATAAAAAGTTTAAAATTGAGTAAATTCATTAAATTAAATATAATTATTCCACTTATTGTTTTTTGTTTATTATATTTGTTAGAAGTAATAGCACTAACCCCTTTCTTGCCAGAGATAAACTACTCCTGGTGGGTGGCAGGGCTAAATTCACTATACAACATCCCTATTATTTGTCTTGCTCTTGCACTGTTTGCATTATTTACTGATATAAAAAATAGCAAACTCATTGCCATATTTATTGCACTACTTGTATTAAGCTGGACAAACTTTTTTATTGGATTTATATCTATGATGTCAACAATTATTCTTGCAGCAATGGGAATAAGATACATAATTATAAGAAAATGGTTTGTTAAAGCACTAAAAAAACCAGCCATATTTTTATTAATACTATTATTTGTATTTAACTCAATAAGCTTTAGCCAATCATTAATTGAATCTGGGCCATCAAACACTCTTGCACAAGACGTAGGAGTCTTAGAAAACTTTTCTAATGTAAATGAAATAGATACCATATTTTGCGAATTTAAAGACTGTGAAATAATAAAACTATATTCAAATCTTAATGTTTATTATTCTAGTGATCAATATACAAACAAAATCGATCACCTTAAAAAATTAAATGAAACCGAAACAATACTTGAAAACAGTAATTTAAAAGTTATGGAAGATTTCCTTTTTGATAACAATATTTCAACAGTATTTATTTCCAAAGAAACACTTAATAATAGATGGACAAGAGCAGACGAAGGAATTCTATTATTACTAACACAAAGCAACATGTTTACCAGATTAAATAACACTGAAGAATCATTTATATACCATTACACAGGCAAAATTGAGGAATAAAGTTTATAAATAAAATTAGTTTCCAAAGAGTATAGAAAAATGGAACCGACAAAAATCAAAACAGATTTTTGAGCAGCCATTTATAATAAATAAAAATGGATATTCCCAAGAAATATAATCCTAAAGAATCTGAGCCAAAATGGCAAAAGTTCTGGGACGATAAAAAAATATTTGCATTTGACTCAAATAATACAGATAAAGAAATCTTCTCAATAGATACTCCTCCAACAACAATCTCTGGAAAAATGCACATGGGACATGTTTTTGGAAATTCTCAACAAGATTTTATTGCAAGATTCAAAAGAATGCAGGGCTTTAATGTTCTTCAACCATTTGGAACAGATGACAATGGTTTACCGACAGAATTATTAATTCAAAAACTAAAAAAAGTTAGAGCAAGGGATATGCCTCGTGGAGAATTTAGAAAATTATGTCTAGATACGTTAGAAAAAGAGTTAACACCTGTATACCTAAATGATTGGAAAAGAATAGGAATTAGTTGTGATTTTGATGTAAGGTACTCCACAATGGATGATCATTCACAAAAAGTTTCACAAAAATCTTTTATCGATTTATATAAACAAGGAAGAGAATATAGAACAGAAGCAGCTGCAATGTTTTGCCCTAAGTGTCAAACTGCGATTTCTCAAGTTGAGTGTAAAGATGAAGATATTAAATCTCATTTCAATGATATTGTTTTCAAATCTGAAGGTAAAGATTTAATTATTGCAACAACTCGTCCTGAATTATTACCTGCATGTGTAGCAGTTTTCTATCACCCAGATGATAAACGATACCAAAACCTTAAAGGCAAAAAAGCAAAAGTTCCTTTATTTAATTTTGAAGTTCCAATTCTAGAGGATAAAAAGGCAGATCCTGAAAAAGGAACAGGTCTTGTTATGTGTTGCACTTTTGGTGATCAAACAGATATGGAATGGCAAAAAGCACATAAACTTCCTATTAAAGAAGCAATTGGCAAGTACGGTAAAATGACGGAGATTGCAAACAAATATGCTGGCATGAAAATAATTGAAGCAAGAAAAAAAATAATAGAAGATATGAAAAAAGAAAAACTTCTAGTTAAACAAGAAGATATTATTCATGCAGTTAATGTCCACGAGAGATGTGGAACCCCTATTGAATTTATTCATTCAAAACAATGGTTTATCAAATACCTAGATCTAAAAAAAGAAATGCTAGAATGGGGTAATAATTTTACGTGGAAACCAAAACACATGAAAAATAGATATGATAACTGGGTTAATGGTCTTGCATGGGATTGGTGCATATCAAGGCAAATAAATTTTGGAATCCCCTTTCCTGTTTGGTATTGCAAAGATTGTGATGAAATTATAGTCGCAGAAGAAAAAGATTTACCTGTTGACCCAACAGTTGACAAGTGCCCTGTTAGTAAATGCCCTAAATGCGGTTGTTCTGAGTTTATTCCTGAAAAAGATATTATTAATACCTGGGCAACATCATCTCTTACTCCTACAATTGTTAAAGAATTATTTAAAGATAAACCAGTTTATGAAAGCTTGATTAAGAATCCTATGAGTTTTAGGCCTCAAGGCCATGATATTATTAGTTTCTGGTTATTTAATACTGTTGTAAAAAGCAATTTGCATTTCAAAATGAAGCCTTGGGATGTTGCATTCATTAATGGTTGGATGCTTGACCCAAAAGGTAAAAAAATGTCAAAGTCTAAGGGCAATGTTATTGACCCTGGAAACATGATTGAGAAATATTGTTCTGATGCACTAAGATATATGGCCGGTTCTTGCACTCTTGGTGAAGACCTAGCTTTCCCAGAGAAAGAAGTTGTTACAGGACAAAAAACAGTTACAAAATTATGGAATGCTTCTAAGTTTGTAATAATGAATATTGGTAATGATAAGATTGAAGAAGTTGCATTCGAGAAATTGACTGCAATAGATAAATGGCTAATGCTGAAGTTTAATACAATTATTAAAGAATCAACTAAACACTGGAATGATTACCACTTTTCCAAAGGAAAGTTTGAAGTAGATAACTTCTTCTGGAATACTTTCTGTGATTATTACTTAGAAATTGTTAAAGATAGATTTTTTAATCCGGATAATTATTCTGTAGAAGAAATTGCAAGTGGAAAATATACTTTGTATACAGTATTATTGGGAGTGCATAAAATGCTTGCACCGATTATCCCATTTATTACTGAAGAAATCTACCAATTATATTTTAAGAAGTTTGAAAAAAAAGAGAGCATTCACATTTGTGATTGGCCTACAGAGTTAAAGATTGCAGATGATACAATTATTTTAGCAGGAGACTTAGCTGTTAGAGTTATTGGTGCTGCAAGAAAACATAAATCTACAAATAAACTTTCTCTTAAAGAAGAACTTGCAAAAGTTACAATTACCTGCAATGCAGAAGAAAAGAAATTATTAGATTTAGTTCTTAGTGATATTAAGTCAACTGCAAAGATAAAAGATATTGAATTTGCAGATGGAGAGTTTGCAGTTAGTTTCTAAAATGGAATATAACTTGAGTTAATCTCCAGAAAAGACCTTCAAAATAAAATTCAATTATATTCAGATAAAATATTCTAACTATCTCTTTTTAATCTTACTTCTCAATTTTGAGACAAGACCTTTTGGTTTTGTAGCTTTTTTTATTAAAGTCTTTTTTATTGGAACTTTATTAATAGGCTTCTTAACTTCAATCTTTGTAATTGAACCACTTCGTAATTTAGGAGGCTCAATAGTTATTTTATTATCTATCAAAACAGGCTTTTGAGGAAGTTGTTTTCCGCCAGTCACTTTTAGAGTTTGCTTATGAACATGATTCCTTTTAGTATTGTTTCTAGGATTAGAATTATAAACAAACCAATCTTCTTTAGTAATAGGATGAAAATAATCTGCCTCTCTGATTAACATTGAAGATGTTGTTGCCCTTACTGCTGCAATCTCAACCCTTACACCTTCTGCTTTAAGGTGTCTTACTAATTCAATGTAATCAGAATCACCAGACATAATGATTATTGTATCTACTTTTGAAGCAAGCTGTGTTGCCTTGATAGATAGAGGAATATCTGCAGTTTTGTGACATGGGATTACAGAACCATAGAACTGCTGATGTAATCTTTCTGCCAACTTACCAGATATTGCCTTTCCTTCTCTAAAATAGATAAGTCGATTTAATCCCCGGCCACTTAATAACTTTGGAATTAAAGTATCAAAATTAATCATAGTATTTTTATTATCAGCTTCAGAATGAATACTTAACTCAATATTATTACCATCACAAAGAATTGCGACATTTTGATTGATATTTACGTTTTGTTTTACCATTTTAAACTAAGAACGTTTCATGTTTTAAAAAACTGATTGATTTAATAACACTTATTCACAAAATTAATAAAAAGCTTAATTGTTATTATAGAAAATGATAAAGATTGGCTCAGCAGGATTCAATACAGAGATTGCAGGATTTCTAAAAGAAAATAGAATGAAGTGCGCAGAAGTAGAATTTGTTAGACAAGTTTATCTTAGAAAAAAAGAGAAAATAGAAGAAGTGAAGAACGCAGCACTCACCAATCATATTCAATTAAGTGTTCATGCACCCTACTATGTTAATCTTGCAAGTTTAGAACCTGAAAAGATTGTTGCAAGCAAGCAAAGAATCATTAGAAGTGCAAGGGTTGGTGAAGAGATTGGTGCAAAATTTGTTTGTTTTCATCCAGGTTTTTATATGAAAAGAGAACCTGAAATAGTTTATGAAATAATTTCACATGAAATCTCAGAAATGCAAGATCAGCTCAACGAAGAGGGACTTAAAATTAAGCTTGCACCTGAATTAATGGGTAAACATTCACAATTTGGAACGCCAGAAGAATTAGTTAGGTTGAATAAAGAAATTAAAGGTCTTTCTATGACTATTGATTTTGCACATTATTTTGCCAGGAATCTTGGAAAACCAAATTATAAAAAACTTATCTCCATGTTGCCTAAAACATTCCATGCGCACTTTTCAGGAATTGAATATAGTGATAAAGGAGAGAGAAGACATATTCAAATCGATCCTTTAGAGTTTGAAAAGGTTTTAAAAGAGTTGATTGCACAAGATAAGAATGTAACGATTATCAATGAATCTACAGACACCTTTGGCGATCTTGCTAAGATGAGAAAGATTCTTGATAAATTCCAGGAGGATTAAAATGGTTAAAGCATTATTTATAATTGATATGATTAAAGCTGCAAAAGCAGATACTAATAATTATGAAGGCATTATTAAAAATCAATTAATTCTTATTGATGAGTTTAATAAACATAAATTGCCAGTTATTATTGTTACAGGAAAGCCTACAAAAAAGAAAAACCCGGTAATGCTAAAACTTTGGGGCAATGAAGATAAAGAAAATGCAAAGAAAGGCCTTGATAAATTAGATTCTAGAATAGAAAAAGCAAAAAGAACTAAACTTCTAAGGAAACCTGTTTATGATATGTTCCTTTATACTGATCTTGAAAAATATTGCAAAAAGAAAAAGATAGATGAAATTTATCTTAGTGGTGTTTATTCTGGATGTTGTGTTTATTTCAGTGGTGCAGGCGCAACTATGAGAGGTATTCAACCATACCTAGTTACAGATGCAGCAGGCAGCCCTAGAAAAGATTTAGTTAGTGGAGGATGGAATAAAAATACTCTAGACCGATTTAAATTAATGATTGGTCCACTGATTACGACTAAAGAATTGGTTAAAAAATTATAATTTCTCCATAAACTTCACTATTAACTCTTTATCATAACTATTTTTGTAATCTTTAGACAACTGCACAACCTTATTTTTATTTATTTTTATCTTCTTTTTCTTAAATAGTGCAGTGATGTTGCCAGAAGTTAGATATTGCAAAAACTGTGTTACATTCTTTGGTTGCTCTGTGAACCTGCATCTTTCAAAGTCTATCAAGTAAGGATTATGCTTCTTATCTATAACTATGTGTTTGTAAGGATTAGTCATTTCAAACTTATTTATCTTTAACTCATCCATTTTTAGTAGTTGAACAAAAACTTTCTTGATTATAGAGATTATTTCTTTCTTATCGTGGACAATAAAATAATCATTAATCCGCTCTCCTTCAATAAATTCCCTAGTTAAAGAATCTGTTTTTTTATCATAAGAGATAAATTTTGGTGCAATCTTGTATTTGTTTAATAGTTTGTTGAACTTTGCTTCATTTTCTATATTAATTGAATCTTTTGAGGAATTAATCGGGGCTTTTCTAATATACTTTCCTTTGTTGAAAATATACACCCTTCCTCTATGACCTTGTGCTAACAGATATTCTTTTGGTTTAAAACTATAAACATATAATTTTTCAAAAAAGATTGTTTTTTTACTTAATAATTTAGCTTTATAACCCAATTCTTTTGCCTTCTTCAGAATTTTATTTCTTTTACTAAACGAAGAGAATAATAATAGTATTTCTCCATTAATATTTAGATAATCTTTTGCCTGTTCAAGAAATTTAATTATGATTTCATTTCCTTCTGGCCCGCCGTTAAGTGCAATATCATTTTCTATCTTTTTCTCGTTAGGAAGATACGGTGGATTAAACACTATTAAATCAAATCTCAATTCTTTTCCCACACTAGAAAATAAATCACTGTTAATCAAATGAATATTCTTTATTGGTTTTTCTCGTCTAGAACTGGCTTTTCTTATCTCTTCTCTAGCATAAGTTATTGCTTCTTTATCAATATCAACTGCATAAATTTTAGAAACATAATCAGATAAATAAATGCTAACAACTCCTGAACCTGCACCCATCTCTAAAATAGTCTCGTTTTTTGACTTTAGATGTTTTCTTATTGCACTTATTAGAAGATATGAATCTTCTTCAGGGAGATAAACCATTCTACAACCCAAATCTTTTATCAACTTCTTTCAAATAATCTTTTACTCTTTCAAGTATAGATTTAAGATAATACTTTTCAAGATTTTCTGAGAATAGCTCTGATAGAGAACTATTTTCTTTTACCCTGTAAGTGTTTGCAAGTTTTTCTATTAGAAATAGGTCTCTTAGTCTGGATAATTGCCTACGAATATTACTAGAAGCAATACCTTTTAGAGGCAAATTATTATCTTTTCTAAAACCTATTGTTTGATCTTCTATTTCTTTACTACTCATTTCCTTTTTGTTTTTTAATAGAACATAGAGTATATCTACTATTACATCTCGCGAATCACCTGGCTGCAAAACCCCAAGTGACAAACAAAGTTTTCTAACTAGTTCTCTTTCGTTAAGAAATTGAGGTTTCTCATATTTTCTTAGTGTTAATTCAAATAAAGGTGTATCTATTGATATTTTTGCCATTTTAATTACACTTAGCGTGCCAACCAGTAGTGCTTAAATTGTATCTATCTCTTAAAGCCACAAACAACGTAAAATCAATTGCAAAATCGTTTATATCACAAGCACCTGACTTACAACGAAGATCTTGACAATTAAAAATAGTCCCATTAATAACATGAACATCAATCCAAGATGATTGATTACGAACTCCTTCATCAATTACATTAGAATTATTAATTATCTGAATTAGTCCATCAGATGAAGTGCTTGAACCATTAAAGAACCTGCTTGTAAAAGGTATTCCAATAGGCGAATACTCTAAATAATCTACCTTACTAATAAAATCTTCAAAATCAAGCTCTTTTAAATCCTCCATATTTACACCTATAGCACTAACTCTAGTTATTATCTTAGGATTTTCATAATTAACATTAAGATTGGTTGTATAATATGGATCAATAGTCCCTATTAGATTAAAATCGGTCATTAGTTCTGACTTAGGAAGATTTAAAGTGATATAGGAATCATTTATTGTAGAAATAATATCCGCATTAATAGTTAACCTATCTGGAGAAATCCCTGAAAAGTTGATATCTGTAATAGTGTATTTAGTATTAATTCCATAATCCTCTTCAGTTAAATTAATGAATTGATCTAACAATACTGGAATAGTTAAATTCTCTGATGGGAGCAAATGAACATTGAACTCAGTAGAGTTAGAAGAATTCATACATTCAATGACATCATCTAAAAAATCTTGTTCAGTATCATAGAAAACCCCCTCATAAATTAAATACTCACCTATTGACCTAAAACATGCTTTTGCAGAAACTTCTAAAGCATAATTTGCATATGCATAAAAAGATTCATGATAATCCATAAAAAGACTTGATCTTGTTTTTGATAACTCAATCTTGTTATCAATACGATTTGATCTTCCAGCAGTAAGTATTAATATAAACATGGCCGACAAAATAAGTGCTAATAATGTAAAAATAACAGCCTTATTATTTTTTTTAAGTTTATTTATCATATTAATACCACATTGAAACTGTAACAATTAACGGGCCATATAATGTTCCATCTTTTAACCTTGCCATACCAAGTCTTCTAACTTTTGTAAAACTAGTATAATCATCATAATTATCCTGCCTTGAATAAATAACCTCTGTTGTAGTTGTATTAGTTATTGAAATATTAAAACTAAATTTTGGAGGAATTTTCACATCAGAAACTATTGAAATAAATTTTGAGTTCGAAGAATCCTCATCATAATAATAGAAAATCATTATCTGCTCTAAAAGGGTATTTGATGGATCATCTATTGTTCCATTAAGAGTCATATTAGTAATACTTTCATCTATAACTGCACCAATAGGGGTGGTCATATAATACTGAATCAAGTCTTCACCATAAACCCTTATTGATTGCACTTCTGGTGAAGAACCTATGGAAGTAAGAATTAATGAAACTGAAACAAAGAAAATGACTGCAGCTATGACTGCATCAAATATGAAAAAAGATGCAGCTTTTTTATTTTTAGATGCCATATATAGATAAATTTGACTTAATTGTTTTTAAAGGTTGTTAATAGAAATAAAAAAAATATCATCCAGACATAAACAAAGCAGAAGATGCTGAAGCAAAGTTTAAA
>CAYONI010000003.1:0-127854 GCA_964405295.1 uncultured Methanosarcinales archaeon | reverse complement strand
TATTCTACTTCACCAAAAATAGCACTAAAATTCTTAACTAAAATTGATCTAAAAGATAAAGTTGTTGCAGATCTTGGTTGTGGCAATGGAGTTTTAGGGTTGACTGCATTATTAATGGGTGCAAAAAAAGTTTATTTTTTTGATGTTGATAAAAACTTAGTATCTATTGCTGAAAAAAATTATAACAATATGAGTTCAAATCTAGGTTCTGCTGCCTTTTTTAGTAAAGATATTTCTTTAATCAGAAAATCAGAATTTTCTGATATTGATGTTTGTGTATTAAACCCTCCCTTTGGAACAACTGATAATAATAAAAAGCTGGATGTTGTTTTCCTAAAAAAAGCCATTAAGCTTTCAAATAAGGTAGTTTCAATGCATAAAACTGCATCCAAAAAATTTATATGTGGTGTTTTTAAAGATGGTCAATTTGAAATAATATACAAAAAAGAATTTTTATTTCCTATTCCTAAAACATATTCTTATCATAGTGAGGAAATTAAGGATGTTGAAGTAACCTTATTTATTGCAGAAAAACAATAATCTTTAAAAACAAGCAAGTGTAAGATTGTAATATGGTCTTTAATAATAAAAAAGCAATATCTCCTTTAGTAGCTACAATTCTTTTAGTTGCTTTTGCAGTATCTATTGGTGCTTTAATTATGAATTGGACTTCTTCTACATCAGGCATAAGTTTACCTGCTAGTTGCTCATCAGTTGATTTAGAGCTTCTAAGTTCTTGTACCAGTGATACTGAAATAGTAATTTCATTACAAAATAATGCTCCTGCAGATATAAGTTCAGTATTATTAAAAGATAATTCAGGTTCAATGATTAATTATAGAATTCCTGGTAGCATGATAGCGAGTTCTGAAAGCAAAGTATTCAAAATTCAAAAACAAGAGTTTGATTCAGTTGATTTTGAGATTATTCCAATAGTTATTTCTGGAATTGATGAGCTTGTTTGTACAAGTAAAAAGATAGAATCTATATTCTTAGTGTCTTGTTAAGTCTTTTAAAGCTAAATCACTACATTAAATTTTTAAATAACCTTGTGTTCTTTATATTAATATGATTCCAATAAATACAATTAGGAAAAATGAATTACTTTCAAACATTGATGCTTATTCTAATAAACTAACTAAAGGGATATATATTGTTCCTGTTGATACAATTTATGGTTTATCTTGTAATGCACTTAATAATCGTGCTGTTAAAAAGTTGAGAAAAGTAAAAAAAAGTAAGCAGCCTTTTAGTGTTATTGCTCCATCAAAAGATTGGATAATAAATAATTGTGTTATTGATAAAAAAGCCAAAGAATGGCTGAAAAAACTTCCAGGTCCTTATACTTTAATTTTAAAATTAAAAAATAAAAAGGCGGTTTCAAGTTCAGTTTATAATAAAAAAGATAATTCTATAGGAGTTAGACTTCCTAATCATTGGTTTACAGCTGTTGTTAAAAAATTAAATTTTCCTATGGTTACGACAAGTGCAAATGTTTCAGGTGGAAACTTTATAACCTCAATTGACGATCTTGATCCAAGATTAAAAAAATATGTCGATTTGATTATTTCTATTGGAAACAAAAAGTCACGTCCTTCTACATTGGTTCATCTTGTTGATGAAGAAAAGATTATTAAGAGGTAATATAATGAAAGTTTTAGCATCTGGAGACATTCATGGCGACACAAAAAGAATAGAGGAGCTTGCATTACAAGCAGAAAGAGAAAATGTTGATCTTGTTATATTAACTGGTGATCTAACAGATTTTAATGCCTCTACAGATAATCTTATAGGGCCGTTTAAGAAAGTAAACAAAAAAGTTTTACTTATACCTGGAAATCACGAGCCTGTTGCAACTGCAGATTTTCTTGCAGAATTATACGGTATAAAAAATATTCACGGATATTCGGTTAGATATAAAAATATAGGTATTTTTGGTGCAGGAGGTTCCACCGAAGTAGGCCCAAGTCCAATGTTAAGTGAAAAAGAAATGTTTGGCCTTCTAAAGCAAGGGTTTGAAAAGATTGCCTATTTAGAGAAAAAAATAATGGTTACTCATGAGCATCCAAAAGGATCTACTATTGAAAAATTTACAAATTTTTTTGAAGGTTCAGCCGCAGTAAAAAAGGCTGTTGATACATTTCACCCAGACATTCTTTTATGTAGTCATGTTCATGAAGCTGAAGGCATAGAAGAAATGATTGGAAAAACAAAAGTTATTTCTGTTGGTAAAAAAGGAAGAATTCTTGATTTGTAGATGTTAATTGTTTAGTTTTAGAATTAAATAATAATTAAAAATAAAAAAAATAACTAATCTTCATCCTTTTCTCTTCGAATAACTTTTACATCATCCATCTTAAGAGTTATTGGGATTGGAACAGCTGCTTCAAGAAGTTCTACTACAACATCACCTTTAATTTTGTCGATCCTTGTAATTTTACACTTTTCTCTTTTGAATGGTCCTGAAATAATTTCAGCAATATCATTCTTTTGAATGTTAACTTCTGTTTTAACTTGTGCAATCATGTGTTCTATCTCTTCATAAGAAATCTCTTTTGGAAGTATTCCCCTTGCATAAGGAACTCCGAATGCAGCTTGTTCTGCATCTGAGATACTTGATGCTTCTACAAAGATATACCCCCTCATTCCATGAGGTTTTATGATTGAATAAACTTCAAGCTTTTTCTTTTTAGCATTACTAGTAACAAATTCCATGACTTGTTCTTCTCTGTTCGCAGTAGTTCTTAGAGCAAATATTTTAGTATCTTCATTAATTTCTACTGTTGGTTTTTCTTCTTTTTTCTCCTCGCTCTCTTTGGCGATTTCATAGGGAGTTTTTAGTTTTTCTTCATCCATTTTAATCACGTTGCGGATTTATATAAATCCTTTACTAATAAGATTTATTATAAAACCAAGAAGTCCTATCGCAAGTATACCTATTCCAGTTACTTTAACAATTGCGTTATATTCCTCTTTAGTTGGTTTTTTTGTTATTGTCCATACTCTTTTACATTCTTTAATAAATTCTTTAAGTGTCATATTAACCTCTTCAATTAGTTATTAAATAAATTCAATTCCTAAATCTTCATCATAACTTTTTTTATTTGTAGTAATACTATGACCTGTTATTTGGCTGCTTTGAACCCCTGTAATAATTAACATAACTTTCATTATGCCTTCAAGGTCTTCGTCAATTTGTGCTCCCCAAATAATTCTTGCATCTTCATCAAGTTGATTAGATATTCTTTCAACAACTTGTTTTGCTTCTGCAAGGGTCATATCTTGTCCACCAGAAACGTTGATTAATGCACCTGTTGCACCAGATATGTCTACGTCAAGTAAAGGATTACCTATTGCCTTATCTACTGCTTCTTCAGCTTTATTGTTTGTGTCAGATTCTCCAACACCGATAAGTGCAACTCCTCCGTCACCCATAACTGCTTTAATATCTGCAAAGTCTAAGTTTACAAGTCCTGCTCTTGTTACCATTTCTGCAATTCCTTTGACTGCATTTGTTAAAATTTCATCTGCAACCTTAAATGCTGTTTTTAATGGTAAATCAGGAGCTAATTCTAGCAACTTATCATTTGGAATAACTATTAGTGTATCAACATGTTTCTCAAGTTTACTTAAACCCATAACTGCATTTTCATATCTTCTATGGCTTTCCATAGCAAATGGCATTGTAACAACACCAACTGTTAATGCACCTGTTTTTTGAGCAATTTCTGCAATTACTGGTGCTGAACCAGTTCCTGTTCCTCCACCAAGACCACATGTAATAAAAACCATGTCTGCGCCCTGAACAGAAGTTCTTAAGTCATGCTCTGACTCACGTGCAGCTTCTTCTCCAATCTTTGGCATTGATCCTGCACCAAGACCCTTTGTTAAATCTTTACCGATAAGAATTTTCTTATCTGCGCTTGTGTATAGTAGGTCTTGTGCATCTGTGTTTATTGCAATAGTTTCTGCACCAACAATTCCTACTTCATTAATTCTGTTAATTGTGTTGTTTCCTGCACCACCTGGGCCAATCACTTTGATTTTTGCATTTTGTTGGCTTAGTAATTCTTCTAATTCAGGATCTAGATTATTTACCTTTCTTTCTTGTATAATATTTGTATTATTTATTGCACTATTTATGATTGAATCCATATAAAACCCTCCAAGTATTAATTATAATCTGTTTATGGTTAAACCTCTTTATATAATTTTCTTTTAGTTTATAAGTTAATGTTAGCCTCTATTCCAACGATTTCTTTGATTTTTTCAGCAAAAACCTTCTTTATTTCATCATTTAAGCTTTCTTTTGGAACATTCGCAGGTAGTTTAAACTTAACTTCGGCTTTATTATCTTTAATTTCAACTTCTGATTCAATATTAAAGAAGTTTTTAGTTAGTAATTTAACTTTTTCAGCTTTATCTTCAATTATTTTTAGTATTTTAACCTCATAAATTAGATCTTTGCTTGAAAATGGGTGGTTAAAGTCAACTACAACTCTTCCGCCTGAAACACTTCTTATAATCCCCATTGAATCGTCAATGTTAACTGCCATTCCTACCATAGGATTTACTTTTTGTTTCTTGAATTCATTGGAAGACACTAGGCTGATTAAGCTTGCATCTTTTTTACCAAAACCCTCTTCTGCTGAAACTTCAACTTTGAATTCATCATTAAGTTTTTTGTCGATTAATGCTTTATCTAGACCTTTAATAACTTGGCCATGGCCAACACATAGGATTAATGGAACAAATTTTGCCTCTGATCCATCTTCAAAAAGATTATTTTCTTTTGCAACAGCAATTTTTGTTGTGTCAAAAACGTCATTACCATCAGCAAATCTTCCTGTATAGTCAATTTCTATAAAATCATTATTTTTTATCATTATTGCACCTTTTTTAGCTTAATTATTTTATATATTAATATTATTCCTTTAAACTTCCCAGTAGTTCCCTTTGAGTTTCTCGAGAAGTCTACACTATGGAATGCTGAAATCATTTATAAAGCTTTTTAATAGCTTAAATTAATAATAGAAAACTATATATAAAGGTAGATTGTGTATTATTCTTATAACATTTATTATTTAAAATTACAAGATATTACAATACTAAATACCAAGGTGATAATTATGGCTGATAAAAAAAATAAACCTCTAGATGAATTTAAAGATCTTAATGATAAGATTGGTGATTATTTAAAAGATAGTAGCAAGTTATCGGAAATTGCAGAGCATCATCACAATACTACCAAGAGAGCACAGAATCTTGCAGATACTTTCAAAGGAACTTTTATTTCTGATTCTTACAAGCATATAGAAAAAAATATTGGTGGATTAGTTCCAATGGAAAATCGTAGGGATACAGTTGCAAAATCCGATGATCACATAAGTAAACTGGAAGAAGCAGTTTACGAAGCAGCAAAGATTGAGTTAAAAGGAACTACTGAGGGTGCAGCCATACTAAAAATTATTGAAAGTAACACTAAGAAGTATACTCCTGAAAAAGCAAAGGAAAGAGTTTTCAAAGAACTTGGTAAACTACATATTGGTGAAGATGGTCAAATGCGTAAAAAATCAGATTTTTATGCTTTGGTAAAAAAGATAAGAAAGAAAAAAGCAACATTTGGTGAAGTTTATGATGCATTCAATATGGAAGAGCGAGCCCAGGCAAGACAAGTATATCACTATCTTGAAACCAATAAGAAGGTTGCTACCATGGTTAAAAAGCCTGATTCTTTAAACTATTCTATAAAGTGTATTGACAAAGTGCCTTGGTTGGATCATGATGAGAAACTTCATGAGGCTGATTCTGCAAGCATACTTAGTGCAGGGTACCATGCCCAGAAAAACCTGGTTAATACTAAGAAGATGGCTAAGGGTCTTAATATAATATATAATAAAGAGAAGCATGACGCTGCAACAAATGAGTATATTGCTAATGGTAATCAAGGAGAAGGGAATTAATTAATTTTTCTTATTGTTTTTATTTCTTATTCATAATAAGGCAGCATCATCCAGTCTTCAACTTCGTCTTCTAAATAAGAATCTATGTCAAAGTCAATTAGTTGATCCCAATTTGTAGGAACATCAACTACTGGAATAAAGAAGTAAAGATTTTTATCATTGTAAACATAATTTTCTCTTATTGTAAAATTAAATTTAAGTTTTCCTGTTACCCAAGAAGTTAGGTTAGTTTCATTGTAAGTTATTGTTTCTGTTCCACCAATACAAATTCCAAGAGGATCAAAACCTGAAGGGCAAATCTCTTTATCTTTTTCAGGAATATTAAATGGGCCATTCTTTATCATAAGTGCATCAATAACATATGTTCCAGGAATTAATTCAAGTTCTTCAGTTGGTGCAACTTCTACTCCAACATTTTCTTCACCAAAAATATCTAATTGTTCAATTAATGATTCATATACACTTTGATTCATTTGTCCTGAATTATAATATAATTCTATTTGTGCTCTTTGGTCTTCAACTCCTGTTTCAATGTTAGTATAATTTTCTCTTGTTACTAATTTGAATCCAGTTAATGGGAAAGGATCTTCACTAGGATGCGATTTTATTCTTTGGAAATTAAAAATTATTTCTTCATCATAATCTATTTCATGTTTTTTTGTTAGTTTATCTTCAATGGTTGACATATTTTCTATATCTTCAGGAGTTCTTTTGTAGTATCTAACTGTTTTGTTTGCAATAGGCCAGATTTCAAAGTCAATTGTTTCTTCACTTATATCTATTTCATCATTAATTAAATCTATTGCTGTAGGTCCATAACCATCTTTGATTATTTTAAGATAACCATTTGCTCCACAGTAAGGAAGTTTTCCTTCAAATACTCCTTCATTATTTTTTATTTCTGTTTTACCAACATAAAAATCGGTTCCACAATTATATATTATATCTGCATCTATTACAGGCATATCTGTATGTTTATCTTTTACTTTTATTGTAAATATTTTATTTACAAGTGCATTAGGGTCATCTATTTGCAATCTTGACGTACTGCCAAAAGAAGTGAAACTGATATTTCCGACTGCAGGAACATTATTTCTTATGTTTGACTCAACTGCAAAAGTAAATTCGTAACCTTGGCCATTAAATGCTTCATCGTCTTTCAAGGTTATTACAACTGGGAATGAAAGGTGATAATTAAAACTATAATCTTGAATTAGTAAACTAAACATTTTGTCAAATGTAGGGTGTATACCTTTTATTTTACTAGGTCTAATTATTTCTTCACCTTTGTTAATAAAGAAATCTATTTCTGAATCAGGGTAATAAATATCTGCAGTATAATTGTAGGTTTTATTGTTTCCAATATCTACAACAAAAGAATCATATAATCCTTGTGCAAATGGGAAGTATTCCCCTTTAACTCTTGCAATTGCGGGTATTCCATATTTTGCGTTCCCTATTTTTGTTAATCCTACAAAAGGTAGAACTTCATACCTCATTGTTTCTGCAAGTTGTCTTCTTATCCAAAAGTTGCTATCATACTTAAAAAAAGTCATCTCTGCCATTGGTGGAAGATAATTATTATCCATTCTTGAATAAACACTAATCAAATTAAGCGTATTTGATTCTATAAATTTATGTGCTATTTCTGCTTCAATAATATCTTTTGCAAAACTGAATAGTTGCAGTAGAGGAACATCAAGTTCAGTACTAAAAGTATTTAACCCTGTTGTTGATTCACTGTCATAAGAATTTATTTCAATAGGGTAGTTCATTCGAATAATCACTTGATCTTCAAAGATTTGAACACCAAGATTCTTTTCACCAATTATATTTGTTTCAAACATCGGATCTAAATCTTTAAAATCATTAATGCAAGAGTCAATGTTTTCTTTGATATAAATTTCAATATTTTCTTGAACACTTTGTTGTCCTTCATTTCTGAAATCATTTATTCCACAATCTCCTGAATAAGAACATAGTGCAGGTTTATTTGATCTAAATACGCCTTCACTTTTCATATAATACCAATAAGGAATATTGTATACATCATTATAAAATACATCTGAATCATAAGGTATAGGGCTTACTTTTAATCCTTCAGTGTTTAGATACCCTCCTTGTTCGCCAATTAAGATTACGGCTTCCTTGCCAACTCTGTTCATACAGCTTTCAACAAATTTTGTTGCTATTTCTGCTTGATCACTTTCAACTGGCTGAGGAACATCTGGTTGGTTTCTCGCTGAAAACTCTCTTATCCCAAAGTATAATCCAATACTAATCAGTAAAACTAATGCAATAATAATAAATGCAGTTAATTGTGCTTTCTTGTTTGTTCTCATTTTTTATTCAAATATTGCTGAGCTGGTTGATCCTCCACCACTACCTGTAGTTTCATCAAATTCTAAATCAGGATCTCCTGTAAAGAATGCACTCTCAACAATGTTTCTACAGTATTTATTTTTAGGATCTGAACCTGTTCCCTGAGATTCTATACTTGGGAAGGGTTTATTAAATTCAATACACATTTTTTCATAATCATTAGCACTTGTGAATGCAATTGCCATTTCTGTTGAATCTTTACCTGTTTCTCCTGCAATTAATTCATCTCCAAGGCATGCACCTTCTTCATTTTGGTAAACACAATAGCTATCACCATTACCATAATAAAATTTAATGTTGTAAGTATAATCTTGTTTTGCAGGTCCAACATAATAAACTAAAGTATAAATGTAATGATCTGTTTCTTCTTGGCCTGTTTCGTTAGTCTTGTTGTATACTGCTTTTTCCATTGCCATACTTATTACTGGTCTACACACGCTATCTGTGCATTCAAGAACATCATTCACAGTATCACTTTCACCATGGATTAAGTTATAAGCAAATCCTGATTCAGGATTACATAAGCTATTTTTCCAACTGTTTGAATTAATGTATTCATTTAAGAAGTCTGAGAGTTCTCCTGCACCATCCCAGCCCCATTTATCTCTCATGTCGCTTAGCGTTCCAAGATCTTTTAGGTGATTATCCCATAACCATTTAACTCCGATATCAATTAAACCTGCAATGGTTTTTCTTCTGCTAAGGAATTCCTTTCTCTTATTTATTTCTTCTTGCCTGTCTTTAACTGCATTATTAATTCTATCATGCTCCTTTAGATTCTTTTCTAAGAATTTTTGAGAATCATTATACATTGCTTCATTATCTTTTTTGCAGTCAGGGTCATATAAGCAATCAACAACTTCACTCCAATTATCTCCTGCATAATTTGGAGGATTTTTTTTCAAATAGTTTTTTTGTTCTTGCGCCCCAAGTGATAAAGGATCTCCATTTACAACCCAATTTGCTCGACTTATTATTTTTTCTTGTTTAAATTCTGGTGAAATAGTAGTATCAGAATGCATACGAATATACATTGATCGTGCAGTCCCACCCATTTCTTGGCCTTCTCCATCTGTTTGATCCATAAAGAATTGCTCTAGTATAACATCAGATGTTGCTTGGCTTTCTGTAACTCCAATAGGTAATTTTGTGAAATCATTATCAAGGTCAGGTTCTTGGTTTGTATCTATCCCTGCACCCTGGCTTGCTTCTCTTCCTACTCTTAATCCTTCTTTCATATTGGTATAAATTGTGTCTTCAACATTACTTGTCAATAATACTTCATTTTTGAACGTATCGTAATCGGTATCCATTTCCATACCATAACTGTACCTTAATCTTTCTGCGGCGTCTTCGTAATTTTTTATATCATTATCATCTACTTTATTATCTCTAACATTATCAATTGTTTCAAAGTAATTATCCATTGCATTCATGAAGTTTTGTCCACCACCCATACTCCTTCTTATTGTTTGAAGTCTTCTCATGTGATCTTCTGCAGATTCTTCATTTGTATCAACCATATCATAAACATAGTTTGGAAGTTGATTACCTATCCAGCCAATATTTTGTTCGCATTTAGATTCATCTTCCTCATTACATAGTGCCATTTCACAAATATCAAGTCCACTTGAAGGATAAGTAAATGATCCTGCTTTGTTTGTCATTCTTTGACCTCTAATAAATCTTCCAATACTTAGAGGAATCTCACACATTATAATGTGTCTTTCATTTAAGTCTCCAACTTTTTGTATTTCACCACTAATAACCTTACTATATGTGTCAGTACATAGTTTTGAACTAAAAAATTGACTTAGTGTTGTTGGAACAAAATTTTGAGCTAGATGATTAGCATTATCTGCTAAATTTTTAATATCTCTTAAATAAGGCATTTCAAATATTTCTCCAGTTATTTGTTTACAAGTAAATGTTTTCTTTGCAACATCACAAGATTCAATACTTGCACCATATTGTGCTTGTCTTTTAATGCAATAAAGTCTTTCACATTCTGCTTCTCTATATTTATTTGCGTGATATGCAATTCCTGGAAGGCAACCAACTGATGCACAGGCAATAACACTGTTATATAAATCAGGCCTGCCTATGTTTGATAAAACTTCATCTTGGTAAAAGCTTAAATTAAAGCTTGTTGATTGGCCAGAACTTGCTTGTGTACTTTCTTCATGAGTTGTCCCAAGATAAACTGATTTTAACTCGCCAAATGCACTTTTACTTGAATTATCTGTTGCACTAAGATATTGTTCTAAACCACAAGAGGATGCTAAGCAAGAATAATCAAAAATACTTGCAAGTGTTGCAACTGCTTGATTTTTTATTGCTCTGCCCTCTTCATTACCATTAAGATATGTTAGCATTTCTGATATTGGGCTACTTGTTGCAGGAAGTCCTAGTGCTGATGAATCAATTTTGCCTCTTACTATATCCATACCATCAAGAATAATCTTTGTACTTCCAAGAGTATTAGTAATCATATTCTTTGTGTTACATAGGAAAGATGCTGTTGCTAAGCCATCATTGATATGCCCAATTGCTTGACTTAAATCTGAGTTAACTGTTTTTTCCACTTTTTTTAGTTTCTCTGTATATTCTTTTCCAGGTCTACCAAGTGCAGAGTTCATGAATTCAACATCCCAAGTTCCTTGTTTTATTAAGGGTTGTTCAAAAATTTCTTCGTTATTAGAAACATAAAAACTAATATTACAGGTTAGTTTTGTATTCATAATTGCATTTGAAGTAATTGAAGTAATTGGTAAATTAATATAATTAGGTTTATTGATTTGTTTGTAAGGATATTTTATTGTACTACTGTCATCAAAGACATTTCCGAATGCAGGCATTGTGCTCCCATTAGTAAGCGTTATCCAACAATCATCAATTACTTGTTGATTAATATGTGTTCCAGTACATGTTGACCCACTTTTTCTGTTTGGAGTGTATGGTGCGTAAATAGGGTAAGTAAGAGAGTTTGTTTGTGCAAGGTCTAGTGCAATCCTATTTATTTTTGTTGGTTTAAAATCTCCTTCATCAAGATTTATGCAATCAGGTGTGGTTATATTTTCACCTGAATTTTTTAATACAGTTATAGATTTTGTTGTTGATGCACTATTATTTACAATGTCATAAAAATTAAAAGTTAACTCTTCTTGCATATGCTCATTTTTTAATTGTGCAACACTGAAGTCACAAATAAATAAGTTATTTGCCTGTTGTGATTTCGTACATGCAACTCTTTGGATATCTCCACCAATGCTTGTTAAATTTGTTTCTCCTTCTAAAACTGGCCCATCTTCAAAAACATAAGCTTTTATTTGTAGTGGCTTTGCGCCGACGATCAAGCCATAATCTGAATCACTACCAATAAACTCAATGCTTGATTCATCCTCAAAAACATCATTATGTCTGTCATAACTAACTCCATCTCCCAATCCATTACTATAGGGGGTTAAGCTATCACAATAGAATTGTTCTTCAACTTCAGATATTGCAGGGTTGCCTGCATCGTCCTCTGTCTTGTAAGTTCCAACTGTTATTAATTTTGTTAAAAAGTTTTGTCCTGATGTACAAACTTTTGATGCATATGCATAACAAGTTCCATCTGAACAAGCGTGAACAGGATACTTATTGTTATTAAATGAATAGAATACTCTATTTCGAATAAATTGTTCACTGCCATCGTCAAATTCAAAAGTCATTAAAGTGTTTGTATTACTTTTGATGTAACATGCCTCTTCATAGCAAAATTCTGTGTTAATGGATAATAATGTTGGTGCATCATTGTCAACTGCAAATGTATGCATAAGTGTATGATTTGTAAAATTAGTTGCAGTTGTATAAACTTGGAAGCTTAATTCAACTGTTGCGTTTTCAGGGTTTATTATTACATTTTCTAGCCCGCACTTAATTCTATCACTTGAGTTGTCCCATGAACATGCATTTGAACCCATGATTATTCCTTGATATTGTTGTTTATAGAAAGGATTTCTTACAAGATCTGAAAAATTAGCAACAATCTTAAAAGGCATAACATTCGTATCAACTTTGAAAACTGCGGTTGTTGTTAAAGGGTAATTAAGAGAAATTTTTGTTATTGGTTGCTCATTGTATTCTAATCCAAAATCAGAAACACTTGCGAATGCAGAATTAATTAGTATAATGCCTATTGCCAGCATAAGTGTTGCCAAAATAATCTTAGATTTATTCGATCTCACCAAAAACATACACCTTTTTTATAAATAAAGTATGAACTATATATAAAGCTATTATTTGGTTTGTTTTTTTATAAAGGTTATTATTTATTTACTCGAGAAATAGATACTATTAAACGCCTGTAATTTCATCATGCCACTGTTGTGGTTGATTTACGTCTGTGTGTCCACCCATATATTGCTTTATTAACCTTTGTAATGCTGTTACTTCAGCAAAAAGTTGTTTTTTATGAAAACTAATTTCTTTTCCAAGCCATCTATTCATCATTACTTTTTGAAAGTGTTTAATAATTGGATGATTGTTCCATTTGTCTTCAGGATCAACCCTTACATATGCCTTTATTCTTACTATCACATCTCCTTTGTAAGTTTTGAACTTCTTGCCTTTAACCATTGTTTCATGCTTGGAAACTGCAACTGTTTGAAAATTTATTTTCATAAAGTATTGAAATGTCTTGCCTGAAGTATTTGAAGGGTTTTTTAAAACTCTCCACCAGATATGGTGAAACATTAAGCCATTGGGTTTGGTAATTTGATAGAATAAAGTTTCAAAGTTAGCTCCTTTTCCTGATTCTGCATCATAATAGTCATTCTCATCTAGCCAATCATGAATACGTTTGTAAATATTTTTTAAGTGAAACGTGCTATCTACTTCAATTTCATATTGGCCACCACTTGGGATGACTGAGATGTCCTTTTTGTAAGGATCCTTTCTTTCTTTAAACACAAACATAATAGTAATTTAGAATTAGTTCTTTTTAAAGGTTTTGTGTCTATCTAACTATTCTAAAACAATTGGGGTCATTGTTCTCCAGGGCGTATTCAATTAAGTTATATAGAGGGTTATCTTCAATGGGTTTGGTTATATAGCCACTGCCCCCACTGCATGCTGCCTGTTCAATTGTGGCAGAGTCAAAATGTCCACTGCAATAAATAATTTTTATATTTTTATTGTTAGCAAGAATAGTTTTTGCTACTTCCATACCATTCATACTTTCAGTTAAGATAAGGTCCATTATTATTAAATCTGGTTTAGTATTATTAGAGTTATTAATGTATTCAATTGCTTTTTCTCCAGAAATAATTATATCTTCTATAACTTCATAGTTCCTATTTGCATGTTTCAATGTCTGTTTTAAATCTTCAGCGAAGATCATTTCATTTTCTACAATTAGAATATTTACTTTTTTCCCAATATCTTTTTCTGAAGTCATTTTAAATCGATAACTCTTCATGAGTTTATACTTTTTCTAAGAAAAGTAAAATTAAGAACAACAAGTTATTTATAAAGTTTTATTGACTAAAGAATATAATATAAAAGAAAAAATAAAAAAATAAAGGGACTACTTAAGTGCTTTCTCAAGAATCTTTCTGTTTTTATTAACAGCTTGTTCTGCCATATCAGACATTTTCTTGATGTCTTCAACACTTAATGGACCTTCTCCACCTTTCTGAACTGCGCATAACTTTCCGTCTTTTCTAAAGATAAAAGTAAGTCTTGCGTCCATAACTGCAACTTCATTTTCAGTAGGGTCAACAAGAAGATGATCTCCGATCTTAATTATAGTCACAGGTAAAGGTTCATCGTCTATTGGAAGTTTCTTGTCAGTCTTCTTTTTGTAGTTAACTTTTCCGTCTTTTTCTACTAGAGGGAATTTTGCATTATTAATTGCTGCAATCGCTGCAATCCCACCAATGTCGATTAAATTTCCATCTTCATTAATAGGACAAACATCTACATTTATTGACCAAACTTTTTCTCCAACTTCAACACATAATTCTTTAACTTTCATTGCAGGTCCTTCTCTTAGGCCTTTATCAATAACCCTTGCAACTTCAATTGCTTCTATGCTTGGTGGTCCTGATTCAAATCTAGGATTACTTAGAGGGGTTAATTCTGCACTAACCATAAGCATTCCTTTATCTGCACTATCAGGGTAGGGTTTGTCGAGTTTCATTTTAACTCCGGCAATAACTTCTGTACCACCACATTTAACTCTTGCAGATCCTTCTGCCATCTCAACAACGCCAAGTTCTATTTCTATATCTCTGAATTGATCAAATTTTCTATCGTCTTGTCTTAGACCTTCTGATAACAATTTAATAATATTTTCTTGTGCTTCTTTATCCATTTTTAATTACCTTTATATTTATCATGAATAGCTGCTCTTTGAATTATTGCTATTTCATCACATTTCTTTTTTGCAAGTTCAATTGCATCTATCAATTGTTCTTTCTTCATTATTCCATCCATTTGTAGAAGTGTAACTTCTCCTGTGCTTGGAATTATTGCAACCGGAATGTCTGCTACATCCTCACTGTCAACTTTTTCTTTTGCAAATTCTGGATAATGTTCTTCCTCATAGTCTAAATCTAAACAGACTGTGTCGTCAACAACTCCTGATGCAACTGCTGCAACCATGTCAGTCATTGAGATTCCTGCATCTGCTAAAGCGATTGATGCTGCACAAATTCCTGCGCATCTGCTTCCTGCATCTGCTTGTGGAAGTTCAACCACAACATCTACAACTGCATTTGGATAATCCTCAAGATTAACAACTTTTCTTAATGCATTTCCTGAAACCATTCCGATTTCTTTTGCTCTTCTATTAGGTCCAGGTCTAACTCTTTCACCCATTCCTGAGAAAGGCATCATTGCATAAGTAAATCTTAAAACTCCTTTAGTCGGATCTTGCATGAATCTTGGATGGAAATCTCTTGGTCCATAAACTGCAGCATATGCCCATGTTTTTCCGATTTTGAAAAATGCAGAGCCATCGGCTTTTTTTATAACCCCTGCTTTTGCAGTTATTTCTCTGGTCTCATTCATCTTCCGACCGTCTAATCTATTTTTGTATGTCATTTTTTACCTCATTGTCTTCTTTGTCATTCTTTTCAGTAATGTCAAGTTTCTTACCTGTTTCTTTTTCAAGGAATTCTTTAATCCTATTTGTTAATCCAGGTATGTGACTTTCCTCTTCAATCTTTTTTATTGCTCTTACTGCAATAGATTCAAGTTTTGGTTCACATTGTAGCCAAACAATTCCATTTTGACCGACGACCATTTTTGCGTCAGTTGCTTGTTTTATCATATTAACCATTGAACCTTTCTTTCCAATTATTCTTGGAACTTTATGTGTGTTCACATGAATAATTCTTCCGTTGTATAATTTCCTTAGACCAGGCCCATTAGTTGATAAATCAACTAAGTTTTGTCCACTAACTTTTGTGATTTTACAAAATACGTAATCCCCTATCTTATATATTTTTGATAGGTTTCCTTTTTGTGGGTAACTTCCGTATCCTCCACTTCCGCCAACTTCTTTTGAAGAAAGCATTGCGTTGTATGCACTGTTAATATTAAGTCTCCATGCATTCATTCCAACATCAATAACTTTTGCAATAATTACATCATACTTTTTAGGATGATATCTTCCTGCCATAGGTATTGTTTTGATAACTTTTCCTTCTAAATGAATTAATCCTAACTTGTTTGCTAAAATTTTATCATTAGTTCTATACGTTCCGTAGCTCGGTAGAAAGTCAAACCCTTCGGCTAATACTTGTCCGGGTACTACCA
Source organism: uncultured Methanosarcinales archaeon (assembly GCA_964405295.1). GTDB lineage: Archaea > Nanobdellota > Nanobdellia > Woesearchaeales > CAYZNE01 > CAYZNE01. The sequence continues at coordinate 111,703 of CAYONI010000003.1, read as the reverse complement.
CGTCTCTGTCTTTAACAAGAAGTTTACTTTCTTGTTGTTTATTTTCTTTATTTTCCATTTTATTCCTCTGTTTTACTTAATTATCTTGGTTATTGCTCCTCCATGAGTAGCATTATTTAATTCATCAAAGAACTCTGTTTGTAGTCCTGCTGGTATTTCAATTAAGCCATACCACGAACCATCATTTAACCATTTATTTTCTTTTATCACTCCGTACTTTTTTGCAATTCCGAAGATTGCATGTGAATGTGCTGCATCAACTTTGACCTCGATTGTTTTGTGATCAAATTTTATTGGAAGAATAGGTTGTAATAATTTTACAATATCTGGAACCTGATCTTCCACTGTAACATATTCTTTAAATTTTACTTTTGCCTCTTCAAATGCATTTTCAATTCTTTGAAGTGGATGTGGCATCCCTGTTTTAGGGTCAATAGCATTTCTGTGAATTATATTAAGGAGCTTTTTCTTTTTTTGTTCCCTAATTTTGTTTCTGTGTTCTGCAGTAAGCTGAATCTCTCCTTTTTCAAGAATAATTTTTGCAACTTCAAGTACATTATCAGTTCCAAATAGAGATTTCATTATTGTTTCAGAAGCAAGTTCACCTTCTTTCGTATTAAAAAATATTTCTTGACTTTTAAGAATATCCTCAATGTCTATTTTTTGCCCTTCTTTAAATGAGATTGCTAAATCAGGATCAACATTTATCTCAAATAACTGTCCGCCTTTTTTTAGCCGAGCAATGTTAATGTTGAAATGTTCTTTTTCAAATGTTTTTCTTTGATCCATTTCAATTACCTCCTAATTGTAATGCACTAAAAAACTTGTTTTTTATTTGTATTTTTGTGCCTCCTAATTTATTTTAGGTATTTCTTTAATTGTTCTGCACTCAGATTCACTATTTTTTTATCCTTTTCTTTGATGTATGCTGCATCAAGTCTGTCTGCATTGAACTCTTTTCCAATAAGTTTTGCCAGTGCTTTTGTTACCATTTTTAGGGCGTCTTCAATAAACATGCTTTCTTTGTATTCTTTATGAAGAGTTTCTATCATTTCACTTTCAAATTCTCCAATAGCATTTGCTTTAAACTCAAAAAAGATTCCTGTGGGATCAGTTTGATAAAGTTTAGTGCCTGTTTCATCAGCACCAGTTACTAACATTGAAACTCCAAAAGGTCTTAATCCACCTGATTGTGTGCAAAGTTGTTTTAGTGTGCAGATATCTTTTACAATTGTTAAAACATCAATTGGTGAATCATAAGTTACTTTGTGCTGTTGAGCTTTTAATTGTGCTCTATCAACTAAAACTCTTGCATCAGATACAATTCCTGCTGCAGTAGTCATTACGTGATCATCTATTTTGAAAATCTTTTCAACACTCTCTGGGATTATTAATTTGTCAATTATTCTTTTATCTGTAACTAGTAAAACCCCATCTTTACACTTTACTCCAACTGCAGTACTTCCTTGTCTTACAGTTTTCTTTGCATATTCGACTTGTAATAATCTACCGTCTGGGCTGAACATTGTTATTGCTCTATCATAACCCATTATTTGATGTTGTCCTGGCATTTGTTGCATTTCAATTTCCTCCATTACAAATGTGTTTTGGCTTTTTTTAGTGAGCCTGACACATATCTTGATACGATTCCAATATTTTCTTTTTTATTTAGAAAAACAAAACTCGCTTTTAATCTATCGATACTTTTTCTGTTTGTCATAATAATTCCTTTATTCTCTTTGACTTCTATTTTTCTAAAGTCCATTGCTGCAAAACCAATAATTCCATATAGCTCTCTGCATTGATTTTCTATACTTCTAGCTATTATTAAACCTTTTTTTGGGTTTAAAACTTCATAGACTAGGTATCTAGTTTTCAAACGTAAACTAGGACTTAATGCCTTTAGTTTTGCACTATTTTTAGATTTTGTACTCAATATCATCATACTCTTAAAATCTGTCTGTTGACAATGTTATTTATCTGTAGAGAAGTAAACATTGTCCAAATATGTTATAGTTATTTGCCTCCCTAACCTTTAGAATGCCTTAATTATTTATAAAGTTAATTGTTACCTTTGCTTTAGTAATGTTTAAATAATCTAGTGCTTTTCTCTGTTTCTATAACACTTATAGGGGGATTATAATGGCATTTGTAAAAGCACCAAAAACACTAGATCACGTTCAATGGCTAATTAGTGAGCTTAAAGCTAGAGAAGATTCTAAGCTTATTCACAAAAAGTTTTTAGAAAGATGGGATAAGGAGTTGGATACAACCTATTCTAAGTTTGGAAAAGTTGAATTATCTAAATACGCTGCGCTTCCACAAGAAGATAAACCTTCTTTATTGTTTATGGAGATGTCTAGTATTCATAATTTACTAAAGTCTTCTTTAAATAAAAATAAGCGATACCTACAGGCTGAATTAACACCAAAAATGATGATTGCAAGATTAAAGAATGCGGTTAATGTTTATATCGGTGATTTATTAGATTATGCTGTTCCTCATGTTGAATATAAACAAGGTGAGCTAGAAAGTATTAAGACCACTGATCTTTCAGGAAAGCTAAAAAAAGATTCAATTGCAAATGCAACCAAAAGAAAAAATTTGGTTGATCGCGTTAATTTAACAGTTTCAGAAAACGAGTTTGGAGAAGGATATGATGAATTTAATCCTAAAGAATCTGTTAATGCTATAAGAGCCAAGTATCTTGAGAAAAATGAGCTTGAAGTTTACGAACTTAATTCTGAAGAGGAATACATTGCAGAAATATACGGCCGTCCTTGGTAATCCTATTTACGCTCTAAAACATAGATAACTTTACTCATGCTTTTATGAATGTAGAGTTCGAAGAAATCAACAATTTTCCATTTCTTATTTATTATACTCTTGCTTGTTGTGCTTGGCATTCCAACAACTATTTTTTTAGAATGTTTAAGTGCAACATCAAAAAACTTCTTGTAGAGTTTTTCTAGTTCCATACTAATTTTAGAGTTTTTACCAAAAGGTAAGTCTGTAATAATGCAATCATATTTTTTATTTATTGTTAGTGCGTCCCTACGTTCTAGATGAACTTTGTTTATTCCAAGATGTAAAAGATTCAATTTTGCTTTACCAATTGCTCTTTTGTCAATATCATAACCTGTAACTTTAAAACCATATCTTGCTGCTTCAATAAGTATCCCTCCTGCACCACAAAATGGATCTATTAATTTGCCTTTTCTTAACCCAGAAAGATTTATCATTGCCTTTGCAAGTTTTGGGCTAAGTGTTGTAGGCATTTTCTCAGGGAGTTCTTTATTCTCTCTTTCTTTTGCATCGTCTTGGTTTTGCCAGATTGTCTGTATAATAAAGTATTTAGTTTTGCTTTTAATAATAGAAAATAAAGTATTCGGTTCTTTAACATTAACAATAGGATTAACTCCTCTATTCTTTAAATTTCTTATAATTAGTGAGGCAAAAAATTTAGTTTTTTCTAAACTTTCTTTTCCAAATCCACTGCACTCAACTTTGAAATCTTTTTTGTAATATTTTCTGAAATCAATTTTAGATATTGCAATTTTAACATCATCTAATTCTTTGCTAATTGAAATTATCCTATTTATAGATTTAATAAGACCAAAACTAGATCTTTTTAACCTAAGTTCTTTTAATATTGGTAGGCCTTCTATGATTAAAAAGTCATCTATAAGATGATATTTCTTTGGTTTTAAAATTCTTACTGCTTCAGATATACTTAATGCTATATTTTCTTTGTTTAAGTTCAGTAAATACATGATTTTAGCTAAAATGAAATACTTTAAAAAGTATATTATTCTCCTTCAAATTATGGATAAAATAAAAATCACAATACTTACTGAACTAGGAACTGAAAAAACTTGTGTAAAGGATGTAAAAGAGTTTTTAGGTGTAGATTCAGAAACATTTGAGGAGTACATAACATTTGAGATAAATAATAATACAAAAAATCTTGAAGACTTGTTTAAATTTTCACTTCTTAGCCAATCAGCAAATAAAATAATTATTGAAATTGCAGAGTTTGAATTTAAAGATGAATCTTCTTTGAAAGAAAAGATAAAATCTATTGTAAAAACAAAAGAATTTGATTATTGGTTTAAGGATAATCCTAGATTTTTTGTTAGATGTGAACATGATAGTAAAGAATTTACTTCTGGAGATATTGAACCTGGAGTAGGGTCGATAATAATTGGCCAATATCCTGAGTTAGAAGTTTCAATGAATAATTCTGATGTAAAAGTTTTATTATACATTCAGAATGATAAAGCAATTTTCGGAATTGATTTAACTAAAAGCAATTTAAGTAAAAGACAATATAAACTTATTAATTCAGGCAAATCATTAAGGGCAACAATTGCGTATCACTTACTTAGGGAAATTGATTTTAAAGAGGGTGAAATTCTTTTAGATCCAAATTCTAAAACTGCTGAAATAATTATAGAAGCAGCATTATGGTTAAGTAAGATGCATAATTTTTATGATGCGGTTTTTCATGCAGCTAACTCTAAAATATTTAAAGATATTGATACAGATAAAATAGTTAAAGAAATAAAGTTGAGTGCAAAAAAGAATTTACTCAAACTAAAAAAGAATAAATTACTTTTTGCATATTCAGATTTGCTAAGGGATTTAAATGCAGGAAAATCGAATGCTAAGGTTGCAGGAATACTTGAACTAGTACAATTCTCAAAAGTTTCTCTTGACTGGGTTGATACTAAATTTGATAAAGAGATTGTTGACAAGATTATAACCACGTTACCTTCTGAGTCAAAGCATATTGCATTGAGTCCTATTAAGAAGATATACTCTGAATTTCTTTCTCAATCAAGTTATATTATTAAACCTAAAGGAAAAATAGGTGTTTTAATTCAAAAGCCAGAAGCGTTTATCGAGTTAATGGGTAAAAAGCAAAAAGCTCTTAAATTATTAAGTTCAGATACTATAACTGTAGGAGAGTTGACTTATACTTATTTAATAATTTCAAAATGATATCCTTATATTAATGTAAGAATATAATTAGGATATCAAGCAATAATCTGAGATTATTGAGCATTCAAATTTGTTAAATAGTCACAAAAAAGTTTGTTGTGCCTATTTTGAGAATAATAGGGTGATAAAATGCCAATTTGTAATTTATGTGGTTCTAAAACAGAAAGAGTATTCAAAGCAAAGATAGAAGGTGCAGAAATGATTGTCTGTGCTAATTGTTCAAGGTTAGGAACTGCTGTTGAAGAGATAAGGGTTGAAGAAGAACCTATTTATGAAGAAGAATCTAAGTATGTGCGAAATGTTCCTTCTAGCAGACCTAACAATACGGTTGAGGTTATTGTTTCAGACTATGGTAAATTAGTCAAACAAGCAAGGGAAAGAAAGGGTTTAAAGCAAGAAAATCTTGCTAAAATGCTTGCAATAAAAGAGTCTTTGCTGCATAATATTGAATCTGGTCATTTTGAGCCAGGTGTTGGTTTGATTCAAAAACTAGAGAAATTCTTGCATATTGCTCTTATACAAAAAGTTGAGGATAAGCCTATTAAGCTACAGCATGTTGAATCTGGCCCAATGACGCTTGGAGATATGATTAAAATTAAGAAAAAATAAAAAATGTTACTACAGACTTCTTTTTTGTTTTCTTTATAAACAAAACACAATATTTATATATAAAATAACTTACTTAAAGTAAAGAAGGGGTGAAACTACGCTAAAATAGTCATTTACAAGAATTATCTCTTGTAAAGCTTCAAAATTTTTTATGTGTAGAATTTTGTTGTAGGCGTTATAAGTATTATTCTTTACCTTCGTGGTTTAGAACAAATAGCTTGCGGTTTTAGCTTTCGAAAATCGATTTGATTTTTAAAATAATATTAAATTAGTAAAAAGGTGATTTACATGGTAAAAGATAACTTGGTAAGAGATATTGATGATTTAGATTTTGAAACTGAAAAAGGTTCTAATGAAATTGAAGATTTAGAAGATATTAGCGAAGAAGAACTTCAAGAAATCGAAGAACTTGTTGAAGAACCTAAAAAGGTTAAGAAAAGACGTAAAAAAATTGTTCCTATCAAAATAAAACCTAAAAAGAATAAAAAAAATAAAATGGAAACTAAAACCAAAAAGAAAAAACCAAAAAGTAAAACTAAGAATTCTAATAAATTATTATTTTCTTTAGTCGCAGTATTAGTTGTTTTAGCAATTCTTGTTGCAGCATGGTTCACATTTGCACCTGTAACAAGAAGTAATGGTGTTATGGCTTATGTAGATGGCGTTGCAATATATGAATGGGAATTAAATGCAAAATATGATACTGTTGCAGCAACATCTTTCTTCCCAGTAACAAAACAAGACGTTCTAAATTCTTTAATTGAAAAAGAATTACTTACTAAAAAAGCAGAAGAACTTGGTATTGTTGTAACCGCTACTGATGCTGAAGAAAGTCTTAATGAGTTAATCGCTCAAAGAGGGTTAACAAAAGAACAGATAGAACAAAATCTTGCAGCTACAGGGTTAACTCTTGATAATCTTTTAGATGATTTCAAAAACTTTATTTTGATAGATAGAATTGCAAATTTAACATTCAGAGAAAATATAACTGTTGAGAATAATGAAGTAATTGATTATTTAGCAGGAAAGGTTCTTGTTAGACATATTTTAATATTATCTGATGAAGAAAATCAAGAAATATATGATCAATTAGATGAAATAAAAACAGAATTGGAAGAAGATAATTCTAAGTTTTGTGATTATGTAACTTCATTAAGTCAAGATCCAGGATCAGTTGATAGCTGTGGAGAGTATTTCTTTGGGGCTGGTGAAATGGTACCTGAATTTGAAGAAGCAGCATTTACTTTAGCTTCAGGTGAGTTTGAAATTGTTAAAACAACATACGGATATCATCTAATTGAGAAATTAGATTTCGATAATAGTATTATCGAAGGTGCTAAGAATAATATCTTGGCTGAAAAATCAGATCAGGCATATCTTGTGTTTATTGAAGAATTAAAATCTCAAGCAGAAATAGAAATTCTTTTTACAGAAGATACTACAGATGAAAATTTAGAAGAAGACACAGGATTTGAAATAATTGTTAGTGATGAAGGTAATGAAACTATGGATGAAACTATGGATGAATCTGAAGAGGTTGAAATAGTTGATGTTCCAGTAGAAGTAACTGATGATGTTGTTGAAGATCAACAAGAAATTGTTGAGGAAGTAGACGAAGTTATTGAATCTGAACCTGTGGTTGTTGAATCTGAAGATGATGAAGAACTTAAACCAGAGGTTATTGAAGAACTACCTTCTGTCAATCCAGTAATAACATACTATTATTCTGAAACTGATTCAAAAAGTAAAGAAATAACTCAGTTAATTAATGATTTAGAAACCCAAGAATATATTACTGTAAATTGGAAATGTATAAGGGTTAGTGATGAAGACAAACAGGTTTGTATTAGCTTATATGGCGAGTATGATTATGAAATTGCAATGAGTGAAGCTAAAGATCTTGGATTAAAATATGCTCCAACAATTATTTTTGATAATCAAGAATATGTTGGGTCTTATGCAGTTGAAGATGTTAGAGATGCAATATGTTTAATTGCTGGCTGTTAGTCTTTAAACGTTAATAGTTGAGCACTTTTTTATTTTTTTATTTTTTTATAATCTTGCCAGAATTATTATGTATTTAATAAATTTTATAAATTAGTGTTTTCTTAATTCATTAAAATGAGCAGAACAAATGTATCAATATTTGTTGCAGTATTGTTAATACTTGCAATTGTTGTGGTTAATGTAAATACAAATAAGTCTTTTGAAGGTAGTGAGGTTACTTCTTTTGTTATTAAAAGTAGTTTAGATGGGGATTTCCCTGTTTTAGATCAAGGCACCTATACTTACAAGGGAAATTTAAAAAAAGAGCTTGATAAGAATAATTATTCTGTAATGCCAGATTACGTAATTCTTTTTTACTCAAGAAAAATTCCTGGTCTTGCAATGAAATATAATCTTAATGATAAAACTATTGAAGCAGGATTACCTATTATAAAATCTCCTCCGTTGGAATTGTTAGATAATAATTCTTATAATATAGCTTACAGTTTTAATGATAAGGGTTTACAAAAAGTTTTTGTTAACTGTAAAGAGATTATTTCAAGTCCTTATACTGGTTCAGTTGGCTCTATGATTACAGGGTTTTCATCATATGAATTTGAAAATATGCAAGAAGTTGATTTAGATGTAGAAATTGGATTTCATAAAAAAATTTTAAACGAGGATACACTACCTTAAATTAATTTTAGGGATTATTTTTTCTAATTTTTCCCTAATTTTTCCCAGTTCTTCATCAGAATAAGAGTGATATTTTTCAAAATTCTTATCTATTACAACAAAAGGATTAAATTTTTGTATACTATAATCTTTACTGCCTTTTATTGATAAGCAAATATTTAAGAGATCTTGTTCTGAGTGTTGCTCTTTTATTACTGTTGTTCTAAAGTCGTGATTTAGGTCTGAGTCAAGAATTATTTTTATAGATTTTTTTATATTATTGAAAGTTTTCTCATCTAATTGATTACCACAGAGTTTTTTGTACTTCTCAAGATTTAATGTGGTTTTAATATCCATTGCTACAAAATCAATTAATTTATTCTCAATCAAGCTTTTTAGCATAGCCTGGTTTGTCCCATTTGTGTCTAGTTTAACAAGCAAGCCTAGTTCTTTTATTTTTGCTATAAAGTCAGGAAGTTCTTTATGTATTGTTGGTTCCCCCCCAGTTATTGTGACTGCATCTAACAAGTTCTTATTTTTAGAAAGAAAAGAAAAAATATATTCTTCTGAAATCTTTTCAGATTTGAGTATTCTTTCTGGTAGAACTAAATCCGGATTATGACAAAAGTGGCACCGGAAATTACAACCTTGTGTAAATATTACTGCCGTAATTTTTCCAGGATAGTCTATTAAACTTTGTTTTTGTAATCCTCCTATTAACATTTTAGGTTTCTACTTTTGATTTTTCTTTTACTGTTTCTATTTTTTGTGTTTCACAGCCTAGGCTCTTGTCAAATAACTTTCTTTCATTATACTCTGCGACTTTTCCATCGTTCCACAATTGTACAGGTCTTAAAAATCCAACAACTCTAGAATAAACTTCACAGTCTGTTTGACATGTTGGGCATTTAAAGTGTTCTCCATATACATATCCGTGAGTTGGACAAATACTAAATGTTGGACTCAGTGTAAAATATGGTAAATGAAAGTTGCTTGCAACTTTCTTAACAAGTTGTTTTATTGATTCTTTTGGAATTCTGTTTTCACCAACAAATATGTGAAACACTGTTCCTCCAGTATATTTTGTTTGAAGCGGATCTTGTAATTTAAGTGCTTCAAATAGGTCATCAGTATATTTAACAGGCAGATGTGATGAATTTGTATAGTATGGTTTTGCACCTTTTTTCACAGCTTCATTATTTGCAACTATTAGTTCAGGAAATTCTTTTTTGTCTCTTTTAGCCAATCTGTAAGTTATTCCTTCTCCAGGTGTTGCTTCAAGATTATAGATATAATCTGATTCTTCTTGATAGCCTTCAAGTTTATTTCTCATGAAATCAAGAGTCTTTTCAGAAAATTTATGTCCTTCTTTTGTTTCTATACCTGCACCTAAAAAGTTTAAACAACCCTCGTTCATTCCAATAAGTCCGATCGTTGAGAAATGGTTTTTCCAGTATTGTCCAAATGCTTCTTTTATTTTTCTCAGATAGAATTTAGAATATGGGAAAAGTCCTTTTTCTGTTAATTTTTCTAATAATTTCCTTTTTGTGTCTAAGCTTTCTTTTGCAATATCCATAAGTTTGTCAAGTCTCTCGAAAAATTCTGTTTCTGTTTTAGATTTGAATCCTAATCTTGGCATATTTATTGTTACAACCCCAATTGAACCTGTAAGAGGATTTGCGCCAAATAGTCCTCCTCCTCTTTTCTGAAGTTCTCTTTTGTCTAATCTTAATCTACAGCACATGCTTCTTACATCATCAGGGTTCATGTCTGAGTTGATAAAGTTAGAAAAGTAAGGTATTCCATATTTGCTTGTTATCTCCCAAATTTTTTCATATTTTGGATTATCCCAATCAAAATCTTTTGTTATGTTGTAAGTTGGTATTGGAAATGTAAATACTCTTCCGTTTGCATCTCCCTCTGCAACAACTTCTGCAAAGGCTATATTAAACATGTCCATTTCTTTCTGGAAGTCTGAATAAGTATCTTCTGTTATTCTACCATTAAATGCAACGGGATCATTTTTCATGAATTCTGGGACTTTCAGATCTAGTGTTATATTTGTAAAAGGTGTTTGAAATCCTACTCTCGTTGGAACATTTATACCAAACATAAATTCTTGTAAACATTGTTTTACTTCTTTGTAGTTCAGATTATCATATCTAATAAAAGGTGCTAAGAGTGTATCAAAGTTAGAAAATGCCTGTGCACCTGCAGCTTCTCCTTGCAATGTGTAAAAAAAGTTTATTGCTTGACCAAGAATTGTCCTAAAGTGTTTTGCAGGTTTTGATTCTATTTTTCCTTCAACACCTTTGAACCCAGTCATAATAAGGTCTTGTAAATCCCATCCAACGCAATAAACACTGATTGTTCCCAGGTCATGAATATGAAAGTCTCCTTTTTGGTGAGCGTCTCTTGTCTCTTTTGGATAAACTTTGTTCAGCCAGTATTGTGCGCTGATTAAAGAAGAAATATGGAAGTTTAATCCCTGCAACGAGTAACCCATGTTTGAATTTTCTTTTACCTTCCAATCATCTAAATTAATATAGTTATCAATTACTTCTATATTGGTAAATAATTCTTTTGTTGTTCTTATGGATTCATGTTGATGTCTGTAGAGTATGTATGCTTTTGCAGTTTTATAGTGGCCTGATTCAACTAAGATCTTTTCAACAACATCTTGAATAAATTCTACACCAGGAATAAGTGTTGTAGTCCAATCTTTTTCTAGCTGTTCAATAACTTTTTGAGATAATTCTTCTGCTTTTTTCCTATTGTGCCCGCCGATTGCTCTTGCTGCTTTAAATATTGCAAAAGTAATTTTTTCCATATCAAAATCAACTATTCTTCCATTTCTTTTTCTTATTTTTTCTATCTTCATCTTCTTTCTACCAGTTTTATTTTTTGGTAAGTTTAGCTACTTCTTCCATAAATGAATCAATATCTGTGAAATCTTTGTATACTGACGCGAATCTAATATATGCAACTTTATCTAGTTTTTTTAGTTCTCTCATAATAATTGAACCGATTTTAATAGTTTTTATCTCTTTTAATCCATTCTTCATTATGTATGCTTCAACTTTTGATGCAATATTTTCAATATCTTCGGTAGTAATTGGTCTTTTTTCACAAGATTTTGTAATTCCTTTAATTAGCTTTTCTCTTTCGAATTGCTGTGTTGTTCCATTCTTCTTTGCTACTCTAATGTTTAGTTCTATTCGTTCATATGTTGTAAATCGAGATTCGCATTTTTCACATTGTCTTCTTCTTCTTGTAACTGAAAATTCTTCTGTGTCTCTGCTTTCAAGCACTTTGGTGTTATTGCTTCCACAAAATGGGCATTTCATTATTTCACCTTTGCGTGACAACACGCTATATCTGGGGGTTTAGTATCGTAAACACACCACATCTAATGTATTAGTTGCTAAGTTATATATAAAGTTTGTTGTGTTAAAATCTATACTTTTTGATATGTATTTGTTGGTTTATACTAATTTAATAGAGAATTTTGCAAAGCCCATTGTTAAATATTTTACAAATATGGTGCAGTAAAAACGATTAAGAAGAAGATTTAATGAAATTATCTTATGAGGGCTTGAAAACTTAGTGTTTCAAAGTTCTCAATAGAATAATTTAAAAATGGTTGAGTTCTAAGTATATTAAAATGAATAAATTGCCTAAACCAAAATTTACCTTACAAAAAGGGGATAGGATTAATTCTGTATCTATATTTATAACTGTAATATTTATTTTGTGCATTATTTCTGCATTTATTGTAGGTATTAATTTCAATGCAAAAAACAATATCGCGGCTGCAGCTTATCAGAATGAAGTAAGAAATTGTGTTATTTATAATGATCAGATTGAAATAACTTCTGAGATGTGTGATGAACACACTGATTGTAATAATGATGGCTTTTGTTTTTTAGAGTTTGAGCGTTGTGCTTACTTCGAACCGGCGGTGATAAGGTGAGTTCAAAGAAGAAAAAAGATGATGAAACAAATTTATTCTTTTTTTCAAAGATGAATGCAACTTCTTTTGCTGCATTTACAATGGTGATTTTTTTAGTGTGCTTTGTATTCTTTTATTCAATGGGTGTAAACTCAGGTATGGATATTGCAGAAGATAATATGGCAAAAGCTAATCTTGCAGGGCAAACTTATGCTGATCCAATTGCAGAATGCGTGTTGTATAGTGATGATGTGTTTATTTCTGAAGATAATTGCACAACAAATGTTGAATGTGCACCAAATGGTATTTGTTTAGAAGAGTTTGAAAAGTGTGCTTATTTTGTTAATTAATTATTCATAGAGTTCTATAATTGGTGTTATAATACTTGTTAATTTTGTATAAATAGTCTTTAATTTTCTTGGAAGTTCTTCTTCAGTAATTTTGGATAAAACATTCCAATCTTTGTTATTAAACTTATTTTTTCCAGAACCACTAACAAGATATATTTTATGTTTTTTTGAAGGATGTTCACTTGATCCAGGTATTATATAATCTGAGCCCCAGAAAAGAGGTATTTTAAAATAAGTGTCAGCAAGAATATCCTGACCTATTCTTTTTCTTAAATTAGTATTTTTAGCATATTTTCCTGAAACATCAACAGGTACTCTTCCAAGGGTAGTTTTTGCTAGTATTTCTTGAGCAAATTCCTCAGCACCTAGCTTCTCAATAGTCTCAATTAATAAATACCCTTGGCCAATGCTTACATCTACAATTCGTGGCTTTCTAAGTATCATCTTAATCATTAAGAATTGAGCAAACTATTTAATACTTTCTGCTGACTATATAAAAGAATTAATTACCATCTCTTTATTCCTGCAACCCCTCCTAGATTATCTAGTTGTTTGCAGGTTTCATCTGAGGAAATTATATGTAATTCTGCCTGGGCCTTATCTGCAGTTCGCATGATATAATTTAGTTTTCCAAAACTATCTTCTTGTCTGGTTTTAATAATAAAATTATTGCTAACCAAAAGAAGTTTAATATTGCCTTCATTTACTTTTTCTTCTGCTTCTTTTATTCCGTAAAAAGCTTTTTCTTTTGCAAGAGCCTCAAGAACTCTTTCAATAAATACTAGTTCTTGCATTATTCTTTCCTTAGAAAGCAGAGTTTTAAGCTCAGGTCTTTTTATTAATTCATTTAAGGCATTATTATTAACTGAAGAAATAGTTGCAAATACCGTTTTCTTTTTTAGTTCTTCGCTTAGCTCTTTAATTAGGTATTCTTTCCAGAAGTTGCTGGATGCAGCAATGATATTTTGATAGTCTGTTCTTTTAAGGTACTCATTTATCTGTTTTATTATTGCCTTATAAATATTATCTGATTTTGTTTTAGGTGCATCTTTCTTTTGTACATCTGCATTTATTGAACTTAGAATTTTGTAATTTCTTCTTTTTAGTTCTGCAAAGATCGCTTTTTCTCTGTCAAAAATAACAACAAGATATTCTGAAGCTTTCTGCTCTGACTCTTTTAATTTATCTAGTAAGTGTTTTGGCCAATTCTTTTTTATTATAGTTATATCTTTTCCTTGGTCAAGCGTAAATGTATGAAAGTTTCCTCTGGGGATATCATCAGGACCATCAATTATTTTACCTGCAACCCGCAGGTTACCTGTTGTTTCATGGAACTCTATATTCTCAACATTAATTGTTAGTGTTAGTGGCTTCTTAACAATCTTAGGATTATTCTCATCACCAATTTTTATTTTTCTAATAGTCCTACATCTAGCAACATCTCCTGGTTCAATTATTTGATTAAGATACCATAGGTCGTCTGCATTCTCAATTTGTACTTTGATTAGACCCTTTTTTAAATTACGAACTATTATTTTCATATAATCTATTAAATATACTTTATTTATATATTTTCACTTATAATTATACCTATTCAATAATAAGAAACAATCTTAACAGTGTTTTATATAAAAATTTGGAGCGTTATTATAATTACTAAAAGGGTATTCTATAAAGTAGTATAGAAATAAACGTTGTTAAGAGTATGTTTCTCTGAACAATGACAAAAAAATTACAAAATTTACTTTATAATGCTTGTGAATTATTAATTCATAATCCATTTATAAGAATAAGATTATATTATTATATAAACACGTTTCGTGGGGTGATAAGATGAGATCAGAATTTTCAGTACAAGATTTAACCGAGCTCACTAGAGCTTCAAGAGAACTTTATTATCAAGGTGCCATGCCAATTGATGAAGTGCGTTTTTTCAGAAAAATGCTAAACAAGAAGTCACGAATATAATAAAGTTAAAACTTTGAACTTACAAGAAGTTAATGTTTAACTTAAATGTTAAATCATTTACAAATATTCTTGCAAATAATATTAAACACACACCTCCATTTTTTTAAACACCTAAATAAAAACACCCATGCACAAGTACCCCTTGTGCATTTTTTTCTTTTTACCTTGTCAGTGTCAATAACCTTTTTGATTATTGTGCATTTTTAACTTCTTTTTTCTCAACAACTTTCTTCCTTCCTCTTTTAGGCTTCTTATTCATCTTAGCTTTTACTTTTGCATACTGAACTGGATTTTTTATTCTTGCGCAAAGAGCGTCTGGTGTGCACAAGCCAAGATCTTTATAGTAGCCAGGTGTATCACAATTAGGTGGAAGAATTTTTTCTCTTTTCTTTCTATAATTTATTTGACTCTTAAGAGCATTCTCTCTCAACTCTTCTTCATTTGTTTTGTTCCATTTGTGGATGTAATCATCTATTTTGTCAAATGACCAGTTCAGACTATTAAGAAAATTAACCAGTGAAAATAAAACTCTTTTCTTTCCATCTTCCAAACCTTTTCTGCAATTATTTATACATGGTGGAAAGAATTCTTCAGGAACTGCTTCCTGATCTATTTCATATTCTTCAAAACTCTTTTTTTCGTATTGATAGACTTTATTTTTTATTGCAACTTGCGATTTTATTTTATTTTCTGATGCAATTGCTTTTTCAAGAAGCTCTTTTGCTTCACCTTTCTTAACATTTCTATTTAGAAATGTGGTATCTAAGTTTACGTTTTCTGGTTTAGCTCTATCTTTTTCAAATCCTAAGACTTCTTCTGTTTTTATAGGTATAGATACTAACTTAGATTTCTCATGTAGTGAATATGGCATTCTATACATGTGTCGTGATGCAATCAGTATTGTGTCAACTTCTATTACTTTGGAAAGATCTAGTTTTTGTGTAAATTTTGTAGAACCACAAGAGCATTTATTTTTATCAATTTTGTTTGACGTTTGGATCATGATTGAATTACACTTAGGACATTTTCTAAAGGGCTTATCTTCTTCTGATTTATATGTAAAACCACATTTATTGCAGAGATATTCAAACCAAGAACTTTTCTCATTCTTTTGTATTTTTTTGCATTTAGAACATTCCTTGTAGGTTAATTCTTCAAATTTAAAATCAAACATCTTTTTTAATTTTTCAAAAGAATATTCTTTATTTAACAGACTTACTTTATTGTCTTTTATTTTGATAAAGTTAGACTCGACATAGTCGAGAATATATTTGGCTATCATTCTAGGAAACTCTGGAAAATAATCTTTTACTTTAACAAGTTTATTATCATAGGAAATAGTTTCAGGGAAACTTTCAAATGGGACTGCAATGTGAAATCCTTTGTTTCCAGAGAATTTGCAGGTAATGCCTTTTATTCCATGGGCTTTAAGTACTTCTATAAATAGGTGTGTTGTCAATTTTGACAGCTCCCAAATAGGACAATCGATATCTAGAATAAAATCCCAGCCTTTTCTCAATTCATTTAGTTGTTTTCTTTTTAGGTCAGATGATACTGATAATACATCATGCCATAATTCTTCTGAACAGTGAAAGCTAGAAACCCTTTTTTTAGCAAACTCAAGAACATCGTTGGGATAACCTAGAACATCTGGCCGTTTGCCAAATTTGTTAATGCCAAACATTACACCTATCTCTTTATCTTTTGCTTGTTCAACTATAATACTCATTATTTCTGGCTTTTTATAAAATTTTAAGGACGTTGCTAAAAACATGTTTTAAAAGAAGCATTTACTCTTTATATAGTTAATTGAGACTTGTCCAGTAGATTTTTATAATAAAAAAATATAAAAATTACTTTACACAGTTGCAAGGTTTAAATCCTTGGTTTAAAGCAGTGTTCTTAGATTTAAATACTAATTTGCTTTTTGGTTTAATGTTTTTTGCAAATGGGCAGTTTTTAATATGAAATTTCTTTCCTGTTTTTGAAGCTACAAATACCTTTTTAGGTCTTTTAGTAACTGTTTTGATTCTTATTTTTGGTTTAGAAGTTGTTCTAACTGTCTTTCTGTCAATTTTAGAAAGCATTCCCATAATTCTTTGCTGTCTTATGTTAAGCTCCAACATTTCTCTTTGAAGATTAATCATGTCTTTTTTTACTAATACAAATGCGCTTTTAATTGATTGTTCATTAATCATTGTAAAACCTCCTTATGGAGGATAACCCTGTTTGATTTATAAATCTTTCTTTTTTTAATCACTACAAAGGGGTAACGGGACTTGTTTGTAAGGTGGTTTTTAGCTATGAATATACCTATTTTAGAAAAATACTACATTTCACTCAATCTTTTGATCCTATCATCAATAGGTGGGTGAGTGCTAAACATAGAAGCAAACAACTGCTTTTTTTTAGTATGTCTTAATGGATTTTCAATAAACATATGCGCAGTTGCCTTATTTGCTGTGTCAACCGTAACATCAACATCTCCTTTAATTTTTCTTAATGCAGATTCTAAACCAGCAGGATTCCTAGTTAATTCAACTGCAGAAGCATCAGCTAAATACTCTCTTTTTCTGCTAATGGATAATTTAATTAATTGCGCAATAATTGGTGCAAGTATTGCAAGAACAATTGCGATTGCAATCATAATCAGTTGAGCTCCTCCGCTGTCCCTATTGCCTCCTCTGCTTCTACCTGCGCCTCCCCAAAGAAAGCTTCTAAAGATTATGTCAGATAGTAAAATAACAACACCAACAAGAACTGCAGCCAACAACATTACTTTAATATCAAAGTTTTTTATGTGACTCATCTCATGCGCAAGAACCCCTTCAAGTTCTTGTCTATTCATCTTTTTTCTCAAACCAGACGTTATGCAAATGTAAGATTTCTCTGGTTTAATCCCAGTTGCAAAAGCATTCATTGATTCTTCCTCAATCATATAAATTTTTGGGGGAACTTTTAGTCCTGCTGCAATCGACAAGCCTTCTACAGTATGATATAAATAAGGATCATCTTTCTTAAGAACAGGTTTTGCTTTTACTGTTGCTAATATAGTTTTTGCACCTGATTTATACATAATTAAAGAATAGATTACTCCAATGATGAATGCAATAATTAATCCAGAAACTATATTCCCCATATATGCTCCGAATGCAGCACCAAATAGGAAAACAAGAATAAAAAAGAAAACAAATAGCATAACAGTTTTCCAATTATTTGCACTAATTTCAGAGTAAAAGTCTTTTCTCATTATCTAAAACTTAACTTTTACGTTCTCTCGCTCTTCGCCTGCAGTCTTAAAGAATTGCTCTTCTTTGAAGTGAAGCATTCCTGCAAAAATATTGTTAGGAAATAACTGAATTTTTGTGTTGAATCTCATAACCATATCATTGTAAAACTGTCTTGCATAAGCAATCTTTGATTCCATTCCAGAAAGTTCTTCTTGTAGCTGTATAAAGTTCTGGCTAGCTTTTAGATCAGGATAATTTTCTGATACTGCAAACAATGTCTTTAGTGCGCCAGAAAGTTGGTTTTCTGCAGCTGCTTTGTCTTCAACACCGCCTGCTTTAGCCATCATATTTCTTGCTTTAGTTATCTCTGTAAGAACTGTTTTTTCATGTTTAGCATAACCTTTAACTGTATCTACAAGATTAGGAATAAGATCAAATCTCTTTTTTAGCTGAACATCAATCTGTGCCCAAGCATTCTTTACTTTATTTTTTAGCCTAATTAAACTATTGTATAATCCAATAATAAGAAGTATCACAACAGCAATTATTGCCCATATATACCATATCATATTTGTACCTCAATATTAATATTGTATAGTATGTGTATTCTATTTATATATATTATGGAACTAGGGTGTATTTATAGTAAGGTTTAAATATGAATTGCAATTCTAAAAGTCTGCAGTTACTAAAGGTGATTTAGATGAATAAGATGTTAAATGTTTACAGGGTTATTACAACCGGGAAGGGCGGTGCTAAAGAGGCTTTCGGCTTTGTTGAGCAGGGGGAACCGGTTTCTAAACGCGTTCATCCTGTTAAAAATCTAATAAGCGTTGTTGGTAGTGAGAAAGAGTTCCAAAAGTTTCTAAAAGGGTATTTTATACGCTCTGGTTCGTTAACCATTAGGATAGATTCGTCTTTTCATTCAGGCATGCTTCCAAAAGCTTATAACAATAAAACTATTGAGAGGATTGTTTTCCTGACCCAATCAGATTATTTAGTCTCAGATGAAGAAGCTAAGAAGGTATATTTTATAGACTCTGGAGACATTTTTCATAATGGCAAAGGATACCAAGTTGGGGTTAATAAATTTGTTTTAAGGGGATCAAGATTAGTTGAGAAAGGAGAGATAAAAGTCCCTATATGGTTTAATGCTAATACCTATTATCCAGAAAAAGAAAGCCCTTCAGGAGATAACAATGTTTTATGTGGTAATATTAATGTTCAAAATGCAAATAGTGTTACTGTATTAGAGGATAATGAAAAAATTAAAAAGGTTTATTCATTGCCAACAGCAAGCCAATTAAAAAGGATAGTTCCTGAAAAATTTCACGAGTTTATTTTTTAATTCTTTTATTATAGCAAAGTTTAAATAATCTTTTTCATTTCTATATTATTACATGAAAAAAACAGGATTATTACTATTAATTGGAACACTTCTGGTTGCAGGTTGTTCAGTAAACAAGAAATTAACAGATACTAATCTTAGATTGGGAAATTACGGAACAAAAGAGTCTTCTTCGCGTAAATTTTCCCATAGCATATGGATAGAATATTTGAATTTAGGAGATGAAAAGTTAGTTGAAGTAAATTCTGATGCATTGTATGAAATGGTGTTTATTGCTCGGGGAGATTCAATAGATAGTTTTGTATATATGGATTTGCCAAATAAAAACCATCCAGATTCAGTAAGTAATGCAACAATAGAGAACCTTTCTTTATTTATAGGAAAGAAAAATAGAACTTGGCAAGCAGAAGTATATTACGGTGCAATGTCTGAAGATTCTAATTTTACTTTACTAGAGTTTGTTGATCATAATAAACAATATGGTGTAATAACTCTTGATTTTGATAAGAAAAAGTATTTAATTCAATATTCATCTAATTCTGAGAAAGAAGAAGGAGATTTTTCTAAATTAGAAATTTTATTTGTAGACCCAATGTTTACAAATAATCCTTAATTTTATAAATAAACATTCCTTCTTTTAATTATGAAACTCGCAGCACTATTTTCAGGAGGAAAAGATTCTTGCTTAGCAATGTATCATGTGATGAAAGAACATGAAGTAGTTTGTCTAATTACAATGCTTTCACAAAATGATGAGAGTTATATGTTTCATGTTCCAAACATAGAGTTTGCAGAAGTACAAGCTAAAGCAATTAGTTTGCCGATCATTCTTAAGAAAACTCTTGGTGTAAAAGAAGAAGAGTTAGAAGAATTAAAACAAGCTATTATTGAAGCAAAAGAAAAGTATCAAATTGAAGGAATTATAACTGGCGCAATTCGTTCTGTTTACCAAGCTTCAAGAATACAAAAGATTTGTGATGATTTAGAAATAAAATGTTTTAATCCTCTTTGGATGAGAGATCAAACAGATATTCTTAGAGAATTAATTAAACTAAACTTTAAAGTTATGATTTCAGGAGTTTTTGCATATCCCTTTGACAAATCTTTCTTGGGAAAGATTATTGATGATGAAATGATTAAGAAACTTTTAGTTTTTAAAGAAAAATATAAGATAAACGAAGCAGGTGAAGGTGGTGAAATAGAAACCACTGTTCTGAATGCACCCTTTTTCAAAAAAGAAATTATAATTAAAGACGCTGAAACTACATTTGATAAGTATGCAGGAACTTATATTATTAAAGATTATGAATTGAGAAATAAATAATTACCTTAAAATTTTCCTTTTGCCACCCATTTTAACAGACTGCATTTTCTGCATCATTTTCTGCATTCCTTTTTCTGACATATTACCCTTCATCATTTTCATCATCTTCTTGCTTTGTTTATATTGTTTTAACAAGGCACGAAGTTCTGTTTCATCAAGGCCTGCACCCTGGGCAATTCTTTTTACACGGATTCCAGTTAGAAGTTCAGGGTTTTCTAATTCTTCATGAGTCATAGAATCCATTAGAAATTTCCATTTCTTAGTTTTCTCTTCACTAACATCAAGCATAGAATCATTTATTCCCATGTTTCCCATTCCAGGAATCATACTCATTATTTTTTTCATAGAACCCATTTTTTTCATAGATTCCATTTGAGAATATAAATCAATAAGACTAAATTCACCCTTAAGCATTTTATCTTTCATTACTTCAGCATCGTCTTCATTCATAGCAAGTTTTGCTTTTTCTAATAGTGCTTCAAGATCTCCCATACCAAGAAGTTGTCCAACAAATCCTTCTGCTTTAAACTCTTCAATAGCGTCAATTTTTTCCCCAACACCAATAAACTTAACAGGGGCTTTTGTAATAGAGCAAGCAGTTAATGCCCCGCCACCCTTTGCAGTTCCATCAAGTTTTGTAATAACAACACCTGTAACATTACAAGTTTCATTAAACTTTTCAGCCTGAGTTTTTGCAGCCTGACCAACATCTGCAGCCATGACCAAAAGTGTTTCATCAGGAGCAACAGTTGTATTAATCGCATTTAATTCATCTATTAGTTCACCATTAAGTGCGTCTCTTCCTGCAGTATCAATAAAGATTAAATCGTGTTTTTCAAGTTCATCTTTAAACTTATTATAAATTTCAATAGGGTCTTTTATAGTTGGGTCACCAAATACTGAAGCACCAATTTGTTTTCCTAATTGTTTTAACTGCTCAAATGCAGCAGGTCTCCAGGTGTCAGTTGAAAGAAGTGCAACAGAGTTTCCTCTTTTCATATAATAGTTAGCAAGCTTACCTGCAGTTGTTGTTTTACCATTACCAAACAACCCAACAAGCATAATTTTGAAAGGTTTTTTATTAATATCAATTCTATTTCCTTTTCCACCAAGAAATTCAACAAGTGTTTCAAAAACAATATTAACTATTTGTTCTTTTTTATTCATGCCTGGAATAAGTTTTTCTTTTAGAGCTCTCTCTTTTATTTTTTTAGTTAGTTCAAGAACTAATTTAACATTAACATCTGCTTGTAATAATGCTCTTTGAATATCTTTTACTAATTCATTAATTAGTTTTTCATCTATTGTAAAGCTGCTCGTAATTTTTTGCAGCGTACCCTTCAAAGAGTTTCCTAGTTTGCCTAATACCATTATATTAATTAGAATGCAGATTTTATTTATAAAGTTTTTAGCTCTTTTAATAAAATTTTATTTATTTGTTCCCAATTGTTGTTGAGTATAACATGGTTTGCATTTTTAAGTATATATAGTTTTGCGTTTTTTGTTTTTTTAGCAATAAATTTGCTTTTTTCTAGTTTTAAGATTGCATCTTTTTCTCCGCTTATAATAATTATTGGAGGTTTGTAGGTAGATATATTATTACTCACATTAAATTTAAGAAAATGAGATAAGGTTCCAGAATAAGTTCTTGATGAGGTTTTACTTATGCCATATATTATTCTTAGAACATCATAATCAGATATTCGTATGTCATAGTTTTGTTTTCTATGTTCTTTGCTTGATTTGTTAGTTTTAATTTTTTTTCTAAATGAGCTAAGTTTAAAATAATATTTTAATATTTTGCTTATTAATTTATTTACTTTTTTATGTGTTCCAGATAATATAAATAGCATTTTTGCTTTGTTTGGAAATTTGTTTTCAAACAATTGAATTATTGAAGCGCCAAGACAATGACCTACTAATACAAAATTATCTTCACAGTTAAGGAATTCAACAAATTTTTTCAAGTTGTTAGTGGAGTTTTCTAGGGAATAGCTTTTGTAATCTGGAGGGCTGTCTGATTTTCCATGCCCTAAAAGGTCAAACCTTGCAATAGAATATTTATTTTTTAAAAGAAATTTGCATTGTTTTCTCCATGAAGAATAGTCTGATCCAAGGCCGTGAATAAAGATTATGGTTGGATTTTTATTATTAATTGAGTTATAGCTATAAGCTAGTTGATTATTATTAATTCCTTCAAAAAATCCTTTTTTCTCCATTGCAACTTTAATTGAAAGTTCTCACTTTATTAAGTTTTCAATATTATAAGTAAATTCCTTTTTAATTTGGGTGCTAATTTTTAGAATGTGAGTATTGGTTATTAACTTAATCTTTAAAATACTTAGCTAATCTAACCTTTTTCTGCTTAGAATAATTATTTCCCGCTTTGCCATAAATATTTTTAGGTTTGGCCCTGTTTGGGTAATACTGCATTATGCAAATTGGCTGATCATCGTATACAATTAAGTTTTCATGTGGTCTTATTTCTAGGACTGCCTGGTTACCTTTTATGTTAAACCCAAACCCTGGATCAAAAAATCCTGCATAGTGAACTCTGAATTCTCCTAGTAGATTAGATAGGGGTAATAATTCACCAGAAAGGTGTGGTGGAAATTGCACAAACTCTTTTGTTTTTAAAATATAGAACTTATTTTTTTCTAAAATAATTTTGTTATAATTTGTTCCTACTTTCTTAACTTCTTTAAAATATTTATTTCTATCATGGCTTTTAACTTTACTTAAATCAATGATCTCATTAGAAATTCTTGCTTCATAACCAATAATGCCTTTTTTTGGTATCTCAATTCTTAAAAGCACTTTGTCTTTATCATAAAAAGTTATCTTTTGCAGTTTTCCTTTTTTATTATAGATTAATTTTTCTTTTCTTAAATCCAGAACAACTTCTTTTCTTTCTAGTAGTTTAAGTTGTGCAAGTGCCGTGCCTGTTTTTAATCTAATGTTAAAACTTCTTGGTGTTACTTCCAACCATACAATCCCTTTAACTTTTTCTAGATAATCATAATAAGAACAGTTATTATTAATTGCTCTGACCATTAAGTCAATTCTTCCAATAGAACTTTTAGGGCTTATTCTTCCAATATATTTCTCATCAATACCTTCTAGTTTTATACAAGGTATAAGGTAAGTGTTATCTTTAAATAAAATTGGATTTTCATCTAAATCTAATTCGTCAAGTTTAATACTTTCTACAACCTGTTCAATCTTTTTTTTAAAGGGTAAAAATTTAAATCTTACTAAGAATGCTTTGTTAGAAACAGGAATATCTAAACTTGCAGGTTGAATATATTTTTTTAAGTTAATATTTTCACAAATAGATTTAATCTTTTTTTCATTTATTAATTTTTCAAAATCTCTATCTATTAAGGATATTTCTGTCATTTTATATTTTTAGGATAGTATATATTAATATAAACTTTGCTAATTCTTTAAATTAAACTACCCAAAGGTTTAAATACTCAAATCAATTTTGCTCATTTACAAATATTAACGGTGATAATACGATGACTACAAGTGTACCAAAATTTAATAGTAAAACCGCAGGTAATTTAATTCCTGTTTTGATTGATGGATTAAAAAGAAGACATGGCAAATTAGACTATGAGAATCTTAATCCAAGAACTCGGGCATACTTGTTGGCTACAGAGCTTCAGAACCATTGGAATATGAATTTTATAGGTATTAAAAGAGGCCATAAAGGTAAGGCAAGAATATCTGTTTATGTTGCTTCTCAAAAATCAGAAAAAGAATCTGAGTTTATTATTGATGGGTTTAAAGGTTGTCAAGATTTATCATTTATTGTTGCAGGTATTTGTGATGTTTTAGAAAGAAAAAGCCCTGATGATTGGTGTAGAGATGAAATTTATCACACTAAGCCTGCACTTAAACATAATTTATGTAATGGTTTTTATAATCATTCTATTGAAGAAGTCAATTAATTTTATTTTTTCATAGAAAAAATGACTGATAATCTTTGATTATCATTTTATTTTTTTTAATATTTTCTCTTTGCCTTTCCAATCAATAATTTCTTTTAGAACTTCTCTAATGTGTTCAACAGGAATAATTTTCACTTTTGAAATCATATCCTTATCAATAATAATGTCTTGCATATTGCTTTTCGGAACAATTACTTTTTCAATTCCTGCATCTATTGCCGCTTCTATTTTAGCAGAAACTCCACCAATAGGAAGAACTTCTCCTCTAACAGAAAGTGATCCTGTAACTGCATAGTTTTGTTTGATTGGTACTTTTGCAAATGCACTAACTACTGCCGTTGCTATTGCTATTGATGCAGAGTCTCCTTCTACACCTTCATAAGTTTGTAAGAATTGAACATAAATGTCATATGTTTCTTTAATATCTTTACCAAAGTATTTTTTGATTATTGCTGAAACATTTTTAACAGCTTCTTTTGCAATGTCTCCAAGTTTTCCTGTTGCAATAAATTCTGAAACTTTTCCACCTGGAGTTATTTCTGATTCTATAGGAAGAATGATTCCTGAGAAGTTTCCTTCTCCACCAATTACTGCAAGACCATTTATTCTTCCAATCTTTTTTCCTTTTGTAACAATAACTTCATAATCTTTTTTGTGCTCTATGATTTTATCAGCAATTTGACCTTCTAATGATTTAGAAATTTTCTTTGCCTTAATAATATGTTTTGGCTCAACTATTTTTGCATTTTCTTCTACTGCAATATCTCCTGCAGCTCTAACTAATCCGCCAAGTTCTCTTAATCTCAGAGTTAGGTGGCCTTTTCTATTTGCTCTTCGTCTTGCTTCTTCAATTATGTATTCAACTGCTTTTCTAGAAAAGTGAGGTATTTTCTCGTCCTTAGTAACTTCCTGTGCAACAAACTTTGCTAATTTAAATCTGTTTTTTGCAGTGTCAGGCATTGAAGTATTCATATAAATTTCATAACCATAACCTTTAACTCTTGATCTTAGTGCAGGGTGAAGATTCTTAATGGTTTCAACATTTCCTGCCGCAACCAAAATAAATTTACAGGGAACTGGTTCTGTTCTAACCATTGCACCAGCGCTTCTTTCTGATTGTCCTGTAATTGAGTATTTTCCTTCTTGTATTGCAGTTAATAGTTCTTGTTGACTTGTTGGATGCAGAGTTGCAATCTCGTCGACAAACAAAACACCCATATGTGCCTTGTGTATCATTCCTGCAATAACTCTCTCGTGTGCAGGAGTTCCTAATCCTCCTGACTGAAAGGGGTCGTGAAGAACATCTCCTAATAATGCACCTGCATGTGCGCCTGTCGCATCATAGAATGGTGCTTGCTTTTTATTGTAATTATCCACTATAACTTTTGGTGCTCGGATAGTATTCTTGTTTCCCATACTCATTCTTTTTCCTAAACTAATAAACATAACTGCTGCAGCCAGAAAAAACATTCCTCCAATAAAGAATGCTGCGAACATAACATCTGAATTATATTCTGTTCTTATCCACCAGGGAACTATCATTGCAACAATTGCTAATGCAAGAATTATCCAGGATTGGCCTTTCACCATTTTTGTTGATTGAATTTTTATTGCTTCAACTATTTTTCTTCCTGTTCCTGGTTTTACAGTTCTTATTAGTGGTTTATGATCATCATCTGGATTATGGTAAGATAGAACATCTACTAATTTCTTTTTAGGTATTAATTCTGCAAGAGCTAACCCAAGCATAGATTTACCTGTTCCTGGGTCTCCAATTAAAAGAACATGTCTTCTTTGTTGCGCAGCTTTTTTAATTATGTCAACTGCGTGTTCTTGGCCAATTACTTGATTAATTATTTTGTCAGGTACTTTGATTTGCGCAGTTGTTTTGAAATCTACTTTGTTAGAATTACTAGTTTTTGTTTCTTTTTTACCCTTACCCATTGCAATAATTGGGATGCAAACTATGTTTAAAAAGGTTGTTATGGTTTTTTGTGGCGGATTTATCAACCAATACTTTTATAAATAGTTTGGCGTTCCTTTGAGATTGAGTTAGAGGCTATAGGAATTGAGTTACTATAAAATCAAAGGTGAATAAAATATGATAGATTTAATCGAACCTGGATTATTAATTGAAAGGGTCGCAACAAAATTAAAATCAATAATTGATATGCCAGAATGGGCTAAGTTTGTAAAAACAGGTATAAATAGACAAAGACCTCCAGTAAGTGAAGACTGGTGGTTTTTTAGAGCAGCTGCAATCTTAAGGACAGTTGAAAATAGAGGGCCTGTTGGTGTTGCAAAACTTAGAACTAAGTATGGTGGAAAAAAGAATAATGGTATGGCTCCAGAACATTTTCAAAGATCATCTGGTAAAATAATCAGGACTATATTGCAACAATTAGAAACAGCTAAGCTAATAAAACAAGAAGCTATTGGCGTTCATAAAGGAAGAATTATAACTCCTGAAGGTAAATCTTTATTGTTTACTACATCAAAAGAATTTACTCCTTCAAAACCTAACCCTATTGTAAAAAAAGAAGCTCCTAAAAAAGAAGTGCCAAAGGCTGAAGTTCCTAAAGTAGAGACTCCTGTTGTTGAAAAGAAGGAAGTCCCTATTATTGAAAAGAAAGAGGAAGTTAAGAAGGAAGTTCCTAAAGTAGAGGCTCCTAAAGTAGAAGCTCCTAAAAAAGAAGTGCCAAAGGCTGAAGTTCCTAAAGTAGAGACTCCTGTTGTTGAAAAGAAAGAGGAACAATTAAAAGCTCCTGAGAAAAAGGTTGAGTAAGATGGCTACATTTAAACATATTGCTAAAAAATTAAGACTTATCAAGAAAACAAAGCACACTAAGTGGGCTCCTGTTTGGACAGTTCCAAAAAAATATGGTGTTGGACGAAGAGTTCATCCTGGAAGACACACTCATGTTAAGAGAAACTGGAGAAGGGGCTCAACTAAAGTATAGGTAAGAAAATGGCAGAGATTAAACGAACTTATAATATTCCTTTACGATCTTGGTTTAGTAAAAAACCAAAATATACTCGTGCAAAAGTTGCTATAAGAGCAGTAAAGGATTTTCTAAAGAAGCACATGAAGAGTGAAGATGTAAAACTTGGTCCAAAACTTAATGATGAGATTTGGAAGAATGGAATTAAAAATCCTCCTCATCATATCAAAGTTGATGTTCTAAAAAACGATGATGGTGAAGTAACTGCAGAATTATTTGGTAATAAATACGAAAGTCAGAAAAAGGTAGAGAAAAAAGAATCTATCAAAGACAGACTAATGAATAAGGTTGGCGGTCAACAAAAAAGCATTGTTAAGAAAGTTAAAGAAGACGAGAAAACTGTAGAAAAGAAAAAAACTAAGGTTGAAACTCCCAAAGTTGAAGTAAAACCCGAAGTTAAAACTGAAATTCCTGCAAAAGCTCCTGTTGAAAAAGAACAAAAATAATTATTTTTTTATTCTTTAATTTATTTTCTATTATTAAATTGATATTAATAATTACAGTAACATTTAAATACTAGATTTGGATTCTATGGTTTATGGGAATACTTAGTTATTGTATTGAATCTTTTAAGGGAAAATATCATAAATTAACTTCTGGATCTTATGATGTTACTCAAGGAATTAAATATGTTTATGAAAGCATAGCTGATATTTTTACTTCTAAAAAAAAGGAAAGAGAGATTCTTGTTGCTAAATTAGATCCAGCTAAAGTTCAAAGATCTTATGAAAAAAATACTATAATTAAAAAATAATTTATTTCTTTTGCAACATAATCTCAAACTTATTAAATATTGTTGAAAGCCCCATGAACAAATTTCTGTCAACTACATTAGAATTTTTTACTTTTCCTTCATAAATAAGTTCTGCAGCAATTTCAAATTGCATATTCTTTTCAGTCTTATGTATTGGTTTAAGATGAATTACTAATCTTTCAAATCCTGGCAACATATCTTGAAATTTTCTGACTTGTGTTCCAATAAGTTTCTTAACAACAACTAACTCTCCTGAACTTATTATTTTAAATCCTGAAAGTTGTATAGATTCACCTAAGTTGATTAATTCATTTTCTTCATCTGCCATTAAGCACCCCTTATATTAGACTTTTAGATTTTTTAGGTTAAGTAAAGATTTCATTTCGTGATTTAATCTAGTACATGTTTTATTGACATAAGATTGATAATATGATCTGTGACTACCTAAAAAGAATTTTTCAAATACTATTTTTAAGAAATAATAGAATGGTTTTGTTTCCCACTTGTTTTCATAATCAGTTTCAACGTAACCAGTTATAGAAATGCTAGCATCCCCTTTTTGCATTTTTTTTGTTACTCCATCGATTTCAACTTTAACATCTTCTAGATTGTTAAAAGTTACATCAAAATAAATAACTGCTTTTGCAAAATCTGTAAATTTTTTGTAAGGTTTATAATTATAGATTATTTGTTTTCCGCCTTCAAAGACTTGTTCTTCTGTTTTTTCTTCAAACATTGTAAATTTGTTTTTTCTAAACCAGTCTGCCATAAATTTATGTATTCTATTAACATCAAATAAGCCAGAATAATTTACTTTCCTTTCTTTGTATATAACTTTTACTTCTGCCATCTTATTTATTATATCTATATTAATTAGATATTATGTTTAAAAAGCTTTTGACTGTTTAAAAAGGATAATAATAATAAATAAAGAAGAAAATACGCCAAGACCCAGTATTCCGTAGAGCTTTGCTCGAGGCGCCAGTAACTTGTTACTGAGCGCGAACTGGTCAGTTCGAATATGTAAATAAAGAAGAAAATACGCCAAGACCCAGTATTCCGTAGAGCTTTGCTCGAGGCGCCAGTAACTTGTTACTGAGCGCGAACTGGTCAGTTCGAATATGTAAATAAAGAAGAAAATACGCCAAGACCCAGATTCGAACTGGGAATAGCCGAAGCTACCGGCTCTCAAGGCCGGCGGAGTACCAAATTGTCCCATCTTGGCAAATAGTTTTAATAAAATGGAGTGCGGATGGGGAGACTTGAACTCCCGACCTCCAGATTGCTCGGCACCATGAATAATCATTGCTCTTGCAAGCTCATCACTCATACACTTATGAGTCTGGCGCTCTAACCAACTAAACTACATCCGCATATAAAAAGGTATTTAGTTAGCTATGACCCCAAGGGGATTCGAACCCCTGACCTGCCGGTTAAGAGCCGGCTGCTCTACCAGGCTGAGCCATGAGGTCTTGTTTAATTAGGAATGAATATTTTCTTTATAAAGATTTATATTAGAAATAATTTAGTTAAAACCCCTGCAATCTCTTTTGCTTGTTTTTTGCAGAGTAAGCTGTTGGGTTAATTCTTAATCCATCTTTTGCAGCCATTACTTGGCATCCAGTTTCCTTCTGAATTTTTCTTGCTTCACTTATAGGATCATGTTCAATCATTTTAATTCCAAATCCTGTTAGAATGGTTAGTGAAGGTTTTACTTTCTCAACAAGACTAATTATGTCTGTAGTATTCATTGAACTTTTTTCTTTAATAGATTCAGGATTCTTACAATTCACAATCAGAACGTTTACATTTTCAAAAGAACTTGCAAGTTCTGCTCGGTATTCTGTATCTGAAGTGTACCCTATAATAAAATCAGGACAAGTAATTCTAAAACCAATGCTTTCTGTTCCAAATGTTTTTGTTGCAAGTACTTCTGTATCATTTATTCCAACTTTTTGTCCTACTTCTAAGCCTATTGCTTTTTCTACATAGGAAAGGCATTCTCTTGTTATAGTTGGGTGATCATCTTCATTTCCTTCAATAACATTTCTTTGTGCAACTACAACTCCTTTGTGATCTAACCCTTCGTAGGTCATTCCACTAATTAGTGCGTTTACATCACTACTTTTTAGGATTGTATTATTAGAAACTAGAATTCCTGTTGTTTCTCTAACATTCACCTTCATTTGTACTGCTCTGACAAGTGAACCTGGCCCGGGATCAATATGTAGCTGCGTATTATTTGTAACAATAACAATTCCACCTGAAGCCCTGTATTGCTTTCCAAATAGTATTGCATCACCAGCTGTTCCTAAGAATATAATGTCATTAACCATATTTAACCCCTATATAATACAATAGAAAGCTTATTTATATAGTTTTGGTTATTAATTTATTAAAGGAATTGCTTAATATTGGTTGCTCTAGTAAAACAACAATCTTTATAAATAAAACAGCGTTCGCTAAATTAACAATTAATTACAAATAATATGTTTGTAATTTGATACGCCTGATAAGAGGGTTTTGAGGCTCATATACCATCATCGATGCTATGTGCTAAATTCTCAAAAAACTTTTGACTAATAGGCGAAAACAATACCAACTGTATAGTTTAACTATATATTTAGATTTATATGATTTAAAATGGGTAAAAGAGTAAATCCAAGACATGGAAGTATGCAAGTTTGGCCAAGAAAAAGGTCAAAGAGAATTCAACCTAGAATTAGATCTAAGCCTATTATTAAAGATGCAATCCCAGTAGGATTTGCAGGTTATAAAGCAGGTATGACTCAAGTTATTGCTATTGACGCTTACAAAAATTCTTTAACAAAAGGACAAGAAATATCTGTTCCTGTAACAGTAATTGAATGTCCCCCATTAAGAATTCATTCTTTAAGATGTTACTTACCTAAAGATTATGGTTTTGGCGTGGTTAAGGAGATATTTTTTAAGAGCAGCAAAAATGTTTTGAGAAGAGTATTGTTCAAAGAATCCCCTTCAGATGCACTAGCAAAACTTAACCTTGATGATTATCACCATTTAACAATCACTCTTTCTACTCAACCAACATTCAAAAAAACACCAGAAATATTCGAGCTTACTCTCGGTGGATCAAAACCTGATGCACTAGAATTTGTAAAGGCGCATATTGCAACTGGTATAAAAGTTTCTGATGTTTACAAAGAAGGTGAATTAGTAGATATTCACGCTGTAACAAAAGGTAAAGGAACACAAGGACCTGTTAAAAGGTTTGGTGTTAATATAAGAAGTCATAAATCTGAAAAAACTAAAAGAGGACCGGGTGCTCTTGCAGGAAGTTGGAAAGGACAGGGACATATGATGTGGAGAGTTGCATTCGCAGGTCAAGTTGGGTTTCATCAAAGAACACATTATAATGGTCAAATACTAAAAATCTCAGATAATCCTGAAGAAGTAAATCCTAAAGGGGACTTTCCTCATTATGGAAAAGTTAGGTCAGAATATATTTTGATTCAAGGATCGGTTCCTGGTGCAAGAAAAAGATTAATAGTATTCACAAAGGCAATTAGGCCTCTAAAAAATATAAGAAATGTTCCTACAATTGAGGAAATTAATTTAAAATCAAAGCAATAATCAGAGATTATTGGTCATTCATAAAAACGAATAAAACAATAAAATGAAAGTAAAAATATTTGATACAAAAAGTGTAGAAAAGGGTTCAAAAGAGTTACCTGCACAATTTAATGAAACTTATAGACCTGACTTAATTAAGAGAGCAGTTCTTGCTATTCAAGCTAATAAAAGACAACCATATGGTTCTGATCCTCGAGCAGGAAAAAAGCATAGTGCTTATGTTTCTAAAAGAAGAAGTTCTTTTAGGTCAACTTATGGTATTGGTCAATCAAGGACTCCAAGAAAAGCAATGAGTGTTAGAGGATCAAGATTCAACTGGGTTGGTGCATTTGTTCCACAAACTGTTGGTGGTTATAGAGCTCATCCTGCTAAAGCACAAAAAGATTGGAGTAAAAAAATAAATAAGAAAGAAAAGAGAAAAGCAATCAGATCTGCACTAGCTGCAGTTATGAATATACCTCTTGTTAAAGAAAAGAACGCTAATGTTCCTACTACTTATCCTTTTATCCTAAGCAAAGACTTTGAAAAAATTGACAAAACAAAAGAATTAAGAAATGTTCTTATGAATATTGGTTTCAAAGATGAGTTAAAGAGAACTCTTATTACTAAAATAAGATCAGGAATTGGAAAGCTTAGAGGAAGAAAGAAAATTAAAAAGACATCATTATTATTTGTTGTTGCAGATAAGTGTGGCTTGTTACAATCTGTAAGCAATCTTCCAGGAATGGAAATTGTTAAGGTTAGCGAGTTAAACACTGAGATGTTGGCTCCTGGAACTCATGCAGGAAGAATGACTTTATTTACAGAATCTGCAATTGACACACTTACTAAAAATAAATTATTTACTGATTCATATGTTGCAAAAGAAACTAAGAAGAAAGCAAAAAGAATCAGTCCTAAAGTTAAGAAGAAAAAAGGTGCTAAGAAATGAGTAACGAAAAACACAGTGAAGCATATGTTATTTTAGCAGATAAATTAGAAACTAAAGTTAAACCTGTGGTTCTTACAGGTATCCAAGAAGACATTAATCTGGTATCTAGAAAATATTGTAGAGATCAAGGAGAAGCTCGTTCAGATTTATTTCCTGGTGAAGCAAATGAATTAAATGTGGCTTATAATGCAATTTTAAATTCAAAAAATGAACAAATTCAATAAGGTTAGAAAATGATTATAAAACATCCACAATCAACAGAAAAGGCAATAAGGTTGCTTAATCAAGAGAACAAATTAGTTTTTATAGTTGATAGGAAGGCAAGAAAACCTGAGATAAAAGCAGAATTAGAATCAATGTTCAATGCCAAAGTAGATCAAATAAGAACTTTAATTGATCGAAAAGGAAACAAAAAAGTATTTGTAAGATTTACTGCAGAAACTCCTGCAATTGATATTGCAACTAAATTAGGATTATTATAATAGAATAAAAATGGGTAAGAGAATAATTCAACAAGCAAGAGGAAAAGGCGGGCCTAGGTATAGAGCTCACTCTTTTAGGCATAAAGGTCCTGCTAAAGTTTTGAATAAAGAAACTACAGGAAAGGTTGTTGATATAATTAGTTGCCCAGGTCATTCAGCACCATTAGCAGTAATGCATTACCCTGAATTAAATTCATATGGTTTAATTATTGCACCTGAAGGAATCGCAGTTAATCAAGAATTAAGTATTGGTTCAGAATCAGAACTAAAGATTGGGAATACAATTCCTTTAAATCTTATTCCAGAAGGAACACCTATTTACAATATTGAATCTGTCCCCGGTGATGGTGGAAAGTTTGTAAGAGCAGGTGGTGCTGGTGCAAAAATAGTTACCAAAACAGAAAAAGCAATTATTGTTCAATTACCTTCAAAGAAAAAGAAGTCATTTCACCCTAACTGTAGAGCCAGTATTGGTACTGTTGCAGGTTCAGGAAGAAAAGAAAAACCTTTCTTTAAAGCAGGAAGAAAGTTCTATGCTATGAAGGCAAAGAATAAATTATGGCCAAAAGTATCTGGTGGTGCAATGAATGCTGTTGATCATCCATTCGGTAATAAGAGATCAAGCAGAAAAGCTAAGGCTAAACCTGCTCCAAAGAATGCTCCTCCAGGAAGAAAAGTTGGTATGCTTAGACCAAGACATACTGGAAGAAATAAATAAAGGTACAAAGAATGGCAAGAAAAATATTCAAATTCAAAGGAAAGACTTTCGAAGAATTAAAAGAAATGTCTATTAATGAATTATCAGTCCTTTT
Organism: uncultured Methanosarcinales archaeon; assembly: GCA_964405295.1. Taxonomy (GTDB): domain Archaea; phylum Nanobdellota; class Nanobdellia; order Woesearchaeales; family CAYZNE01; genus CAYZNE01. The sequence goes on along the minus strand of CAYONI010000003.1, from coordinate 77,708 downwards.
TAATTCAAGAGTAAGAAGAAGTATTAAAAGGGGATTTACTGAAGCTAAACAGAAGTTTTTAAAGAAAACAGAAACTAAGAGTGTTGTAAAAACTCACTTCAGAGATGTTCCTATATTGCCTCATATGGTTGGTAAAACAATCAAAGTTTACAACGGTAAGGATTTTGTTGATATTATTATTACTCAAGAAATGATTGGTCATCTTCTTGGAGAATTTTCATCAACAAGAAAAAGAGCAGGACATACTAGTCCTGGTGTTAGTAAAAAAGGCAAGCCAGTGAGGAAATAAGTAAAAGATGGCTAAACAAAAATATTCAGTTAAAAATTTGAAAGAGAATCAAGCAAAAGCTATTGCAAAAGATGCTTCAGTTTCAACTAAGTCTTCAATCGAGGCTGTTAAATTCCTTAAAGGAAAAACTACAAAAGTTGCTATTGCATATTTAGAAAAAGTTTTAAAAAAAACACTTGCTATTCCCTTCACAAGATATACTAACGGATTAGGTCATAGAAAAGGAAATGGGATTACTTCAGGAAGATATCCTCAAAAACTTTCAAAAGCTTTAATTTTACTAATTAAAGGTGCTGAAGCAAATGCTTCTATGAAAGGACTTGGTGAAGATTTAAAGATTGTTAACTTTGTGGCTAATAGAGCTTCAGTTCCAATGCATTATGGTCGACATCCAAGAAGAGAAATGAAGAGAACTCACATCGAAATAATTATTGAAGAAGTAGAATCTACTAAAAAGAAAGTAACTCCTAAAAAACAAAAAGTTGCTGAAAAGTCAAAGGTTGTTAAAACAGAAGCAACTAAAAAAGTAGAAGAAAAAAAACCAGTTGAAAAGCCTGTTGAAGTAAAAGCTCCTGTAAAGGTTATAGAAGAAAAGAAAATTCCTAAATCAGAATCAATCAATGTTAAAAAAGAAATCAAGCAAGAGGATAAAAGATGATCGAAAGAAAGTTTATTGCTCAAAATTTAAAAGAATTTGAAATTAGAAGATTTATTGCTTCAAAATTAAATAGAGCAGGGCTTAGTGATATTCGATTAAAGAGAACTCCGCTTGGTGATAAGATTGTTATTAGTACTTTAAAACCTGGTCTTGTAGTTGGACGTGGTGGTGCAACAATAACAATGCTTACAAAAGAGATTAAAACACAATTTAAACTTAATAATCCTCAAATAGAGTTAGATGAAATAAAAAACCCTTATGGAGATGCATCTGTAGTCGCAGAGCAAATTGTTAATTCACTTGAAAGATTTGGAACAAAAAGATTCAAAGGTATTGGACATAAAGTTCTCGGTGAAATTATGAATGCAGGTGCTTTAGGTGTTGAAATATTAATGAGAGGTAAAGTTCCTAGTTCAAGAGCAAAGAGTTGGAGATTTTATCAAGGTTACTTAAAAAAGTGTGGTGACATTTCAGTTTCAGGAGTATTAAAAGCTCAGGGGACTGCAAAACTTAAGTCTGGTGTTGTTGGAGTTCAAGTAAGTATACTTCCAGGAAATGTCAAATTACCAGATAGGATAACAGTCCTTGAAAATATTGTTGAAGTTATTGAAGAAGTTAAGGATATTAAAGAGAAAAAAGAGTTAAGTGAAGCTCAAAAAGAATTAATGAAAAACCTTAAAGGGACTGCTGAAGTTAAGAAAGTTAAGGATAAAAAAACTATTAAGAAAAAAGAAACTCCAAAGAAAAAAGCAGAAGATAAATCTTCTGATAATTCAACAAAGTTGAATAAAGCAGTTAAAAAAGTAGAAGATAAGAAAACAACGGCAAAGAAGTAATAATTAGGTTATAAAATGAAATACCAAGAAATTAAAAATATGTCAGAAGAAGACAAGACAAAGAAGCTTGCTGATTTTAAGCTACAATTAGTAAAATTAAACCTTCAAGTTTCAACTGGTACTTCAATTAAGAAATCAAAAGAAATTAGAGATATAAAAAAAGATGTTGCTCGTATATTAACTTCGATTAATCAAAAAAATGATAAACGAAGTATAACTAAAAACAAATAAAAAAATGGGAGAAATATGCCCTGTTTGCGGCCTACCAAAGGAACTTTGTGTTTGTGAGTCAATTGCAAAAGAAAGTCAGATAATAACTGTTAGCCTTGTCAAGCGAAAGTTTGGTAAGAAACATACTTTAATTCAAGGAATTAGCAACACTGATGTTAACCTGAAGGATTTAACAAAAAAATTAAAAGGTAAGTTTGCATGTGGCGGAACAGTTAAAAAGGAAGTTATTGACCTTCAAGGAGACCATATGAAACAAGTCAAATTAGTACTTGTTGAGTTGGGATTTAACGCTGGGTCAGTTGTTTTCGGAAAAACAAGGTAAGCTCAAATAAAAAATGTATGAAGAATTCATTGGTTTGAATGTTGAAATAATTAATAGCCAGAATAAAACATTAATTGGGAAAAAAGGAAAGATAATTGATGAAACAAAAAACTTAATAATCATAGAGGAACACAACAAAAAAGTAACAAAGATCCTGAAAAACGGAACATCATTCAAGATTAAAGATAAGATAATTAATGGAAGCAAAATAATAAAGCGCCCTGAAGATCGGGTGAAACTCATCAGAAAAATATAAATAGGTAAATAAGATGAAAAAGAATATCGGTGTTGATGTTAAAAATAAACCAACAAAAACGTGTAATGATCCAAACTGTCCTTATCACGGAACTATTAGCTTGCACGGTAAAATATTTACTGGAACAGTTATCAGTGACAAGATGCACAAATCAATTACTGTTTCATGGGAAAGAAGAATAAGTGTTCCTAAATATGAACGATTTTCAAAAAGGTATTCAAAGATAAAAGTACATAATCCAGAATGTATTGATGCAAAAACAGGAGATATTGTTAGGGTAATGGAAACTAGACCAATATCAAAAACTAAAAATTTTGTTGTAATCGAAATTATTGGGCATAAGGAGAAATAAAATGAAGGCAATAGCATCAAAAGTAACAAAAGGATTGAACACAGGTTCGCAAGTTCCTACTTGTGACAACTCTGGTGCTAAGTTGCTAAGAATTACTTCAGTTAAAAGAGCTAAAACTGTTAAAGGAAGATCTCCTTGCGCAGGTGTTGGTATGATGGTAACTGCAAGTGTTAAAAAAGGAAAACCTGATATGAGAAAGAAGGTTGTTTTTGCAGTAATTGTAAGACAAAAGAAAGAATATCGAAGACCGAATGGTATGAGAATAAAATTCGAAGATAATGCAGCAGTTGTGACAAAAGATGATAAGGGAAATCCTAAAGGTACAATCTTTAAGGGTCCTATTGCAAAAGAGGCTTGTACAAAATGGCCAGGAATTGCAAAAGTTTCAACTATTATTGTTTAATTAGGTGAATAATTATGAGATCAATGTTTTCAAAACTATGGAATAAAAGTAAACAACCTAGAAAGCAAAGGAAATTTATAGCGAATGCTCCTTTACACATTAAAGGTAAGTTAATATCTTCACATTTATCAAAAGATTTGAGAACTAAATATGGTTTTAGGTCAATAAGATTAAGAGTTGGAGACAAAATAAAAATTATGCGTGGCCAACATAAAGGTAAAGGAGATACTGTGCTTGAAATTAATATTAAGAAACAAAAAGTTTACTTAACTAAGATTCAAATTACAAGAACAGATGGTAACACTGCAAAGGTTCCATTTAAAGCTTCAAATTTATTAATCGTTGATTTAAATCTTAATGATAAAAAAAGAAGAGCAAAATTAGAATCAAAAAAGAAACCAAAAGTTTCCGTTAAAAAGGAGGAAGCTAAAAAAGCTTAAGGTTAAAATGACTAAATCACACTTAAAAAAATTAGTTGCACCAAAAACTTGGAAAATTAAAAGAAAGAGTACTACTTTTATTATTAGACCAAAACCTGGCGGACATGCTATGGATATGAGTATTCCTCTAAAAAAGGTAATATTTGATATTGGAAAAGCTAAAACAATGAGAGAGGTAAGTTATATACTGCACAATCATATTGTTAATGTTGATTCAAGAAAAAAGACTGATCCTGCATTCCCTGTTGGACTATTTGATATTGTTACTTTTCCAGAAATTAATGAAGCATATACAATTGTTATTAATAGTTGGGGAAAATTAGTTTTTAAAAAACTAAATGATCCTAAATCAGATAAAAAATTAGTCAAAATTGTTAACAAAAGAAAGATTAAAGGAAGTAAAGTTCAAATTGAAACTTACTGTGGAAGAAATTTAATTGTTGAAGACAAAGAATCTTTAAAATTCAAAACAGGAGATAGTTTAATGATAAAGTTACCTGAACAAAAAATTGTTGATCACAAAAAACTTGACAAAGGAGCAAGAGTTTATCTTACAAAAGGTTCTCATGTTGGAGTAATTGCTAATGTTAAAGAAATTGTAGGAACTAAAATTGTTGTTCTTGATGGTAAGAAAGAACTAGAAACAAAAAAAGATTTTGCCTTTGTTATAGTTGATGAAATTGAAAAATTATTAAAATAAAATGATAAACGTAATGAGAAAAATTAAGATAGCGAAGTTAACTGTTAATATTGGTGCAGGAAAAGAACAGGCTAATCTGAATAAGGCTATTGAAGTACTTAAGCATATTACTGGAAAGAATCCTGTTAAAACTATTACAACTAAGAGAATTGCTGCATGGGGTTTAAGACCTGGTTTGCCAATTGGTTGTAAATTAACTTTTAGAAAAGAAGATGTTCCTAAATTATTAAAAAGATTGCTTACTGCAAGAGATAATGTATTAAGAACAAAATGTTTTGATGATCATGGTAATATTTCGTTTGGAATTAAAGAACATATTGACATTCCTGATACAAGATATGATCCAAAAATAGGGATTATTGGTTTGCAAGCATCAATAACACTTGCTAGACCGGGTTTTAGAATTGCTAAGAGAAAATTAAATAAATCAAAGTTAGGAGAACATCATAAAATAAAAAGAGATGAAGCTATTGCTTTTATGAAAGAAAATTACAATATTAAAATTCAGGAAGAAATAGACATTGAAGAAGATTAGGTGAATTAATATGACACATTCAAATCCAGAAAAAATGCTTAAACAGCTTGAGAACAAACCTGGTAAAGAAAAAAAATATGCTAAACATAATTTGCCAAGAAAGAGAAAATTTGGTGAATCTGTTCATAAGTGTGTTCTTTGTGGAAGAACTCACGCACACATAAGTAAGTATGGTTTAAATTTATGTAGACAGTGTTTTAGATTGAATGCAATAAAATTAGGATTTAAAAAATATAGATGATATTTATCGGTGAAAAAAAATGAGTTTAAATGATGCATTAGCAAACGTATTGTCGTTCATAAAGAATTATGAAAATTTAGGTAGAAAACAACTTTCTACTGCTAATAATTCAAAAGTTATTAGGATAATACTTGGCATACTTAAGAAAGAAGGATATATTGAATCTTTTGAAGAAGTAGATGATAATAAAGGAAAAATTATTAACATACATTTGTTTGGAAAAATCAATAAGATCGGAGTTATTAAACCAAGATTCGCAGTTAAGAAAATTGATTTCGAGAAATACGAAAAAAGATTCCTTCCTGCAAGAGGGTTTGGTATACTTATTGTTTCAACACCTCAAGGAATTATGACTAATATAGAAGCTAAAGAAAAAGGAATAGGTGGAAAACTTATTTGTTATTGTTACTAGAATTAAAATGGAAAGATATTTTGTAAGGGAAATTGAAATACCAGAAGGATGTACTATTGAAGTAAATAATAGAATCATTAAGGTTACTGGTGCTAAAGGAACTGTAGAAAGAGATATCAAGAATAAGCTTCTTAAGCATGATATTCAAAAAGATAAAATTGTTCTTTTCGGTGAAAAGGGTACTAAACCGTATAAGAAAATAGTTTTAACTTTTGTAGCACATATAAACAATATGTTTAAAGGTGTAGTCAAGGGTCACGTTTACAAATTAAAAGTTTGTTCAGGTCATTTTCCAATGACTGCAGCAATTAAAGGAGATACTTTTGAATTAAAGAATTTTATTGGTGAAGCTAAGCCAAGAAAATTAAAATTAAATTTAGATAGTGTTAGTGTTAAAGTTAATGGTACAGATATCGTTGTTGAAGGAATAGATAAAGAAAAAACAGCTCAAACTGCGGCGAGTATTGAATCTTTAACAAAAAGGCCTGGGTTTGATAAAAGAATTTTCCAAGATGGAATTTATATCATCAACAAAGATGGTAAAGCAATATAATATTATAAAAAATGGCAGATAAAAAAGAATTGTTAGAACTGAGAAATAAAATTAAAGCGAGAAAGCCAAAGTTTTTACAAAGGAATGTAAAAACTAAAAAGAGACTTGCAAAAGTTTGGAGAAGACCAAAAGGATTACAAAATAAGATGCGGCTAAATAAAAAAGGTTATGAAAGAGTAATTAGCTCAGGTTATGGTTCTCCAGTTGAAGCTAAACATCTAGATAAAAAGACAGGGCTTTATCCTGTTATCATTACAAATAAAAAAGATCTTGAAAAGATTGACGTTAAAACTCAGATTGTTTTGATTTCTTCAACTGTTGGAGCAAAGAAAAAACTTGAGATTATAAAAGTTGCTGAAGAAAAAAATCTTGCTGTTATTCAAGATATTGCAAAAGTTAAGGCAAGCATAAGTAAACTTCTTGAAAATAAGAAGAAAGCTAAAGCAAAACTTACTGAAAGAAAGAAAGCTAAAAACAAAAAACAAAAGAAGACTGCAGACGAAAAGAAAGTTAAAGAAGACAAAGAAAAGGCTGAAAAAGAAGCTGCAGACAAACCTGTTACTCATGATAATGTTCAGACTGAAAAGGCTGTTCAAGCAGATAAGGCTAATAAGGAGATACTACAGAAACGAGTTTAGTTAGGTGAATAATTATGAAATTAAAACTTCAAAAAAGATTGGCATCAATCATTTTCAAGGGATCTAAGAAAAGAGTTAGATTTGAAACTGAAGTGCTTGATGAAATTAAAGAAGGTTTAACTAAAGATGATGTTAGGGGTATGATCAAAAGAGGGCTTATTACTATTAATCAAAAGAAGGGCGTTAGCAGAGTTAGAGCTAAGAAAAACGCAAGTCAAAGAGCTAAAGGTTTAAGAAGAGGATCCGGTAAAAGAAAGGGAAGTAAGAATGCTCGTTTACCAGACAAAGAGATTTGGATGGTAAAGATAAGACTTCAAAGAGCTTTCCTAAAAGAATTATATGATAAAAAATATCTAGATGCTGCAACTTATAGAAATTTATATAAAAAAGCTAAAGGTGGTTTTTTCAGAAGCAAGAGACACATTAAAATATATGTTGATGACAATAAATTGGCATTAAAAAAAGAAGTAAAAAAAGAGAAAAAATAATAATTATGTTCATAAGGTGACTAATAATGAGAAAAAGCGTTCCAACCATCCCATATAGGAGAAAGAGAGAATTAAAAACTAACTATAGAAAGAGAGTTGGATTATTAAAATCAGGAAGTAATAGATTAGTTATTCGAAAGAGTAACAAGTATATTACTATTCAAGTAGTTTCATACAAAGCAGAAGGTGATGTGGTTGTTAAATCATGTAGTTCACAACAATTAGCTGCACTTGGTTGGAAATTTTCAGCTAAAAATATTCCTGCTGCATACTTAACTGGATTATTGATTGCAAAAAACATGAGTTCAGAAAAAGATAAAGTATGTATTGCTGATTTCGGACTTCAAGTTCCGTTAAAAGGAGATAATAAATTATATGCTGCACTTAAGGGTGTTATTGATGGTGGTCTTTCTGTTAAGGCAGGTGAAGGGATTTTCCCAAGTGAAGATAAGTTGTTAGGAAAGAATAAAAGTGAGGATATGCAAAAAGCAATCACTGATGTTAAAACAAAGCTTTTAGGATAAGGGTAATAAAATGGTTAATTCAAAATTTTCAAAAGGTCGGGGAAAACCTAAAGGGTCTAGATTGAGTATGGCAGATAGAAAAGCAAGAGATGTTGAAATACAAAAAGCAAAATTAAGCTCTTGGGTTCCTAAAACTGATTCAGGAAAAAAAGTTAAATCAAAAGAAATTACTGATATTGATATTTTACTTAATTCTGGTGTTAAGATAATTGAACCAGAAATTGTAGAGTCTTTATTAGAGCTTAACTCTGAATTATTACTTATAGGTCAATCAAAAGGTAAGTTTGGTGGTGGCCAAAGAAGAGTTTTTAGACAAACTCAAAAAAAGACAAGGGAAGGAAACAAGCCTAAGTTTTCAACAATGTGTGTTGTTGGTGATAAAGATGGGCATGTAGGTTTAGGATTTGGTAAAGCAAAAGAAACTGTTCCTGCAAGAGAAAAATCAACAAGACAAGCAAAACTTAATATCTTCAAGATTAAAAGAGGATGTGGTAGTTGGCAATGTAATTGTGGAGAACCGCATACTGTTCCTTTCGAAGTAGAAGGGAAATGTGGATCAGTTATTGTAAAGTTAATGCCTGCACCAAAAGGTAAAGGTTTGTGTGTTGAGTCTGAAATTGCAAAGGTTCTTGAGTTTGCAGGTGTGAAAGACTGTTGGTCAAAAACTTTTGGTCAAACAAAAAACAGAATAAATCTTTTAATGGCTACAGAAAAAGCATTAAGAAAATTAACAACAACAAAAGTTAGAGAAATTGATGCTACAAATACTTCAATTGTTGATCATTCAGTTAATAAAAAGAAAAAGAAAGTTATTGTTAAGGCAGAGGAAGTTGCTGAAGAGGTAAAAGAAGCAGAAGAAGTTAAACTCAATAAACACAATAACGAAAACATTATTGGTCATTCAACAAAGTTGAATAAATCAAAAGATTTATTGGCTCCACAGGAACCTAAAAAAGAAAAAAAGGTTGTTAAGAAGAAGCCTGTGTCTAAAGAAAAAGCTCCAGCTAAAGTAAAGAAATCAAAAGACAAGTCTATTGATAACTTAACAGAGCTGAATAAAACAATTAAAAAAGAATAAGGTTACAAGATGGCAGATACTGAAGATAAAAAAATTGCAATTATTTTAATTAGAGGAAAAATAGGCATGCATAGAGATATGAAAAAAACTGCTGAACTTTTAAGATTATTTAAGAAAAATACTTGTGTTGTATATGCTGATACTTCTGTGATTAGGGGAATGGCTGTTAAATTAAAAGATTATATTACTTATGGAAATATTGATGAAGAAACTTACAACCTTCTTGTTGAAAAAAGAGGAAAGAAGGATGCTGATGGTAAAATCAAAAATATTTTCAAGTTAAATCCTCCTATAAAAGGCTTTGAAAGAAAAGGTACAAAACAACCTTTTGCTGCAAATGGTGCTCTAGGAGATAGAAAAGATAAGATTAACGAACTTTTGAAGAGAATGATTTAAAATGATGTCCAAAAGAACAAAAACTAGTAGGCAAAGAGGAACTTCATCTCATGGCTGGGGTGCAAAGAAAAAGCACAGAGGAGCAGGTCATAGAGGAGGAAGAGGAGAAGCAGGTTCTGGTAAAAGAGGAGATGCTAAAAAGCCTAGTTTCTGGAAGGACAAAAAGAGATACCAAAAAATTGGTTTCACAAGTAAAGTAAGAAATGATTGTAAAACTATTAATATTATTGAGTTAGATACTAAGATAGATAGGTTTGTTGCAAAAAATAAAGCTCTATTAAAAGCGGGGATCTATACTATTAATTTATCAGATATCAAAGTAGATAAACTTCTTGGGGCAGGGAAAGTAACAAAGAAAATGGAAATAACTGTTACTAGCGCTTCAAAATTAGCTATCAAAAAGGTTGAAACTTCAGGTGGAAAAATTATTTTGCCAACTATTAAAGTAAAAGAAGTTAAGAAAGAAGTTAAGAAAGAAGTTAAGAAAGAAGTTAAGAAAGAAGTTAAGAAAGAAGTTAAGAAAGAGTCTGAAAAGCCTCGAGCTCAACCTAAAAAAGAGTAAAATTATTTAAATGATATTATTTTATTAGTTAAATTAGAGTATTCAATTAAAAAGAATATCTTCCAAAAAAGCATAGCTTTTTTGAGAATGACAATCGTTATGGTGTATAAATGGCTTCAGCATTTGATAAATTAATCTTTAATCTTCCAGAAGTTGAACATCCTAAAGAAAAAAAGTTATCTTTTAAGGTAAAACTTAAATGGACTTTAATTACTCTTGTGCTATTCTTTATTCTTGGATTGGTTCCTTTATTTGGTGCTGATGCAAGTGTTATGCAGCAATTCGAATACTTATCTATTATTCTTGGTGCTCAGTTTGGTTCACTTATCAGTTTAGGTATTGGCCCAATTGTAACTGCATCTATTGTATTGCAATTACTTAATGGTTCTGGAATACTTAAGTTTGATCTTGCTACTGAAAATGGAAAGAAAAGATTTCAAGGTATCCAAAAGTTATTAGCAATCTTTTTCATAATATTTGAAGCTTGGATTTATGTTGCCATGGGTGGGCTTAAAGCTACTGCAGGAGTTTCTCCTATGTTAATTATTGTTCAGCTTATTCTCGGTGGATTCCTTATAATGATGATGGATGAAGTTATAAGTAAATGGGGTTTTGGTTCAGGTATAAGTTTATTTATTGCTGCAAATGTTTCACAATCTATTTTTATTAGAGCATTAAGTTTTGTTAAAGCTCAGGGAAGTGAGTTTTCTGTTGGTGCTATTCCTGCACTATTCCAAGCTTTGGCTGCAAATGAACCAACTTTTGCTGGTTTAATGCTTGCTTCGTTAATTGCAACTGTTGCAATCTTCCTAGTGGTTGTTTATGTTCAGGCTATGAATGTAGAAATTCCTTTAAGTTATGGTAGGGTAAGAGGTTATGGTATAAGATGGCCACTTAAATTCTTATACACTAGTAATATTCCTGTTATTTTGATTGCTGCATTAATGGCAAATATTCAATTGTTTGGTCGTTTGTTTGGTAATCAAGGAGGAGGAATCTTAGCATGGTTACAAGCTCCAAAGTTAATTGAACTCATTATTAAGGGAAATGTTAGTGTATTAAATTTTGCTCAAGCAATTGTATATTTACTTATATTAATTGGCGGAGCAGTTCTTTTTAGTTTGTTTTGGGTCCAAACTTCTGGGTTGGATGCACGAACTCAAGCAAAAAATATTATGAATTCTGGTTTACAAATGCCTGGATTTAGAAGAGACGAACGGGTTCTTGAAAGAGTTCTCTCGAGATATATCAAACCTCTAACAGTTATGGGAGGGATTGCAGTTGGATTGTTAGCAGGGTTAGCTGATGTTTCTGGCGCATTAAGTAATGGAACAGGACTTCTATTAACCGTAATGATTATTTATCAGTTATATGAACAAATTGCACAACAACATATGATGGATATGAATCCTATGATGAGAAAGTTCATGGGTAAATAATTTTTAATTTCTATACTATTTTAAGTATGTAAAAACAATATAATTTATAAATTACAAAGTTCCATTTAGGGTTTAGGTGAGTGTTTAAATGGCAGTTAAAAAAACTAAAAAAAAGAGTAATAAAATAGTTGATGTAATTGTCTCCACATTGAAACAAACTCTGTTGCCCAATATGTTAAAAAAAGTGACAGAAAAAATACATCATGAGATTAAGCTTGTAACTTCTGATATTGAACATAAAGCAAAAAGAATAACTAATCATGCTATAAATAAGCTTATGATTGCAGTATTAATGTTAGTTGCATTTCTATTAATTTTATTTGGAGGATTATATTTTCTTACGGATATACTTGCTATTGAACGAGCCTATGTTTTATTTGGTTTGGGAATAGTTTTACTTATCATTGTCTTTGTTTCAAATTTAAAAGCAAAAGATTAATTATTTAATAAGGAGGTTGGACAAAATGCCAGCAAAAAAGAAAGTAACAAGAAAATATGTACCAAAAAAGAAAGTAACTAAGAAAAAAGTAGTTGCAAAGAAAACATCTTTGAAGAAAAAAGTGAAGAAAGTAATTAAGAAAGATATTGCAGTTGTAAAAAAAAGAGCTCTTATTTATGAGAAAAAAGCTATTGCTGAATTGAAGAAAGCTAAAGCAAAAATGAAAAAAGCTGAAGCAGACGTAAAAAAATACGTTAAAAACAATCCAGAAAAAGCAGCTTTAATCGCAACTGGTGTTGCAGCAGCAATTGCAACAGCAATCGCTATTGCAGCTAAGAAATCTAAGAAGAAAAAGAGATAATTTTTTTTATTCCGTTTTTCGGTGCCAATAAACTATTAAAGTTTATTCAACTTTGTTGAATGACCAATAATTTTTAATTATTGTGTTTATTGAGCATTTTTGTTTTCTTTTACTCTAAGTAATGCATAACTTCATCTGTACTCTTTCCGCCATGAACAATTTCTCTAAGAGCTTTGCTTAGTGCAAATGGATTTTCTGACTGCCAAACATTTCTACCAACTGCAATACCTGAAGCACCACTAATCATAACATCTTGAGCCATCTTCAAGAATTCTGGATCAGGCCTTTTGCTTCCGCCTGCAACAACAACTTTAGTTAGTCCTGCATTCCTAACAACCCACTTGAATCCTTCAGGGTCATCATTATATTTTATTTTAACAATATCTGCACCTAACTCTAATCCAATACGCGCACTGTATGCAAGAATTTCTGTAGAAAGTTCATTCTGAATTGCATCTCCTCTTGGATACATCCATGCAATAACAGGTATTCCTAAATCGTGAGCTTCTTCAACTATTCTTCCAAAAGTTTCAAACATTTCAGGTTCTTGCTTGCTTCCATCATAGATAACAAATCCTACTGCTTTTGCTCCAAGTTGCACTGCTCTTTTAACACTGCATATCTGTTTTGCAATAGGGCTAATATGTGTAAGTGAGCTTTTACTATTAAGTTTAATAATTAAAGGAACATCTTTGTAAGCTCCGTGATAATATTTCTCTGCAACACCATGTTCCAGTATTATTCCGTCATATTTTCCTTCTAGTGCAATATCTAGAATGTATTTTGGATCAACGTTTTTCAGATTGAAATCTCCAGGACCATGTTCTAGGCCTTGGTCGTATGCAAGAAATAATGCTTTGCCATTTGTCATTAAATTACTTAATCTAGGGATTATCATGTTACACCTCTTTTTTGTGATAATAATAAAATAATAAAAAAAATAATCTTTTAAGATTATATTTTGAACTTTTCGCCCAGGTCTCCAAGTATAATTAATGGTTTTTGTTTACCTGAAAGAGCATTAATCCATCCAATAAGCCACATTAGGAATAACAGTATCCATATTATGCCTGTGATTATCCATCCTATAACTGGGATCCATCCGATTAATAATGTAATTACCCATCCAACTATGTATGCAATAAATAATACTAGTCCTTGTTTCGCGTAGTACATTACATATTTATTTTCTTTTTTTGCGAGTATTGCAATAACAAATCCTACAATACTTAGAAATACTCCTAGAAACGCAAATACTTTTCCTTCTTCAATTTCTTTTGTTTGTTTGTTTTCTACCATTTTTTTTACACACCCTTATTTTTTATTTAATCATTCTCAACTCTTGGAGCAAGAATAAAAACTAATTGTAATTTGTTAAGAACTTTGTATTCAAGTCTCAGTGGATAATCATTTGAAAATTGCATTGTTGCTTGTGGTGCAAGTTTTGAACCTTGAATCATTTTCTTAAGATACTCAATTGAGTATTTGCTCTTAAGCTTTTTTTCTGAGACAATCTTGGTATTTGCATCTGATTTAATTTCTACATCTGCCTTACTTAAATCTCCTTTACTTGAAACTTTGAATAAATTATTATCAACTTCTAAGCTGATACTTTCTCCAATAATATCCATGTCTTCAATTGCTTCTGTTAGAACTCCTGATTCTATAACAATAGTTGCATCAAAGTTTAGACTAGGAATTTTCTTTTCGTTTTCATCTAACTCAATTAATGGAAGCATAAATGTTTTTGTGCTTCTTCCTTTCATTATAAATTTTAGATGTCCTTCCACAAGTTCTAAAGTTATCTTGCAATTTGTTGCTCTTCTCAAAACCTGTTTTACATTGTTCAGGTTTAGAGCAATAACTTGTTCTTCTTTAACATCGTATTCTTCAAAGCAACTACTTAAAAGTTTAAATGTAACCATTGCCACACTAGCAGGGTCCATTGCAACCAGTTCCATGGAATCTGGTGTTATTTTAAACTGCGCTTCTGTAACAAGGTCTGCGATAATAGAAATACTGTCTTTTAATAGTCTTGGTTCAGCAAGTGTTAATTTCATAATTTATACCCCCAATTGTAATTGTAATATAGTCTATTAAATGGCCTGTTATATATAAAGATTTCTATAGAATAGTGCTTTAAAAGAGTAATATGTGGGAGAAGGGTTTCGAACCCCCGTAGGCACTAAGCCACGGGATTTTGAGTCCCGCCCGTTTGACCACTCCGGCACTCCCACTTGCTTAAGTTTAAGAAGAATAAATGCTTTTTAAAGGTTATTATTGTTAAATACGAGTAAGTTTTAAAAAGGACAAGATTTTCTTTATTGTGTTATATTTGGGGACGTAGTATAATCTGGCTAGAATAGTGGCCTCCAGAGCCTCGGATGGGGGTTCGAATCCCTCCGTCCCCATTTTGAATCCTTTGGGATTCGAAAGGAGTGCGTCTGTGAAGACCTGCCAGGAATCTTTTATTTCTAAGTATGAATCCCAGTGTTCACATTTATTTTTATATAAAACTTTTTAAAGAAATTAATTAATTTTTTATTACAACTTGAGTTTAATACTTCACAGTTTGTTGTAGGATTCAAATTGTAATGACCAAAAATCTTAGGTTTTTGTGTTAATTTATCATATTTTGGGGTGTTTAATATAATGGCAAATTCAGAATTTAACTTAGATATGGATAATTATTTGAGAAAGATTAGAAAGAAAAGAACTGATCCTGTTGATTATTCTAATGGCAGTGCAAAGGTTTCTAGCTCTTCAACTAATATTAATAATCTTCCTGATGATGAAATAATTATTGAAGAAAAACAAGAAGGGGGATTTAAAAAATTCTTAATATCCCTTTTCAAAAGAAATAAAACCACAGATGTTATGGAATTAGAAGAGCAGTATGAAGAAGATGTTCCTATTGAAACAGCTATTGCTGAAGAAGATTTTGAAGAGGATTTTGATGAAATCGAAAGACAAACTGAAAGTTCTTTAATGAGATTCTTTAGTAGGTTATTTCCTAGAAAACTTGCATCTGAAGATATTGATGAAGAATTAATTGAAGCTCAATTGTATGGTGATACTTCAAATGTTATTGAGGATACAAAGAAAACCTTTCAATCTCTTAATAAGTGGTTAGAAAAACTTCCTGCAAAAGAGAAAGCTGAATTCAAGAACTCTGAAGACTTCATAGTTTACAGAGAGTTTCTTAAGAAGTATAAGTTGATTAAGGAATAATTCCGATTTTTCCGGTGCCAATAAATTGTTAAATTATTGAGCATTTTAATTTTTTTATCTACCAGCTGCAATCTCAATAATATCTAGATTCTTAAGAACATGGTCTTTACCATGGGTTATCTTTGTTTTCACGTCAATACATCGAATAAAGTTTTTACCAAAGTCTGTGTGCAGTTTATATGCAAAGTCTAGTGCAGTTGAACCTTGTTTCATTAAGAAACAATCAGGTAGAACATTTCCATTCTGATCTTCTAATTTATTTACGCCGCCAGGGTGAATTGCAATATATTTTAGAATATCAAAGACAACATTATTCAATATGCTTTGGACTCCAGTTCCTTCTGTGTAAACTCCGAGAATATTCTCTTTAATAAAATTGAGTGCAGTTTTCTGTTTATCATTAAGTTTAGTTTCTCCCTGTTCTGTAATAGAAAAATCTTTTTCTCCAGGAATATAATTTATTAATTGATGTTTTGCAGCTTCTTTTAATGCAAGTTCTGATTCTGCAGAGCAGGGGATGATTACATGATTGGGAAATTGATCTCTTAAGTTATTATAATTATCAATTGCACCCGGAATATCTATTTTATTAGCTGCAATAATCATTGGTTTTGTTATTTTTCTTAGGTATGCAGATAGTTTAAATAGATCTTTTTCTTCCCATTTAGTTACTTGTTCTGCATTTAGATTTAATTGCTTTATTCCTTGTTTAATCATGTCCTCGCTAACACCTAGTCCAGACAATTGTTTAGCAAGAGCCTTGTGTAGCTCAGAATGTTCTTGTTGCACTTGTCTTGCAAATTTCTCCCACCCTTTTTTAAGGATTGAAAGATACCAAAAATCAAGTTCTTCTTCTAGAAATTTAACATCCTTTGCAGGATCATAACTTCCAGCTTCTATTGGTTCACCTTTTTCATTTGTTGAGCCAGAGACATCTATAACGTGAATAAGTGCATCTGCCTGTCTAAGGTCGTCCAGGAATTGAGAACCCATCCCTTTGCCTTCGTGAGCACCAGGAACTAATCCTGCAACATCAATCATGTCAACAGTTACAAATCTATATTTGTCTAGAACAAATCCTTCTCTAGGATTAGCTGTTTTCCCAAATTCTTTTGCAGCATCACTTATCTTGATAAATCCAACACCATGGTTTGGTTTGATAGTTGCAAAAGGATAATTAGCTATTTCAATATCCATGAGTGTTGCAGCTTTAAAAAAGGTGCTTTTTCCTACATTTGCTTTTCCTACGACTCCGATTAACATATTATCTACCTGAAACTAAACAACCTTTTTAACTTTTTCTTTTTCAAGAAGTCTTCAAGCTTCTTCTCAACATTAGGAACTTTGAAAGCTGCTTCTTTTTCTCTAAACTCTTTTGTATGATATCTTTTATTACCTTTAGAATTTGCATACTGCATTTTCTTGTGTAATATTTCATGGTACATTACATAATCAAGTAAGTATTGCTCTTCAATAAGAATTTTGCTAATTGCAATTGTGTTTGTCATAAAATCATAACTTCCTAATTTGCTGAATGAAGGAGGAGACCAAACTAAATTTGGTGTATCAATCATTTCATTAAAATATTCTTTATTGATCCTGTCAAAGCATTCTTTTAGCTCTTGATCAACTTTTACAGTTTTACTATAGGAACTAGATTTTTTAATATAGTCATTATATATATCAATATTATAAGAATGTTTCTTCTTTTTGTAAACCCTGTTTAGTAACTCTTGGATTAAACCAATTAGTATCTCTTCACTAACCTCTTTCCATTCATAACTTAGACGAAATTGAATTTTATGTGAAGTATATGCGCAATTTGCATTATACCCTTTAAATGCTCTAGAAAGTTTTATTTCAATATTTCTTGATTCATTTCTTTCAGGAAATAGTTCAAGGGCTCTTTGAATTATGTTTTTTGAGTTCATCATTTCAATCTTGAATATTAAACATTTTTTGATAAATAGTTATTGAACTATTTCCAGGATCATAATCTTCATTATCTTTAATTTCTTTAAATCCTGCTTGTTCAATAATTTGTTTTCCCTTTGAGTTCCAAGTTGCTATTTCTCTGATAATTCTTGCTTTCTCATCTCGATTTTGAACATATTTTAATGCAGTATCTATTGCACGAGTTATTAATTTTTGGCCAAATCCTTGATGTCTATGTTCGGGATTTACAAGTAGCATAGTCTCTTCTTCTGTAGCAAGATAAACATCATTTTTATTAATTTTAAACCCACAAGAGCCAATTTTAGAATTTTCATCGTAAAATTCAACAGAACCGATTTTACTTTGTGTATCATATTTTAAGATTTCTTTAAGCATTTTATTTCTCAACATTATATCTTAGGATTGCAACAAACTTACCCATGTTTTTTAATTGAACTCCCTCTGTTGTTTCTGTGGAGATAACTTCGACTTTTGTCCCCATTTTCTCCCCTTCAATTTCAAATTCATCAATGACTTTTTCGTCAACTACATCAGAAATAACAACTGTGTCTGCAATTCCTTCTTTAATTAGTTCCATAACCTTATCCTTTCCATATGCAACTTTACCTTCTTCTGTTGATAGTAATAAAAAGAATTGTTTCATTAACTTTTTTTCTCTGATAATATCCTCTTTTGCAAGTATGTCCTCTGCTTTTTCAACCAGTTCACGCAAACCAAATTCCCCAGTATATGATAAATCTTTTACGCCAAGAATTTTTTTTTGAACATCTCCAGTTATATGATTTTTATTTAGAAAGTTATTAACAGTTGTTCCTGGTCCACCAAGAATTATCCCTTTTAGATATTGTCTTGGTAAAAATTCATCTTTCATATAACCTGCAATCTTTTTGAAATGATCATTTAGTGCTCCTGCCCTTAATCTTTGAAATCTCGGTGCAGACTGTCCACCTGCCCTCATTTTTCCTGGAACTTCAGAATGAGTGGATTTTATTGGGATTATTGTTTTTCCTCTTAGTATTGCAATTGTTGCGTCTCTGCCATCTAGGACAACTAATCCATACTCATTTTTATCATCTATCATTTCTTTTAATGGATCAAGGATAAACTCTTTATCACACCTGTATAATCGCTGATTCATTGGTGCAGGTGGTTCTATTGCCCAAACTTTAAAGTCTTGTTGTCCTTCTCTTCCAGCAATGTTTCCTGCAAAAATAGCAAGCCCGTGAGGCGGTGTTCTTATGATAACTGCTTTTAGATGTTGAACCATTTTTTCTAGTGCATCTTGAACATTTTTTCTGTTTGAAGCAGATTTAATGTTACTAGCAGTATCTTTTTCTTGTTCTAAATGTTGGTTTATCTTATTTAGGTCATAGCCATGAGGCACATAAACAGATACCAACTCTGTATGCCTACCTTTATATTGGCTTAGCTCTTTTACAAAATCTTTAAGCTTTCTTCTCTCTTTTGCATTCAGCTGATAATCTGTTTCTTTTTGGTTCATAATAGTTTATAGTGAATTTAAGTGATTTATAAAGGTTTAGGGTGCATTTTAATATTTTTAAACGCAATATTTATATACTAGGAGGTCTCAGTTAATTATATCATAATATTTATAAAAGCAGTTTATATAATGATTATAAACCTTATGAGGGGTAATTTAAATGGCAGATAATGAGAAAAAATTTTCAAAAGACGTAATAGGAAAAACTATTGTTTCTAAAACAGGTAAGAGATTTGGTGAAGTTGGTGATGTAATCTTCGAAACAAAGAGTGGAGAGTTAATCCATATGGTTGTTGCTAATCCTACTACTTACACTGAAAAACTTGATCTTGAAAAAACAAAAGAAGGTAAAATGTTAATACCTTTCAGTGCAGTCATTGCTATGGGAGATTTTATGGTTATTGCAGAGGAAGATATAGTTTAATATCTTCTTTTAATTATTTATTTTTTTTAAAATGACTATTTCTATAAAACTAAAGCACAATAAGATTAAACTTCTACAAAAATATCTAAGAAATAATGATATAGACTTTACTTTGCTAGAAAAGATAGATGCAAAATATTTTACTGGAACAAGCTCAGAATTCTTAATGGTA
This sequence comes from uncultured Methanosarcinales archaeon, assembly GCA_964405295.1. Lineage (GTDB taxonomy): Archaea > Nanobdellota > Nanobdellia > Woesearchaeales > CAYZNE01 > CAYZNE01. The sequence goes on along the minus strand of CAYONI010000003.1, from coordinate 58,271 downwards.
ATTCCTGCAAACGGAAAATGTAAGATTTATACAAGTCCTTTAGATATTGGTAATTATAGAAAAGATAAGTCTTTTTTGTTAAAACCTTTTCAAGATTTTAAAAAACAAGTAATAAAAAATAAAACTATTGGTTTAAATTATGAAAAAACTTCTATTCAAACAAAAAATAAGTTAAAAGGTAAGAAAAAAGATGTTTCTAAATATTTAACAGAGTTAAGACAAACTAAAACTGCTGAAGAAATAAGAAAAATCAGAACTTCTTGTAATATTGCCTGTAAAATAATTAATAGGACAATTAAAAAGATAAACAAGAGTTTGTTATCTGAGAAACAGATTAAAAGATACTTAGAAAGTGAAACTTTTAACAATGATTGCACTCTCGCTTTTACTCCTATTGTTGCATCAGGGAAGAATGCAGCAATACCTCATGCTCACTCAACTGATATTAAACTAAGAAGAGGGTTCTTAATAATTGATTTTGGGGTTAAGTATCAAGGTTATTGTTCTGATATAACAAGAACTGTTTTTGTTGGTAATCCCACTAAGAAAGAAAGAGAAATATATGAGAAAGTTTTATTTGTGCAGCAACAATCAATAAAAAAGGCTAAAGATGCTATTGGGGAGAGTGCAGGGCTTTTAGATAGATATGCGCGGGAATTGTTCGATGAATCTAAAAAGTATTTTACTCATTCATTGGGTCATGGTTTTGGTTTAGAAATACATGAAGCTCCTTTCGTTGCTCTAACTGCAACAGATATATTAGATAAAGATAAAGTTATAACTATTGAGCCAGGGTATTATGATGCAGAAAACAGTATTGGTATAAGGATTGAAGATGATGTTTTAATAAAAGAGAACAGTGTTGAAGTTCTAACATCTAAGCTTCCTAAGAAATTAATCGTCATAAAATCATAAGTTTTAAAAATGTTCAGTCTAATTTAATAGATATTTATTCATGAGGTATAATTATGGCAGCTAAAAAGAAAGTAACTAAAAAAGAGAAAAAATCAAAATATGAATTCTTATTTTACAAACAGGAAACTGCATGGAAACATATTGATGAGAAAAAAGCTTTTGCTTTTTCTGAACCATACAAGAAATTTCTTGATATTGTAAAAACAGAGAGAGAGGCAGTAATAGAAATAGAAAAAATAGCTAAAGCAAAGGGTTACAAAAACTTTGAAACAGCTAAAACTTTAACTGCAAAAGATAAGGTTTACTACAAAACAAATAAAAATATTGTTTTAGTTAATCTTGGCAAGTTTAATAAAATGAAAGTTATTGCAAGTCACTTGGATTCTCCAAGATTAGATCTAAAACCAAAACCTATGTTTGAAGATTCAGATTTAGCTCTTCTAAAAACACACTATTATGGCGGAATAAAAAAGTATCAGTGGGTTAATAGAGCTTTGGCAATACACGGATTTGCTCTACTTAAAGATGGAACAAAAAAGCAAATATTAATTGGAGAATCTGATAAAGATTCTGTATTTGTTATACCGGACTTATTACCTCATCTTGCAAAAGAGCAATATGAAAAAAAGGTTGATAAGTTTATTACTGGTGAAGACTTAAATGTTATTATTGGTAATCTTCCTTTAGAAGATAAAGAAATAAAAGAGCATGTTAAGTTAAGAGCTTTAAAGTTTTTGCACGACAAATATGGTATAACTGAAAAAGATTTTGTTACTGCAGAGCTTGAAATTGTTCCTGCAGAAAAAGCAAGAGATATTGGTTTTGATAGATCTTTAATCGGTGCATATGGTCAAGATGATAGAGTTTGTGCTTATACTTCTTTAAATGCATTACTTAATTCTAAGAATAAAGAAACTGCGATAGCACTTTTTGTTGATAAAGAAGAAATTGGTAGTGAAGGAAAGTCAGGAGCAAAATCAAAGTTCTTATTTAATTTCTTAAATGAGTTACTTGCTAAACTAAAATTAAAAACAGATGCATACACTGTTTTGAAGAATGCTGAGTTTCTGAGTGCAGATGTAACTTCTGCATTAAACCCTAACTTTAAAGATGCACAGGATCATACAAATGTTTCTATTCTTGGCAGGGGAATTTCTGTTGAAAAATATGGCGGCGGTGGAGGAAAATATTCTACTAACGATACTGATGCAGAATATATTCATAAAATAACGGCTCTGTTTGATAAAAATAAAGTTAATTGGCAAACAGGAGAAAATGGAAAAATTGATCTTGGTGGTGGAGGAACAATCTCTATGTATTATGCAGAGTATGGTTGTGACATAGTAGATGTTGGTCCACCAGTTATTGGAATGCATTCTCCGTTTGAGATAACAAGTAAGGTTGATGTTTACTCTTCATTCCTTGCGTATAAAGTCTTTTATGAGAATTAATTCAGTTAGTAGTGCCAATAACATTTGTTATTGAGCATTTTTTGTTTTATTTCTTATATTTTCTAAGTGCAGTTACAGATCTATAAAGTCCAATATTTTTTTCTGGTAATACATCTCTGTTCCTTTTTGAATTTTCATTAATTGGGTGTTTTTTGAGATGTAAATCTACTGCAGAAATGTAGTTATCCCAATCTTTTCCAGAAGATAAAATGTGCCCTGGATAGGAATCAACTAGTTTCCAAGCGTGATTAATTCCTATTCCTTTTTTAGAAAACAATTTTTCTACTTGTTCTATTCTAGTAAGAACCCTTGGGAATCTTTTACTATTGGCATATCTTTCAAGCGTGTTTTTATTTGTTAAATCATAGTCATCTATAATTCGCTTTTCTTTTTCATGTTTTATTTTGTCTTTATCTATTTTTATTGTTATATCTATACTATTGTTTACAGGTTCTGTTTCTATTTTAGGCTTTCGATCATTAATGTATTGAAATAGTTGTTTTGTATTAATTTCATCGTTGAATAACTTTATTAATTGTTCATCTACTTCTGTTATTGAAAGGTAAGTCAAATCCATTTTTCTTAGTTCTTGTATAATAGATATTTTTTTACTAAAATTCTTAACAGAAATTATATTATCTGCAAATTTACTTGTTTCTCCATCTAAATCTGTTTTGATGATTTCATATGCTTTTTCAACAAGCTCTAATTCTTGTTGATCAGGAGGAGGAGGGGACAAAATAACTGCTTCTACTACTTGAATGCCAACACGTTTACGCATTACTATTGGTGTTCTTTTGACACTCTGTTCTAAATGTTTCTCATACGCAGCCTTAGCTCTGTATTCTTCACTTAGTTCGCCTGATTCAGCTTGCAAGTGTGATAGAAATCTATTAATTTCAAGTAACATTTGGTTTATAGGCAGTGTTGTATAATCACTTTCCATGTTAGTTTCATTATGTTCTTTCCATGTTTCTTTCCCAATTTTTGCTTTAGGGTTATATTCAAGAATAAGTTCTATGTGTTTGTCATAGACAATTTTTTCTAGCTGTCCTGGCTTAAGTATTTCTTGCGGATCATTCCCAATAATAAATTCATATATTTCAATTACCATAAATCAACGAAAATGCAATTTTATTTATATGCTTTTGGGTTAGTGTAGCTTTGTGAACTACTCATTAGGGATTGCTCAATCTATTATATATATGTTATAGACTATATTCTATTCTATATTCTTTTGTTAGGGAATCTTTATATTAGAGTTTTCATTATGCATTATAACAGGGACTAAGACCCTCTAATCTAAGTTGAAAAATCATATTTTCAAAACTTAACCAGTATAGCGATAGCTATATTTATTTTTTATAATAAAATGGCATTTACACACTTACATTTACACACAGAATATAGTTTGCTAGACGGTGCTACAAGAGTTAATGATTTATTCAAGCGAGTTAAGGAGCTCGGAATGGATTCTGTGGCAATAACTGAGCATGGTAACATGCATGCATTAATTCATAAGTATCAACTTGCTAAAAAAGCAGGTGTAAAATTAATATTTGGCATGGAGGCATACATTGTTAATGATATTAATCAAAAAGATAAATCTCAAAAGAGATATCATCTTGTTCTTTTGGCAGAAAACCTTCAAGGCTATAAAAACCTCATAAAGTTGGCTTCCATTGCCAACAGTGAGGGGTTTTACTATAGGCCTAGATTAGATAAAAAGATTTTAGCAAAGTATTCAGAGGGACTTATTTGTCTTTCTGCTTGCTTAGCTAATGATGTTGCACAGGCAATCATAAATAAAGACGAGGATAGAGCAAGAGCTTTAATTATTGATTACATTGCAATCTTTGGTAAAAATAATTTTTTCCTAGAACTTGAAAATCATGGTATTAATGAGGAAAAAAAAGTTAGAACTGCATATAAGAAATTTGCCAAAGAGTTTGGGTTAAAGTTGGTTGCAACTTGTGATTCTCATTACTTGTTAGAAGAACATGCTCATGCTCATGAAATCATGTTGTGTATTCAGACAAACTCAAAAATTGATGAACCAAATCATTTTAAATTTCAGGGTTCAGGTTATCATGTTATGTCTGAAGCGGAAATGCTTGATTTATTTTCTGATTTTAAAGAAGCAGTAACTAATACTGCGTTGATTGCAGAAAGATGTAATGTTGAATTAGAACTTGGTAAAACTGTTTTTCCTAATTTTGAAATAAAAGAAAAAGATCATGAACAATATCTATTAGATTTGTGTTCTAAACAATTAGATAAGAAATATGCTAATACTCTATTAATGGATAAGGCAAAGAAAAGAATGGACTTTGAGTTATCTGTTATTAATAAGATGGGTTATGCAACTTATTTTCTTATAGTCGAAGATTTTATTAGTGCGTCCAAAGCACATTGCCAGGTTGGCCCTGGAAGAGGTTCTGGTGCAGGATCTATTGTTGCATACTTGTTGGGTATAACCCAGTTAGAACCTCTATCTTTAGGGCTTTTATTTGAACGTTTCCTGAATCCCGATAGAATTTCTTTACCTGATTTTGATATAGATTTTGGTGATAAGGAGATTGCATTAGATTATGTTAAAAATAAGTATGGTAAAGAAAAGGTTGCATTGATAGGAACTTTCGGAACAATGAGTGCAAAATCTGTGATAAAAGATGTTGCAAGGGCATTGGGTATTTCTTTTTCTATTTCAAATGAAATGACTAATTTTATTACTGAGAAAACAATTCAATTGTCTTTAGATTTAAAGAATAAGAGAACAAAGAAGTATGCTAATCAACCATTAAGAGATTATCAATCAAGGTTTCCTAAATTATTTCAAGTTGCAGCTGTCCTCGAGGGATGTGTTAGACATAAGGGAATCCATGCCTGTGGTGTGGTTTGGGGTAAGGCTCCAATAACAGATTATCTTCCGGTTTACAAAAAAGATGGTGCAACTATAACTCAAGTTGATTGGAGAGAAGTTGAGGATGTAGGATTATTAAAGTTTGATTTCCTTGGCCTAGAAACATTAAATATTACTGATAAAATTTTAAAAAATATAGGCAAAGACACTGAATGGTTAGAACAAATACCTGTTGATGATAAAAAAGTTTATGCAATGCTAAGAAAAGGTTATAGTACAGGAGTTTTTCAAATGGAAAGTCCTGGAATGCAGAAAACATTAAAGCTTGTTAAGCCAACTTGTTTTGATGATATAATTGCAATTGTTTCACTTTATCGGCCAGGAAGTATGGATTTTATAGATGTATACGCAAGAAGAAAAAGCGGTGCAGAAAAAGTAAAATATGTTCATCCTAATTCTAAAGAAATTTTAAAACCAACTTATGGAATTCTTGTTTATCAAGAACAAGTTATGCAGTTGGCTAGAACTCTTGCAAACTTTACAATGGGTGAAGCAGATGTTTTAAGAAAAGCAATTGGTAAGAAAAAACTTGACCTAATGCTCAGGATGGAAGAGAAGTTCAAGTATGGTTGTATGACTTATTCTAAGATGGAGCCTAAATCAGTTAATGATCTATGGGGTAATATAGTTAAGTTTGCTTCTTATTCTTTTAATAAAAGTCATGCTGCAGCATACGCACTAATTGCATACAGAACTGCTTACCTTAAACAGTATTATCCTGCAGAGTTTATGGCTGCAGTTTTATCGTCTAATTCATCAGATCCTGATAAGCTTGCGTTCTATATTGATGCAACAAGAAATATGGACATAGAAGTTGAGTGCCCTGAAATAAACTTTTCTGAAAGAAGTTTTGTTATGGAAAAAGAAAGTAAAAAGAAAAAGATTCGTTTTGGTTTGTCTGGTATAAAGAACGTAGGTGAAATAGCAATAAAAGAAATAATAAAGTATAGACCTTATAATTCATATCAAGATTTTATTAATAAAGTCAATTTATCAAAAGTTAACAAACGAGTTGTAAAGAGTTTAATATCTGTTGGTTGCTTTGATAATCTTCAACACAATCGTTCACAACTATTAGAAAAATATGAGTCTGTAAAAAAAGAAAGTGTTCAACACAAACAATTAACTCTTTTTGGTACAAGAGCAAATAGTATTGCCTACCCTAATTGCCCTGAGTTGTCATTAAAAGCAAAGTTGGATATAGAAAAAGAATTAATGGGGGTCTATATTTCTGGGCATCCAATGGATTTATATGAAGCTTCTAAAGATCAGAGCCTATTAAATTTTGATAATATGAAAGATAATTCCAGGGTGCAGCTTTTTGGTTTAGTAAAAAGATATTCTAAAGTTATAACAAAGAATGGTGATGACATGGCATTTATTACTCTTGCTAATAAAAGAAATGAGTGCAATGTAATAATCTTTCCCAATACTTTTGAAGAGTGTGCTATGCGATCAGATATTCCCACAAATACAGGAATAATCATTGAGGGTGTTTACAAAGAGGATAAAGAAAGAGGTAATTCTATAATTGCATCCAAGGTGAAGTTGCCACCGATGATTGCGGTTTAGAGAGTATTTAGTTTTCTAAATAGAAATATTTTTATATTAATACTATTTTATCTTGTGTATGGATTACGTTTTAGCCAAAAAAGTTGCAATTGATTCTGCAAAAGCTGCAGGAAAAATTATATTAGAAAATTTAGACAAAGTTAAATCTTGTTCTTTTAAAGCAAAAAGTGATATTGTTACTGAAATAGATATTCAAGCAGAAAAAATAATAATTAATAATATTAAACTACATTTTCCTGATCACAGTATTTACTCTGAAGAAGAAGGTATGATTGATAATGCTTCTGAATATATTTGGGTTGTTGATCCTATAGACGGTACAATGAATTATTATCATGGAATGTCCCCTTTTAGAGTTGCTATATGTTTAGTTGAAAAGGATAAACCTATAATCACTGCAATTTATAATCCTGTAAAAGATAATTTATATTTTGCTGAGAAAGGTAAAGGTGCTTTCTTAAATAATATAAAGATAAAAGTTAATAGTAATTTTAAATTAAAAAAGTCAGTTGTTATGACCCATATATCTTCAAAAAAAGAAGCAAGGGCAAGGACAATTATAGCCCTAGGTAATATTTTCAATAAAACTTTGCATATGCGTATACTTGGATCTGGTATTGCGGCTATGACTTATATTTCGGAAGGTAAATTTGATGTCTTTTTTAATATTATAACCTATCCTTGGGATATTTTGCCTGGAGCACTTCTTGTTGAAGAAGCAGGTGGTATAGTAACAGATATTCAAGGTAAAAAAATAGATCTTAAATCAACTTCAATATTAGCTTCAAATGGAAATGTTCATTCGGATGTTTTAAAACTTCTAAAAGATATTTAATTATTAAAAATTAGTTTAACGGTTTACGTTCTTTTCTAGTTATCTAAATTTTATTAAGAGAAATAAGCCTCCGCTGCGATTTGAACGCAGGACCTGCTGCTTTCTTTAACCCTCGTTAAAGGATCAAAAACCATTAAGGTTTTTGTTTACTAGGCAGCCGCACCACCACTATGCTACGGAGGCAGATGAATATGTGGGGGAAGGGATTCGAACCCTCGAACCTACTAAAGGACAGGATGTCTCATTTACACATGAGTGTCCAAAATCTTAAGTCCTGCGCATTTGACCAGACTTTGCTACCCCCACAAATAAACACAAAAATCAAGGATTTTTGGTCATTATAATTTGGATAAGCACAAATTGTAATAAGTTTAAACTAGTTCTATTTTGATTTTTTTACCTTTTTTTGCAGGAACTAGGATGTATCCAGTTTCTTTCAAACCCTTTGTTTTAGCATATTCGTTTGCTGCTTCTTTAGTTTTGAAAGTTTTTGGTCTGTGTGGTTTAACTTTTCCTGAAAAAAAGTTTTTATGCCCAAAACTTGAAGTTAAATTGAATTTTCTTTTTTGTCTAGTATGAATTTTCTTTACCATTGTCTTATTTACCTTTTAAATATGTTATAGCTTTAGAGATTTAAGAACCATATAAAAAGCTTTTGTTTCTTAAAGGACAAACTTTATAATAATCTATTTATAAAATACCTATATGAAGAGTGGATTGTTGATTCTGTTATTAGTATTGATATTTGTCAGTTCTACTTATGCTCAGGATTATTATGCAGATGTCATTATATCTATTGATAATGCTGGTTTGACAACTATTTCTGGTGAGACCAATCACCATTTATTAGATGTTGAGGATTCAACTGAGTTTACTTCTAAAAATGGAAAGCATTGGATTGTAAATGTTTCAACAGATGACTATTTTAGTAATTTTATCTATGAACTAAAACTTCCGAAGAACGCAGTTGTGAATTATATGAAGATGCCGGAGTTCGCAAGGATAGAGGACTCTTCTTCTGGGTTATCTATTATTGGAACTGGTAAAAATCAGAAATTTTCGATTGTCGTTCAGTATAGTATTAATAGTTATAATTCTGCTAATTATTTGTGGTTATATGTAATAATTGTTTTTGTTATATTTGGAGTAGGATATTACTTATTAAAAAAGAAGAATAAGAAACCTAAACCAAAACTTCCTGCAATGGCTCTTAGACAAAAAACTATTTATGAAATACTTGTTAAGAATAAAAAGTCAATGACCCAAAAACAAATACAAGATATTACACACTTACCAAAGTCTTCTATTTCTAGAAACATTGAAACAATGGTAAAAAAAGGTTTATTAAAAAAGGAACAAGTGGGAATGTCTAATCTTATTTCCATTAATGAAGATTCCGCTTAGTTCCGGCTTGTTCCGGGATAAATAGATATGTTGTTCCACTTTATTATATAATATAAGCACAAGTTAGTGCTAAGGAGGCAAAATGAAAATTGAAAGAATATATGCAATCGCATTTATCGTATTATTCGCATTGGCTGTTATGCCATTTGCTATGGCAATAGAAGATTCAGCTGATGCAGCACCTGCTGCAGATTTAATTACTGCTTCAAGTGATGCTGTAATTGAAAATACAGAGTTATCTGAAGAAGAGTTAGCACCAATGTATAATGCATATGGTTTAGAGATGAGATTTTTACAACTTGAAGAAGCAATATTAAAATCTGTTCAAGGACAAAAAAAAATTGTAGAGTATATTAATGAGAACTATCCTGACGAAGATACTGCTGATTTAGAGTCTATTATTATGAAACTTGGTGAAGTATTGGGAAAAACACAAAGTATTGATTTTACTGTAGATGCAGAAGACTATATTTCTATATACCACAATCTAAAAGTAGAAGCAAAAGAACTTGTTAAATTATTTAGAGAAATTTCTCATGATATAATTGGTGAAAGTGAATCTTTACAGTTAAGAGAGAGAGTTAGAAATATTGAAACAAACGAAACAATTAATCTTTCTAATCAAATAAGAGAAAGAAAAGTAAAGTATAATTCAGAGCAAGTTATGGCTGTGTTTAATAGAGTTGGCATAAATAATTCTAGGTTAATAGGTGCTGTTAAAGCGGGAGAAGCTAATTACGGTGAAATAAGAAGTGAAGTTGCCAAAATGTTAAATAGTCTTGATAATGAAGCAAAAAAACAAGCAATTTTAAAAATAAGAGAAGCTAAGACTAAACTAGAAGTGCAAAAAGACGCTATAATGCATAGGTTAAGAAATTCAAACATTACTACTTTGAAAGAAAGGGTAAGAGCGGAATTGTCAAACGCTGGAGCAATAGGAAACAGTGCATCTTCAGGTAATGGGGTGAACAATTAATGAAAAAACAAATAACTGCTCTTATTTTACTTTTAGTATTGGGGTTAACAATCTTAAGTGGTTGTACAACTCAAGTTAATGATCAAACAAGTGTTGATGATTTAACTGATGATCAGGTTGACGTTGAAGTAATTCAAGACTTAGATGATAGTTTAATAGAAGATAATTATTCTGTTGAACTTGGTGAATTAATTTAGTTCCGATTTGTCGGTGCCAATAATTTGTAATTCAAACAAAAATTACAGGTTTTTGGTGCACCAAAAAAGCTTAGCTTTTTTTGATTGATTGAGCATTTTTTCTTTTTATTTTATTGGTGTAGCAATATTTATTCTAAGAGGAACTTGATAATTTTTAACACTGCCACATAAATTATATTGTTCCATTTGATGACTTTTTTTTAATATTTTAAATTGCATATTCTCACTTTCTGAAGGGATGTGTGACGAGGCTATAGGTATATTAAATCTTTTTGCTCTAAGAATACTGCTATTTGATTTAGATTGGTCTTTTAAGTTGATTAGGGTATATTCTTCATCTTGTTGTTTTGTATACCATTCATCAAATGAAGAAATAGAATTATAATCAACACCTAATATATTACAAAGAGTTGATTTTAATAATTCAATCTTAGGATTTATGATAGAATATACTGGAACACTACCTTGAATTAAATTGTAGATAATACCTACTAATGGAAGTTTGGAATCTGGCTCGAATATGTTTTTTCCTGAAGCATCTATTTTTTTAGCTAGTTCAAATGATGAACTCAATCTTAAATTAATTGCATTTTTACTCATTTTTTGGAATATTTCATTGCTTAGAAATAAATCTGGTATATCTAAAATAAAATCTAATACATCTTGATAATCACTTTTAACTAGCTGCTCCATATAAGACTCGGTTTTATTACTTAAATTTGCGCACTTGAATAATCTTAAATCAGTTAGATCTTCATTGTCCAAGTTTAAAGTTTTAATATCATTAGCTACAACTGCATCTATAATTATTACATTTCGTAGGTAATCAGTCTTCTCTTTGCCTATTGCTTGTTCTAGTGATCCCATAATTTGAGCAAAGTGCAAATTTATTTATAAGTTTTTTATTTTTTGCATAATAAGAATCAGAGATTCTCAGTATGCAAAACCTTGTCTGTCCATAGGGGAAATTAAATTTCCAATATGCCAAAATTTTTAATTTTGTGCATAACATTTTTAAATAAAATACTTCTCTCATTGAATATCATGGGCTTGTGGTCTAGTGGCTATGACAGCGCCCTTACACGGCGTTGATCCCCGGTTCGAGTCCGGGCAGGCCCACTATTTTTTTAATTATCATTTATGTGGCAAAATATTCTTTATGCAGAGGTAGTTTAGTGGTAGAATGGGGCCTTGCCAAGGCTTCGGTGCGGGTTCGATTCCCGCCTTTTGCATTGTTTTCTTTAATAGAATCTAAAAGTACTAATTTCTCAATATATCAACTTATATTAGCTTTATTCTTCTTTAGGTAATTATGAATTTCAGGTTCTAAAGTTATGTTTAACTTTTTTTTCATTTTAACTTTTTTTGGATGTTTTATACGTATAAAGAGGACACTAGGGCTTATAAATTTTGTGTCCTCGATTTTGGTTTATTTTCAACAACATAAAACTTAAAATCTGGAGAATCAAGAGCCCAAAGATAATAAAGCTCCCTACTCATTAAATAAGAAAAAAGTACAGCAAATGTTAAATCTGATAAAGAATCATATTTTCTCAACATATCACTAAAAGACACTTTTTTAATTTCTCGCTTATTTTTCTTATTACTATTATATATAATAAGTTTACCTTTAATAGAAGTATAATCTATAGATGAATGTGCAGACCCATTCCTAATATCGTTATCAATAGTTCCAACAAGATTTGAATATCCTTTTCTTTTTAAAAAAGCGATTACTTGCTCCTCAGAATTAATCTCAATGTCATCTTCATCTGTCTTAAGCATTAATGCGAAATCAACTAAGACATCTTTTGCAATTTCAAATATTCTAGCATAATCTGGAACAATATACTGCATTGCTTTATCACCATCTAGTTTTCCACCAGTAGTTTTATACATTTCTCTCCAACGCAAATCTATACTCCCTATAATATCTTTAAAATTAATTAAAAGATAATCTATATCCGCTTGACATTTTTTATGAAGAATTTGGACTGACTCTAGAACAGGCTTATCTTTCAAAGCTTCCTTAAAAATTTTATCACATTCACCCATATAAGTTTTAAATCTTGCAGAATTTTTAACTAGCTTCTTTTCTACAAGTTGGAATAATTTTAAGATTGGTTTCATACGTAAAAGGTGTAAAGAGATTGCTTCAAAATAACATTTGATAATTTCTTCTGCATCATTTGATTGAAATTTTTTCTCCAAAATATCCACTATCCCTTGTTTTATATTTGTTTGAGGCTTGATTTTTGCAGTTCCATTACTAAATTTTTGGCTTATTTCTTTAATATCTGTAAAGCCTTTAGGGATAAAATATTCAATATTATTATAGTAAGTTTCGGTATTATATGCAGGGGTAGTTCTTAAATCTATTAATTCTCCAACCCCCTCTCTAATAGTAGATTTAAACTGAAAAGATAATTCAACAAAATCTTGTTCAACACCTTCAATGACAATATCTTCCCCCTCAGTCATAAATACGAATTTTGCGTAATCTCCCTTTTTTTTACTAAACTTAAATTCAATATTTTTTATCTTCTTTTTTTCATCAAAATATAACTTTTTTACCTCTAAGAAATTTGCTGAATGCTTTTGTGATGACATAACATTTAAGATTCATATAGAATATATAAATTTTGTCTATCTTCTTAGAAAATATATCAAATTTAATAAAAAAAGCCCAAAATACCGACTTAAATCCCTTGCTCCCACCGTGCATCTTGTCGACCCTATGCAGGACCTATCATCGAGGAGGTGCTCTAGGATGGCTTGGGTTTAGCTTAGGATTGAAACCTTAATTAATCATATTGTGCCAGACAATTTAAGAAGCATATAAATGATTATCACCCAAAAAACTATATCAACATTTTCATCAACAAATTCAAATATTCCCTTAACAAAGTCTCCTAGGAAATCAAAAAAACCGTCCAATATTAATACCAATTTATCCAAGCAGCCAAGAATAGCCAATACTAAAAATACTATATCTAATATATTGAATACCATAAATTATAGAAAGACGTACCTAGTATTTAAACTTTTTCAAGGAATAATATATACAATTTAACTTATACGTTAGTATCTATCAATAATAAGACAATTAATAATTGATTCTTCTATGAATTCTATAAATCCTCTCCTTTATTTGGATATCTAACTAATTTAGTTCTATTCCAATCAGGAAAACCTATTTTTTCATCAATTAAATCAATTAAATCCTTAATCTGTGCTTTATCATCAATTTTTATTTTGTTATTCACAATATTAAAAGAATACTTATTGCCTCTTTCTTCTTTTATCTGTTTAATTTTATCAAATGTAATTTCATCTGAAGATATATTATTTATTCTTGTAATTTGTGAATTTAATCTACCATCCTCTACTATGTCCCCTTTTAGTTTTAATTTAGTTCCATCTTCATACTCTTTATCTGTTTCAATGTCTGCAATTTCAATAAAAGAGTATTTGTTAAAGAATTCTTCTGATTTTGTAATCCTGTATTCGTTAATTTTAAAAACAACTTCAAAATTTCTTCTATTATATACCAAAATGTAATTATTAAGTTTTTTTCTTTCTTCATTAGTTCTACCATCTACAATAAAATTTACAAAATAGACAAAATCAATTGAGTCATCAACGAAAAGAAGATCATTGGCTAATTCTTTAACGCTTCCATCGAAGATTCCACCGATAAATTTTCCAACAGTGACTCTTTTCAGTTTTCGAAAAATTACAATATTCTGATCCCCATGGGAGAAATTTATAACCATTGCATAATATTTAGAAAAATTATCAGAAATAACATTCCCCTCAATTGTATCATCTATAACAACTTCAATAAGATTATTGAAATAGTTATTTAGATCATCAACATTTTCTTTTGTTATCTTATAGTTTTTCTCCTTTGAATCATCAGTCATATAGGGATAATAATTATTTAAATCTACTGATAGATTGCTCGATTCATCACACAAATACTTTTTTAAAATATCTTTAAACTTAGTTTTTAAATTCTCATCAGTTATATTTAATTTATCGGCTTTTAGATAATCTTGATCCGAAACAGAAGGTCTGTTATCTCTTTTGATTAAAAAAGCTTCAATAACCCAATCTTGTAAATCTAATTCCATTCTTTAAACACCCTTTTATCTAACTGATAAACTTTAATAAAACCAGTGAGATTATTTTTTTTAGATATGATTATTATCTCCTTTCCATTTTCCATTTTCACATTTAAGATGTTATATGGAATGTAAAAAAGATTATATAAAATTCCTGTTTCTTCTTTCATTACTAAGATTAAGCCTACAACTATGAAGAAAATAGTACCAATGATAACACTCCATAATGAGATAGTATTATTATTAAAGAATTCCCCAAAAAAGAGCATGAAGGGTAAAAGAGACATGACAATATATTTAATTTGTGTGGCTTTCTTTTCACTACTTTTTATATTGAATTCTTTATCTGGACTTTTTGTTTTCTTCAAAATTACAATATAAAATAGGTACACAGATAAAATTGATAGTAAAATCAAAACTATAAATATTATTGAGTTTGTATTTATCACATCCTTTATATCCCATGATTCGATTTTAGTCGAAAAGAAGTATGCCCAGTATATGTACATAGGAAAAAATGCTGTAAATGTATGAAGCAATTTTCCACATAAATTTAATCTCTTAGTCATTTGTGATCTCTTATTCTTTTTCAATTGGTTTAACTACATGTGAACAATGTGGATGTTCAGGAACCTTTATTGAATCATCGTATCGCCCCAAATCATAATTGTTAATTAAATTTTGCAATAGTTCTTTAACTTTATAATTCTGATTCTGGATAATCGCGCATCTTGAACTTAAATTTGATGAACTGGAAGCAGGTACAAAGCATTCGTCTTCGCCCTTTTCATCTAATTCTTCTAGTATAGCTTGATTATAAAATCTACTTAAATGAGTTCTTACTAATCTTTCTGACCAACCACTTGCAAAAACACGATTATCAGATGCATATTTTGATTTATTTCGGAGCAATCTTGATTCTACTTCTATATAAGAAGATTCTAGGGTATCAAAGGCACCCTTAACTAATTCAATTAATATTTTTCTAAATTCATTTACTCTTTCTTCTTCCTCTATAACTTTCCCTAATATTGGCTTATTTTGTATTAATTCTATAACTCTTTCTTTTAGTTCAAGATTATCATTAAGGGTATTCAATATTTCATTAAATTCATTTGCATAATCCATCTATACCACCTATAACCGATAATTGGACTTATTTATATAAATTTTTCTAATTTTAAGTTTTCTCGCCTTGATTCTTGTTTTTAATGTATCGCTTCGCTCAAGAAATTTCTCATAATCAAATGTTAAATACAATCACAATAACCATAAATTTTTTATAGAACTAAGTTTTTTCCTTTTTATGACTAATCAAATCAAAGAGGATATTATTGAAATAATTCTGTCAATTTACAAAATACCAGGACAATATGCAATAGGTGCCATGATACTATTTGCTTTGTGGGATGCAATGAAAGATATGACTGGATGGGCAATATTCTTTCTAATTCTGGCAATAGTATTCATAATTCTAGAAGTTCTTTCACCTATTCTGGCAGGAAAAAGAATTTATGATCAAGCTGTAAAAAACTTTAAGAAAATTTTCAAATAGTGTTATTGTGACTTCTTCTTTGATGTCTGCAACTCAATTCTCCATCATCTAACCAAAACATTTATATACTACTATGCAATACCTAATACTAAACATGAACAGGTACAACAATGGATACACAATTTAAGAAGGGAGTTCTGGAACTTTGCGTTCTGAACCTATTGAGGATAGATGACTGTTACGGATACAAGATTGCTAATGAGATATCAAAAAAGATTGATGTGTCCGAAGGAACAATATATCCTTTACTAAGAAGGCTAAAAAAAGATGGTTATGTAACAACCTATCTCAAAGAATCAAAGACAGGACCACCAAGAAAATACTACAAGTTAACTAAAAATGGAGAAAAAAGAGTGTTATTATTATCAAAACAATGGAAAAGCTTTACTAAGAAAGTAGAAGTCTTTCTAAGAGGTAAATAAATTGAATAAAAAAGAATTTTTCAAAGAATTAAAATCAAGATTAAAACATCTGCAAAAAGAAGATCGTGAGGAAATCATTGAAGACTATGAAGAGCACTTCAACATAGGCCTTAAAAAAGGTAGAACCGAATCTGCTCTAATAAAGTCGCTGGGAAAACCAAAAACCATTGCAAAACAAGCATATGCAAATCTTTTAATTAAGAAAGCTGAGGAAAAATCATCATTCTCAAATGTAACCAGAGCAATACTCGCCATAATTGGATTAGGTTTTTTTAATTTAATATTTGTAGCAGGGATATTCTTCGGATTACTAGGAATATTAATTGGGATATACGCAATAACTATTTCTTTTATTGTTACAGGTATTGCTTTAATCTTTGCACCACTGCTAGCATCATTTTACAGTCTATTGACCTTTGGCATAACTCCAATAGTATCTATTCTTACGGGGATTGGTTGTCTAAGTCTAGGATTATTAATGCTTATAGGGTCTTATTATATCTCTAAAGGATTCTTTTCTTTGGTAATAAAATATCTGAAACTAAATTTAAAAATAATTAAAGGTAATTAAAAATGAAAAATATAAAACAAATAACTCTAATCCTAGTGATAATAGCTGTTGTTAGTATTACTGTAGCAGCATTACTACTTTTTGTATCTAATGGTTATAACATAGATGCAAGTGAATACCAAGTTTCTGAGAACAAAATGATTAGTTTTACTAACATCAGTTCAATTGAGATTAATACTGTAAGCACATCCATTGAGATAGTAGAATCTAACTCTGAGAACATTGAAGTTTATCTAACTGGTCAAACAACGTCTAAAATTAATGAAGTTCCAGAATTAACAGTTACAAAAGAAGATAATACCCTAAAGATTGCTGTTGAATACAAAAACCTTGGAGCGAGCTTTTTTAATTTTGGAGGAATGCATGATATGAATCTCCAGCTGAAGATCCCTAGGAACAAAGTTGGCATGGATATAACTACTGTTTCTGGAGACCTGGAAGTAAGTAATTTTGAGTTTGCAGATTTTAAATTCAAAGGAACTTCAGCAGATGCAGTTATTAATAATATTACATCCTATAACTTTAATTTCAATACAGTTTCTGGTGGTCTAAAAGCAGTAAATATAGAAACCGGAGAAGTAGTAACTGAAACAACTTCTGGTGATGTAAGTTTTAACTCTTTAAAGTCTGGTTCTCTAAATGCAAAGTCAGTTTCTGGAAAAGTAAATCTAGATTATGTAGAGTTAACAAATGATATTGACATAAAAACTACTTCTGGTGATGTTAAAGTTAAACTTCCAGCTGATTCAAGCTTCGTCATTGATTTTGATAGCACCAGCGGAGACCTAGAGAATAGATTTGCTGGTATGACCACAGAATCTGTAATTATGGTTAATGGTGGAGAACATAGATTTGTTGTTAGGACAACTTCTGGTGACCTAGATGTTTTTAATTAATTAACTCCGGTTTTCGGTGCCAATAAACAAACGTTTATTGAGCATTTTCTTTTTATTTAAATAACAACAAAAACTATATAAATAACTATTCTTAAATCAAGTAAAGTATGGTAATTCTAACGGTACTTGGTGGATTCTTCGGGGATGAAGGAAAAGGGAAAAATATTGCTTCTATTGCAGAAATGATATCTAATAAAAAAGGTGAATACTCTAATGTTCAATCTTTCAAATCAAAGTTTTCTGAAAAAGAGATTGTTGGCTATGGAGTTAGATCCAATGGTGGACCAAATGGTGGCCACGCTCTTCATTTAAACGGTAAAAAGGTTTCAGGCCATGTTATTCCCTCAACAATTATTTATCCTAATTTTATTAGTGTAGTGGGTGCAGGTTGCGCTCTACACCCCGCAAAGTTAGTTAAAGAAATAAAAGATTTTCAGAATGCAGGTTTCTTTAATGGAACTCTTCTAATAGATGATAATGCCCTAATCATTCTTGATGCTTACATGGTTTTAGATGGATTAAAGAGTGGTAGAACATCCACTGGCTCTGGAATAAGATTTGTCTATGGTGCAAAAGCTAAAAGAACAGGAATTATCGCAAGAGATCTACTAAATAGAGAACAGTTAATAGAGAAACTAAACATTCTAGTTCCTGAACTGCACTCAGAATATTACGAGTATCTATGCAAAAAGAATAACTTAGACCTGATAAACCCCAACGATCAAGTTAAACAAGAATATCTTAAATTTAAAGAACAAAACTCAGTAGAAAATGTTCTAGAAGAATTAACAAAGCATAATGAAATGTTAAAAGATTTTATTTCATCGGAAATTGCAAACGAGTTAAAAGATGCAGTAAACTATGATAGAATTGTTCTGAATGAAGGTTCTCAATCTTATTTTCTAGGAACCACTTCTAGAATTGAGAAGGGAAGTTCGAGTATTATCGATCCTGCAGGTATATTTGTAACCCAAAACATCCCTGTACAAAAACAGAAACTTATTTTCGTAGTAAAATCTTTTGGAAGTAGAGTTGGTAATGCTTACTTTGTTGGAGAGTTTGGTGATAGATCTTCTTCACTAAGAAAACCAGAAGTTCTAAAGCATTATGGGTTTAGTGTAGATGCAAAATATTCTGATTATAAAGACAAAGCAATAGAATTAATGCGTTCTAGTGATTCTCAAGAAAAAGGGGATGGGTTTAGATTGTTCTATAGTGAGTTTGGTGAAACAACGGGTTTTCCTAGAGGAAAAGCCCCATTAGATTTAGTTGCACTCAGAACATTATACAACAACACTGCCCGAGGCAGTATTAATGATTGTGAACTTTGGATTAATCAAATGGATGGTCTTGAATTATTAGATGAGATTCCACTTATAACTAGGTATGAAGATCTCCAAGGAAATAAGTATAAAACTATTCCTGCCTGGGGAGATGAAAAACTTAGAACTCTGAAAGCAGTCATTAAGATTCTTCCTTCTTGGAATAATAAGATTCAAGGAGAGTTTAGTTCCTGGGATAAAGAAGCACAAGACTTCATCAAATTCATTGAGCAAGAAACATTATTCAAAGTTGGCGGAGTAGGTAATGGGCCTGATAATGGTGCTTTGATTTATATCAAGTGAATTATTTTCTTTTGTTTTATATTAAATGAATTAAGTTAATTAATGACTAGTAATAATTATTTTTAAATGCATTTCGCAATACTCCTAATTTTCTATTTTTTTCGATTATTCCGGAAATTATTGGGTTAATTTTTTAAATGTATAACAATTTAACTTTTTTATGGAAACAACAAATAAATTTAACTATTTTATATTAATGGGCGTAGTTGCGGGACTTGTCGCTTTACTTGATTATATTGGGGTTGTTATTTTTCCTATCGGTATAATTGGTGTTTCTGCATTCTACATTGGCTCGGCATTTTTTACTGTATTTGCAATTTGGTTCAAAGGAAAAGGACTTATTGCAATATATATCGGACTTTTACTAGGAGCTTTAATTTCAGGTACGTTTACTGTTTATGCATTCTTGTTAGCATGGGGGAATGTTCTGGGTGCAGCAGTTCCAATGTTATTTTTCAGGAAATGGTTTGATATGGATTTGAAGAAACCTAAAGATTTTTTTGGGTTTATACTTTCTGCTACAATAGCACAGAATATAATTTCTGCTGCATGGGTACTTACTGGATTTTATTATTTTGGTATTATGCCTGCCGAAGCGGTTAGCGCTGCAGTCTATGGTTGGTTGATTGGTGGTGTAATTGTATCTATAGTAATAGGAATACCTTTGCTGAAATATTTAAGCCCTTTTGTCAAAAAAACTTCATTATTCGTAAAGAAATTTTGGTAATGGTGGTTTAATGAAAGAACCCACATTTATTCATTATTTAGAGGGTTCTTCTCTCTTTAATAGGGTGGGATTTTTTTTTAAATTATTTTTTTTCTTTCTTATAAGTATCTTTGGAGTTTTAAACAAAAATCCGGTTATAAATTTAGCAATCATAATTATTTTATTATTTTTTCTTTTGTCAATAAAGTTTTATAATCCTACAGCCTATAGGTCTCTTGCAATAGCAATAGTTATTTTTTCTTTGTTCTGGGTGTTTTTGAGTAGAATTCAGGGGGAAATTATATT
Organism: uncultured Methanosarcinales archaeon; assembly: GCA_964405295.1. Classification (GTDB taxonomy): domain Archaea; phylum Nanobdellota; class Nanobdellia; order Woesearchaeales; family CAYZNE01; genus CAYZNE01. The sequence continues at coordinate 37,790 of CAYONI010000003.1, read as the reverse complement.
TTCTTTTCCCTGGGGAACATTTTTTACAAATAATACGTTAGCTCTTATGCTTCTTGCAGCCTCAAGATGGGTTGTTGTGGTTTTATCAGGAATTTTCTTTATGGCAATTACTTCAGAAAACGATCTTATTAATTCATTATTAAAAATTAAAGCACCGAGAAAATTAATATTTATGTTTACAATAGCGTTTAACACAATAGGTTTTTCTTTGATGGATATTGCAAAAATAAGTTCTGCTCTTAAGTCAAGGGGATTTGTTGCAAAAAGTCTTAAAAAAAAACTAAAGAGAATACTTTATTTGGGCATCGTTCTATTATTGTCAAATTTTAAGAAGATAGAATTATTGAATCAGTCCTATGCATTGAGGGAAGATGATTTTAAACATAAGAATAGATAAATTAGGATTCGGGGAGGAATTACTCGTAAAAAACTTTTCATTAGTTTTAAAAAAGGGTGATTTATTAATTATAAGGGGTGCTACTGGCTGTGGTAAAACTTCTTTATTGAAAGCGTTTTCTGGATTAATACCTGAAGTTCAGGAATCAGTTTTTTCAGGGAGAATAACATATGGGAAACATATAGGCTTAAAAAATCTACGAAAACATATTTCATTTGCATTTCAAGAGCCTGAAAGTCAGTTTATATTAAGCACAATACAACAAGAATTATTTTTTACAATTCCTAAAAATAAAGAAACACTTATAGATAATTTGATGAAATATTTTTGTGTAGAATCTCTTAAATTAAAAAATTTAAGGGATATGTCTACGGGCCAGAGGAAAATTTTATCAATTATTTCAATACTCGCACAGGATAAAGATATAATTATGATTGATGAACCAACATCCAATCTTGACAATACCTACAGAAAAAGATTGGTTTCATATCTTAAACTGATTTCTCACAAAAAAATAATTATTCTTTCCACTCATGATACAAGTTTATCTGCGATTGGTAACAAAATAATAAGTTATAAAGAAGGGGCTTGGCTAGAAGGTAATTTTGAACAAAAGATAAAATTGCCAAAGTTTAAAGAAAGAAAATTGTCTAATAAGCTAATCTCATTTACTAAAGTTCATAAAACTTATCCTGATGGAACAACTGCGCTTAAAGATATTAATTTTAATATAAAAAAAGGTCAAGTTTTCGGGGTATTTGGACCTAATGGGTCTGGAAAATCCACTTTGTTAAATCTTATTATTGGCAATATTAAAAAAACCAAAGGGGTTATTGCTAAATTATTTAAGTCCTATGCAATGATAATGCAAGAACCTGAAAAACAACTTTTTACAAATTCTGTATTGGAAGAATTAAATTTTGAAAGTAATTTTTCTGAAGAAGAGCTTTTAATTTTTTTAAAAAAGATTAATCTTGAACATAAGAAGGATGAACATCCATTTTTTTTAAGCAGAGGTCAGAAACAATTGTTGCTTATTGCTTCAATGTTAATAAAAAAACCGGAGTTACTTATAATAGATGAGCCTTTTGCCGGTTTGAATCATAAGTCTATTAATAATATTATGACTCTTATTATGGAATATTATGTTGCAGAGAAACCAACAATAATATTTTCTGACCAAGAAGATCATTTGTTGAAAAATGTTGTGTCGGGCAGAATAGACCTTTTTTCTGGGAAAGCGCGTCAAAGTGATATTTTTTATCAGAAAATAAAAAAGTTGGATGTGTCCATGCTTGTAATTAGGCCCGAATCCATTAAAAGATTTGAAGAAGTGAAATTAGAAATAATTAAAAGAGGATATAAAATACTGAAATCATACAAACTAGATAATTTTTCTGATAAAGTTTCTGAAATGTATTCATCAGATTATCCTGATAAAAAAGTTCAAGATATTTTTAAGACTGCATATCTGCATTATGATTTTGGAGAATTTTTCGGAGTATTAATTCTTAGGCATAAAAAAGGAGACACCATAAAAAGGTTGAACTTAGACATTGGCCACTTTAAAGCATACCAAAACAATAAAGATGATTCCCTAAGGTGTATGTTTGGCTTTCCCACAAAGTATAATTATATAAATAAATCTTGTGTTATAGTCTTCTGTGGTCTTCACAGAACTGATAGTGCTGATGATTTCATTATACATCTAGGCTTATTTGGAATAAAGAATTTTGTAAATAAAAATGGAAATACTATCTGATGGAACAATTTTGAATGAAGGATCTTTAGATAAGCTTCAACCGATTTTTAAAGAGTTAGTCGAAGAGTCAACAAACAGAATACTTTCTGGGTTTAAGCCACTTGCAATATATCTTAGAGGAAGTTTGTCTGATGGCAAGGGGATAAAATCGTTATCAGATATTGATCTTGTGGTTTTTATAGAATCTAAACCAAATAAAAATGAAAAAGATAAGGTTTTGCAGATTATTGATTCTTTAGAATCTGATTTCTCTGTTGTTTCTGAGGTAGATATTACTTTATTGAATTATGATCTTTTAATGTCTTCAGAATATAAAAGATTAAGAGTTTATCTGAAGACCCAGTCTTGTTTATTGTATGGTAATGATGTCTTGTCTAATATTAAAGATTTTAAAGCAGATAAGGATCTGGCTCATTTTATGTATTCTAATATTAAAACTGAATTATCTGATCTCCATTCTTATTTTAAAGGTTATGGGAGCCGTTCCTATTTGTCAAGAGTTCGAAAGCCCAGGTTTTGGTGTAGATGGACCATGAGGACTATTTTGAGGTCTGGTCTTGGGCTGGTTATGTATAAAAAGCCAGTATATACTCCTAATCTTCATACATGTGCAAAAATACTATCTGAAGAATTTCCGGACTTGGCTGTAGATATAAAGAAGATTTTGGAATATGAGATGGATCCGATTAATAATAAAGATCAAATAAGATTATTTTTGGATAATTTCTTGCCAAAATACTTCCCTTTATGGGATAATGTTCTTAAAATATTTAGAACTAATAGATAAATTAATATTTACTTTTAACAAATAATTTTTGGTTTTCTTCATTGAGTCCAATAAATTTAAGTTTATTATCTAGATTAAAATTTGGATTAGTTGTTGCATAAATTATGTTGTGTTCATATTCTTTAAGGCCGTTATTTATTTGTCTAATCTCTATTTTTTTCTCTTCTATTGCTAAATCCTTATTGGGATGAGGCATTTTAAGATCATTGTTATAATTTTTTCTTATAACTGTCCCATCTCTTTCTGTTATTTCTAAATAGCCTTTTTTAAAACCAATCTGGGCAGGTATGCCTGTTGCTATAAAATGTTGATAACTTAAGTTATTGCTCTTTTTTCTTAATAGAAGATAAGATATTTTTTCTTTCTGTAATTTTAGTTTAAGATTTGCTAATTGGGCCTCATTGAAATCTAATTCATTAATTATAAATTCATAAGGAGAGATATTATGGTCTAAAATAAAGCCTTTTTCTTTATCCATGTGATTAGAAAGATATGCTGCAAGTATTCTCCCTGTAAAACCTGAGTTTACTTGGATTGGATAGAATCGCTTTTTTCCCTTATTTTTGAAAAAAACATTGCATTGTTGACTGTGTTTTTCACCCAGCAATACAGTTGGGATTATAGTCCCAAATTTTCCAGAATGAGGGAAAAACCCAATAAATTTGTATTGTGTAGGCACTTGACTATTTTTTACTTTAATATATGGGATTCCAAGAGAAATAAGATTTTTTTTCGCAATTTCATTAAGGATTATTAGTTCTTTTTCAGCTTCTTCTTTAGTTATGAAAAAAGAATTAAGTTCAACAATCCTAAGCTCTAAGTTTTTAATTAGATGTATCTTTGAGTCTTGCCTATATGCTTTTCCTTTCTTAAATATTTTTATTGGAAACATCTCATAATTATCAACTATATTTTTGAGTATTACTACTGATTGAGTTTCGTACCCGGGTGTAAGAAAAAATTCTATATGTTTATTGTTTAATTTAAATAATCCTTCTTTGCTTAAATGATTTATCATTTCTGCAGGTACTATACTTGGTAAATCCACTTCCCTATAACCTATCTCTTTGTAAGTGGATAAGCTTAGCTTTTCAATATTAGAAAGAATTTCTTTGCCTAAAGGAAGTAAAAGATCTGTTCCCTTTAGTGGGTATGCTGAACTAGATATTTTCGCTTTTCTAAGCAGTTTCTGAAACATTTCTTCACTCATGATAATTAGTGAAAGTTTATCAAATTTAAATATCTTTCTTAAATGCAAAAAATATATAAAAAAGGGTGTTCTATACGATAATATGAAATTTTATCTTTCGTCTTATAAAGTAGGTAATGAATCCGGAAAACTCCGAAAATTATCCGGTAAAAAGTTAGCATATATATCAAATGCCTTGGACTTTTCCAATGATTCTGAAAGACGAAAAATTAGTGAAGAGAAAGATTATGCTGACTTACATAAATTAGGTTTTTCTATTGAAAAAATAGATTTGCGAAAATATTTTGGGAAAAAAGAAGATTTGAAGAAAAAATTACAGTCTTTTGATATAGTTTGGGTTAGGGGAGGTAATGTATTCGTTTTGCGCCAAGCTATGAAGCTTAGTGGGTTTGATAGTGTTATTTCTGAGATAGACATAGTTTATGGCGGTTATAGTGCAGGTGTTTGTGTATTAGGCCCTAGTTTAAAATATTTAGATGTGGTTGATGATAAAACTGCAGATCCTTACAAAACAAATATTATTTGGGATGGGTTAAACCTTATAGATTTTTTGATTATTCCACATTTTCAATCAGGTCATAAAGAATCTGATAAAATTAATAAGTTAGTTAAGGATTTGAAAACTAAAGGTGTTAAGTTTAAGTCTTTGCGTGATGGAGAAGTTATAATAATTTAGATTTTTTATTAAATAAACCCTAAAGATTTATAAATAAAACCGGGATTCTAAGTGTTATTAACATAAGAGGTAAGGAAGTAACAAACTTAAAAATTTTTGAATTTAAGCTTTCCGAAAGGAGAGTAACACAGATAAAAGATATCTTAAAATTCCATATTTATTTTTGTACGCTTTCTTAATATTTTAAAATGGAAAAATTTAAAGAATTAGGTCTATCAGACACTATATTAAAAGTAATTGCAAAACAAGGATTTGACGAGCCAACAGAAATACAGGTAAAATCAATTCCTCTAGTTTTGGAAGGAAAAGACGTTGTTGCAGAATCTGCAACTGGATCTGGTAAGACTCTAGCATTTAGTGTTGGAATCTTACAAAGTACTATGCCTACTAAAGGCATACAAGCATTAATTTTGTCTCCGACAAGAGAATTAGCTCACCAAATTTCTGATGAAATAATTAAGTTTTCAAAGAATAGAAAACTAAGAATAGCATTAATTTATGGAGGAGTATCTATTAATCCGCAAATGTCTGCATTGAGAAAAGCAGATATCGTAGTTGCAACACCTGGAAGGCTTTTAGACCATCTTGGTAGAGGAACAATCGATTTAAGTAGGGTTTCTACTGTAATACTTGATGAAGCAGATAGAATGTTTGACATGGGATTTATTGATGATATAAGAGAAATTTTATCTCATTGCCCAAAGAAAAGGCAAACACTATTGTTTTCTGCAACTATCTCAAATGCAGTGATGTCTATTGCAAAGAAATATATGAATTCTCCTGTGAGAGTTAATGCTGCTTCAAGGATCGACCCTAAATTGCTTAAGCAAGTTTTTTATGATGCTGGATCAAATTCAAAGTTTCCTTTGCTTGTTTATTTATTGAAAGAAGAAACTCCTGGTTTAGTGATGATTTTTTGTAATACAAGAAACAATGTTGATTATGTGGCTGACAATTTAAAAGCTCAGGGAATTAATGCAACTGCAATTCATGGTGGTCTTTCTCAAGAAAAGAGAAGTAAAACACTTGGAAAGTTTCATTCAAAAACTGTTACAGTTCTTGTTTGTACTGATGTTGCTGCAAGAGGACTTGACATAAAGGGAGTTTCTCATGTATACAATTATGATGTTACTAATGATAGTAAACAATATATCCATAGAATTGGTAGAACTGCTCGTGCAGGGGAAGATGGGATTGCAATAACTCTTCTTACAAAGAGAGATTATGAAAATTACACAAGATTATTAAGTGAACAAAAAGTTAATATTGAAGAACTTCCAATGCCAAAAGTTCCAAGGATTGAAATGCAAAAAACTTCACCTAAAACAAGATTTGGTGGAAGAGATTCTGGTCGTGGTGGTTCTCGTGGTGGTTCTCGTGGTGGTTCTCGTGGTGGTTATGATTCTGAAAGAGGTTCAAGTTCTAGAGGTAGAGATTATAATTCTGGTTCTAGAAGTGGGTCTAGAGAAAGAGGATATTCTTCTGGTAGAGGTACTCGTGGTAGAAGTTATGGTAATGCAACCTCTTCTGACGGAAGAAGTTCTGCACCTAGAAGTTCTGCTCCAAGGGGTTCAAGTTCTCGTGGTGGAAGTTCAAGTTTTAGAAGTTCTGCTCCAAGAGGAAGATCATCTTCTCAAGGTCGTAGCGGTTATGACACCGAAGGTGGATCTTCAAGAGATAATTCACGTTCTAGAAGAGATTCAGCACGTAGTTCTAGTAGGGGTTCTTCATCTGAGAAAAGATTTAGTTCTGCTCCAAGAAGTTCTGCACCCAGAGGAAGAAGTTCAGCTCCTCGTGGTGGAAGTTCTGGCCCAAGAAGAAGTGCTCCAAAACCTAGAGGTGCTCCTCGTGGTGGAAGAGCAAAAAAGTAGTTTTTATTCTTTTTTTAATTTATCCTTTCTTTGCAAATTCGTAGTCTTCTAAAAGTATAGAATCTATGTTGTCCATTTTGGAAACTTTGTAGAGTCTACCTTTTCCAATTTCAACAGTTTTCTCTGCAACTTCAGCGCCTTTTTTATCGAGTTCAACTCCTATAAAAGAAACAGTTATTCCCCTACTTGCTGCAACTGCTGTGGCTTCGTAAACACTTTCTACTTCACCTATGTTTGGCATTGCATCGCTTAGAATAACTATGTGCTTTGTGTTTTTACTTTTGTTTAGAATTTCAGATGCTTCTGATATAACTTTATTTATATTAGTTTGATTTCTTGCTCTTATTCTAACTAATTCAGATAAAATTAAATTAAAATTATTTGTTAAAGGAACAATTTTTCTTATTTCAGAATCAAAAACTAATAGCCCAACTCTGTTTTTGTCTAGTATTGCTTTATATGCAAGTGCAACTCCTGCTCTTTTGCTCAGGCCAAGCTTATTCCCTTTCATACTTCCACTTGAATCTAGGCAGTAAACTACATCTATTTTTCCGGTTCTTTTACGATCATAAACTTTTATGTCTGTTGTCCGAATTTCTTTATGCTTTCTTCGTGCAGCATTCTTAACACTCTGTGCAACAGAGACATCCTTGTATCTATTTCCTGTTTTAAAATTAGAATAATCTTCTTTTTCTCCATAAGTATAGTGCTCTTTTGTTTTTTTATTGCCATACCCTTTTATTTTTAGTTTTTCAAGTTCAGAATTACATAACTCAACTGCCGCTAGATCAAGTCCTGCTTCTGTAAGAACATAATCTGAGTTTATTACTCCTTTAGACTTAAGGTTTTTCACATTTGCAGCAATATTTTTTTTGAGTTCTCTTTTGAATTCAGGAATATTAATATTTTTCTCTATGTAGCCTGGTTCAAAGTCTGTTAGTTCTCTAATAATTGTTTCTCCATAAAGATTTTTTGCATTCTTAAAATCTCTGGCCATGTTTTGAAACACAATATCTGGAACAAAACTTCCAACAGAATTGTTAACCATATCTTCTGCAACTTTGCCGTCTTTTTTGTCAGTAGAACCTGAGTCAACACTACTCATTAGCTTGTTTTCTTTCCCTGATTTTTGCATATTACCTTCTTTTTCTTCAATAGGAGAATAGCTTTCGAAATCTTTAGTACTCGTTCCAATTCCTTTTGGGTCAGGTAGTATTTTCTGTTTTTTCAGCTTGAGAATTGAATGTGCTTCTTAAGAAATCTTCGGTGCTCTTCGTGTATGCTACACTTGGTTTTAGTTTTATTCTGTGTGCAAGAACAGATATGAATACTTCTTCAATATCCTTCATCTTAACTTTATTTCTACCATTGATAACTGCATTTGTCTGTGCTCGTTCATATAATCCTAATGTTGCTCTTACACCCGGATGTTTTTCTAGATCTTGTGATTCTCTAAGGGCTTGAATATATGTTACAATAAAATTTTTTAGTTTTTCTGGAAACTCTGCATAATGTATGTCTTTAGAATTTAGAATTGTTTTTTCTTCTTCTAGAGTGTCTGGGTAATCCATGTAGACCAAATCAAATCTATCGACGAAAACATCACTCAATGTTTCTGTGCTTGAATCTTCTGGATTCATTGTTCCTAGAAATATAAAGTCAACATTAAAATCAAAAGTATAACTTCCCACTGTAACTTTTCTTTCTTCTAGAACTTGTAATAATGCGTTTTGTAGCTTTTCAGAACACCTATTAATCTCATCAAAAAATAATATTCCATTGTTTGCCTTGAATATTTTTCCAGGGGTAAATGCTTCCAGAGATAGTGCTCCATGCTTCATTGCCAGGACTGGATCAATGTCTCCAATTAAATCTTCTGCAGTTAGATCAGGTGATCCTTGTACTCTAACAAATAAATCTTCAGAGCTAACTTTTTTTGTTTGTATTTTTTCTCCTTTTGCGGTTTTCTCAATGCAATATGGGCAAGAGGGTTTTTCTGGTAAACAATTAAACCCGCAATCATTAACTTCTTTTATCGGTAGAATATTTGATACCTGCTTTGATAGTGTTGTTTTTCCAATCCCTGGCGGTCCAACAATAATTATTGGTCTTCTTGCGTATAAAGCAGATTTCACCTGTTTCTTAGCAGTTTCATTTCCTATAATATCATCAAAGCTAAAGTTTAGTAAGTTTTTTCTTAGTTCATCATAAAATTCCATTTTACACCTCCTATGTGGTCCCTATCCAGATTGTGTTTAGGTTTATATATTTTGTTATTTACAAGAATGCTTGTAATCCTTATGTTTTTAGATTGTAGATAAGTTTCTTGTAAGTTCAAAAATGCATAAAAATTGTGGATTTTTGTTATAATTTAGAGTAAGATTTATATTCTTTAGTTAATTCTCTTAAATTATGTCTGAACCAAGAATTTTAACAAAGTCTGGTAATACTTTGATTTGTATTGATGATATTGTTCTTAATATTGATTCTAAGAATTCAGGTAAGAGTTATTTTAAGCTTAAATCTCAGTTTAGGGATAGAAAGTTATATTATTCTTATGTTTTTAGGAGGGTGAATTTCTTAAAAGAATTAGTGGAGTTAAATAAAATTTATCAGGGGATATTTTATATTGAATTTACTGAAAATCAGAAAAGATGGCATAAGTTAAAATCCAAAAAGACTAATTCATTGAGAAAAGTTGAGATTCAGAATCAGTATTGTTATCCTATTGCTAAATCCGATATTTCTAGAATAATTTCAATAACTGGACGTGAATCTGATAATGTTTATAATGAAGGTGCTGAGTTAAAAAAGACATATAATAAGGCTTATAATTTTACTTTTGTTTGGGAAAGACTCAAAGACTCTAATATTCAATTAGAAGTGAAAAAGTTAAAACAGCCTAAACATAAAAATAGAGGAGAAAGAAATCAAACTTATTTTCATTGTGTTTTTGATAAGGATTTAAAATACTGTATTCATACTGATTCACATCTTTTTAGTTTTAGTAAAGAACATTTTTCTATGCTGCAATCAGGAACAGGTAATCCTAAAACTAAAGGTGAATTTTCAGGGAGAAGGCCCCAGGCTAAGTATGATCAGTTCGCAATGGCTAAAGGTGGAGTTATCACTTCTTATGAGGCGATAACGCTTCTAACAAAGTTTATAGGCGATACTAGAGTTGATTGTTATTTTAAGCAGCTTATTGATGAAACTTCTATATTAAGGCCTTAATCATTAGAAGTATTGCAATTGCAATCCATACAAAGTTTAGAACAACTGGTTGATAATCTTTTTTGTAGAATGAAGCGTATATGATGCCTGCAGAGCCTATAATGTTGAATAATGCGTAGAAAAGGCTTTCTGTGCCCACTAAATTAAATGCATTAAATGCATAGGCCACAAGAATTAGTGTCATTCCGGTCCAGCCTACTACCTCATGTTTAGTATCAAATTTCATATTTCAAAATTTAGTATAAATGTTTATAAATGTAGTGCAATTTCAGTCTGTTTATAAAGGAAAACAGAAAAATATATAAAGGATTATTATCACTAAATAGTAATAACATTAATTAAATCACAAATGAGGTGAAAATAAAATGAAAGGACTAAACCCCATTAATAATTCATTAACAAGATTGATTTTGATAGCTTTAGGTGCAGGAGCTATAGTTTCCTGTTCACAAACTGATGAACCTTTTGCTAAATTTCAAACTGCAAAATCTAAAGGAGAGCTTTTTACTTCTTCATCTGAATTAACATTTAAGCTGAATGATCCTGATAATTTATTGATTGGATCAATTATAACCGACAGGGATTATAATATTACTTCTGTTGATTTAACTGTTAATCATCCTATGAGAGCAGACAGTTTAGGAATGTGGTCTTACTCTTTAGAAGATTCCGTTTTGGCTGATCTTGAGAGTAATGCATCTTTTGTAGTTGAAGATTCAAAAGATGATGCGTTAATACCTATTACTCGTTTAATACAATATCATAATAAAATAAGAGATTTTATTTCTAGTACTCGCCCTGGTAGATCAGTAGGAAATCAAATCAATGATTATGATTGTACAATGAAAAGAGTTACTGGAAGTGAACATGAGCTTCTCGGATACTCTGTAACCATGTCTTCTGTTGGAGATCCTAATGATAAAGGTGATGATGGAGAATTAAAAATAACTTATATGCTCGGTACAGATGGGAAAAAACTAAAATCATTAGAAATCAGCGCAGACAAACAGAGTCAGATTAGAAATTTTTTACTTGAAGTTTCTTTAGATAAATTAATCACTAAATATCTTGGAGGCGCATATGTTCCATCAGATACTTTATCTGCAAAGAAAATTGCTGATAAATATAAAACAAAAGTGGATATTGTTTCCTACAAGGGTAAGACTCTGCCAACTGAAGGAGATGGTGAGTTAAGCACAAGTATGCTTGAAAAGCTTACTAAAACAGGAGATTCTATTCTAAAGTTTTTAGGAAATCCTAGAGGCGGTGATGGTACTAAGTGTCTTACTACACAAGGAGCTGTTAAGCCTGCACCTTATGAAAAACTAAATAAGGGTAAGCAGAAAGAGGCTCAAAAACGTCAATATCAACAAAGACGTAAGGCTAATAAATAATTCTTTTTTATTATTTTATTTTAATTCCGTTTTATTCAACTTTGTTGAATGACCAAAATGTTAATTTTGTTTTTTCGGTGTTAATAAACATTAATATTTATTGAATATTTTTCAACAACTTTTATAAACATCTTATTCTATTTTTAATTTAATGTTAATCAATAAGAAAACAAAAAAAGTTATTGCAAAAAAGGTTATTAACTTCAAATCTATTCATCAAATAGGTGTAGGATTAATGTTTCGAACAAAAGCATTTTGCAAAAATAAAGCATTCTTATTTCATTTAAACCAAAAAAAGAAATATTGTGTAACTATGTTGTTTGTTTTCTTTGAATTAGATATTCTTTTCTTAGATGAAAAGTTCAGAGTAGTTAAGATAAAAAAGAATATTAAACCATTTGTATTCAACTATGATCCTAAAACAAGATTTAAGTATATGGTAGAACTTCTTTCTGCAAATAGAAACATTAAAGTCGGTGATGTTTTAGAGTTTAACGAAGTTTAGCGTATTTTATTTGAGGTCCTAAAAATTCTTTCCACTCAACTGGGATTGCAATGTTTTGGTATTCTGGTAATTGAACAAAATTTTCTGGTGCATTATCAGATAATAATACTACTGAATTTGGCCCATGTATTTTTTGATAGAATTTCATAAATAGTTCGTTATTCTTATAGAATTCTCTTAATTCTGTAACCTTTTCTGGTTCATTAGGTACTGGTTTGTCTAATAAGTTTACTTCGTACTTAGTTATTTTGCTTATTTCTTCCGTAATAGTGCTGCTTTTATCTTGGAATCCTTCCAATTTTTCAAAGTTTTTAATTGTTTCTATTAGTATATTATTCATCTTAAACAATGAGAATTCATTTGAGTATTTAAATGTTACTCATATCGTAAAGCATCCACAGGCTTAAGCTTCATTGCCCTGTATGCAGGGAAAAGGCCTGCAGCCATACCAATTAATATTGCAAATATAATTGCTCCTGCAGCTATTTCTGGCTTAAGCTTAATAGTTAAGTTAAATAAGTCTAAACTAGAGATAATAATGTTTGCAAGTTGAATAACTAAGAAACTGAACACTAAAGAGGCGAGTCCTCCAATAAATCCTAGCATTCCTGCTTCTAATAAAAATATAGAAAGAATATCATTATTTTTTGCACCAATCGCTTTCATTATTCCAATTTCATTTGTTCTTTCAAGAACAGAGGTATACATGGAATTCATAATTCCTAATCCTCCAACAAGTAATGAGATTCCTGCAATTGCAAGAATGACCAATTTAACAACACCTATTGTTTCTTGAGCCATTTCTTGTATTTCTGTCGGGGTAATAACAATGAAATTATCATCTCCTCTTGCTCTTTCAAGGTGTTTCTCCATATTAGTTCCAACTTTTTCAATATCAATACCCGGAAGAATCATTGCCATGATTCCTGTAATTTCGTCATTAGTATTTGTGATATCTCTCATGGATTCAATTGGTATTTGGATTGTTAAATCAGTAGTTTGATCTCCTGTTTCTTTTATAATACCTACAACTCTAAAATTTTTATCATTAATTTTTATTGTGCTTTTTGCAAATAGATTAACATCAAATCTTTCTTCAATTTTTGAACCAATAATGACAACATTTCCCTGTTCTTTATTGTTAAAGCCTCGACCATCTTGATATTCTCGACCCATTTCTTGAGCCATATCATTAATGTGAGTTGTGTCTATACCAGTAATACTCATTAGTATTTCTTCATTTTTTATTTCAACTGGAACACTATCTGAGTAATAAAAAACCGAATAATCAACACCTTTAATTCGATTAACTGTGTCAACATCATCAGTGGTTAAGCCTTGTGTTCCTGACGGGGGTCCACCAAATCCAACTGCTTTAGATGCTATTAATAATTTGTTTGTTCCAAGTCTATCAAATTGATCAGAAACAAGATCTTCAATGCTTTCTGCAAAAGAATAAAGTAATATAATAGAAACTATACCAATAATTATTCCAAGTAAAGTTAGGAAACTTCTAAGTCTTCTTGACCTGAAGTTCTTTAATACAATTTTGATATACTCCATCATTTTTAATCATACCTCAGAGCGTCTACAGGTTTAAGTCTAGATGCTCGTCTTGCAGGAAGATAACCCGCGATTAAACTAATAATAATAGCAAATAGTACCATTCCTCCAAGAACAGGGTAATTAATACTGATATCTATGGGTAAAAAGTTTGCTTTGGTAATAATATCTGCAATGTATAATGTTAATATTTGGCCAAATATTACACCGATAATTCCTCCAATAAGTCCAATGATACCTGATTCGATGAGGAATATTTTTAGGACATCCTTATTTTTTGCACCAATAGATTTCATAATCCCAATTTCATTTGTTCTTTCTAAAACGTTGGTATACATTGAATTCATAATTCCGATTCCGCCAACGATAAGTGATATGAATCCAATTGCACTTAACATAAATGTTACTCCTCCAAGCATTGTATTAACTTGGGTCATTAGTTGTGTCATTGTGTAAACTTCAAAATTTTCATCGTCTCTTCGTCTTTCCAATTGCACTTCAAGTCTCTCTGCAACTTCATTAACATCAAATCCTTTTTTTACTTCTAAGGTTATTGCATCAACTTGTCTAGGGCTATCATATTTTTCTCTAAATTTTCCAATTTCCATAATGATTGAGTTATCATCTCCTTGGTTGCCAATTTTATCAAGAATTCCAATAACTCTGAATTTTTCACCACCAATAATCACATTTGTATTTACGTGAATTTTTTCATCAAAAGTTTCTTCCCAAACTGAATAGCCAATAATTACTCCCTGAGTTTCCTTTTCTTCAGGGAAACCTCCATATATGAATTCCCAATCAAAATCTCCCATTCTCTCACTCAGGTCATCATAAGGAACTCCGCTAAGCATAATGTACGCACCCATATTTCTATACCCTATTTTTTCTGCAGGTTTATATGCCATTGGTGTAATATATTTAAAGTAAGGCATGGACTCTAAATGATCTACGTCGTCTATAGAAAGAAGTTCTGTGGTTGCAATGCTACCACTCATCATTCCCTTGGGTATAACCATTATTATGTTTGTGCCCATACTCTCAAATTGTTCATTAATTGCACCTTTTAATCCTTCGCCCAGAAGAATAAGTGCAACTATAGCAGTAATACTAATTATGATCCCAAGAACTGTAAGAAAAGCTCTCGCTTTTCTATTGCCAATACTTCTTGTTGCAATTATAAAATAATCTTTAATCATTTTTTGTATAATTATAATAAAAACTAATGCTCAATAAACATTATATGTTTATTGGCACCGAAAAAATCGGAAAAGAAAAAAATAGGTAATTATTTCTTACCCTTGTCTCTCGCCATTAGGTAGTAAAGCACCGCACCAATAACATATGTTCCTATTACTAGAATCCACCATAGAATTTTTTTACTCTTTGGCATTTTATTCTTTGCAAGGTTCATTATCATTGAAACCCAGAATACTGTTACAATAATTAATAATATGGTATTAGTAATCATGCTTGTACCTGTAGGTGCTTCAAGACCATACTTCATTGCATCTTTTTTACCATAAAGCATTACTTCTATTTCATGCTCTTCTTCGAATAATTTACCATAGTCATCTTTGTATGTTAATTTAATTTTCAAAGGAAGCTTACTTGCTTCGCTATCTTCAGAATAAATTTCAAATTCTGCGGTATCAAAATCATCACTATCTAGATTTCCAACATAGTTTTTATTTGTTCCAAGAAGCTTATAGTAAAGTGGTTGATCAACAAGTTCTACACTAAGATAGTTAAGACTTGCTTTACCAACATTTGCAATACTAAAAGTTACTGTTCCTTTCTGAAGTTCTTTATAGATTGTTTTATCTTCCAATGCAAGAATGTATGCAGGTTCCTCGTAGGTTTTTATACCAATCAAATAACTCTTTGAATAAGAATTACCTTCATCATCAAGATAAGTCATTGTTATAGGTATCTTTTCAACGTCAATAGGTGTGTCTGGTGAAGTTGCCAATGTAAAAACAACTTCTTTTTCTTGACCTGAGTTTATTGTTTCTATTATCTTTTCATTAGTACTTCCTATCGGTGCAAAATAATAAGTAACTGTTGTTGTATCTACTAGATTAAGAGATAATTTTACATCTCTAATATCTGCATTAGTTAGTGATTTAACTTTTAATTTCAGCTCAATATCTTCACCTGGAACTGCCACTTCAGGGATTGTTGTTGCAGAAACCAATTCAACAATAGGTTGATACTCATTTACATTTATCATAAAATCATTTAATTCAAAAACTGTATCCCAATCATCAAAAGTATATCTGATGCTTATAGGATTATCTCCGGAGATTGCTGCTTCTGAAACTTTAAGTCGATACTTTATTATGTATGCATCATCACCTGTTTGATAAGAATCTATTGAACCAAGATCTTTTATTGCACTGCTGTCATATATTGTAAAAGGATATCTTGGAATGAGTTCTAACTTTATATTATCTATACTGTCTGTTCCAGTATTCTCAACTCTGAATCTTACATCAACATAGTCCCCTGGTTCTACAGGATCAGGAATTTGATTAACTAGTGTTACCTTAATTCTAATCCCATCTGTTGGTGTTGCACTTACAAGTACCATGCTCAATATAATACTGATAATTATACTAATTGCTATTAAACTATTTTTTATTTTCATTTTAGCCTCCTCTTAATTTGTTCTTTGTTTTTAACATTATTTTTCATTTTTTTGTTCTCTACGATTGCGCCATCTTTCAGATATAATACCCTGTCGGCGTACTTTGCTAAATCTGCATCGTGTGTGACCATAATAATTGTTTTTCCTTCTCTGTGAAGTTTATCAAGAAATTCTAGAATTTTAATTCCTGTTTTTGAATCAAGGTTTCCTGTTGGTTCATCTGCAAGAATAACTTGTGGATCATTTGCAAGAGCTCTTGCAATTGCAACTCTCTGTTGTTGTCCTCCTGATAATTCTGGTGGTCTATGATTAACTCTGTCTTCTAGTCCTACTAATTCCAGTAATTCTCTTGCTTTCTTTTGTCGTTCTGCTGTTGGCATACCTTGGAAAAGCATTGGAAGCGCAACATTCTCAAGTGCAGTAAGTGTTGAGACAAGATTAAACTTTTGAAAAATAAATCCAATCTTTTTACCCCTAATCTGTGCTAGATCAGATTCTTCAAGATTTGCAATGTTCTTTCCATCAAGATAAATCTGTCCTTTTGTTGGTATGTCTAAACACCCAACCATATTTACTGCAGTAGATTTTCCTGAACCTGAAGGTCCCATAATAGAAACAAACTCTCCTTCATGGACTTCAACATCTAAATCTTTAAGCGCATGAACCTCACTATCTCCAACATGGAAGATTCTAGATACATTGGTGATTTTTATTACTGCCTTTTTTTTAGCTTTCATTTTTTTATCCTTTAATTATATTTGGCCATGAGCCAGAAACTTATTATTAAAATAAATGTGCTTCCAATGATTAAATATGCCATCATCATGTGCATAGGAATATTAATTGGTTTTATTCCATCAATAACCATTATGATAAATGTGGTAAGAATCAATATGGCATAGGTTATTTTTCCTGCTTTATAACCATGCATCATTACTCTTTCATCGATCTTTTTTTCTTTTTTAAACAATGCATATCCTATAGTTATTAATAGGAATATTGTTCCGATGTAGATTAGATATGACCCCACTGAATTAAATCCAAAGAAATTTCCTTTGCTTGTGGTTGCTAGTTCTATAATTACTCCTGCAACTATCATAATAAAAGCAAATACTCCTTTGTGCCATAATATTATTTTGTAATTGTATTCCATTTTTTACCTATAATCCAAATAAGTCCTCAATTTTGCATTTGAAAATCTTTGTAAACTTTAATGCCAATTCTAAACTAGGGGTGTATTTACCTTTTTCTATTGAGATGACTGTTTGTCTTGTAACATCTGCTTTATCGGCCAAAGTTTCTTGGCTAAAATTCACTTTTTCTCTGAATTCTTTTAGTTTATTTTTTCTTATTGCCATCTTTTGATGTAAAGTATACTATACGTATAGTGTGCTTTACTTTATAAAGATTATGGATTTACACAGGGTAATTTTTATAAATAAAGACTATTATAATTGGGTTATGAAGAAACTTCAGAACAAATTCCTAAGATTGTGGCTTATAATTGGTATAGTTGCAGGGTTTGCAGGAGTTGTCTTTTTTGTAATAAATTACCTTCAAAAGAAAGTTCTTTGTGAAATGAGCTGCACTCATTCTCAGGCAGTAGTTGTATCGTTGATACTTATTGCTTTGTTTGGATTGTTTGTTGGTAGTCTAATGTATTATTTTATGTCCGAAAGAAGAGATAAGGCTATTACAAATGTTCAGACCCAAGTTCACAAAGATGCAATTTCAACATTAAAGTTTTTAGGGACTGAGGAAAGAGTAATTATGAAACTAATTATAAAATATAGTGGCTCTATTTTGCAATCTAAACTTCACAAGGAGACTGGTTTGTCAAGGGTTATAATATCTAGAAATATATCTTCTCTAGAAAAGAAAGGAATTCTACTAAAAAAACAATCTGGTATGACCAATACGCTTTCTCTAAATAAAGATTTGCAGGCATTATTTTGTGAAGATAATAATTAATAAACTTCTTAAGTAGTGTTGTTTCACTTTCTGATACATATATATAAGGGTTGTTTCACTTTATGTAATAATATATTAAAATGATAAAGAAAATATTATTTATCGGAATTTGTATTTTGCTTTTAGTATCCCTAGCTGGTTGTGCTGAAAAAGATCCCAATATCGTTACTATTAATGGCGATGGTTCTTTTACAGCCGAGGAGTGTCGAAGCAGAGGCTTAAATGATCAAGTGATTATGTTTGAGTCCAAGTATTGTAGCCATTGTAAAGAAACTCTTCCTGATTTCATTGATGCTTGTGAAGAAAAGAATATTGAACCAATAATATTAGATCTTTCCATTGATGAACATATGGTACAATATGAAACATATAACATTGAACTTGTAGGAACTCCAACATTTATCTTTGGATGTAATTATTTTGTTGGTGCCAGAGAAAAGCAAACCTATACTGAGAACTTAGATATTTTCTTGAGTAATCAGGTGTAAACAATGAAAGACAAAAATAAAAAAATATTAGCTGTTTCAATAACTGTAGTTATTTTGGCTTTATTCTATTTTTTAACAAAAGGTATTTCTTCAGACGCATTACAATCTCTTGGTGCAAAAATGCCGCTTCCTTTATTCACACTCTTAATTGCTATAGTTGATGGTTTTAATCCTTGTAATCTTTTTGTTCTAACATTATTAATTAGTTTGATGCTTGCAGAATCTCATTCAAGAAAAAAGATATTTGTAGTTGGGTTCACTTTTATCACAGTAGTTTATGTATTCTATTTCTTATTTATGGTGGCGTGGTTGAATATTTTCAAATTTATTGGGTTTATAGACCCACTAAGGTTTGGGATTGCAGCAATTGCAATAATTGCTGGTTTAATAAATTGTAAAGAGCTTTTCTTTTATAGAAAAGGAGTAACTTTGATGGTTCAAGATAAAAATGTTGGTCCATTAAAAAGAAAGATTGCTAATGTTGCACAATTGCTAAAGAAAGGTTCAATAGGAACACTTATTGGTGCGTCTATTGTCCTTGCAATATTTGCATCTCTTGTTGAGTTGCCTTGTACTGCGGGATTTCCTTTAATTTATACGGGAATTTTAAGTGGTATGTTCCTGAAAAGTAACTTACTATATTATGGATATTTATTATTGTATAATTTATTTTATATTATGCCTTTAGCAATTGTTATACTTATTTTTGGTTATAGTTTTCATGGTAAGCAGATAAATAAGAAGACAATGGCTTTAATTAAGTTTATTGGTGGAGCAATAATGCTTCTGCTTGGAATGGTATTATTATTCAGTCCAGGTTTAGTTCTTGGCGTTTAGAAATATTTAATAGTAAAATAATAAAAATGGAAGTTATTTAAAGTTTATAGTAAAATAAAAATAATAAAAAAAAGAATTATGCTTTTTTAGTCTCTTCTTTGATTTCAGGAGTTTCAGCTTTTTCTTTAACTTCAGAAACAGGTTCTTCAGTTGCAATTTCAACTTTAGGAGTTTCAGTTTTAGATTCTTCAACAACTTTAGTTTCCACTTTGATTTCAGGAGTTTCTTTTTTGACTTCCTCTTTCTTAGCTTCTACTACTTTATCTTCAATCTTTTCATCAGCTTCGTCAACTTTTTTAATTTCTTCTACAATTTCTTCATCAATAATCTTTTCTGCTTTTAGACTTAACAATTTAACACTATTATACCCTACTTGTCTAATTTCTGCATATCTGATTGGCATTGTTTTTTTAAGAACTCTTTTTAATCTCTTTTGGAAATCTTTTCTAATAAGTTCATTAATAAACAAGTCAAGAGTTGTTTTAGAAATATAATTTTTTGTAAACTCTTTTACCGCTTTTCTTATCTCTGTCTTTTGAGATTTTGTTGCAAGATTGTGAGTAATTATTAAAGGTTTTATTCTAAGTAAATTACCTGATTTATCTTTTGTAATAAAAGAATCTGCAATTTTAGATTTATCTCTTCTTACAAATCTTTTAATAAAGCTTGATAGGATTTTATAGCTGATTAATTCAGTATGTCCTTTGTTATCAATAACTGAGCCTACTTTGAAAGTAAGATTAATATTTTGGTCCTTGAAACTTTTTGTAATTGTACTTAAATTAACACTTACAAATTTTCCATTTATTTTTTCTGGTTCTGAAACAAATGATTCTCCAAGAATTTGTTCATTAAATCCTTTTGAAGCAAGAATTGGGTACCATCGTTTTTTCTTAACTTTTACGTTTGCTGTTTTTCTTTGTTTAGCCATTTTTACTTATCCATATGCGGGAGAATTCTTTTTATTTCAATAGGTAGAACTCCTGCTTCAAATTCTTTTTTTGCGATTTCAATTATATCATAATTCATATTATCAAGTTCTTTTTTAGTAAACTTCATCAAGAATGGTGCTCCTTCTGATATTTGCAAAGCTCTACTTCCAATTAGTCTTGCAATTTCAAATTTTGTTAGTTTTTCTTTTGATTCTTCTTTTTTCTTTACCAATTTATATCCTCTCTAGATTAGATATTCTGAACTATGAGTATTAGTTGAGAGGAAAAGAATTTGCTTTAAAAAGTTTTCTTTTTAAACTCTCTCTAGGTAAGGAATATCTTTATAAAGCATATTTTATCTTTGAATATAATGCCAAGGTGCGACAACCTGGTACTCGGCAAGACTGGAAATCTTGTAGCTTTTGCTATTCCCAGTTCAAATCTGGGCCTTGGCGTATTATTATCCTGTTCGAAGATGATTTTCTTTTAGTCTGTATGTAAATAGTGTTTCTAAGGTTAATTGTTCTGCATCAAGTCTTAATCTTTTAAGATTATGCCCTGTTAGTCCTCTTTTCTTTCCGATTGGTATTTTTTGTTTTATGCGGATAGCTATTATATCTACTACTCCCTGTGAGACTGAATAGTAATCTATGATGTTTATTCGTTCATTTAGTATTGGGGATAATTTTTTTATAGATTTTTTTTGTTTTTGATCAACTACAATAGGATAAATTGGGGTTTCTGTATTTTCAATGATATATTTTAGAACTTCAAATTGCCTATACCCTGAATTAAGTTTTTGATTATAAGTCAATAAATCTGTTGCACTAACAACTAATAAGTCAAGTGATTGGAGCATTTTTGTTTTGTCTTTAAGATTAAATATTTTTTTAATCCTTTGTAGCTCGTAATTGTCGTCAAGATGTAGAGTGATTATGTTGGTATTTGGTTCAAATAGTGCAGCCGGTTTTAACTCCCATTGTTCTACAGTATAAATATTTGTATTAAAATTAAAATTACGTGTTCTGTCTTTAATATAACTCATCAGTTGATAATTATTAAAATCTTTATTGGTTTTTGGGATTTTATTTTTTATTTTTTTTAGTTCGATAAATAACTCTAGATATTCTTTACTATTCTTTGTTATTTCGTCAAGTAATGCAATTGCTGAAGAATATCTGATAATTTTTTCTTTTATATCTGCCATATTATCAAATATAAACCAATCAAAGGTTAATTCATTTGGTTTTTGGATATTGTGATCTTTTCTATCCCCATTTGGAAGAGGGATGTCCTTTATTCTAATCGTATTTGGCATAAAGCTCAGAAGTCAAAGAATATTTATAAATATTTACTAATCAGTAGTTACTTTCTTGCTGTTTCTGGCTATTTCAAACAGTAAATATAGTATAATCACAGCTAAGCCCCCCATTAAGAACCATACTGATAAATGTTGCCAAATAGAGGGGTTTGTAGCTACACCTGTAGCTGTATCGGTCATTACTCTGGTTCCTGCAGCTGCAGTTTCCTGAACTGCTAAATCAGCCATAGGTTCTGTAGCAAGCGTATTTATTGCTTTGGCTGCGCTCTCACCAAAGGTTGCACTTGAACGCATTGTAAACATATTGAAGAATTCAATAACTGCTGCACCAACAATTGTGATTAATCCTACAGGGAGAATCTTTCTTAGTGCTTCTTTTATTCCTGTAGTCTGTTTTGGTGCAATAATTATATACTTGTTTGCAAGCTTGTAATGGTTTATTTCTTTTCCTTTTTTAGAATAATGGAATTCATCAACTAAAACAAGTTCTGCTTTCATAAGATGACTAATATTATAGTGAATTGTCGAAATGGCAATTTTTAGCTTTTTAGCTAGTTCTGTTTCAGTAGCTTCTCCTTCTGTGAGAAGGTCAATTATCTTTCTACAGGTATCATTGCTTATAATCTGGGCTAATTTCTTAGCTTTATCTTCGTTTAGTGAAACTAATAGGAATTTTTCATCTTTGCTTGCCATAAGTTATCTAAATCTTTACTTTTTTATATAGTTTATTATAACTTTGGTTGAGATTGAACTGATAGAGAAAACATTTTAAATAAAACAACATTATCTACATAATATGAAGTGTGCAATATGTAATGCAAAGATTGAAACTACTTTTCTAGATAAGATAGTTGGTACTTTTATTGGTAGTGGTAAAAAGAAAAAAGTTATTTGCCCTATCTGTCAAAAAACAAATTCAAAAGAAGAATTGACGACGAAATTAAGTTAATTCATTGTTCTTTATTCATGCCTCTGTAGCATAGTAGCTAATGCATCTGCCTCGTAAACAAAAACCACGGTTTTTGGTCCTTTAAAGTAAGGACTTTAAAGAAAGCAGAAGATCCCGAGTGCAATTCTTGGCAGAGGCTTTTTTCTACATAAAACCCACAATAACATCAAAAAGTTTATATATCAGTTATGCATTATAATGCATAATGGCAAGACCAAGAAGATTTAGAAACATAGAATTTATGCCTGATGTGACTTACTTTAAGCCACAAGGTGTAAGGTTGAGGGAGGTTGGTATAACTGAATTAACCTATGTTGAATTGGAGTGTCTAAGATTGAGTGAGATAGAAAATTTATCTCAAGCAGACGCTGCAGAGAAAATGCAGGTGCATCAATCGACATTTCAAAGAAATTTAGCAAGTGCAAGAAAAAAAGTTGCACAAGCACTAATAAATGGTCAAGCCATAAAAATACATGGAGGTGCATTTAAAATGCCCAAAGGAGATAAAACTGGACCAGAAGGAAAAGGTCCAAAGACAGGAAGAGGACTAGGTTATTGTAATGGAAATGATAAACCTGGTTATGAATCAGATCAACCAAGACAAGGAATGGCTCGAGGCCCAAGGAACGGACAAGGTAATGGTCCAAGAACTGGTCGAGGTAGAGGTCAAAGAGTTGGTCGAGGATTAGGAAGAAAAACAGATTAAAAAGATGAACATAAAAAAACTTAAACAATCTGTAGTAAAAGCAGGAAAAGGATTGGGAAATTCACTTCCAATATTGTTAGGGGTAATTTTACTAATTAGTTTAATTAGTACAATAATCCCTACTTCTGCCTATTCATTATTATTCAAAAATAATTATTTAATTGATTCAATCATAGGAAGTTCAATAGGGAGCATTCTTGCAGGAAATCCAATTACCAGTTATATTATTGGAGGAGAACTTTTAACTCAAGGAGTAAGTTTGATTGCAGTAACAGCATTTATTGTTGCATGGGTTACTGTTGGATTAGTGCAATTACCTGCTGAATCAATGTTATTAGGAAAGAGATTTGCTATAACAAGAAATATTACTGCATTTGTATTTTCAATTATTGTGGCAGTAATTACAGTTGGTGTGGTGAGTTTACTATGACCACTGAAAAAAGTTATACAGGGTGGTATTTTTTATTAATGGTAATACTTGCGTATATAGTTACGTTTTTTATTGATTCTAATATTATTGCTCCAACAATAAAGATTTTTCTAGAGACAATATTAAAAGTTATTCCTATTATATTATTAGTTTTTGTTTTAATGGTTATAACTAATTATTTTGTAAAACACAAAACCCTTGTTAAGTATATGGGAAAGAAATCGGGGATTAAAGGATGGTTTATTTCAATAGTTGCAGGGATAATTTCAACAGGCCCAATTTATATGTGGTATCCTTTGCTCAGTGAATTAGAAGAGGAAGGTGTAAGAAAAGGATTGATTGCTGCATTCTTATATAATCGTGCAATTAAAATACCCTTATTGCCAATGATTATTGTATATTTTGGTTTATTGTTCACAATAGTATTGACAATAGTAATGATTTTCATATCTGTTGCTCAAGGACTACTTATAGAAAAGTTAATGGTAGTAAAAAGGCATAGGATTTTTAAATAATTAATTTATTATATGTATTTATTTTTAATTAATAAAAAAGAATAAGGTGTAAAAATGAAATATGAAATTATAGTTATTGGTGGTGGCCCTGCAGGAATAATTAGTGCAGTTACTGCACGAAAACACTATCCAAATAAGAAAATTTTACTTATAAAAAGTGTTGGCAAGGGGGTTGTACCCTGTGGTATTCCTTATATGTTTAAAACGTTAGAGAATCCAGAAGATAATCTTTTGGGAGATGCTCCATTAACAAGTAATAAAGTAGAGATTAAGGTTGATGAAGTTATTAATATAAATAAAGAATTAAAAGTAATAAAAACTAATAATGATTCATTTGAATATGAAAAATTAATTCTTGCTATAGGATCAAACCCGATAATTCCAAAAATAGAAGGTGTTGAAAAAAAAGGAGTTTATTCAATTTACAAGGAGTTTAATTATCTTAAAAATTTAAAAGAAAAAATATTTGCATCAAAAAATATTGTTATAATTGGTGGAGGATTTATTGGAGTTGAATTTGCTGATGAATTATCTAAATTAAATGAGGTTAATATTTATCTTGTTGAGTTAAGTGCTGATATTCTTTCAAATTCATTTGATAAAGAATTTGCGCAACTAGCGCATGATTTTCTTTCTAAACAGGGTGTTAATATAATTACTGGGTCTAAAGTTGAAAAAATAAACGGAGATGAAGAGGTTAATTCAGTTTCTCTTTCTAATGGTAATTCCATCCCTGCGGATATGGTTATTTTAGGTATGGGTGCAACACCTAACTCTAAATTAGCTGAACAAGCAGGTGTAGTTGTTGATAAACATAAAGGAATCATAGTTAATGAATATATGGAAACTTCAGATCCAAATATATTCGCAGTTGGAGATTGTGCAGAAAAGAAATCTTTTTTCACACAGGATCCTGTTAATATAATGCTGGCATCTATTGCAACTGCTGAAGCAAGAATTGCTGGATTGAACCTTTACAAAGAAGATGCTAAATTAAAAAGTAAAGGTACTATAGCTAGTTATTCAACAGAAATTGGTAATTTAACACTTGCTGCAGTAGGATTAACTGAAACTGCTGCCAATAAAAAGGGTATGAATATTATGGTCGGATCTGTAGAATGTCCTGATAAACATCCGGGAAAGATGCCCGGTGTAGCTAATATTAAACTGAAACTATTATTTTCTAAAGAATCAGAAAAGTTACTGGGTGGTCAAGTTGCAGGTGGATGTTCTTGTGGTGAATTAATTAATATTATTGGTTTAGCAATACAAAAAAATACATTATTAACAGAATTAGAGACTTTGCAAGTTGCAACTCACCCAAAATTAACAGCTGCACCAACAAAATACCCAATAATAAGTGCAGCTCAAACTGTTATTTTTAATAGAAATAAATAAGAAGGTAAAAAATGGAAGATAAAAATGAAAATATAAAAGTAGCAATAGCAGCTGAAAAAGACAATATTGATGCAATGATTTGTCCAACTGCAGGGCGAACCCCATATTTTTTGTTATTTGAAGACAAGAAGCTAGTAAAAGTAATAAAGAATCCTTTTGCAAAAGGTAGTGGTGGCGCAGGATTTAGTGTTGCGCACATGCTTGCTAAAGAAAATGTAGGATTGGTTGTTGCAGGTAAATTTGGTTCTAATATGATTCCTGTGCTAGAAGAAAAAGGAATTAAATATAAAGAAATACCAAACAAAACCATAAAACAAGCATTTGAGGTGTTATAAAATGAAATTGCTAATTGCTATAAACAATAATAATGGAGAATATTCAGTTTTAAGTGAGCATTTTGGTCATTGCCTTTATTTTGCAATATTTGATACTAAAACAAAAGATTTAAGCATAGTTAAGAATGAAATTAATCATTCAAATGCTCATTTAACTCCGGTAGATCAAATGATGAAATTTGAACCTGATGCCGTATTTTCTTTAGGTGTTGGTAAAAGGGCTCTAGGGCTTTTTGCTGAGAAAGAAGTTGCTATGAAAACTGGTAATTTCCATATTCTTAAAGAAGTTATAGAAAATATTGATAATTTAGAAGATTTAACAGTTGGTTGTGATCATTAAAAATATAAATTTTAGTTTAATAAAATCCAAATGCGGCAAGAATTGTTGTTATGATCCAATCAGTTCTACAAAAACTATTTAGACAATAGTTAGATGCGCAATCAGCATTTTCTGAACAAGTCTCACCATTCTCCATTGGTCTTGTAAATACTCCTTCTGGATTACATGTAGCTTGTTTACCATCAATCATAATTTTCGCTTCAAATTCGTAGCAAATACCCTTATTTTCACAACCAGCGCAATTAAGTAGAACCGGTTCTTTGATATTTACACTTTCGTTTGTTTGTGTTTGGTTTGTTTCGTTATTTTGTGGTGTTTGAGTATTGTTTATTGTTTGGTTTGTTTCGTTATTTTGTGGTGTTTGATTTATCTCTTCAGTATCATTTATTTCAGGAGGATCTATTGGGGGGACAATATAAAATTGTCTGTTGTATTCTTCTGCCCAGGTGCTATCTCCTCCACTTACATTATAACAATGAACATTCCAATCATATGTACCTGCATTAGTAAAATTTACATAAATTATTTGTGCAGTTCCACTACCATCTAAGATCCAGAACTTTTCACCAATCTTTTTCCATCTTCCAGTATAATTAGTATAGACATCACAAGTTCCAGTTGATTCAAAGTTAAATACTAAACGAGTCACGTTATCATAAGTAAAATTGTATTTTGGATTAAATAAATGAATTTGCATTGCAGATTCATTTATATCAGAGTATTGTGTTGCTGTAGCTGTTTGAGAAACTATTATTAGTAATAAACTAAGAATCATGATAAATGTAATTTTTCTTTTCATACATTTTACTTTTAGGTTATTCATATAAAAAGGTTTTCAATTTTAATCTATTAAAACCTTTATTTTGTCAAATTCTTTTTCTAGAATTTCTCTGAGATTGATCATAAAATTATCTGAAGGGGGAGAAATATTTCTGAAAAGTGATTTCTCATCTGCAATAAACTTGTTAAGTTCCCATATTGCATTGATATCTTTTATTGATTTTCCAATTTCGATAAAAGTCTCTTTTCTAAAAACATAACCTGGAATAACGGTTGTTCTAAATATTATTTCTGTTTCTTGATCATATTTCTTTAGAATTCTAATACTTTTTAGGACATCTTCATAAATTTCTTTTGTTGGTTTAAAGAAGGTTCCTGCTTTTGTTATTTTTTTAAAATTGTCTTTTCCTGTTTTTAGATCAACAATAACTGTATCAACAATTCCTGATTTAAGTAAGCTTCCAAGAACTTCTGGTTTGCTAGCATTAGTTATTATTCCTGTTTTTATTTTGTTCTTTTTGCAAAAGTTAAATATATTTAATAGGGTTTGTCTTTGGAGTAGAGGTTCTCCACCACTAATTAATATTCCTTCAGGCATTATTTCTTTTATTTTATTCTTAATTATGGAAATATCTTTTAATTCATATGTTAAGAACTCATTATACTCTCTATCTGAGAATAAACAGTCAAAGTCATCTCCATAGAATCTTATTTCATAATAATTTTCCTTGACTTCACTAGGAACAATTTCCTCATTATAATATGCTTGCATTTTAGTTATATTTTGTTTAATATCTACATCATATTTAAGGTTTTGCAATTAGCTTTGACCTGGCTTGTCCTTGAGATAACTGCTCAATATCTGCTTATAGTCGCCAACAATTTAAATATAATTGTTAAGCACTTCTTTTATTTCCAGTATTATGGTGCCAAAAATTGTTTTATATGATTTTTGAGCTCTTCTTCCCTATCTATTGGAATAAACGCTGTGACTCTAACTGCATCTGAACCAAACTCGTGCTTAAATTTTATTTTGTGTTTCTTTAGAATAATTTCAAGATTTTTGTAATCTTTAATATTTGTTTTTAGTTTAATTTCTTCACATAATTCTTTTTCAATAATTTTATTATTCTCAAGTGCGACTTCTGCAACCTCTGTAAATGCTTTCATCAATCCACCCATGCCAAGTTTTACACCACCATAGATTCTAACAACAATAATTAAGATGTTTGTCAATTTTTTATTGTGAATTAATCTCAGTAAAGGATATCCTGCAGTTTTAGTTGGTTCTCCTCCATCAGAATATCTTTCATTATTGGTAATCATTCCATCTTCATATTTTGTTAATTTATATGCATAGGGAATGTGTGTTGCTTGTTTGTATTTCTCTTTTATTTTGTCTAGGTGAGGGCTAAGCTCATTTACTGATTCAATTGGTATGATGTGTGCAATAAATCTAGACTTTTGCCTCATAATTTTATGTTCTGTTATTTCAGTTGGTATTTTCATTTATCTCACCTAGTATTCAAATAAGCTCTTCTGCATCTTTTCCTTATTCGCACTCTCAAGTTTCTCAAGAAGAGAATTAACTCTATCCATCGAGAAATCATGTTCATCAACAAGTAATTTAATTATTTTATCCCTATTAAAGTTTTCCCATTTAATTTTATAATCATCTGTAACAGGAATATTTTTTATTGTATCATAAACTCTTTTCCAACTAATATCAAAATGTTCATCCCATTTTGCCTCTTCAAATATCTTTTCTTGATCTTTGAATTCTTTAACTAACTTTAATGCTTTCTTAGGACCAATACCTTTTATTCCACCAATATTAAAGTCTGTTCCCACGAGCATAGAAACAAGGATGAGTTGTTCTCTGTCAATACCTAACTCGTTAAGGTTTTCTGTTAATCCAATTAGTTCAGGGCTAATAGATTTGTACATTGCGCCAACTTTTCTTTTGCCAGAAACATTTAGATTACGGACAACTCTTGTTGCACCAAAAACCAATGAATCTGCATCTTGACTGACAACTGCATAGGCATCTCCTCTTGCAACCATGTGTGAAGCTTGGCATTCTCCTTCAGATGGTGCTTGGATAACAGGAATTCCCATTGCTTTTAGAAGTAATGTTGCTTCTGCAACCATTTCTTTTGTTAATCTTGTTGTTCTTCCTGCAAACTTTTTCATATCTTCAATGTTCTTTGCAGATTTCGCTTCTTCATATTGTTTCTCTGCATGTATTTTGCCTTCTTTTCTTTTTTGAAGTTCTTTATGCTTTAGTTCTGGGGCTTCTCCATCAAAAACAAACACTAGTTTTAGTTTTTTACCAAGAAAATTAGTAACTCTTGAGATTAAACCAATTAAATGACTTGTAACTCTACCTTTTGAATCTGTTAACAAAGATCCGTCTTGTTGTCTTATTGTTGTTAGAAATTGATAGAGCATATTCTGTCCGTCAACAACAAGAATCTTATTTGCAAGATCTTTGATTTGAATTTCTTTTATCTTTAATATACTAGTTATTGCTGTTCCCACCTTATTCAAACCTCTCAACGATCATAACATTGTGAAACAGTGTGTTAATATTTTCTTTTGTCTTTTTTGCAATCTCTCCAGTGGTGATGAATGCAGCAGGAAGATTTTTTGATTGAGCAATAACAACCGCGGTGCTAATGTCTGCATCGTTACATCTCTTTTTGCTTTTATACTTTGCGTAATATCTTGATTTTCCAAGAGGAGTTTTTATTAAAAGTATTAAATCTAAATCTTTTCCTTTTCTTATTTGTTTTGCACTTTCAATTATAATTCCTTTTTCATAAAAACTATGTTTTAATTCTTCGTAAAATTTTGTTCCGATAAGTTTTTCATCTATATTATGATCTATAGTCTTTTCATCTCTTATCACTGGTTGTAATGTTCTCTGTTGTTCTATTTTCTTTTCTTTGAAAGGCAAATTATCTTTTGTTTTAATGAGCTTATTTATTATAGGAGTTATTTTTTTAGGTTTCTGGGTTGGTTCTTTTATTTCTATTTTACTTGTTTTGTCTTGAGCTTTTGGTTCAACTAATGGTCTTAATATTTCTCTTATAACTGCTTTAGCTTCTTCATCACTAACTAAGAAATATTTCCAGAACAATCTTACTTCATCTTTAGATATTCGAATATTTATTGGGGTTGCATAATCTTTAATTTTTCTTACAGAAACTCTTGTAAAGAGTTCTTGTGTTTTATCTTCAATAACCTTTTTTTCTTTTAGTAATTTTACTGTGTCTTGATCTTTTGGGTTAAGATAACTCATTAACCCTTCAAGTTTTGGTTCTTGGCCTGGCGTATAATAAAATATTCCTGTGCCTTTTTTTACATCTGTAAGTTTTATAACTTTACTATTAACAAGCTCTGATAGAATTGCAGAGATAAGGTATGTTTCAACTTTTAATTCTCTTTTTAGTTCTGTTGTTGTAATTGGACCTTTATTTTTGACAACTGAAAGAACTTCTTCTTTTTTTACTTTTCCAAGGTAAGAAGGTTTGTTACTCTTTAGGCCAGCTTTGATACTTTCCTGTTTTGCTTGCTGCTTCTGTGCAAGGTTTTTCCTATTCTTTTCTATTATACTTGTATCAAACGACATAACACCTATATATCTACTACTATATTTAAACGTTTTGTATATTTAAAAAGAATTATTCCGAACTGTCAATAATCTTCTGCATGCACTCAACAAAATCCTGAGCATCGCTTAGATATTTATCATATTGTTCTGCAGGTATATATGTGATTTCTTTATGTTCTATCGCTTTATTTAAGTGATAGAATTCGTGTAACATTAAAGAGTATTTCTTCTCAATCTTGCCTGTTTTTACAAACTTTTGTTCAATTAGATTGTGAACATGGCTTGGGCCAGGTGGAATCTCATTTATTTTCATGAGTGCAGCTTCTGCAGCATCAATTACTGCCCAATAAAGGTCAATACATCCTGCTAAAATATGATTTTTAGAACTAAGTAATGAATATTCACTTCGTGAAATATAGTTAACAATTGATTCTTTACTGGGTTTTATTCTTCCTTGGTATAATAATAATTTTAGTGGTGTAAAAAATCCTGTATCTCTTATTGCAATTCCTTCTCTCAATATGTTTACTGCTATTGGGTCTCCTACTTTTATATATTCCCAAAGATTGGTTAGTCTCATTGTAGTTATGTGTAATCTGTCTGAAACTTTTTGTACTATATTTTGTGTTAGAATTCTATATCCTTGAACTATTGCTTTATCAAAAGTTACAAGAACGTCATCAACTATAATTAATATATCAATATCTCCTTTTTTATTATTTTTTCTTGCTGTACTTCCAAATAGAACTATTGCTTTCACAAAATCTTGAAACTCATTAATCATCAGTTTAGAAAATTTGTATGCGATGTCCATATCTTGCTTAGAACATTCTTTTTCCTGTTTCTCTATAATAGGATTCTTTTTTATGTTGAAATCCAACTACTACACCCCTTTTTACTAAATTATATTCAATCTTATTTAAAAAGTTAATGCAAAGGCACTTCACTCCACAGTTTGAATTGATTGCTTGGTGCATAAGCTCCTGCAATATACAATGGTGTTGATTTATACTCAAAATGTCTTTGCCTAAAGTCTCTAAAGCTTCCTCTTGGATGGCTTGAATAAACTGGTGTTCCAAAATATGACCATGTATCTTGTAATGTTGTTGTTGGATTAAAACTTCCTGCT
Organism: uncultured Methanosarcinales archaeon; assembly: GCA_964405295.1. Lineage (GTDB taxonomy): Archaea > Nanobdellota > Nanobdellia > Woesearchaeales > CAYZNE01 > CAYZNE01. The sequence continues at coordinate 5,994 of CAYONI010000003.1, read as the reverse complement.
TCAACTATAAAATCATCATAACCTTTATCTTTTAGTTTTTTTACAAACTCTTTTATTGGGGCATTACCTTGCCCAGGAGTTAGGTGCTCATCATCAAAACCAAAGTTGTCTGCAAGGTGAAAATGTCCTAAAACTTTTTTCTCATGCATTTTATCAATTTCTTTCAGCATCCAATTATCAAACCTTTTATTATAAGACCCATCATTTTCTCCATCTTTTCTTTGGAAATGTTTTCTCCATAGGTTAAGATGCCCAACATCTATAGTTGATTTAATTACTTTTTCTGCAACTTTTTTTGCTTTTTCTTTACCCATAGATATTTCATTTTCTGCAATAAATTTCTTTCTAGATGCTTGAATAATTTCAGTCATTTCTTTTGGGTGTGAACCAAACATCCCTGTTTGCCAGTTTTCTGGAGCTAAATATAAATCTTTCATTGCAGGATCTTTTTTATTCTCATTTTTTATCCAAACTCTTTTTGCTAAACGAGAAATAGAATCTGCAGTTTTATTAATACCATAATCATGAATTGTTTGAATGTTATTAATGCTGTCCTGTGCCTGTCTTGCCTGGGCATCTGCAGCTGCACTTGATTCGTGAATGTGCCTCATAGAATCTTCTTCTTCTTTAAGTCTTCTATTAATATAATCTATTTTAGATTCTGTGCTACTTAGAATGTTAAATTCTGAAGGCATACCATAAATTTCTCTTTCTTTGTCTAATTTCCATTCTTCTCCTTCGGGGATAGTATCTTTCAACTGATTATAATATTCAAGAGCATCTAGCCATTTCTTTCTTTGAAATTTATGTGTTTCATATTGTCTTGCATGATACAAAGAACTTCCTTTTGCTTGTAGAACTTTATTGCTGGTTTGAGATTTTACATATAACTCTTCTGGAGAAACATTGAGGCCGTGTCTTTTATTAAATTTTTCTGCTTGTTTTGCAAAGTCATCAAAACTCATCATTTTAACATCAAAATTTGTATTATTTGAATTCCATTTGGGTATTCTTTCAAACCATCTTTCTGTTTGAGATGGATCAGGACTTATGAACTTTCCTTTTTGATCAACCCATTCGTCTTCAAATATTTCATTTCCATATTTATCTTTATATTTCTTATATGTGTCTCCATTAAATTGATCTTTGCCAATATATGTGAAAACTTCATTACCTTTTTCATCAATATAGTTCCCGTTACTATCCTCATTATATCCTTCTGTTTCAGAAAAACTCTTTACAGTTAAGAATTCAGGTTCATATACTAGCTGATCTTTTCTTATGCCACTAATTTGTCCACTTAATCTGTCAACAGTGTAGAGTGCGGCTTTATCTTCTTCTGTGCTAAATCCTTTAAACTCTCCGGACTTAGTTGTAAAATTTTGTTCACTAATTGGTCTTTGCCATTCTCCTGTATGGAAAACAATTGCGCCGCCGGTGCTAGCATCTGCTGCAAAATCAATTGCCTTTTCAATTTCATTCATTGCAGTTTCTCTTTGTCTGTCATCAAATCCTTCTCTTCCAAATCCTGCAACTCCTTCAACAGCAACACTTGCGTGAGTGCTTAATTTAGCTTCATTAATTTTTAATAAATTTCTTATTTCTTCCCTTTCTTCTCTACCAATGCTTTCAGGTGTGAAGCTATCTTTATTTCCTTTGCCTTTCCCAAAGAAAGTAATTTCCATTTTTGATGCACCATCATGAAGTCTTGCTTCAACTCCTTGAGTTGGGTGTACAAAGGGGTTTGTTCCTACACCTATTTGTTTTGGTCCTAGCCCAGAGATTGGTTTGTCTTTTGCTTCTATAGGTTCACCTAGTTCTGGGTGTTCAGGATCTACCGTAGAAACATATTCTCTGTCCATTGATTGAAAATAACCTGTATTAAATACAGCCATTATGTATCCCCATCATATTTTTGAACGTTATCAAATGCTTGGTCTAAAATATAACCCATTCTTTTCTTATAACCAAATTCATCTCCTTCATCTTTCATTTTATCAACAACAGATTTTATTTTTTGTAATGATTCATAGTTGAATATGTGTTCTGATTGTTGATCTCCTTGATGTTGGGCAAATTCTTTTATCATATGGTAAGCATTACTTTTATCTGCATTTGTTTCTGAGCGTAGTTTATCAACAAGTGAATCATAATTAACTCCTTTAATTTCTTTTTGTTGCTGTATTATTTCTTCTTCGTTAGGTTTTTTCTGTAATTTTTTGCTTTCAATTTGAGTGAGTTCTTCTATTGATTCGTTTATTTCATCACTTAATTCATCTTCAAGTTTTTTTGACTTCTTTTTTAGTTCTTCAAGTTCCTTTTGTTTTTCTTGTTCTATTCGTTTTATCTTTTCTTCATCAAGTTCTTTTAATCTTTTTAGAATTGCAATTCTTTCTTCTGGCGGAAGATTACTAGTTTTATTTAAATCTACCATGTTATCATACCGTTTGCTTTTTTATATATTTTATATGCTAACCAAGTTGATATTGTCGCAGCTTTCTCTGCATCCTCGACATGACTTTTCTTTGGTAGTTTAGGACCTTTATCATCTTCTTTTTGTTTTTTAGGAAAAAATCCTCCTCCAATCTCTGCAAATCCTTGGAAGATTGCTATGAATGGTCCAAGTATACTTTCTTGTTGCGGCCCTTTTGGTTTTGGTTTTTCTTCTTTATTTTTATCAAAAATTTCTCCGCATTCTTCTAAGTATTTTTTAAAACTATCACCTAGCATGTCCATTGCTGATTGTATTTTATTATCTGCTAAACCTAATAATTCAAGATCTTCATCTTCTTTATACTTTTTGTATGCTTCAATTTGTTGTTCGCTCCAACCATATGCTTTAAGTTTAACTGTTACACTTCCAACATGGACTGGGCCTTTATGTTGGTAATCTTGTGTGTGAAAACTCATATCTGGTTTTGTTGTGTATGTAAAGTTTGCAAGTGTGCATGCGTGAACATTGCCTTTTATTTTTTTGTGAGCAAGAATTTCAATTTCAATCATTGAGGTTTCAAATGCGCTGATTATATCTGCACTCTCAATATGTTTTTGATTCATGGATAATCTTTTTATGTTTCTAAGATAAGGTTTCATCCAATTCATATAAGTTTTAATTGTTTGCCAGTGTTGATACATGTATCTAAGTTGGAATTCTCTTCTTGTGGCAAATTCTTTGTCTGTTTGTTCTTTCCAGTTTAGAAAATTGAATAGTTTCTTTTTTAGGACATTCTTAACTCTTTTATTGTATTCCATACTATCAATTTTATCATCTATCGCATTTATCTTGTAAACATGAGTGTTAAAGAATAAATCTGGAAGAATGTGGTAACCTACTTCTCTTGCTAATCCATAAACTGATCCAACTTCTTTTGCACCACCCTCAACTAATTCCACAAACTCGCTTTTAAGAGTTACATCTGCACTTTTTAATCTTACTCCTGTCTCTGGGTCTAGCCAAGCTTTTCTAACAGCAAGTTTTTCATCAATCATTCTTAGTTCTCTAACAATTTGGAATAATTGTTTTATGAGTTCAGAAATAATTCTTAAATATCCCCCTGCTTTATCTTGTTGTAATCCAATTCTTTGTGAAGCTTGACCCCAAAACGCGCTGCTTTCACTTGCTGAAAATGTGTCTATTATTTTCTCAACTGCAGTATATGCTTGATCTTGTTTTAAATGATCTAAAAACCAGTAATATATTGATTCAATAGGAGTTCCAAAACTTTCTACTTTTATTCGAAAGCTTTTCGCAGGTATAGGATAACCTGTTTTTTCATATATTCCATCTGCAACTTCTGCAATTTCTTCTTTGAACCCATTATCATATAGGAATTGTTCCCATACAGATTTTGGTTTTTCTTGTTTTTGTTCCATTTGTTTAAAATTTTATTATTATGGGGTGCAACCGGCATTATTGTTGCAATCATTTAAATTATTATCATAGCAATGTATCAGGTCTCCTGAATCATCTTCCATAAAGCAGTAATCTCCAATTGTTGGTTCTGCAAAAATTGTCCCTGATATGTTGTGAGCTATTGTTCCTGGAGAGTCTCTTCTAAAGGTTACTTGAACTTGTATATTATTTTTAACATTATCATTTAATGTAACTCCAGGACAGGAAATAATTGCATCTCTACCAACGCTAATATTAACTTCCTCTATATTACAATTGACATAATTTTGTTCACCACTTAATTTAGCCCTCATTTCTGTGATGTTTATGTCTCTTGCAAAATTATTTCTAAATCTGAGTGCAATTAAGCCTTCATTATGTGCATCTGAATCAACAAAGAATTCTTCTGCTCTAAGTTGTTGTCCAAAATCAACATTTTCAGGCAGGTATCTGCTAGGATTAAAAAACCCATAATTTATAAGAATCCCTATTGCGAGAAGAACGACCATCATAATCCATCCATATGTAGTTAAGAACTCCACTGAGGATTGTGCTTTGTTATTTTTAGATTTCATAGTAATAGCACCTCTTTTTATTGATAACTAGTTATATGTTATTTTTACTCTATGAATTTATAAATTTGACCATTATATATAGCTAAGTCTAATTAAGTTATTATGCTCAATAAATTATTGGCATTAATAAACGGAATAAAAAAAAGAAAAATTTAATGAATTTTGATGAATGTTGCTGCAGACATCAAAAATATTGCTAGTAATAAGAATGTTACACTTAACTCTATTTTTATTAATCCTAGTATTGCAACAATAATTGCTAGAATAAATATTGTCAAAGACCATCCATAAGAATGCTTAATTGCTTTTGTCATATTTTAACCTCCTTTAAACTCAAGTTATCTTAGTCTTTGTTAATAGAATTTATAAAAGTTTTGAACTATCCTATTATTTGTAGTTCTTCTATTGATATTTCTGGAATAGCTCCTTTTTGTAATACCCCTGTAATCTTTAGTTCTTTATTAATGAGGCTTTCTATTGATTGTTTTGTGAACTTCTGTTCTTTGTCATAGTAAAATGCATTAACAGTACATTTTGTTTCTAATATTACCATAAAAGAATTATTAAATTTTATATAATCAATAACTGTTCCTTGTAGTTCTATACTTTTCTGAATATTTTCTTGTGTTAAGTTGTTAGCACCAATTAAGTTGAAGTTATATGTTTTAGCTGCAAAGAATAATGCAATAATTCCTATTATGCTTATGATTAAAGAAATTTTTCCTAAAGTGTCCATATTCTTATTAAAATTAAACTCTTTATTTATTTTAGTTGTTTTTTTCCGAAAAATCTTTAGTTTTGCTTTTATGCATAATTTTTATTAATTAATGCTCTAGAAATAAATAGATTTATAAATTCATAAACGTAAATTGACTCTATGAATATCATTTACATTATAAAATATGATATGAGGTGATTTTAGATGTTTAATAAAAAAGGCCAAGCGGCCCTAGAATTTTTAACAACATATGGATGGGCATTCTTAGTAATTCTTGTTATGATTGGTGCTTTAAGTTATTTTGGAGTTTTAAGTCCAGAAAACTATATACCAGATTCTTGTAACTTTGGTTCTGTAATGAGTTGTTCTGGTGCTTATGCAGTAACTTCTACAGCGACTGATGATAATCTGATACAAATATCGTTTACTAACCTTTTACCAGAGGGTATTGTCATAACTCATATTTATGCCAAAGAAAAGCTAGCTCCTGATTATAGTGTAGACTTAATTGCTGATGCGGCTTGGGAAACAGGAGGAGTAATAAATAATAGTTTTGCGACTCAAGGCACAGATGTATTAAATATTGATACAGCTGTGGATTTAGGCATATTTGGTTTTATAGACTCTAAAAAAACTATTTTGTTTGATATAAGATATACCGTAGGAATAGCAACAACAATAGAGAAATCTGTAAGAGGAAGTATTACAACAACAATTATTGACGGTAGTCCAATTGCACTTAACATAAATGTTACTCCTCCACATTCAGAACATGTTCCTGTTGTTTGAAACATTCCAAACGGAGTTCT
>CAYONI010000002.1:137031-154905 GCA_964405295.1 uncultured Methanosarcinales archaeon | reverse complement strand
AAGCCTCTGATGGGAGTTGAACCCATGATCTCCTGATTACAAGTCAGGTGCATTAGCCACTATGCTACAGAGGCAATAATAACAGTAAGAGAATGTGTGCTTTTAAAAATTTATTTTTATTTACTAGCACTTTGAAAGATTAATAGATCTTCAGTAGTTAATTTTTCTTTTTTCTTTATCTTTTCTTTAACTTCAGCAGACTTTTCTTTTATGATCTTTTCTTCAGCTCGCTTAGCAATGTCCTTCATAACAACATTATTTTCCTCAAGTGTGACCATCATATCATCTTTTTTCTTAAGCAAGCCTTTTAATCCATCATTCTTTACTTTAAACTCTTCTTTAAGCTTGATAAAATTATCATAATGACCAGATTCTGTTTTCTTAAGATCCATTATTTCTTGAGAACTTGAAATAAAATCTTCATTTAATCCATACTTCTGAGTACTATCTTCTTTTAATTTATCTAAAGTTCCAAACTTTTTGTTCTTTAAATTAGAAATCTCTTTTTCTTTTGCAGAAATAATTGCCCAAATTTTTCCAACTTCGGACATTTTTGCATAAACTTTCTTCATCTTTTTTAATTCTTTATTAAGCCTTTTTTCCTGATCAAAACCAATTGCAGATGTCTCTAAAGCAAACTCGACCTTGTCAATCTTTTTCTTCATAAACCCAGGACTATCAGTTATAGAATGTTTATTGCACTCATCTTGATACTTTTGTTTAAGTTCTTTAACTTCAGAAATCAATTCCCCTATTTTACCTGAAAAAGTATTTTTCTCATCCTTAAGCACTTTAACTTCTTTATTAATATTAGCGACTTTAGATTTAGAACTACGTAACTCATTAATTTTAGAAAATATTTGAGAAGAAACTTCTTTCTTTTTCTTAAACCAAGATTCTTTCTGAGAATTAAGCCTGTTTAATTCTTGCTTACTTCTTCTAATCTCTTTCTTAAGGTTATCAAATTCACCAAGTATTTTATTGATATCTTCTTGTTTTAACATGTGCTCTCACTTACCTAACTATTATTAAATTAAAAAACAATAATAAAAATAAAAATGCTCAATAAATTCTTTGAATTTAAATTCTTTGAATTTATTGGCACCGTTAACCGGAATTATCCGAATAAAGCACCTAGACCTGCAGCTGCATTAGATTCTGCTTTCTTCTCCTCTTTCTTTTCTTCTTTTTTAGGAGTGTCTGCTGCTGGTGCACTTGCTACAGGAACGGCTGCCACTGGAGCTACTGCTGCAGTTTTAATTGCTTCCTCAATGTTAACACCTTCTAATGCTGCAACTAAAGCTTTAACTTTAGCATCATCAACTTTTATACCGACTGCTTCAAGCACTTTCTTTATTGAAGCTTCATTAATTTCTTTTTCTGCTTTATGCAAGAGCACTGCTGCATATACGTATTCCATTTTATTATCCTCCGATAAACATTATTCTATTTGTCATTACTTTGCTTCTTTTGGAAGCTTAGCGTGAACATTACTAACACCTGCATGAACTTCAGCCAAGATTTCTTTTACAGTTTCTTTATTGACTATTTTTGCATGCTTTGCTAATCCCCTTGTTTCTATTGCTGTTTTTCCAATTAAATGATGAATTGTATCTTTAGTTGGATGAGCAACAAAAATTGCAAGATTATGAGATTCTGTTGCAAATAATTTCATATCTGCAATAAACTTTTCTTCATCAATATCAAGAACGGATTTATCAAGTATTTCACCATTTTCATATGCTGCAACAAGATCTAAACCGATTTCCATTGGCTCAATTCCTAGCCTTGTTAATACTGCAGCAAGAGTTTGACTAATAACGTCACCTTCTTTTGCAACAAGACTATCTTCTTTTACAATAACTTTTCCTGCATCAATTCCTGCTTTGATTTTACACATACCAAGTTCTCCAATAATTGGGCCTGGAGCAAAACCAGTTGGTCCTGCAGGAACAATTATGTCTGCTGGAGCGGTTTGACCTGCTTTAATTGGTGCAGATGACTTATTCTTTTTTAAAATTTTAAATAATTTGAATGGATTATCATTAGAACATAGAAGCGCAGGCATTCCTTTCATTCTTTCAGCAAGTTGAATTAAACCTTTTTTCTTAGAATCTTGTTCAGTAAGAGCAATTCTGATAATTCTTTTTTTTGTCATGAAAATTTCAACAGTATCTTTAAGTTGAGCCCTCATAATCTGAAGTTGTCTTGCAGTAAGATTCTCCATGTTTACAACTGCAATAACATCGTATTTATCAACAAGCTTTTTGACCTTAATAACTGCGTCCTTTTTCGCTTGTGCAATTTTTGATTTATATTTCTCTGCCATCTTTGATAACCTATATTTTCTCAAGCTTTATAGGCTTACTCATTGTAAATTTAATAAAAACACCTCTAATATTAGAAGTTTCTTTAGGAAGATGATGAATAACTTGGTCAATTACCGAAGTAGCATTTTTAATAATATCTTCATCACTTGCATCTTCTGTTCCAATTGCTGCATGAACAACAGGAGACTTTCTTGCTTTAAGCGAAATAATTGTTTGCAATCTTTCGACTACTGATTGAACATTACCTTTTGGTGGAACAACACATCCTGCTTTAGGATTAGGCATTTTACCTCTAGTTCCTAGAATCCTACCAAATTTAGCTGCAACTTTAACCATAATATTAGCTTGTGCAATAAAATAGTCGTATTCTTCTGCTAATTTTTTTATAGCTTTCTTATCATATTTTCCAAATTCAGGCTCAGGAATTACTTTATCACAATGATCCTTAGCTTGATCTGCTAATTCTGCACCAACAAAAGCACATACCTTTTTCTTTTTGGTTATGTTTGCCGGTAAAGACATATAGAAATCAACAGTATCTGTTGGTTTTTTCAAATCAAGATCCTTAAGAGTAATTACAAGGTCTACACTTTGGGAGAATTTTCTTTTTGGAAGCTTTCTTAGCTCTTCTAAAGCTTTGATTATAGATTGTTTGTTCATTTTTCTCCTCCTACCGAAGTAGTATTTACGGACTAATAATAATAGTTAATTTAACATAGGAATGAACCGGTTGTTTATAAATTTTTTGGGATTACCTAGTAATAAATTAATATCGATACTAGTTGCTAATATACTAAATCTATATATTGTTTTAGTAAACCAGTATACAAAATAGTAACATTTATATATAAGCTATACTATTAATAATTAAAAAGAGAACTTTAAACTAAAAATGGTAATATTATTCGACCAATTTAACCTACCTGATGACATTTATGAGATCGTATTTGCTACGTCACAACAAGTAGAGGTAGCTAAACTCCTTGTAATAGAAATGAAAATGCATGAAGGAGAAATAGGAAAAACTCAAATGTCAATGTTCGCAACATCACTGCATGAAGGAATAACAACTGCACCTGAAAGAAAAGGTTTGAAAGGCATAACAAAAGCCAAAAGAATATCATACAATAAAAGACAATTTTATGATCGAATACTGACACCAATGAAAACAATGGGTCTTATCAATTATGACAATTTCAAAAAAACATACAAACTCTCAGAAAAATTCAATAAAAACATGATGAGAGTTGGATTAATGTGGCTACAAGAATTAAGACGAAGTCCACTCGGGATAAAGAGGTAACAACAAAGGTTGTCAGTATTCGTATATTAAAACTCACAAATTCACGTTAGAAAAGGCTCTTCAGCTAAATTCTTAACACCCCTAACCCCCAAGAATGAAGAGCCTATTCTCTTTTCTTTATATAAAAAGGACAAAAAATCTTATTGATTTTTATTTTCTTTTGTCTTAAACTTAAAAAATAAGAAGAATAAAAATTTATTAATTCTATTCAATCATCTACAGTAAACAATCGAGAATCCTTCACCTTAAATAAACCAATTCTTGCACCTGCATCCAACCATGCATGAGCATAATTGAGTGTTGCAAACGCTAGAACAAAATTCTTTTTCTCAAATGCAAAATGTTTTGCATCATTATAGTACGAAACTGCCATAAGAAGAAAATCATCAACTTGAGCTTTACGCTCTTCATCGACTTCAGAATTATCAATCTTTTCTAATGCTTCAGCAGTAATCTTAAAGTAAGATTCGAGTTTTTCTTTTGTTATTAAATTTACTTCATACTTTAAAGACTTTAATTTTTCGCCATCTTCATATGAATAATAATTTGCCATTTTAACACGACACTCAATTATTTTTTATACTTCCTCTTTGGTTTCTTCTTAGTAGATTTTAACCACTTCTTTTTATGATGCATTGGATCATGCACATTTAATTCTTCAAGCAAGTCCGGATACTCAAAAGGAACATTGCTCATGCTTATAACAGAAGAAATAAACATCACTATGAACACCATCATAAATGCAAAAGCCCAAGAAGGCACAACATCAATCATAATCGCACTAACTATAAAACCCATAAGACTTATGAGCATATATGTACTACTTAGTGGTTCTTGTTTAAACATAATAATCACCTTATATCTTATAATAATTTAATTCCAATAAAATATACTTAATTTTGCTTGCTCACCATTATCCAATCTAACAGGTTTCTGAATAGAAACAAGATTATCATCATTAACTAATCGAATATCGTATGTTGGCCTTGGAATATCCCTTGGAAGACCTTCACAACATTCGACAACAACATATTTATCGTCCTGAATATCTAAAACAACATCTGTACCAATTGGCTTATATGCACACATCTGAGTTATATTCTTACCATTTACAAGATGTTGATGATAATTACAAATATCCACATTATCAACAGTAAATCCTTCACACTCAGGATTACACCTATTAAATGAATCTGTGCAATCTACATGACAAGTTCCAAGAGGCAAAGTAAAATTTACATAAACTTTACCATAATCTTCATCATTAGAAACATTCAATTCTTTAACATCTGCATCATACCCCTGCTTGGCAGCAATCATCGTAATAATTTCACTACCTTGACAACGAGGTATCTCTGCCTCACCACTTGAATCACGATTATTATTATTACTATCAAAAACATTAGAATAATCTATTCCATCAATTAAAGACCCTAAAAGAAGATTTACCTGAGTAACAGGGTAACCATCTGAATCATTAACTGTATAATTAATAGTTTGCATACAATAAGGATCAGTATTAATTAAATAATCATAATATTCTTGACAAATAATATCCTCTTCAGGTGACCTAAAAACATTAGGTTGCCCCTCAGACTCGTATGTACAATCAGGCCAAAGATCACAAGCAGGGCAAACAGGACACCTTTCTGCACGTTCATATCTACTGCTTGCAGAAGGATTAGTGCAATTCAACGCATCTAAAGTTGCATTATCACAAACACCAAAGAAACACTTAAAATCTACCTCACAAAATTCTTTACATCTACAATCCTCAGAAACTCCATTTGGTGAAGTAAAACCTTCATAACTAAGAGATCGAGATTCCGCAAACACAGAATAAGATAAAACTATAATTATAACAATTGTAATTAATAATAAATATTTATTTTTTTTCATTTGAACACCTACCTTGGCAATAAACCAATCTGTCTTAATATATACTGAAACAATGAATCTTTCTCTTTTTTTAATTTAACAGTGTAACTATCACCCAAAAACCTTGCTGCAATTTCGTAAAATCTATTTACATTATTTGTTTTGTAAGTTTCTAAGTATATTTTTCCCTTCTCAGTTGACTTAGAGAATTTTTCATCGTGCTTAATCGTACCAATAATTGGAATACCTAAAAAGTTTTCTATTCTAGAATAATCTAATTTCTTTTTAACTCTATTGATTATAACCCCAATAACAGGGGTTCCTATCCTTTTAGCTGTACCAATTGTCTTAAGAGCATCAACCAGTGCACCTTTATCTTGATTCGTAACAATAATTATTTCATCAACAGCCTCTAAAACCCTCTGTGTTTCACTTCCAAGAGTCGCAGCAGTATCAACAAGCAAAAGGTCAGCATGATTACCTAAATCCGGAAGAACATTTTTTATTTTTCTAAAATCAATATCATTCATCGCATCAACTGCAAGATCACTTGATACTATACCCAAACCAGAACTATGTGTGAATATAGTATCAGAAATATCAGCTCTATCAGACAATACATCATTTAATGATGTTGGAGTCTTTAGTATACCCATATATAAACCTAAATTAGGGGTGGTTATGTTTCCATCTAAAAGTATTATATTTGCACCAAGATTATATAATGCAAGACCTAGATTAACTGTTATGGTGGTCTTACCAGCACCACCCTTTCCAGAAACTATTGCAATTTTATGAATCTTTTTCATTCTCACCTAAAAATAAATAATTAATCAACACCAAGCTCTTCGTTCTTATATAAAAGCTCAACATATTTGTAAAAACTCATGATTACAGCATAATAATGAGTTACAATATCTATGTCAATAACAATTTCGTTACCATCGATAATAGTCGATAAATTTACTGGTCTTCTGTATTCGCTAGCTTTAGTTATGTTTTTTGCTTTAACAATTTTTCTTAATAATAAGTAAATATCAAGATTTTCTTCCACTTGGACATCTGGATATAATTCTTTAGCAGAATTAACTTTTTCTAAAATTGATAAATTTTTAAATGAGTTTTCATCATCAGATTTAAGAAATAAAAGAGCATTAATTAACTCATCATAAGAACTAATCATTCTTTCCAAAAGATTAAGCAGCACATCGACAGTCCTAGTATATTTTAAAGTAACATAAACTTGATGTTCAACTCTTTTCAATTCTTCCTGGGCAGATTTAATATAATCTTCATTCTCAGCCAAATCTTCATCATCATAATCTACAACCATTTATATTCACAGCATAAACTTGCTTTTATGATTTAAAAAGGTATTGCTTATATTTAAGAAACATTTAATAGTATAAATCAAAATTACCCAACAAGACCATCAAGATTTTTATCAACAATCAGGAATTCATCATCAGTCTTAAGTTTCTTACCTTCATGCAAAACTGCATTTTCTTTTGCAAGCAACTTTACTGAAAAAAATTGATCAATATCAATTTGTTTTTTAGGCTTTGATTCTTGACCTTCCAAATAAACCTTGTCACCGGGTTTTGAATTAGGTGCAAGAATTAATCCGATTTGCTTATCCTCGCTAGATGCAGCAAGAAGCATTCCTTTACTATTAACACCACGAAGTTTTGCAGATTTCAAGTTTGCAACAATAATAATATTCTTTCCAATTAATTCTTCTACAGAATAATGACCAACAAGACCAGAAACAATGGTTCTTTTTTCATAACCAAGGTCTATTTCTTCAATATAAAGTTTATCTGCCTTAGGATGTTTTTCAACATTAATTATTTTTGCAACTCTTAGATCAATATCGTTAATTGTGATTTCTTTAGATTCTTTTCCAGAAAACTTATCATGCAACTCATTGATTTGTTTATCTTCTAACTTTTGGAATAAAACTTTTGGTTGATTTATCTTATGACCAACCTCAATTACCTTGTCTAAATCTTTAAACTCTTGTGATTCTAAATTTAATTGAGAGAATATTTCTTTGCTCGTATTTGGAAGATATGGTTCTGTTAAAATTGCAAGCCTTCTAACCAAATCTACACAAACATATAACGTATTATTTAGATGTGCTTTATCCTCTTTATGCTTCCATGGCTCTCTAGATTGAAAAAATCCATTTCCTATTTTAGATAGTGCAAAAATCTCATTAATTGACCTTCTTAATTCTACTTTTTCTAATGAATTTATAATATCCTTCTGCTTTTCAGAAATATTATTAGATAATACCTCTAACTCTTTATCTTCAGTTTTTTCAGGAACAACACCATCTAAATTTCTAAATAAGAACGTTAGAGTTCTATTAACAAAATTACCAAGATTTGCAAGTAATTCATTATTGGTTTTCTCCTGAAAACCATGCCAAGTAAATACTGTATCTGAAGTTTCAGGCCGATTACTTAACAAATAGTATCTCCATACATCTGCAGGAATTCCTGTTTTCATTGCATCATCACCAAAAACTCCTGTTCCTCTACTCTTTGAAAATTTTGAATCTTCATAATTAAGAAACTCAGTACTAGATATTTGGTGTAACATAGTATAATTTTCTTTTGTTCCAATCAGAAAACTTGGAAATAGTATTGTATGAAAAGGGATATTATCTTTTCCCATAAATTGAAATAAATTGACATTTTCAGGACTCAACCACCACTCTCGATATTTGTCACCGAGTAAATCTTTTGTTATTCCAATATACCCTATTGGTGCATCAAACCAAGAATAAAACACTTTATGTTCATAACCTTTTTTTGGTATTGGAATACCCCACTTTAAATCTCTTGAAATACACCTATTTTTAAGACCGTCCCTTAACCAACCTTGCGTCATCGTTTTTGCATTCTGAGACCAATTTTCAGAAACTGAATCAATCCAGGACTTTAATTTAGGAGCAAGTTTTGGAAGATCGATAAATAAATGATTTTCTTTTTTTATAATAGGGGCCCCATTGCAAATCTTACATTTAGGATTTATTAATTCTATTGCATTCAACAAATTAGAACAACCATCACACTGGTCTCCTCGTGCATTTTCATAACCACATTTAGGGCAGGTTCCTTCAACAAATCTATCTGCCAAATACCGTTTACATTTTTCACAATATAATTGTTCTAGTTCATCTTCAACTATAAATCCATTTTGATCAAGTTTAAGAAATATATCTTTTGTTACTTCGTGATTATTTTCAGATGAAGTTCTTCCAAAAATGTCAAAAGAACAACCAAACCATTTGTATATCTCAATATGAATTTTATGAAAAGTTTCACTGACTTCAGCAGGGGTTATGCCTAATTCAACTGCTTTTGTTTCAGTTGTTGTTCCATGCTCATCTGTTCCACAAACGTATAAAACCCTATCTTTTCCATACTTACTTCTACAAAATCTTGCGAACACGTCTGCACTTAAAACACAACCAATAATATTCCCTAAATGAGGAACATTGTTTGCATATGGTAACGCACTTGTTATCAATATTTTTTTATTTTTGAAATTAATCACCTTTATTAGCTTTATACTAAAGAAAATGATAGAATTTATAAAAGTTATTAAGATTCAGAGATATGTCAATGATGATGTTATTCCCGGCTGACGCAAGAATGATGACAAAGAGTAACTGCTGAGACAATTATTTTCTAATCTTTTCTAATCTACTGAGCAAAGCGAGGTGATTGGTTTTGCCGAGTATTTTAGCGAACATAGTGAGCAGCCAAAATGCTCAGAGAAACTGCTGAGACAATTATTTTCTAATTAGTATTATTAAAAATAGATACAAATAAAATAAGAAAAAGTTAAATCTAAAGCAATGGAGTCTTTCCACCATATAATGCATAGAATTGAGCATTCTTGAACTCAAGAGAAAAAACATCATTATTAGCATCAGTTGCTCTCAACTTAACAACCCTTATTTCTCTAACAACAGTCCTTCTAAGTTTAGAAAGGTTTAGAAAAATTATACCATCAGATAGATAATCTTCCACTTCATATTGAGAATACCTACTTCCATCAAGTGGCATTTCAGATATCAAATAACTAGTCATTCCTGAATCTCTTAAAAATTCAAAAATAAAGAACAGTTCAATTCTAGGATTTTCAAATTTACTTAATACATATAGTGCAGACAAACTATCAATAGCCAACAGTTCAGATGGAAGAGCCTGCTTTGTCTTTAGAACAATATTTTTTATCACATTCATCCAGCTTCTATTTCCTGCAACTTTAACATCTTTTATTTCTTTTCTTATACAGCCTAAATCTATAATTATCACATTACCTTTATTAGAATTCTTGTATTCTTGTAACTTTGGAATTAAATTTTGCAACTCGTTTATATGAATTAGGTTAATTCTTGATAAATCGTAACCCATATTTCTAATATGCTCCACCAAGGAATCGTAACTCTGCTCTAGAGAAATATATATTCCTGTTTTACCTATTAAAGCCTCATTATATAAAACATTAAACGTAATCGAAGATTTCATTGTTCCAGCTGAACCACAAACTAGAACAATATGTTTTTCTGGAATTCCCCCCTCGATGTTTTCGTCTAAACCCTGAATATACATCGGAATTCTTTTTATATTTACCATCTTAACCTCTTTTTTGTAAATTATTCTTTTTGATGACCAACAGTTTTTATGTGACCTTTTTTTGTGTTTAAAACTATATCTGAACCCAACACAGTACATCCAACAATAACACCTTCAACATTAAACTGCCACAACTTTTTTCCAATAATCTTGCCAGGAGGTTGGGTCATGACATCTGAATAACTACCGGCCTGAGTCACAGTTCCAGATATACCTGGAGCATAATCCATTAAATAACTTCCTTGACTATCAAGGACATAAATATTATGGTCGTAAGAACCAATAATAATTTCTTTTTTTCCATCATGATCAATATCAAATACAATTGGTGTTGAAACGACCCAAAAATCAGTTTCAAAAGACCAAATCTTTTTTCCATTACAGTCTAAACAATAAACAAAATTATCACAACTACCAAAAACAATTTCAGAAATTTTGTCGCCATTTAAATCAGAAGTTACAACTTTACTATAAATCGCTCCGCTTGTTTTAAATTTCCAAACTAAATTTCCTAACAAATCAAGACAATAAAGATAATTATCAGTTGAACCAAAAACAATTTTTTGCTTATCAGTTCCAAAATTATCAGAAACCGGTTGAGCAATAATTTTTCCATTAGTCTTAAATTTCCAAAGAAGATCACCTTCCTTAGATAAACACATAAGATCTCCTGAATCTGTACCAATAAATATTTTATTATCAAAAACAGCAGGCGAACCCTCAACTTCGGAATTAGCATTAAATTTCCATAGTAATTTACCATCCTTAGATAAACAATAAACATACTTATCAATAGACCCAAAAACAATATTCTTCTCAGATCCATTAAAATTATTACAAATTACACTACCTCTAATTGAACCACCAGTTTTAAACTTCCAGACCAACTTTCCATCATGATCTAACAAATAAACATAACCAAGTTCTGTTCCGAATAAAATATTTATATTTCCATTACCAAAAAGATCTGTTGTGTTAGGAGTATTGCCAATACCATTAATAGTAGAATTATCAAGAAACATTAATTCAAGCTCATCAATTTGTTCAGTAATAGAATAAGACCATTTTAATTTCCCAGATTGATCTAAAGCAACTAACTTACCATCATTTGTTCCTGTAATGATTTCAAAATTACCGTCACCGTCAATATCTGCAACTACAGGACCAGAACTCATAGAACTACCTACATCATACTGCCACTTCTCACCTATTTTCCCAGATTTAGCGTTAAGTATTTTTTTAAACGCATAGATTATATTACGCATAGTGTAGAATTAGCAAGTCTTTCTTTTAAATATTGTGGTTTTTAAAGAGAATAATAAGATAAAACGGAATCATTCTAAAGTAGTTAATAATTAATTCACAATAAAAGTGTATAATAGTCAAATAATGAAAAAGCTTTAAAAACTACACCAACAAAACAATTACTATGAATGAAAATAGGCCTGGACTAAATTACTTATCAAATTTAAATGAAAACACATTAGGTTCAGAAGTCAAAGGCTTGCTTCAAAATATGAGCCCTCATAGTGTCAAACTTGAACTAAGCAGAAGAGGCTATAATGACAATGAAATAGATTCTGCAATACATAACGTTTCAAAAAATTCTAGATCAATTAGAAATGGCAATGCAAACATTGTTTTATTTAAAGATTTCTTTGATAGAATAGGTTATGGATTTGCATCACCAATGTTAATATATATATTGTTATTTATTCTTGGCACGCCAATAATTTTTATTGGAATTGTTGCTGCAATAAGAAGTTTAATAACGCTATCAGTTTCATCCATGAATAAAGAGTATAATAAAAAATATAATGTCAGCAAAAAAAGAATAGCAACCTTTGGAACATTATTTGGATTAAGTGTGCTATTAATAGCGTTTGGAAATGCAAGTGGTTCATCATTAATATTCAGTATTGGTTTTCTTTTAAGTACCATATTTGTAGTTATTCATGGAGACCTTTATTCAAGTTATATTATTAACAAACTTGCAAGAGTGAGATCACACGTTACGTCAAAAATTGTTTCTTATTTTGGTTTAATAATTACTGCAATAGCATTTATGACTGCAGCATACTTATTAGATTTTAATACAGTTAATGTTAATTTTGGGTTTGTAAACTTTACAGTTTCAGGCTATTTATTAGTTCTTGAAATTGTTGCATTTGCATTTATATTTTCGAGTTACGCGTTTTCATTTGTAAAACCAGATATTAATATAAAGAAGAACAATCTGGATATAGATGGAAATAAAAAACCAGGATTTCTTAAAGAATACTTTCGAAATATAAGGGCTAATCTTTCAAAATTTTTTGGAAATAAGAATATCAAAACAATGTTTTATGGAACTCTATTCTCAGGTTCGATGCAAACACTAATTTCCACATTCTCAGGGATTTATATTTTTAGAAATTTAAGTGGAACTATAAGCAACCCCTTTTTTCATGTTGCAATAATATTTGGTGTTGGTATTATTGTTGCAAGTATTGCACCCAGCATTGCAAGAGGTATGGCAGGAATTTTTGGTAAAACCCCTATGCTTATTTTCAGCATATTACTTATATCAATATTTCCATTGAGTATATACCTTGGAGTATCTTATAATGGATTAATAATTTCTCATTCAATTGCAGTTCTTGGAGCATCATCTTTAGCAGTAATTCAATCTTTTATAGTTCAAAATAGCCTTGAGGAAGAAGAGAAAAAAACATATTTCTCTGCAATAAATCAAATGATGTCACTTATCAGCCCAATAATCATAATAATATTCTCGATAATAGCTTATTATTATGGATTAAAAAACATATTTATTATAGTTACATTAGTAAACATAATATTAGTTATACCAATCTATTTTTCATTAGTTATAAAAGCCCATCAAGAACATAAAAAAAATATATTTGGGTAAAATCTAAATATTCAAGTTGTTTATAAATAAAACACAAAAGTCTATAAACTTTAATTGATTTTTAGCCATTATAACTATAATAAATCACAAAGTATTAAAATAGATAATAAAATAGGAGAAATATGGGATCAGAAGAATATAAGACAGATGAACCTGCAGAATATGAAACGACAGTCGAAGAAAAAATAGAAAACGACGAAATCGACGCTAATGAAGCAGCATTCATGCAAGGTTACGAGAAAGACGAAGAAGAATCTTTCGAAGGCAAATCTGAAGAAGAATAACTTTAACAGTTACCAATATTTCTAATAGACACAGCTATCTAATTTTAAAAAACATAAAAAATAAAATGCTCAATAAACACAATATTTTATTCAACTTTCTTGAATAACCAATAATGCTTTATTATTGTGTTTATTGGCACCGAAAATCGGAAACTACTTTCTATCTTTAATCTCTTGCGTTAAATCAGAAATAAGCTTATCAACTTTTTCTTCACCATGAACAACATTGTCTCTTGTTCGAACATTAATTGTCTTGTTCTTCTCTTCTTTATTACCAACAACCAAGATATAATTAATATTCTTTAACTCTGCATTCCGAATCTTCTTATTTAACGAGTCATCACTTAAATCAACTTTTGACCTTATGCTTGATCCATGTAATTGAGAATTTATTTTTTCAGAATACACTTTGACAGTATCATTTACAGGAACAATAATCACCTGAACAGGATTTAACCATAAGGGCAATTTTCCTGCATAATGCTCGATAAGAATTCCAATAAATCTTTCTAATGAACCGAAAATTGCTCTATGAATCATTATTGGTCGATGATCCATATTTCCATCTTCACCCATGAAACGCAAATCAAATCTTTCAGGAAGATTAAAATCAAGCTGGATAGTTCCACACTGCCAAGTTCTATTCATAGAATCTTTAATATGAAAATCAATCTTTGGTCCATAAAATGCACCGTCACCAACATTTAATTGATAATCAATTCCTTTTTTCTCAAGAGCAGCTTTTAGTGCAGCTTCTGCAAGGTCCCAGTCTTCAATTTTTCCAATAAACTTCTTATTAGGCCTAGTTGACAACTCAATGTGTAACCCTTTAAACCCAAATGGCTTGTATACATCAAATGCTAACTCGAGAACTTTAACTAATTCATCTTGCAACTGATCAGGTAAACAATAAATATGCGCATCATCTTGAGTAAACATTCTTACCCTAAAAAGACCATGCAATACCCCAGTCATTTCGTGCCTATGACAAAGACCAAGCTCTGCAATCCTTAAGGGAAACTCTTTGTAAGAGTGAAGATTATTCTTATAAATAAGAATTCCTCCTGGACAATTCATTGGCTTTATCGCATAATCATCTTTATCGATTTGTGTAAAATACATTGCTTCTTTATAATTATCCCAGTGGCCAGAAGTTTCCCAAAGTTTTCTACTAAGAATAATTGGAGTTGTAATTTCATCATAATCTTCAGAATGTAACTCTCTCCAAAACTTCATTAATTCACCTTTAAGAATTAAGCCATTATTATGCCAGAAAGGGAAACCAGGTCCTTCTTCATGAAATGAAAAAAGATCCATTTCTTTACCTATTTTTCGATGATCTCTTTTTTCTGCTTCTTCAAGTAGAGTTAAATATTCTTTAAGATCTTTTTTATCATAAAATGCAGTTCCATAAATTCTTGTAAGCATTTTATTACTAGAATCTCCTCTCCAATATGCACCTGCAACTTTCATTAATTTGAAAGCTTTAACTTTTCCAGTGTGAGGAATATGTGGCCCTCTACATAAATCAACAAATTCACCTAGTGTATAAGTTGAAATAGTTTCTGCTGCACCCAACTCATTAATTAATTCAAGTTTATATGGTTCATTTTTGAATATAGCCAATACCTCTTCTCTTTTAACAACTTTTTTTGTGTATTGAAGTTTTTCCTTAATTATTTTTTTCATTTCAACTTCAATCTTAGCAAAATCTTCACTTGAAATTTTTACATTATCAAAGTCATAATAAAAACCATTTTCTATTGAAGGGCCGATTGCAACTTTAACATCAGGATAAAGTCTTTTAACTGCACAAGCCATTACATGCGCAGCACTATGTCTAAGAATATCTTTACCTTCTTTATCTTTGAATGTAATTATTTGAATCTGGCAATGCTCAGTTAGGATTGTGCCTAAATCTTGTAGAACTCCGTCTACCTTTATAGCTAAAGCATTATTTGCAAGACCTTCACTAATAAACTTAGCTACATCATACCCACTTACGCCTTTTTCAAATTCTTCTTCATTTCCATCAGGAAAAGTTACATTTATTACACTCATTTTTTCGCCTCTGAGAACAAACATACATGCCTATTCTCTCTTTATTATACGCAGCATGTGCTGGTTTATATATTTTGTGCGGAATTTCTTAGAAAACTTTAAAAGAAAGCAAGGTTTAAAGAGTGACATGGAAGAGATAAACACAAAAATTATTGATGAACTAAAAAAAGCAGGCATTAACATAGACATTTCTCTAATTGAAAAACCACCTAAAGCAGAAATGGGAGACTATGCCGTTCCGTGTTTTAGTTTTGCAAAAGAGTTAAAGAAAAACCCTGTTGAAATTGCAAAAGATATTGCAAACAAAATAGATAAATCAGGTTTTAGTGATGTCAAAGCAATTGGCCCTTACATAAATTTCTTTCTAAAAACAGAATTAATCATGGACACACTCAAAATAATTCATAAACAAAAAGAAAAATACGGATTAAAATCTAAAAATCATAAAGTTGTTCTTATTGAAGGGCCATCACCCAACACAAACAAACCCCTGCACTTTGGACATGTGAGAAACATGGCAATTTGCAAATCTTTATTTAATATAATGAATGCAACAGGTTATACTGCAAAACAAATCAACCTCAATAATGATAGGGGAATCCATATTTGTAAATCTATGATTGCATATCAAAAATGGGGAAAAGATGATTCTCCTGAAAAATCAAATATGAAATCAGATCATTTTATTGCAAAATACTATGTTATGTTTGCTCAAAAATTAAAAGAAAATCCTGAACTTGAAAAAGAAGCACAAGAAATGCTTCAAAAATGGGAAGCAGACGATAAAGAAATTATTCACTTATGGAAAAAAATGAATAAATGGGCATTTGATGGATTCAAAGAAACATACAAAACATTTAATATGCATTTTGATAAAGAATATTTTGAAAGTGAAACTTACAAACACGGAAAAGACATTATTATTGAAGGACTAAAAAAAGGGTTATTCCAGAAAGACGAGACAGGTGCAGTAATTACTGATTTAACAGATCAAGGTCTTGATAAAAAAGTTCTTCTAAGAGGAGATGGAACAACAGTTTATATGACTCAAGATATTCATCTTGCACAAAGAAAATTTAAAGATTTCAAATATGATAAATCAATTTATGTTGTTGGTAATGAGCAAGAATATCATTTCCAAGTTTTATTCAAAGTTCTAAAAATGTTAGGTTTTGAATTTGCTGATGGGTGCTACCATTATTCTTATGGAATGATTGAGTTACCAACAGGAAAAATGAAATCCAGAGAAGGAACAATTGTTGATGGAGATAATCTTGTTGAAGAAGTTATAATTTTAGCTAGAGAAGAAATCAAGAAAAGACATACACAACTAGAAGATAAAAATTTAGAAGATAGAGCAAGAAAGATTGCTATGTCCGCAATAATATTCTATTTATTAAAATATGATCCTAAAAAGAATTTTGTTTACAATCCAAAAGAATCTTTAAGTTTTGATGGAGAAACAGGCCCCTATTGTCAATATGTATACGCAAGAATTCAAAGTATACTAAAAAAATCTGAGACAAAACCAAAAGACAAAACTGAGTTATTAACAAATGACCAAGAAAAGAAACTTGTTAGTAAATTGTCAGAATACCCTAAAATTATCAAAGAAATCTCAGAAAAATATAAAATTTCTTTGTTAACAAGATACATTCTTGAGTTAAGCCAAGAATTTAATAACTATTATTCTAAAACAAAAATAATTCAAGATAACAAAGACTTAGAGAACGCAAGACTTTACTTAATTGAAGCAATTGCACAAGTAATTGAGAATGGGCTTGAATTATTAGGTATTGAAGTTGTTGAAGAGATGTAGAAATGAAGAAACTTCTTCTTATAGCAGCAATTGCACTCTATTCACTTTCTCAAGTTTATGCAACTGATTCTCTACAACCTAGAACAAATCCTAAACAGAAGAATCAATTTGATTTGCAAACATTTAATCTAAATCATAATTTTAAACAGCAAAAAAAACTTATGGACATAATTAATAATTATGAAATGCCTTCTCTAATAGAACCATTAATATTGAATGGTTTAGATTTTTATAAGTTTATGAAGAAATATGAAGAAATTGAGATTTACAGCAAAGGAAACTTTGAAATTTCAATAGATATGAATTATTTTAATCCAGAAGTTAAATTATTATTAGAAATAAAAATAAAATAAAAAAATAAAAATTATTTGATAAGTGTTGCTAATTCTTCTTTTGTTATACACTTACCAGGGGGCCTAACCCAAACATTAGGACTACGACAATCAAGATAACCATCCAGAATAACTGTTGTAGTAGCTGTATCTTCTAAATTACCTCGACTAACAGCCAATCCACCAGTATTTACTGCATCATTAACAGGTGCTGCTTTACCTCCGGCAAATGCAACAACAATTCCTACAATTGCAACTATTGCAACAATAGCAATCAAAATCATATTATTATTTTTATCCA
>CAYONI010000002.1:128970-136931 GCA_964405295.1 uncultured Methanosarcinales archaeon | reverse complement strand
ACAATTGCAACTATTGCAACAATAGCAATCAAAATCATATTATTATTTTTATCCATTTTTTTATCACCTTTATTTTCTAAAATTAGTATAATATACTCAAATTTACAATAAGCATATATAAAGTTTTTGAATTCTTAGTAACTGTGACTTATTAAAAATTAAGTAATGATTTCTGGATTGTTATCACTCAAACCAGGACATTGTTCACAATCATCACAACGTGGGCTGGGACAGCCTCTGCAAGCAAAACAATCATTTAGGTCTTTCTGCATACTTTCAGGATAATCTGCAACAGAAACAGCTTTGCTTTCAAAAGCATTACCACTTATATTAGCATCACTAGTATTTTTTGGAACTAGCATAACAACCATTCCTACAATCGCAACTATTGCAACAATCGCAATCAAAATCATATTATTATTTTTATCCATTCTAATTTTCCTCCAAATTATAATATGCTAAAAATTTATTAATTTTTATCCACATTTTTTTTATCACCTTTATTTTCTAAAATTAGTATAATATACTCAAATTCACAATAAACACATATAAGATTTTTGAATTAAGCACTATTTTTCTCTTCGAACTTCTTCTGAGCCTTGATTGCATTCTTTATAGAATGAATTGCGACCTCAACTTGTGCATCAGTTGGATTGCTTGTAGTAAGTTTTTGCATTAGTAATCCTGGCTGCATTAAAATTTTCATTATAAAAGCATGCTCATATTTTGCAGTTAACTTCAAAAATTCGTATGATAAACCAATTATTAATGGAAGTAATAACAATCTGTATAAATAATTCATCCAAAAGTATGTTTGCATAGGGATAAGCAAATATACAATTAAACTAACAAAAACTACAAACAATAAAAATGAAGTTCCACACCGCGGATGTAATGACTTAAACTTCTGTGTATTTGCAACAGTTACTTTTTTAAAATCCTTATATTTTTCCCAACAATGAACCGATCTATGTTCTGCACCATGATACATAAATAAATTTCTTATGTCACTGAACAAAGAAATTATTAATATATAAATAATTAATATTAAAACCTTAACAACTGCATCTATTAAATTAAACAAAATCCCTGAGGTTAAACCGAAAAGTTTTGTTATAAAACTTGCAGCTGTCAAAGGAAGTAATTTAAACAAAACCAAAGCCAAACCTACACTCACAAGTATCGTGAAAAACATGTGTAATGGGGATAACTTTTCTTCTTCCTCTTCTAAATGCATATTAACACTTTTTGTTAAAGAGTTCATGCCAACAGAAAGCATTTCAGCCATATTGGCTATACCTCTTATAAAAGGAGTTTTCCAAAACTTATGTTTAGTAAGAAAGTTATTAAAAGTATAAGTTTCATTTACTATCTTGTTTTTTTCATTTCTAACAGAAACAGAGATAAAATTCTTTGATTTAATCATAACTCCGTCCATTACTGCTTGTCCGCCGTAAGACATATTTTCCCAATTTGTTTTTTTCATAATTCTACCTAAAAATATTAATTAAATCAGTAAACCATATCTTAATATACCCTAAAAAAGGGACTCTTAATGTTGCTTTACCAAGAATTTGGCTTTCTTTTATTTCAAGCTCATTCAAGTAAACATCACTAATTTGTGCTTTGTTATGATCCCCTTTAGTTTGAACAAGATACTCATTATTTATATAATCTATGCATACTACTCTATGAATTATAGGATAAGCTTTTTGATTTGCACTAAAAACAATTGTATCACCAATCTTGAGATTTTCTATGCTTATGCCTCTAAGAAAGATTATATCCCCTTTATTAAACCCTGAACTGAGCGGAAAAGTTTCAAATTGGTCTTTTGTTATGTTTTTGTCATCATAAAAATCACCACAGAACTGCCAAAAGCTTTCATGATCAACACTACCACTCCCAGGAACACCACAAAGATTATCCATCAATCTTTCTTCACCACAATTAGTAAATCTATGCTCCATTGAACAAGAAACAACTGCAACAACAGGAAGTTTTGTTGCAAAAACCAAAGCAAGCAATGGATAAAATATAAATTTTATAAAAATAAATGCAACAACTATATTTGCAACCCAACTTAAAATAGAATCTTCGTACCATAAAAAATATACTACTTTACCATACCAAGTTTTCTGAAGATTTTGCACTCTTAAATTAAGAATCTCTTTTTTCTTATGTTTATTCATCAAACCTACACCTAAACTTAACGTAACCAGGTTTATTAATAAAAGTTTTGATTTTAAGATAAAAACAAAATATTTGAAAAACTAATATAATAAACAATGTTAATCTGAATTAACAGGATTCCTTTTCTCATATTTAATGAAAAGTTTACTTAATTCCATCACTATAAACCCAATAAATGCTGCACCAACAATATAACCCCAATGCGTCAAACTTATTGCTACAGTCCCAAATATTGATTGTAAGAATGGAACATAAATAACTAACGCTTGTAGAGCTATAGAAAGAATTATTGAAAAATGTAAATATTTATTACTAAAGAATCCTTTTGATATTACAGATTTGTACAATGTTTTAGAACTTAAAACTGCAAACATTTCAAACATAACTAATGATGTAAATGCAATTGTTCGAGCTAAAGCAAGATCTGAAGTAGTTTGATAAAAATAATTAAACAAAAAGATTGTTCCTCCTGCCATAAGCCCACCAAATACTAACACAAGCCACAATATGCCTGAAGTTATCGGTTTTTCTGTAGGAGACCTTGGTGGACGATTCATAACCTCAGAATCATTCGGATCAGCACTTAAGGCTAATGCAGGTAACCCATCAGTTAACAACTTCATTAGTAGAATTTGTAATGGCAATAAAGGAATTGGAAAATTAAGCATTAACGCAACAAAAATAGTAAAAATTTCCCCTGCATTACAAATTAATAAGTATTTAATAGATTTAAGTATTTTATCATATATATTTCTTCCTTCATCAATTGCAGATACAATTGTTGAAAAATTATCATCTTCAAGAGTCATTTCAGAAACTTCTTTTGCAACATCTGTTCCAGTTATACCCATTGCTATTCCCAAATCAGACTTTTTTAATGCAGGAGAATCATTTATCCCATCTCCAGTCATTGCGACAATATGTCCTTGCTTTTGTAATATATCAACGATTCTTAACTTTTGTATTGGCTGAAATCTTGCACATATCCTTATTTTTGATATTTTTTCAGTTAATTCATGATCATTCATCTCATCAAGTTCAGAACCTGTAACAACTAACTCACCTTTTCTTAGTAATCCTATTTGCTTACCAATAGAGATTGCAGTTAAAGGGCTGTCTCCTGTAATCATCATAACATCAATTCCTGCTTTTCTACACAGGGCAATTGAGTCAGCAACAGATTCTCTTGGGGGATCAATCATTCCAACAAGCCCAATAAAAATCATATCTTTTTCAATCATATTAATTTTGTAATTAGATCTTTTTTTCAAAGATTTATAAGAAATTCCAAGAACTCTTAATGCAGATTCTTCCATTTTACAAAGAGTCTTCTTAACACTCTTTTTTTTAGATAAAGTAAAAGGTTTAATTTTTCCATTAACAAGTATTTTATTACACTTATCTATAATATATATTGGTGCACCTTTTGTTAAAGATTCATATTTTCCTTTAGTTGTTTTAGTTATTACAGACATTAGTTTTCTATCAGAATCAAAAGGTAACTCTTGTAATATTTCATAATCTTCAAAAACATCTTTTTTATCAAGACCCATTTTTTTTGCTAAAATAATCAATGAAACTTCAGTTGGGTCACCAATAATATCATATCTACCTTCCAATATTTCCTTATTAATATCAATAGGATCAGAAACCGCATTTGGAGATTTAATAACTAACTCAGAATCATTACATAAAATTGCAACATCTAACAACTTTTTAATTTCTTTCATGCCAGTTATTTCATTATTACATGAAACTCTGCCTTTAATAGAATACCCAACACCTTCAACATCGTATAAATTATTATTAGCAAAAACTTTTCTAACACTCATTTCATTCTTTGTTAAAGTACCTGTTTTATCTGTACAAATAAAAGTTACAGAACCAAGGCCTTCTGCAGCTGGAAGTTTTTTGACAAGCATATTCTTTTTAGAAAGATCAACAACTGCCTTGCTTAAAGCAATGGTAACAATTGCAGGAAGACTTGTTGGTGCAGCAGCAATAGCTAAACTTAAAGCAACAATAAATGTTTCATTCCAACTTAATGTTCCTTTTATTAAGATATTAATAAATACGATAACACAAATTAATGCTATTGCTATGACTAATTGTTTTCCAAGCTTTGCAAGTTTTTTTTTCATTGGTGTAGGCTCAGCTTCAACTTCTATTAATGAATGTGCAATTTTTCCAAATTCAGTAGACATACCCGTTTTTACAACAACACCAAGTCCTTTACCATAAACAACCACTGTCCCCATAAAAGCCATATTTTTTTGATTAGCAATATCAATTTGTTTCTTTATTATATTCGTGTGCTTGTAAGAATGCTGTGATTCACCTGTCAAAGAAGCCTCATCAATTTTAAGAGATGCAGATTCTATTAACCTAATATCTGCAGGGATAATACTTCCTGCTTCAAGAACAATAAGGTCTCCTGGTACTAATTCAGAAGCATCAATTTTTTCTTCAAAACCGCTTCTTATAACAACAGCTTTTTTTGAAGTTCTTTTTTTTAACTTTTCAAGAGCTTTTTCAGCTTTATATTCCTGGAAAAAACCCAATAAAACTGTCAAAATAATCATTATAGATATAACTACAACTTCAATTATATGACCCAAAACTAAAGAAATAAGCGCAGCCACTATTAGTAATACAACTAAGAAATCTTTAAATTGATCAGCAATAATACCAATAAGTCGACTATCTTTATGACCTTGGAGTTCGTTTAAACCATATTTAGAAAATCTAAGTTTAGCTTGTTTTTCTGTTAAACCTTTCAGCGAAGAACCTAATGACTCTAGAGCTTCGCTAGTCGATTTCTGATAAAACTCCATTAAACACCTCTTTAAAAGAATATTTGGGATAGAAATTTATAAATGTTATTGATATATTTAACTTGAATAAGATTGACTAGTTTTGTTGTCTATTATTCAAATATTTACCAATAGCGTTTTTTGTATATCTTGTTACTAAAGGTAAATCCTTTAGTGAAAACCATCTGAGTTCTTCATGTTTTTCTAATTCTAAAAGTTTAGGTTCACCAGATTTATATTTACATAAATAACCTATACAAACCCAATGCAACTTATTTTTTGAATCATAATTTTCTTCAACTAATGAGAATTCACTAACTGTAATAACAATATTTGTTTCTTCTTTTATTTCACGAATTAAACATTGTTCAAAAGATTCTCCAAACTCAAGCTTACCTCCTAGCCTTTCCCAAAGATGATTATTCTTTCTTTTAATAAGAAGTATTTCATTTTTATCATTAATTATTGTTGCCCAACAACCAATGCCAATAAAATCTTTTGCTATAATCATGTATATTTAAGAAAACATAAACTAATATAAATATTTCGATTCATACCTTAAACATAGAATAATAAGAGCATTATTAAGCATAATCTCAGAAGAGATTATACATCTACATTCTTCGCCTTTTCTGCATTCGTTTCAATAAAATTTCTTCTAATTTCGACATTATCTCCCATGAGAAGATAAATTGTTTCATCAGCAATTAAAGCGTTTTCAATAGTTATTTGTTTCAGAAATCGTGTTTCAGGATTCATTGTTGTATCCCACAACTGATCAGGGTTCATCTCTCCAAGACCTTTATACCTTTGAATTGATACTCCTTCACTTCCACCGAACTCTTCAATAATTCTATCCCTATCTTTATCATCCTGAGCATAAAATTTTTGCTTCCCTTTCTTTACCAAATAAAGTGGTGGTTGTGCCAAATATAAATATCCTGCTTCAATTATTGGTTTAAGATATCTATAAAAAAATGTTAATTGTAATGTTGTAATGTGTGCACCATCAACATCAGAGTCAGCCATAAGAATGATTTTATGATATCTGCATTTATCAAGATTAAATTCATCACCGATTCCTGTTCCCAATGCAGTTATCATCATTGCAAGTTTTTCTGAAGTCAAAACTTTATTTATTCTTGATTTTTCAACATTTAAAATCTTACCAAAGACCGGAAGTATCGCTTGACTTTTTCTGATTCTTGCCAGTTTTGCTGAACCACCTGCAGAATCTCCTTCAACAATAAAAATTTCACACTTTGAAGGATCTCTTTCTGAACAATCAGCTAACTTACCTGGCAGACTTGATGATTCTAATATAGATTTCCTTCTTGTCAGTTCCCTTGCTTTTTTTGCAGCATCTCTTGCCCTTGCAGCTAAAAGTGCTTTGTTAACAATTGCTTGAATAACTTTTGGATTTTCTTCAAAGAAAGTTGACAATTTTTCAAAAACTAATCTATCAACTATTCCTTTTATTTCACCATTACCTAATTTTGTTTTTGTTTGACCTTCAAACTGTGGTTCTGGAACTTTGAGTGAAATAATTGCAGACAAACCTTCTCTTGTATCTTCACTAGAAAGATTTAATTTTACGCCATTGCCATTTTTTTTAGAATTGCCTGATCTAAATTTGGATTCATTGGCATTAAGATAATTATTAAGGGATCTTGTTAATGCAGTTTTAAAACCTGTAAGATGAGTTCCACCTTCATGGGTATTAATATTATTAACAAAACTATAAACAGTTTCACTATATGCTTCAGTGTATTGTATTGCAACTTCAACTTCAACATTATCTTTTAATCCTTCAATATAAATAATATCATGAAATGCTTTTTTATTCTTATTAAGATATTCAACAAAAGATTTAATTCCACCTTCATAGTAAAATTCTTCTTTATTATCGTTTCTTTCATCAATAAGTATAATTTTAATTCCTTTGTTCAGAAATGCTAATTCTCTGAGCCTAAGTGCAACAGTGTTGTAATCAAATACTAATTCATCGAAAATTTCTATATCTGGTTGAAAATGAACAATTGTTCCTGTTTTATCAGTATTACCAATAATTTTTACATCGGAACCAGGATCACCTTGATGATAATTTTGATAAAAGACTTTACCATTCTTATGAACAGACACTTCTAATGCACTTGATAGAGCATTAACAACACTTATACCAACTCCATGCAATCCACCGCTTACTTTATATGAATCTGAGTCAAATTTACCACCTGCATGCAACTTTGTCATAACAACCTGTAATGCTGAAACTTTTGATGCAGGATGAATTGCTGTAGGAATTCCCCTCCCATTATCACTAACAGTAACAGAATCATCTTTGTTCAGAATTACCTTGATTTCGGAACAAAAACCAGCCATTGCTTCATCAATTGAGTTATCAACAACCTCATAAACAAGATGGTGGAGACCTCTTGGCCCAGTACTTCCTATATACATTCCTGGCCTTTTTCTGACCGCTTTTAAACCATCTAAAACAGTAATATTTGAAGCATCATAATTTGATTTATCTTTATTCTCATGACTATTTTGCATTTGTTAAACACCTTTACTTTTAGATTATTTTAGATTAAAAATAAGTACTCAGAATGCTTATTTCCTATAAAAAAAGAAAGCGGTTTTCTTTATAAATATTGTGGTTAAAAGACTATATATTCTTGGCATTTTCTCGTCAATAAAAAAGAAAGTATTCCTTAAGCTATAACAACAAATTAAATCAATAGAAATAATAAAAAAATAAAATACTCAATAAATCAAACTGACTTATTGGCACCGAATAATCGGAATAAAAAAAGTCAGAACTTATCTTTTCTTTTTTCGAGCAACCTTTCTTTTTACAGGTTTTTTCTTCTTAACAACTTTTCTTTTAGTTACTCTTTTCTTAGCTGCTTTCCTTTTTACAGGTTTTTTCTTCTTAACAACTTTTCTTTTAGT
>CAYONI010000002.1:0-128870 GCA_964405295.1 uncultured Methanosarcinales archaeon | reverse complement strand
TCTTAGCTGCTTTCCTTTTTACAGGTTTTTTCTTCTTAACAACTTTTCTTTTAGTTACTCTTTTCTTAGCTGCTTTCCTTTTTACAGGTTTTTTCTTCTTAACAACTTTTCTTTTAGTAACTTTTTTTCTAGTCGTTTTTTTCTTTTTTGCTGGCATTGCAACACCTCAAAACTATTTTATATATTTTGAATAATCCAACATAAGCTTTATTGGATAAACTATTAGATTATTGGATTATTTATTTATAAACTTTATTAAAAAAAAGATTAAACATGAAAATTGTTTTCACGTCAACAAAGAGACATAACTAACCTTGTTGATATTAAATATATCTTCGCTAAACAGAAAATCTATCGACGAGCAAAATTATTTATCACACTTAAGCATCATTTTAGAAAAAAGTTTAAAAAAACTCGAGTTAATCTAAATTAAAAAACATTATGAGATTTAAAATGATTAAGAAAATTAGAAAGAAAAAAGAAAAAATTAGTTTTACTGAATTAGACAAGGATTTTCAAAGATTGTTGAAAGAATTCAACAATTCGGACAAAAGAAAGGGTATACTAACCAGCAAAAGCAGAGAAATAATAAAAAGTAGCAAACAAACAATATACTCGATCCACAGAGAAGAAATTTCTGAAGCAAAGAGAGCTATTAACAATATAGAAACAGAATTATCAGAACTAAGAAGAAAATTCAAACAATCAGAATTAGAATCAATAAATATGTACAAAGGGGCATTACAAGAATATGTTGAAGCAAGAACATTTCTTGATTTTATACTTACGGGAAAAATATCAACTTCTTCTAAATTAAAAATAAACTATCATAATTATCTTTGTGGCTTAGCCGATCTAACAGGAGAATTAGGAAGATATTGTGTTATGTGTGCAACCAAGAACAAATATGAAAAAGTAATAGAAATAAAGAAGTTTATTGATTATATTCTAGGTAAATTTCTAAAATTTGATTTTAATAATGGTGAATTAAGAAAAAAATATGATGCAATCAAATGGAACCTAAGCAAAATTGAAGGAATACTTTACGATTACACGTTGAAGAAGAGTAGATAGATTAGAAAAAAGTTTTTAAAACTTAATTTCCAAAAGAACAGTATTATTATCAAATAGGTTAGTAAATGGTAAAAATCAAAAGATTTACACATACAACAATAAGAATAAAATCTAAAAATATGATTATATACCTTGATCCATATAAAATAGAAAATGATGACAAAGCAGATTATATTTTTTGTTGTCATGATCACTTTGATCATTTAAGCATTGGAGATATAAAGAAGCTTCTCAAAAAAACAACTAAAATATTTGTTCCTACTTCAGTAATACCAAAAGTTCTTGAATTCACAGAAAATGAGACAACTGGTTTTAATCTTGGTGAAAAACTAGATTTTAAAGAGTTCGGAGTTGAAATAGTTCCCGCATATAACACTAATAAAGAATTTCATAAAAAAAATACAGATTGGTGTGGATTTATTTTTACAATTGAAAAAAAAAGAATTTATTATGCAGGAGACACAGATGTAATTCCTGAAATGAGTCTATTCACAAATATTGATCTGGCAATTCTACCTGTTTCAGGGGTATATGTTATGAATGCAGAAGAAGCTGCAAATGCAACTGCAATCATCCAACCAAAAATGGCAATGCCTGCGCACTATGGGCCAATTGTTGGCACAGAGAAAGATGCAGAGAGATTTAAGAACAAGGCTCACTGCGATGTTATCATTGATGAAGTTGAGTTATGATTACCACTTCAAAACTTCTAAGCCAGGTAATTTATCTCCTGCAAGCAATTTAAGCATAGAACCACCACCAACACAAATATGATTTATTTTATTTTCAACATCTACAGATTTAAGAATTTCTTCTGTGTCACCACCGCCAATTAAAGTGAACGTATCTAAAGTAGAAATAAACTTAGCAATATTCTCTGAAGAATGTGCAAATTCTTTTATCTCATAAAACCCCAAAGGGCCATTCCAAATAATTGTTTTTGCAGAAGCCAAAATCCTCTTATAAGACTCTGTTGTTTTTGGGCCTAAATCAAGAACATAATCATCTGATTCAACATCTCGAACTTTTTTATAAATTAATCCTTCTGCAGATTTTGTTTTCGAGCATGCAAAATCCAATGGATAAATTATTTTTTTATTATCAGCAATCTCTGCCAACTCTTCCATATTTGAATAATCATAAATCACTTTGCCCCTATAGAATCCCTTAGATTTTAGTAGATCTATAACAGTTGCACTCCCCAATAATATTTTATCAACTTTCCCAAGCATTTCTTTTATTATAGGAAGCTTGGTTTCCATTTTTGCTCCACCAAGAATTAAAACCTTAGGAGATTCCTTATTTGCTATTGACAAAGCTTCTAGTTCCCCAACAACTCTTAATCCTGCATATGCAGGTAATATCTTTGCAATACCAGTTATTGAAACATGATCTCGGGTCATTGTACTAAAACAATTATTTACAAAGACATCTCCAAGTGCAGCAATTTTTTTTGCAAAATCTTTATCATTAGTTTTTTCTCCTGCAAAAAACCTTATATTCTCAAAAAGCACTATTTTTTCATTTTGAGGTAATTCATGTCTAGAAATATTAAAATTTTTAAGAAACTTAATTTCATGTGCAAGTAATTTTTCAAAACACATATGTACAGGCTTAAGAGATTTATCTTGTTCAACTCCATTTGGCCTACCTAAATGGCCAATAATTAGAACTTGCCTTGCACCATTTGCTAAAACATAATTTATTGTTGATAGATTAGTTTTTAACCTATTATCTGACTCAACAACACCCTTAATTATTGGAACATCAAGTTCAGCCCTAAGTATTACAACTTTATCATTAAAGTCACAATCATAAACAGTTTTTACTTCCATATACACCTCTTTGTATAACTATTTAATAAGCTTTTTTATTAATCTTTTTAATTCTACAGCTGCTCTTTCGGGA
Organism: uncultured Methanosarcinales archaeon; assembly: GCA_964405295.1. GTDB lineage: Archaea > Nanobdellota > Nanobdellia > Woesearchaeales > CAYZNE01 > CAYZNE01. The sequence goes on along the minus strand of CAYONI010000002.1, from coordinate 125,888 downwards.
TGCCCATTAGGATTAAAGACCTGAAAATCGGTTCTTGTCTTTACAATTCGATGTTCTTTTGCAATCCTAAAAAATCTTGAAAACATATTCCAATTAAGACCGTCTCTTTTTAAATAATCTCTAAAATAACAAAATAGGTTTTCTCTATATATTCCAATAAAATATATTTTAAATTGGTGTTTAATTTTTTTATATTCAAAAGTTACAGTATGATTCTTAGAATTGTAATTATATTGTTTTTTAGTCCTAATATTTTTCATAGCAACAATATCCATTTGCTTAAATGCAAAACTTTTTTTAAAAACCTTAATAATTGACTCAAACTGAGTACCATAATAATTCTCAAGATGAAAGTCATATTCGAATAACTCTTTTTTCTTAATCATATTCTCAAAATCTTCTTTTGAAATACTAATTCTAGTATTCTTATATTCATTTTTTCTTAATTTCCTAGAAGTAGTTGATGGAACAAAATTTATTTTTAAAGTTTTATTAACTATACTTGGAATAAGATCTTTCCCAGATGCAGCAGAAGGACCAACCATAATTAGTAAAGGGTATTTGTATTTTACAATTTTATTTACCATAAAACCAAATTGACTTCAACCATTTTAATAGTTATTGATTTACTACATAAAAAATTATAAATTCCTATTATATTAAAAACTAAATAGTTTTACTATTTCAAAATAGTCCGAAAATAATCCGGTTTATATCCATTAAATAATTTAAATATAGAAATTAAACATTAAACATGATAAAAAGCCTAATTAGATACTTAAAAAAGAAACAAGTAATCTATCAAGGATTTACAATAACAAATTTACCAGAAAACGCTGAACTAAGAATAATGTCTAAATTGCTATTTAGTTCAGGATTATCTCTAGAGGAGATCAAATATTTAAAATGGGAAAACATAACTGTTCTTGATAATATTTTATTGTTAAATTATGAGAATAAAACAAAAATTGCTATTGCATCAGAATATGTAATGATAGAACTCTTAAAACTTAAACACACTAATGAATATGTTTTTCCTGAATACAAAAAAATAGAAACAGAAACTCTTATTAAAACAATTAATAAACAATTATTGCTAGCAGGAATAGAATCAGGAATAAATAAGAAAATTTGTTCCAACTGGCTTGAAAATAACTTCATAAACACAGTTTATATACCAAAAGATTCCGAATTATTATTTGAGAAACACATAATTAATAAGATTCCAATTATAACTACCTTGAATAAAAAAGAATTCACAAAATTATTAGAAATAAAAAGTCTACTTTAATTATTCTATCAAAACACCATTTAATGCTGCTTCTTGACCTGGCCTGTTTGTTATCTTAACAGATCCCTTATCTGTCTTAACAATAGTTCCTTTTGTAAGAATATTTCTTCTGACATAGTGCCTATTTGCAGGGTTTGACATGACTGTTTCAAGTTTAGCTTTAACATATTTTTTAGATTTAGAATCATAAACATTAATTACTTCAACTTGAGCCAATTTTGCCTTTACACTACCACCAATAATTCGTAGTTTCTTAACTTTTTTCTCACCAATTTTAGTAAGAATTGGCTTAGAACCAGATCTACTTAATATCTTTGTTTGATTAGACTTATACCTGCCACCAGTTGGCTTTCTCTTTGATCTACCTTGGATTATAACCATTTTATAATTGGAACTATATTTTATTTATAAATGTTATGTGCAAAATTGAAAATTTTGACATATTGAAAATTTAATTTTCCCTATGTCCAAAGCTTGGACATACTAAAAATCTTTGATTTTTATTATGCAAACTGAAACTTCTCTAATTTTGAGTAAACAGGCCCTGCAGAAGTCAAAACGCTTTGCATCAAGAAAAATGAGTTTGTAGAAAAAGAAGCGGTTATTTTATCAAGATCATTTAACTCTATTTTATCTTTAAATCTGGCAATTGTTATATGTGCTTTAAAATCAAAGCTAAGCTTAAAACCATTTTTTATAACAACTTTTCTTATTTGTTTTACTAGTTCCTGTAACTCTGGAGAATCAATTTTTAAAAAGATTAATCTTGCCGCTTTCATATTTGGGAAAGCCCCTAGCCCGATAATCTTACAATGAAAAGGTTTGCTAAAATTATGAACAACAAATTTAAGTTCTTTTTTCAAAATATCTAATTGAGATTTTGAAACTGAACCAAGAAAAGCCACAGTTAAATGATATTTAACAGAATCAATTATTTTCACTTTTGTTTGGGTCTTTGCATAATCTAAAACAATAAACTTACTGATTCTCCTACTAAGAACACTCTTCTCATCGTCAGATAAATTTACTGAAATAAAAGTTCTTACCCTATTTTTTTGTTGAAATTTCATTTACCTTATTCTTTGGACATAACTCGAAAGAACATACTTTATTGGTTAAATTACAAGAAAAACTTACAACCTTCATAGAATCATTCATTTTTCTTTCTTTACAAGATTCCCAAATCATTTGCTTCCAAGTCATAACATCCTTGAACTTTTTTGGACCAATCTTATGCAACTTATCTAGCTCTTGATTCTCTAAATCTTTTAAATTATCAAGATTTGATAATTCTTCAGATTCCATATCCTTTACATTTAAAATATGTGTTATCTCAGATTCCTCAAGCTTTTCTATGTTGTCAACAGTCTTCTTAATTTCATTTACAGTTTCTTTTATTCCATCAACTTCTTGTTTTAAATCTTCAGATTCTTTATCCATAACTACCTTTTTGTGGAAAGATTTTAAAAAGATTGTGGATTAGGGCTATAAATGGCAATCTTATTAACAATAATATTAGCAACACTAATAGTTAGCTTAATTTCTCTATTAGGGGCTATAACCTTAGCTATTAAGAAGAATCTAATGAAAAAATTGATGATGGGACTTGTTGCACTTTCAGCAGGTGCTCTTATGGGAGGAGCATTCCTACACTTAATACCTGAATCAATTGAAGAATTTGGCAGCAATATTCTAATATATGTATTAATAGGGTTCACAGTATTCTTTTTAGTTGAGAAAATATTACATTGGAGACATTGCCATGAAGTTGATTGTAAAATTCACAGTTTTGCGTATATGAGCTTATTGGGAGATGCAATTCATAATCTAATTGACGGACTTATAATTGGGGTAACCTTTGTTGTTGACACTTCTTTAGGTGTTGCTTCGACAATAGCAATAATATTACATGAAATACCACAAGAATTAGGAGATTTTGCAGTTCTTGTTCATGGGGGGTTCTCAATAAAGAAAGCTCTTCTTGCAAACTTCTTAACTGCCTTAACCGCAGTTCTTGGAGGAATACTGGGATATTTCTTAATAACTTTCACTGAGAATGCTATGATGTACCTATTACCATTCGCAGCAGGAGGATTTATTTATATTTCTGCATCAGATCTTTTACCTGAACTGCGAAAAGAAGTTAATATCGTAAAAGCAATTATAAATTTCTTAATATTTCTTATTGGAATTGCATTGATGTTTATAGTTAAGTTAATTTAAAAATTATCTAAAGAAAATTTTGTATATAATACTATTCTATTAAGTTATAAGAAAAAAATCATTTAATCAAAAATTCTTTTCACCAAAGTAATTCCAAATATAAATGCTAAAATTAAATACCAATACCAGTCAAGCTTTTGCACTGCTTCTAAAAATGCTGGCCATGCAGTTATTAATGTAAGAGTTGCAAAAATCGCCGCAATCTGAGCTAGTTTAACATCATACCACTTAAGCTTTTTTACATAATTTTTTGCCAATATAATAAGTCCCATTTTTTTACCTCTATATTTAGATATAATAACTATTGTTTAAATATTTTTTTATTATTAATTTTATTGAGTTTAACTATTTCTTTAAAACAGCAATATTTAAAAAGAATACTTCTTAGAATAAACTCATAGGGGGTTTTAATTATGAAAAAGATTTTAATTGTAATATTTATAATTTCTATGATACTATTATCCGGCTGCTTATTTATGGACGAAGAATTAAACGCAGCTGTCAAAACAGGCAATACTAAAAACTGTGATAAACTAACAAATCAAGATGGAAGTGTAGATCAGGATAGAATTGATAACTGCTACTCAAAAATCGCAGTAAATCAAGAAGATACAGGTATTTGTGATCAAATTGAAAATAAAGATTATTCTGGCCCTTGTTATGGAGATATTGCAGTTGCAACTGAAGATGAAAAGTTGTGTGCTAAAGCAGGACATGAAGCAGATGATTGTTATGGTAAAATTGCAATTGCAAAAAATGATGAAAACATTTGTAAACAAATAGAATCAGATGGATACACTAAAAGTAATTGTTTTGAAAAAATTGCAATAGAAAAAGTAGATCAATTCATATGTAAACAACTTGAGTTTGAAGACGACCAAGATAAATGTCTAAGTAACTATGCCATTGCAGTTGGAGATACTTGGGTTTGTAAAAAACTTAAAACAGAGAAAGAAAAAAACGCTTGTTTAATGGGTGTTGCCCAAACTGAAGAGGATGCAAATATTTGTGATGAAATAACAGACAAAACTGGAAACTATTATCATAGATGTGTAGCAGAAGTTGCAGAAAAAACAGGGGATCATTCAGTTTGTGAAAAATTAGAAGAGCCTCAAGCAAAAACCATACCAGATGAGATTGATGAATGTTATTATATGGTAGGATATTACCAAAATAAAGCTTCAGCTTGTTCAGCAGTAAAAGATGAAGGTAAAAGAACTAAGTGTTTACTTAGAGTTGCTGAACAGAATGCAGACACAGATATATGTGATGAAAGACTTACAAAGAGTGAGGATAAAGATGAATGTTATATGAAGATTGCATTTTCACAAGATCACAAAAGATATTGTAACGAAATTAGTGATGCAACTGTAAAAGCAGAATGTTTAGAAAGATTTAATTAAATTTTATTTCGCTTTGGCAGTACCAATAGATATTAGGTTTTAATTATTGTGTTTATTGGATATTTTATTTTTTACATAAAAGGTTTACAAAATGATAATTCCACCAAAACTACAACCAGGAGATGAAATCAGAATTATTGCCCCATCTAGAAGTTTAGCTTTGCTTTCTGAAGAAAATATTAAATTAGCAGTAGATAAACTTGAAGCAGAAGGTTTCAAAGTTACATTCTCAAAAAACTGCAAAGAGTCTGACATGTTTATGTCTTCATCTATTCAATCTAGAGTTGATGATCTACATGAAGCATTTAGAGATAAAAATGTTAAAGCAATTCTAACTGTTATCGGAGGATTTAATGTAAATCAAGTATTAAAATACTTAGATTATAAATTAATAAAAAATAACCCTAAAATTATCTGTGGTTACTCAGATATAACTGCACTCACAAATGCTATTACAGCAAAGACAGGCCTAATTACATATTATGGGCCACATTTCTCTACCTGGGGAATGAAAAGGGAGTTTGAATATACACTAGAATATTTCAAAAAATGTTTAACAAGCAAAGAAGAATTTGTTATTAAACCTTCTCCAACTTGGAGTGATGATGCGTGGTATATGAATCAAGAAAATAGAAATCTTATTCCAAATAAAGGTTATTTAATAATTAACAAAGGAGAAGCCCAAGGAGAAATTGTTGGAGGAAACCTTTGTACTCTGAACTTATTACAGGGAACTGAATTTATGCCTTCATTAAAAGACAAGATTTTGTTTGTTGAAGATGATGATGAATCAAAAGCACCAGATTTTGATAGAAATTTACAATCTTTAATTCACCTTCCTGACTTTAAAGATGTTAAAGCTATTATTATTGGAATGTTTCAAAAGAATTCTGAAATGACTGAAGAAAAAATCGAAAAAATCATTGCAACAAAAAAAGAGTTAGCAGATATTCCTGTGATTGCAAATGTTAATTTTGGTCATGCAAACCCTATAATGACATTTCCCATTGGAGGAACTGTAAGTCTGAAAGTTGATGACAAAGTAGAATTGAAAATTTTGGAGCATTAAAAATGAAAACACAAATACTAATGATACATGGAGGGATGACCTTCAAGAACAAAAAAGATTATCTGCAATATTTAAAGAAGAGAAAAGTTTCTATTAAAGAAAAAAACAAGTGGCATGGTACATACTTCAAAGAAAAAATAGGCAAAAACTTTCACATAATCAAACCAAGGATGCCTTTGCAAGACAATGCAAAGTATTCCGAATGGAAGATTCATTTTGAAAGGCATATTCCTCTTTTAAAAAATAAAGTAATTCTAATTGGAAGCTCTCTGGGTGCAATCTTTCTTGCAAAATACCTTTCTGAACACAAATTTCCAAAAAAAATACTTGCAACTTACTTAATTGCACCCCCGTTTGATAATACTTGTACTGGTGAGGATTTAGTTGGAGGATTCAAACTTAAATCAGACCTTTCATTAATGCAGAAAAACTCTAAGAATCTTAATCTGTTATTTTCTGAAGATGACAATGCTGTCCCAATTTCACATGCAAAGAAATATAGGAAAAAATTGCCTAATGCAAACATAATTGTTTATAAAAGCAAGAATGGACACTTTAACATCTCTAGGTTCCCAGAACTTGTCAGAATGATTAAAGCAGATGTGAAGAAGTAAACTAAGGGATATAAAACTTTTTCTGTTTATAATTCTCTAAAAACTTTGCACTCGGAAAATATAATGGAGTAGGCAAATCATCTAAGCTGAACCATTGCCATTCTGTTATCTCATCTGGTTCTAAAACCTGTGGTTCTCCTTCAAAATCATCACAAAAAATACCGACTGTAACGAAATGTGCTGTTTCAACTTGATCATTATTAACACATAGAACATCAATTTTATTCAGAATTATTCCTGCTTCTTCTAGAACTTCTCTTTTTGCACCTTGCTCAAAAGTTTCTCCAAATTCTAGTTTACCACCAGGCATTGTCCAGGTCCCTGCACCACCCAATAGACTTGATGCTTTTTCAGGATCTTCATGACGCTTTCCTAATAGGATCTTATTATCTTTTAGAAGCATCACCCCAAACCCTACACCTATTTTCTTCTTTTTTTCTTCCATAATCTAGAAATAGAATAGGGTATTTAAATTTCTTTCGTTAGAAGTAATAAAAAATAAAAAAATAAAAAAATATACGTTTAATTTAAGAGAAGTATGATTAATTATTCTTTCTTAACGTTAACTGCTTTTAGACCTCTGTCGCCTTCTTCTACATCAAATGTAACTGAATCATTCTCACGTAAAACAACGCCTTGATCTAATGCTGATTGATGAACAAAGATTTCTTTTCCATCTTCAGCTGAAATGAATCCAAATCCTTTCATTTCGTTAAAAAACTTTACTGTTCCATTCATTTTATTTAATTCCTCGTTTACTATTTTACTCATTACAGAAACAATCTAACAAACATATCAAAAAGCTCTGATTTTATAAGAGAAACAACATTCCTTTTTAAATGCTTCTAATAATTTAGCTTTGAAGGTTAAAAAGACATCCTTTCCTTAAAATCCATAAAATATATAAATTAACGATAGTTAACTATTATTATGTTAACTCCACAAGAAATTGAAGTATGGTATTTACTTCCTGCAATAAGACGTGAAATTGCAATGAAGCTTAAGTCAGAAAGTTATAGTCAAAAAGATATTGCTAAGATTATGGATATAACTCCTGCTGCAGTATCACAATACATACACAATAAGAGAGCAAAGAAACTAGATATAGAAATTGACAAAGACGCCATAAGTAATGCAGTTAGTGAAATTCAGAAAGATCCAAAAAAATATTATGAAATATTACAGGAAACTCTTAAAAAAATGCATAAGCTTGTATGCAAAATTCACAAAAAAATAGAAAAAATCCACGCCTGCTGTGGATTATGCAAAGAAAATGAATGAGATAATTTATTTAGATAATGCAGCAACTACGAAACCCTTGCAAGAAGTAGTTGATACTATTAAAGAAGCTCAAGAAAATAATTATGGCAACCCTTCTAGTTTACATTTACTAGGAATTCAAGCAGATAACTTATTATCCAATGCAAGAAAATTGATTGCTGAATCTATCGGTGCAAATGAAGATCAAATAATTTTTACTTCAGGGGGAACTGAAAGCAACAATCTAGCAATTAAAGGTTCTACTATCAGAAAAAAAGGTAAAGTAATTACAACAAAAATTGAGCATCCAAGTATACTAAATACATTTAAATCTTTAGAAAATAACCAAGAAATAGTTTATCTTGATGTTAATGAACAAGGGTTTGTTGATTTAGAACAATTAAAAAAAGAAGTAGATGAAAATACGATAATTGTTTCTATTATTCATGCTAACAATGAAATAGGAACAATACAGTTAATAGAAGAAATTTCTGAAATAATAAAACAAAAAAATCCAAAAACACTATTTCATATTGATGCCTGCCAAAGTTTCACTAAAACAGATTTAACCATTGAAGGAATAGACCTGGTGAGTATTAATTCACACAAAATTCATGGACCAAAAGGTATTGGTGCACTATTTGTAAAAAATAAAAAGTTATTAACACAAATAGAACAGGGCGGGCATCAAGAATTTAATAAAAGACCTGGAACAGAAAACCTTCCTGCAATAGCTGGATTTGCAAAAGCAGTTGAAATCGCCATGAATGAAAAAGATAAAAACATTCAATTAATGAAAAACCTACAAAAATATTTTATTGACAAAGTTTTAAACGAAATAACCAATACAAAACTAAACGGGCCTAAAGATAGATTATGTAACAATATAAATATCACTTTTAGCTTTATTGAAGGAGAAGCATTATTGATGATGCTTAATGAAAAAAACATTTGTGTTTCAACAGGTTCTGCCTGTTCATCAAAAGTATTAGAGGCAAGCCACGTTATTCTTGCACTCGGAAAAAAATATGAAGACGCACATGGAACAATAAGATTCTCACTATCAAAATTTACAACAAAAGAAGAATTAGATTATACAATAGAACAATTAAAGGAAGCAGTGAAAGTACTAAGAAAAATTAGTCATCTAGGTTAAAATGGCACTAAAATATTCAGATAAAGTTATGGATCACTTTTTGCATCCAAGAAATTTAGGAGACATAAAGAATGCAGATGTTGAAGTGATCGAAGGTAATATCCAATGCGGAGACCAGATACAGATGCAATTAAAAGTTAATCCTGAAACAAAAGTTATAGAGGATATTAAATTCAAATCTTTTGGCTGTGCATCGAACATTGCGACTGCTTCAGCAATTACAGAGATTGCAAAAGATAAAACCATAGAAGAGGCTAAAAAAATAAAATGGAAAGATGTTTCTGAAAGTTTAGGTGGGTTACCTCAGATAAAAGAACATTGTTCTATTCTTGCAGTTGAAACACTAAAAAAAGCTATCAAGGAGTATGAATTAAAATGAAAGTATTTTTCGACACAAAATTAATGCCAGAGAGTATTATAAAAGATAAAATAAAATACCCTGATGCAATTTTTGTTAAAGATTCATTAACTTTAGACAATACTTCTCAATATGAATCCGCGGAAATAATCTGCACAAATGTTTTTTCTAAAATAAGTAAAGAAATCTTAGATAAGCTTCCTAATCTAAAATTAATTGCAACCATGACAACAGGGTTTGATCACATTGACTTAGAAGAATGCAAAAATAGAAATATTATTGTTACAAATGTCCCATCATATTCAAACGAGAGTGTTGCAGAACATGCACTCGCACTATTATTTACAATAAGTAAGAGAATTCATATCTGTAATCAGGAAATGGAAAACTGCAATGTGAACATGCCAGAATTAATGGGGTTTGAATTAAAAGGGAAAACAATTGGTTTAATTGGAACTGGCTCAATAGGATTACACCTAGCTCGTCTATCAAAAGGTGTTGGCATGAAAGTTATTGCTTTCGATATTAAAAAGAACGAAGATGTTGCAGAGACAGTTGGTTTTGAATATGTTGAATTAAATGATTTATTCAAACAAAGCGACATTATATCTTTGCACATCCCGCTAAATGAACATACTAAATATATTTTAAATAAAGAACAATTTAACATTATGAAACAAGGGGTTGTTATTATTAATACTTCAAGAGGGGGATTAATCAACTCTGAAAATTTACTTGAAGCCCTTGATTCAGGAAAAATAGATTTTGCAGGATTAGATGTATTTGAAAAAGAAAAATTTGATTGTGCAAATCCTGATTCTGTATCAAGAAAGCTAATGACTCATAAGAAAGTTGTTGCAACACCTCACTCAGCTTTCAACACAGTTGAAGCAGTTAATTCTTTATTTGATGTTACAATCAAAAATATTAATCTTTTCGTAGATGGTAAAGATGTTGAAGATAGAGTTAATTAAATACTATCTAGAGGATTCTTGATTTTCTTTAAATTCTTATTTGCAACTCTTGTGTAAATTTCTGTTGTGTTAAGATCAGAATGGCCAAGAAGCTTCTGTATAATTCTTATGTCAGTTCCCTGCTCTAATAAATGAGTTGCAAAAGAGTGTCTTAACATATGAGGATGAATTCTAAATTTAAGTTTTTTACTTGTATTGTGTAGAATTAATTGAACAGACTTTTTAGAATATTTACCCTTTCTACCTTCAAACACATAATTTGTTTTAAATTCGTATTGACTATAATATTTTAATAAATCTAATTTAATATTTTCAGAAATAATTGTGAGTCTATCCTTCTTACCTTTGCCTTTTCTAACAAACAAAGTATTATTATCAAAATCAATATCAGCTCTTTTAAGATTAATTAATTCTTGCAATCTCAACCCAGTTGAATAAAGCACCTCAATAACTAGTTTATGTTTAAGATTTTTGGTTTCATTTAATATTAATTTAATTTGTTGCTTAGATAATACTTTAGGCAAAGTTTTTTCTTTCTTCTTAATAGGAATTTCATCGGTTGTAAAAGGTCTGTTCAGAATATTAGCGAAGAAAAATCTTAGAGCTGCATAGCATAATCTTGAAGAATTCACACTCAAATCTAAACTTAGGAAATAATACCTAACACTAGAATTTCCCAAATTAAACCTATTTTTAATAATAAAATCCAAATATTTTGCAATCCAATAAGAATAAGCTTTCAAAGTTTGCCTGCTAAAACCCCTTAATTTACACTCATCAGCAATTCTCTGCAGATAATCCTGTTTTTTAGCTTCATCTAACATATAATCCATATAAGAAGTTATCTACTTAATCTTAATAATATTAAGCCCTAGCCATTCGGAATTCTTCCGAATTAGCATATATTAACTATAATTAGGCACTAACAAACTAGGCCTAATATATGTTATACTCAATCGTTACGGGGCAAAATTAAATTATATTCAGAAATCACAAGCAAGTAAATCATCTAGTTGTGTTTTAACCATTGCTTCAATTTTTCCACTAAACATTTTAGCCATGAATGGAAGTTTTCCTTCTAAACTAACTTGACTATCATTTAAAGTAACCTGTCCTTTAGTTTTGAATCCCATAATTTCCATACTATAATCCATTCTTGTATGTTCGGAATTCCAACTTGTTTGAGGGTTACTTATTTTATCAGCATACTGTTTCTGTAAATCTGTTAAAAGATTATTTATTTTTCCGTATGCTTCTTCTTGTGTCAAGTTATGTTGATAATCTATTCTCATAATTTAGTGGAATTAAAGGTATTTTATAAACCTTCCTAATTTTGCCCCTACACGACTTTGATTTTTTGCCTTCGGCATCGTTGCACTAAAAATCAAGTCCTCCAAGTATTCGGACGAAACTAATAGGGCTTAAAGGGTTTCGTTCGGTTGCACCTCACTACACCCAAATTCAATTTCAGCTCTGAAAAAATTCTCAGCTCTGTTTCACGAGGAGAATTTTTCCGAGGAAATTGAACTTCCCTTAAGCCCGATGTTAGTTGCAATTTCTTAATTACTTAACAAAAGAAAAAGAGAGGTTTTATTTATGAATTGGATTTGTGGTTTGCCTATATTCCACTAAACTATTATATTCTTGCAATATCTTCTCTAAATCAGTACGTTCTAATTCAGGATTTAATTTTTGAAGAAGTAACATTTGAGATTGAGCCATTGCATAAACTGGGCCTTTTGAAGGTCTCATTTCAGTAGTTCTAATTACTAAATCTATATCTGAAATTAGTCTAATAGCTTTAAACTCATCATAATTCTTTGATTGTTCAAAAGCATTTCTTTCGTCAGTTTCTAAATCATAGCCTAATAAATTTAAAGATAATTTAACTCCGGTTTTTGTCTTTTCTTCTAATGATTGACAAATTTCCACAACCTCAGCAGGCAATTTACTTGAATGATCAATCCATTGAAATTTAATCTTATTTTTATCAAAATAACTACTATCGTGCAAATAAGTAAATTCTTTTATCATAGCACCATAGATTGGATTTAAACTTCCATCATCTCTTTCATGGGTATATTTTGACATAAAATGCATGGTTAATTGAGTCCAATCATTTTCCAGTAGAAAGAAATTGCTAAATAATTCTAATGATTTAGCTCCTTTTTGATAAGTTTTTTCCGGAGAAATATTTTCTCTTGTCGCATATCTTCGATTTCCATCAGGCATAAATAATATATGTTTTTCCATTAAAAAGTAGCAATTAATAACCAAATTTAAATCAATGTGTGGGGATTCCCCCGTAAACTTTATATATTTAAAGCTATTCTAAATAAACATGGAACTAGAAAACGAATTAAAAAAACTTGGTCTCAGAGAAATAGAATCAAAAATATATATCTCATTACTTAAAGTTCCACAACAAAGCACAGTAAAACTTTCAAAAAATACAGGAATAAATAGAAGAACTATTTATGATAACTTAGAACTTCTAATAACTAAAGGATTAGTTACATATAATATAATTAAGGGAACTAAATTTTTTAATGCGAATAATGTAAAAACTTTAAGGCAATTAATTGATGAAAAATTATTTACTTTAGAAAATATTATGCCCACACTCAAAAACCTTCAAAATACAAATTTCAATAATACAAAAGTTGATATTATAATGGGAAAACAAGGAATAAAAACAATTCTCGAAGATGCAATCGAAACCAATAAAACAGTTTACTGGATTGGTGGTGGCTTACATCTTGTTGAAAGTTTTAAATTTTCAAAATATATTCAGGATAAATTTTCAAAATTGAATATAAAATTACTTCAACCAAAAACAAAAGAAATATCTAAACGAATAAATTTTTTCACAAAGATTGATTATAAATTTCTTCCTGAAAATTTCTCTTCATCAGTAGGATTTATAATTTATGAAAACAAATTAATAATAGGAAAACTTGATGAGAACGAAATAATCTCAATAATGATTAATGGAAAAGAATTTGCAGATACTTTCAGAAAATATTTCAAAATGTTGTGGAATATAGGCAAAAATTAAAACCCCTCTTTTTCTAAACAATAGACTCACTACGTTCGAAATTGATATAAGTTAAGTAATTAAAAAACTGTCCCTTCGGTCGGTCGACTTGCAGTCTTCCCAACTAACAAGGATTTAGAGATTCCTCCTTGCAGGCTCCATCCAAATTTTTGCTACGCAAAAACTTCTCTTAATCCTGATGTTATATACAATAAAATTTTCATTTCTAGAAAAAGGGGCTGTTTGTTTTAATCGAATGGAATTATATCAAAGTTCATACTTTTAGCTTTTTGCAACATTCGTTCATTTATTGAAATTCCTTTACGTTTTGCAACATCTTTTGCAGAATCTATGTTATGAACTTTGAATTTACGATTCTTTAAAGCTTGAATTCCATCATCTCCAATTAATCTTTCATTTTTTATATCAAAAACGAGTGATTGAATTGAAAATGGAACTCCTGCCAAAAAGTTTTCAATAGTTGGTTTCAGTTTATTATTTTTGATATATTGGTGGTCAGATAACGGAAATAGATCTATTTCAAGATCATCTTTCTTGAATGTTGGATTGTCAAATTTATGGTGTGTAACCACCCAACCTTTTGGAATCTTTAAATCACTATTTAATACATCAACAACAAAATCAAAATCTTGATTTTTCTGTTCTCCACCATATAACTCACTAGCTAAAGTTCGACTAACAGTTCCCCCAACGAGATAAATATTCCCTCTGGAATTGCTTTTCACTATTGATAATATTTCGTCAAAATTATTATTTTCTCTAAGTCGATTAATAAGTATTCTTCCAAGATTTTCTGTTGTAAATTCAACCATAAACTTGAAGAGTTATCTAATATATAAAAAGATTTTGATAAAAAACAAACAGCCCCAGTCCCAAAGGACATTTAGACTCGCTTTGTTCAATATTGATATAGAAATGAAAATATTACTCTTCAGGATTTTTTTGCTTCGCAAAAAACCACTTGCAGTTATCCCTCGTTCCTATCGGAAGGATTTAACAAGGATTATGAGGTTACAAAGTCTTGCAGACTTCTCCACCCAAATCGTGCTACGCACGACTTCTCCAAATCCTGATGTTATGTCTAATTTTTCTTGAGTCCCTACCACTTCTTTTTAATGATGGTTTTAAGGTTTTTTAAAGAATTTCTAGATACAAGTTCTAAACTAATAGGAGTTAGGGATATTTTATTTTCATATAATGCTCTTAAATCTGTTCCCTTTGAAGAAGATTCAAATAATAATGGTGGAATCTTCAGTTTGTGAAATTTCCCTTTCTTGAAAAATAACTGCCCTAATGGTTGTCTATCTGGAACAGTTATTTCAATTGGACTATCGATTGTTGCATCAAAAGGAATATTTAATGATAAAAGATCAGTACTAGTTCCATAATCAGCATTCATAAAAATCTTAATCACTTTACAAGTTATTTTTGCAGCATTAATGAATATTTTTCTATTTTTTTTATCATGTAAATCTAAACTTTTTTTCAATTCAATTGGAATATGTATAGAAGTTGAAACTGATTTAACTCCATCAATTGAAGCTTCCATTGCAGCACCAATTGTTCCTGAACTTAAAATTCTACCATGTCCAGCATTTAAACCTAAATTTATTCCTGAAACAACCAAATCAGGTTTCCTCTTCAAAACATCATAGATTCCTACCTGAGTACAATCTGCTGGAGTTCCTGTTAATGAATAAAGATTACTCTTTACTTTTTCTAAAATTACTTCATTATGAGCACTAATTGATTTTCCAATCCAACTTCGTTCATTTTTAGGAGCAACTCCTATTACTTTATGTTCTTTCTTTAATTCATTTAATAAAACAAGAAATCCTTGGGAAGAGAAACCATCATCATTTGTTAATAATATATCTGCCATATAACTCTATATAGTTTAATAGTTTAAATATTTAACGGGACTCAAGAAAAACTCTGCGGGTTTCGGCTTCGCCGACCGTTGCACTAACCCTTGGTCGAAACAAGTTTCGACAGACATAACAGCGATTAAGAGATTCCAGAAACTTGCAGTTTCTTCCATCCAAATTTTTGCTTCGCAAAAACTTCTCTTAATCGCGATGTTATACTCAATCGAATTTTCACTTTATGTTCTTTTAGAAAAAGAACCAAAAGAGGGAGAGTCCGTGCTACACACATTTAGGCTCACAATAAATTTATTCGAAATCAATTATGAAACACAACAAAATTGCAATATTTTCTCATTTACTGCCAATATCTAAAAGATAAAGCAAAATTAGTGTAAAAAACAACAACATTTATATATATTGATTGATTTCTTAACCATATGATAATCGAATTTAAACTAAAAAACTTTAATTCATATAAAAATGAAGAAATTTTGAAATTTGAAAAAAAATCAAAAGAAAGTAGAGGAGAACAATTTATTAATCAGCAAAATAATATAGATACTTTAAAAATATCTGGACTCGTAGGAGTTAATGGATCTGGAAAGACATCTCTACTTTCAGCATTAAATTTTATGAAAGAAATGGTTTTAAATTCCCAAAAACATAATATAGATACAAATATAAAATATTCACCATTTATTAGCACGCCAGATAAACCAACAGAATTTGAGATTACATTTTTTTCAAACAATAAAAAATACATTTATGGATTCTCGTATACTAATAAAAAAATTATAAAAGAGTATGCAGTAGTTTATCAAACACAAAAACCGACTGAAATTTTTTTAAGAAACGAAAATAAAACTAATAAAAAATTCGAATTCAGCAATCGAAAATATGAAAAAGAATTAAAAATATTATCTAAAAGTGTCATTCCTCAAACTTTAATGTTATCAAGAGCGGTGCAATTAAACTCAGCCACATTAAAACCAATATATGATTTTTTTACTAAACTATTTGTAGCGAATAATTTATTTAATCAACCCCCCGATTTCTCTTTGTTAAAAGATTCAGGATTAAAGGAAGAATTATTAGATGTTCTAACATATGCTGATTTTTCGATAAAAGATTTAGAATTAGTTAAATCAGTTAGAGAAGAAATTGAATATAAAATAAATAATGAAGAAATTATAAAACAACCCACAAAAAAAGTGCCAGTAACAGATTTAATTTTAATACATAAACACAATAAAGCAGATTTAAAAATAAATTTCAATGGAGAATCAAGTGGAACTAAAAAGTTCATATTACTATTTTTCACACTATTCAAATTGAATAAGGATTCCATTATACTTTATGATGAAATTGAAACATCTTTTAATATTGAAATAGTTGAATTTATTATAAATTACTTTACAAAAAAAGACAATAAATCTCAATTATTATTTACAACTCATCAACCAGAAATCCTTAATTATTTAAGAAGTGATCAAATAAATATAATTGAAAAAGAAGATTCTGTTAGTAAAATAATTAATCTTCATAATATAGTCAAGAATAACCCCAAAATTAACAAAAACTATGGTGATTATTATAGAGAGGGTGTATTAGGAGGATTCCCAAATGTCTATAAAGAAGATTAAAAAAGTAATTTACATTTTCTATGAAGGTCCTTCTGAAAAAAATTATTTTAAAGGCTTTAAAAGGTAATAAATTTGTATCCAGTAATTACACATTAAAATTTCATCCTAAAGCAATAGGAGATTTAAATAATGCCATAACTAAATCTCAAAAGATGGATGAAAAATTTCAACAATTAAAGGGAATCGATAGCGAAACTATATTTATTTTCGATTCAGATGTTTTTAAAAAAGAGAAAACTATAACCTCAGAAATGGAAGGTCTTAAAAAATTTATTTATTTTAATGAAGAAGAAATTGAAGATTTCTTAGGATGTCATAAAGTCAGGCCAATATACAAAGATAAAAAACCAAATTTAAGTAGAGATATGATTAATAAAATAAAAGAAATGGACATTGAGTTTATAAAAAAATCAATTAAAGAACCTAAAAGATTTAAAAAATTCAAATCTGTATATGATTTATTAATTGAACTATTTGAAGAAAAAATATAACCTCAAGTTAATTCTCATACATTTTATATGAGGGTAGAGAAGTGGTCAAACTCGGCAGATTACCAATCTGCTCCCTTAGTGGGTTCGAGGGTTCGAATCCCTCCCTAATATCTTAGTGTAAACTTTCTTTTTTTAATAAAAGAAACAAAAAATCTGGACTCCCCCTCGTCCTTCGGATATATAGACTCTCTTCAGACGAAATTAATTAACATGAAAATAACTGAGCCTTCGGCTTTTTTTCTTGCAGAAAAAACACATAACAGCAATTAAGAGGAAATTTCCTGCTGAAATTTCCCAAATTCGCTCCAGAAACTTCTCTTAATCCTGATGTTAAATTTAACATAACAAAAATCTATAAGCTTTTTAAATAAATCACTCTAAAATCTAATAATGAAAGGTAAAAATCTTACAAAAGGTAATATTTCTAAATTAATATTAAGCATGGCTATACCTGCAGCCATAGGGATGTTCTTTCAAACAATGTTCAATGTTACAGATACTTTTTATGTAGGATTAATTTCTACTGAAGCACTAGCTGCAATGACTATGGCATTTCCTATTTTTATGTTAATAATAGGTTTAGGTAATGGCATTAGTGTTGGTAGTGCAGCACTCATATCCAACTTTCTTGGTGAAAACAAAAAAGAAATTGCAAAAAAATATGCTTGGCAAGCAATAGGATTCTCAATAATAATATCAGCTATTTTAATGATATTGGGTCTCACTTTCATTGATCCTTTACTTAAATTTATGGGCGCAACAGTAATAACAATCGCTCTTGCAAAAGATTATGCATTAATTATTTTATATGGAGCTCCTTTATTCATATTAGTCCATACTTTAAATGCAGGTTTAATGTCAATAGGGGATACTAAATCTTTAAGAAATGCTTTGGTTATAGGATTTTTCTTAAACTTAATTTTAGATCCTTTTTTTATGTATGGATGGTTAGGTTTCCCTGCAATGGGCATCAAAGGAATTGCATTATGCACTGTGATTATTCAATTTTTATCAATGATATATTTATTTATTAAAGTTATAAAATCTAAAATAATTTCTTTTGATAAAATAAAAAATGTTATACCTAACCTTAAATTTTATAAGAATATTGCAAAGCAAGGTTTTCCTGCAAGTCTTAACATGATTATCATGTCAGTTGGAATGATAATATTAATGTATTTTCTCAAAGCATTTGGAGATGCTGCAATAGCTGCCTGGGGAGTTGCCTCAAGAATTGAACAAATAATAGGTTTACCGGCAATAGGATTAGGAATGGCAATGCTTGCCATAAGCGGACAAAATAATGGCGCTAAAAAATACACTAGAATAAAACAAGCACTAAATACGTCATTAAAATATGGGTTATATATGATCCTAACTGGTGCAATACTAATTATTATTTTTGCAAAACAATTAATAACTTTTTTTACTGCAGACCCTCAAGTAATAGCAATAGGAATAATTGCATTAAGAATAAGCGCAATAACAATTTTTGGACACATGTTATTTCAAATTAATTCAACAACATTGCAAGGACTAAAAAAACCACTTATTCCAATGTTTTTAGCTTTATTTAAACAATTTATCATACCTATTTCTTTTTTCTTTCTATTTATTAAAATTTTAAATCTAGGAATTATAGGGATATGGCTTGGACTAATGCTAGGGACATTTATTGCAGCATTCGTTTTATCATATATTGTTAGAAGAAAATTAAATAGATTGATCACAAATAAAATTAATTAAATTTGTTCTTAAAATATGGATACATTAGAAATACCTCGTCTTAAAATCTTTTCTCATTAACAAAACAATTCTTGACTCAATCTGTTCGTCTTCAAATTTATATGAGGGAAGTAGTTTAAGTAACTTTTCTGAATATTCCCTGATTTCTTCATGATAGGGCATTGCATCCATGTTAAGCCTTTGTCTAGACATTCCTATGTGCATATAAGCTTTTACCTCTATAAAATCTGCTTGAGAATTCTCAATTAGTTTAGCATATTGTTCTACTAATTTATCATCCATAGACATTCCTTTAATTAATGTAACTCTTAGAACGGTTCTACAATTTAAATCTTTTAGCAGAGATAATGATCTCTGAAATCTTTCCCATGCATCTTTTCTGTGTGAATGAACTATTTGATTAAATAAATCTTTATTAGGCCCATTAACAGAAATATAAAATTGATTAGGCAAAGCATCTTCCTTTTTTAATTTTAGAATCATATCAGGATTATTACCATTTGAAACAATAAAAATAGTTCTTGCTTTTTTCTTTTCTTTTAGATACTTAACAAGCTCTGGGAGATAAGGGTAGAGTGTTGGCTCACCACTTAGGGAAATTGCATAGTGATCTGGCTCTAATGCATCTTTCCATTTTTCTTTGTCTGCTTTATCATTTCCGCCAAACCCAGACAATAATTTTATTCTTTTTTCTATTAATTGTTCAACATATTCTTCAGGCAACTGCCATTTAACATCTTTTACTGAAGCAAAATCCATATACTCCATTGGTCTCCAACAAAAAATACAATTATTATCACACCACATAGTTATTGGAGTAAACTGCATACACTTATGACAGTGTGCATCATAGAACTTCTCTTTATAGCAAACTCCTTTACCAAGAATTGCTTTTTTGTTCCATTCACAAATTTGGACTGAGGAATGTCCTACAATTCCGTAAGACTTCTTCTCAAGTTCAATTATTTGCTTTTTAGTTAGGAAATTCATTGCAAGTCACCTAAATTAACAATTGGTTTACCTATCTTAATAAAATCATCATATGCAATTCTTGGACAAGCAGTGTTAACCCAGCAATCTATGAAATTAAAGTTTTCAAGTTCTGCAAAATTAATGGTATCATCTAAGAAATAATAAATATTCTTATCAGTTTTTAACTCTAAAGCTTTCTTTAAATTGTTTTGCCCTGGTTTTGTTGTTATTAAAACACCAACATTCTTTGCAATGGCAAATCCACTTAGTGCACCATTTCTCTTTTTGATTAAACTTGAAACATCTTCTTTGATAATCTTCTTAATTGAAAAATCAATTGGTGATAGACAATAAACTTCATCTACGACATCTTTTAATACAAGAGATTTTGGATGAAAAACCCCATCACCCAGATAGATAAATAAATCAGGTTTTTCAGGAATTTCAGAATCAAAAGCACTACAGCCTAGAATTTGATCAGGATATTTACAGTGAGCAAGTTTCATATTAATAATCTTACAATATTTTAATAAATCGACAGCTAAGTTATTTCTTTGTTCTAGAAATTGAACTGTTGTAAAGAGTGCAACAGATTTACCTTTAACTAAATCAATTAACTCCTGGGTTATTTTAGGTAAACTTATACTTGATCTTGTTTCAAAATATTTTATTTTCATCGTTTAAACTCTGAATGCCCAAAATGCAATATTAAATCAATTCCTAACTTTTCTAAATGTAAGGGGATATCACAAGCACCAAAATTAGTACCAGACCAAATAAATAAATTTACATCTAACTCTTTTCTTACAGAATCAACTATTTCCTTTGCTTTAGGTTTCAAACCATCAGGTAACTGCAAAAGAACATTCTTTGCATCATTACTCTTGATTTCTTCTATAATCCTAGGAATCTCTAAATCATATTGCATAATTCAACAGAAGTAATATTATGTTTAAAAAGGTATTTGGAACTCTTGTCAAATCCCAAATAAAATAAAAAAATAAATGAGCCCGGGGGGATTCGAACCCTCGATCTACGGCTTAGAAGGCCGTCGCCATATCCAAGCTAGGCCACGGGCCCATTTAAGTATAAGAGTTGAATAATCCTTTTTAAAGGTATTGTAAGAATAAAGATTTTTAAAGAATATTCATATCCTATAAAAAATGAAAAAAATTGAATTATTAGCACCTGTAGGTAACTGGGAAATGCTGGTTGCAGCTGTTGAGGCAGGAGCAAATGCAGTTTATTTGGGCATAAAAGGCCTAAATATGAGAGAAAGAGCCAATAACTTCTCCATTGAAGATCTTAAAAAAATTACAGATTACACCCATAAAAATAAAGTTAAAGTATACCTGACTGTTAACACGATTATTTTTGATGAAGAACTTAAAATAATAAAAAACGTTCTAAGTGCAGCTAAGAAGGCAAAGATCGATGCAATAATTTGCTGGGATATGGCAGTTATATCTATGTGTAAAAAATTGGGACTAGAAATTCATCTTAGTACTCAGGGTTCAACATCAAATTCTCAATCAATAAAATTATATAAAAAATTAGGTGTAAAAAGATTTGTTCTTGCAAGAGAATGTTCTCTGGAGCAAATTAAAGGATTAACTAAAATTGCAGACATTGAAGTTTTTGCACACGGAGCAATGTGTGTTTCAGTTAGCGGTAGATGTTTTTTATCACAATTCCTTTATGGAGATAAGACTTCTGCAAATAGAGGAAAATGTATTCAACCATGCAGAAGAAGTTATATTGTCAAAGATCCGGAAACAAATAAAGAATTAAAATTAGAAAATAATTATATTATGAGCCCAAAAGATTTATGCACACTACCTTTTATTGATAAGTTAATTAAGACAAATATTAAATGTTTAAAGATTGAAGGTAGAGCAAGAAGTCCTGAATATGTTAAAGTTACAACTGAAGCTTATAGACGAGCAATTGATGCATATTATTCTAAAAAACTAAATGCAACTCTTAAAAAGAGATTAGTAGAAAAACTAAAAACAGTTTATAATAGAGGATTTAGTTCAGGTTTTTTCCTGGGAAAACCAATCAATGAATGGACAAAAGATTATGGTAGTCAAGCAACTAAAAAGAAAGTCTACCTAGGTAAAATAACTAATTTCTTCAAGAAAATAAGTGTTGCAGAAATAAGAATTGATACAGGTAAAATAAATGTCGGAGATAATATTTTAATAATTGGTGCAACAACAGGAGTTCACGAACAAAAAATTGGAGACATAGAAATAGACAAAAAGAAGATTGTTAAGTCTGCAAAGAAAGGTCAAGTTATCGGTATTAAAACCACTAAAATGTGTAGGAAAAATGATCAAGTTTATTTATTTATGTAGTTAAAGCTAATTCTATTTTTGCATTACCTTTTTTATCAGAAAAAGAAGAATCAAAATAAGATAATGTTAAATTTTTAATTGTTTTTATGGAATTTAAGTCTATTCTAGCAATAAAATAAGAATTTGATGGGATAGATTTATTAAATCTTATGTTTGATTCTATAAAGAGCATATTTTTTCTCATTAAATATTTAAATTCATCTAAAGAAGTTTTATTTATGTTTTTTATTTTATTATTTTTTATCCAATTATAAGCTGTAACATATGCTAATTGAGATAAACACATATTCATTTGAGATAAAGTTACGTGTTCTAATTTATCATAGATATAAGAATTAGAATCCTTAATATAGAATAATCCTTCTGCATAAGATTCCATAATTTTTGCTGTTAATAGATACCTAAAGTTAGGTTTATAAGAAGAAACTATTTCATTTGTTACTTCTTTAGAAACCAAATCAGAAATATTGTCTTGTTTAACTAATTTTTTTTCATGGAAAAAATATTCTCTTAAAGTATAATTAGAAAGTTTATTTCCATAAAAACAAGGGTCAAATATCGATTTAAAAAAAGGTTTTTTTCTAAAATTTACTACTTTTTCTTTATGAAAAGCAAGATACTTTTCTATTTTATCATTTGGTAAAGTATATATTTCACTTATTAAGGTTATATAATAATCACGTTTTGCGATTAATTTATAGATATTCATTCTTTCATCACAAATAAGAGAAAACAAAAAGAGCATTTAAGCTTTATAGCGACACATATCGTTCTTTTAGATATTCTTTGACATAAAAGGTATAAGTTTACCTTCAGCCTTTTTTAGGTGTGCTTGATATGTAGAATAAGAAATATTCATAAGTTTTGCAAGTTCTTTTAACTCCACTTTTTTAGGGTAATTATAATAACCATTATTCACTGCTAACTGCAAAGCTTTTTTTTGTTTTTTAGTTATATCCGGAATTACATTTACAATTGCAATATTTTCGAGAACTTCTTGTTTTAATTTAAGGAGTTTAAATTTAATTGGCTGTTTTTTAAGAAAAGAGATTAATTTCATTAGCGGATTCTTCTCAAAGCAACCTATTTCCCAAGTTTCATCACCCTTATTGTTTATAACTATTGGCTTCACTTTTATAAATTCAGGGTTATAAAGCTCTTTAAGAAAATTATCTCGTTCATAAAGAACCATAAAAAAATCTTTTTTTCTTTCAATTTTCTTAACTCTTTTATTCTTCCTAATACCAATAAGACATTTTTTAATTGAATTTTCATCACCTAACACTGTTGCAGTAGCAATAAAATAACGTTTATTATTTTTCTTAAAAGAAGTAATAGGATAAGCAGTTATTGTTAAATTATATTTTTTTGCAACTGGTTCAAAAATACTTGAACTTCTAGATGCTTGAATCTTTGCAACCCACATACTATAGCGACATATGTCGTTATTTAAAAAATTAACCCCTCAATAAAGAGAGGAGAGGGGTGTTTAAATCGCGGCACTGAGAATATAATTTCTAAAAGATTTTGATTCTTCTACTGAAATCAAGTTTGAATCTACTAATAATTTTGATACTTCATCTGAATAAATTTCTTTTTTTGATGCATATTTCTTCATTTTATCACCTCATGCTACAAACTGAGAATCAAAAGATCTCAGATTTCTTGATGTCATAACTTTTACTTGATTGAAAAATAACGAATTTATTTCTGTAACGTTTGCATTTAATGTTTCCTTAGTATTCATTCTAATTTTCCTCCAAAATTATAATGCGCAAAAACAATCATTTTTAATTGTTTTCCCATATTAGCATTCCTCCTCATGTGTGTCCATATTATTGAAAGGAATATACATTCTTATCCACCCTCTCCTTGACCTAAACAATGCCCTAAAAACGTTTGCTCTACCATATGCTTGTACTGATATCATCTAAATCACCTCTTTTGATTACAATATCTTTATAGTATAAATTCTTTATATAGCTCACAGACAAATGTCCAGTGCCAGTGCAAAAAACTTTATAAAGAAAATATAGATTCTTAGAAGTATCCCTCCCTAGCTCAGTTGGCTAGAGCGTTCGGCTGTAGAAGTTATGCGATCTTAACCCGAAAGGACAGAAATGAAACATAACCAGCCGTAACCGAAAGGTCCCCGGTTCAAGTCTGGGGGGAGGGATATTTTACTTCCATACAGATAATCCAACGCAGACTGGAACTTGTTCCGAAGCAAAGCGAGGCACCAAACAAAGTTTGAGTGCAAGTCTGGGGGGAGGGATATTTTACTTTCATACAGATAACTGTTCTATCTATTTTAGAAAATGAAAAAATCAAAGAAAAAATTAGCAGAAGAGAAGGAGTTAAGATTACAAAAAGAGAGAGTGCTTCAAGATATAATAGATAAATTAGGACCAAAAAAACCAGCAAAAACTCCTGTGTTAAAACTAATTAAAAGACTAATACCACTTACACTTACTGTTGGAATAATCGCTGCAGCATTCTACATCCATTTTAATGGGTGGTATGCTTTTCTCCAACAAATACTTACAGGAATAATTTGGATTACACTTATATCCACAGTTCTAGGTTTAGTAAGTAAAGCAGAAAAAAAGAGATAATAATTAAACTAAATAACTCTGCTGAATTATCTTTGCATAAATACTGACATTCTCAAGAACAAAAGTTTCCACAAGGACACCTGCAACTATCACAACTACAGCAATAATCAGGATCCACATTGCCATCTTCCAATAAGTTTTCTTAAATCTATCCCGTTTCCTCTCTCCAATGTCAACTTCTATATCGCTAGAAATTAATCCACCACCTATTGCACCGAGAATATAACCCAACATCTCTAAAATCGCGTGAGGTAAAACAATAACTAAAATTAATAGCAATAATACAATTGGATTTATGCTAGAAACAAGACTGGCATTCCTGGCAGTAACACCAAATATGGTACCCCATAAACTGGCGTTCCAAGTTAACAGAAATATTGCGCCATCACCTGTCAAAAAAGCCAGAATTACACAGGCAATTAAAACTAAAACATTATTTAATAATAATGACGTAAACAAAGAATTTGAAAATGAAAACGCATTTCCTGCAAGATTATCAATAGCACCTGCACCCCGAAGTTCTAATTGATCTCGAAACAATGAATTAATTTGAAAACTAGGCAGAATCAAAGCAGAAATTGAGTAAACTAAAAATATTCCCAACATCAAAAGCAGATATACTTTAATAAAATCATTCTCATCTCGCCATATGGCCTTGAATGAAAATTTCTTTTCTTGCTTCGCTTGTTTCTCTTCAATCCGATATATTTTTCTAATACTAGGAATAAGAAGAATTGCAGTGAATGCAACAGCCACCAGAGAAGGATCTGCAGGAAATAAGATAGATGCAATAAAGATTCCTATAACAGAATATATTACTCCTAGGAAAAACACATAACTAAGCTTTTTCTCTAAAATCTTCTCTGAAACAAGATGTTCTAAGACCATACATTAGAATTTAGAATAAGAGTTTAAAAAGATTATTGAAAATAAAATAAATGTTCAATAATCCACAACTATTATTGGCGCCGAAAAATGAAATTAAACATTTTAGTTATTCAATAAAATTAAATAAAGAGAAAATAAAAAAAGAACTATTACTTCTTAGCTTCGTCTTTAACATAAGCTGCAGCTGCATCTGAGGAAGTTTTTGCTTCAACTTTCTCTTCAATTTTAGGAGCTTTTTCAACAACAGGAGCTTCAGTTTTTTTAGCAGCAACCTTTTTCACTGCCTTCTTCTTTTCCACCTTAGATGTTTTAACAGGCTTAACTTTTTTCTTATGCTGTTTCTTAGCTCTTTCAGTTACTTTTTTTGGTTTTGTATCTCTTGCAACTAAGCCAAGTTTTTCAAAAACCGCTTTTACTTCATCATGAGAAGCATCTTCATTTAAGTTAACAGTTTTTTCTAATGGTTCAAGATGTCGAATGTTACACTTTCTTCTTCTTGTTTCACCGTCGATTAAAACAATTAAATCATCAACTCTTTTAACTATAACACAAGTTTTACCTGCGTCTCTTCCTGCAATTTTTACGCATAATCTTCCAGGTTCAAACATTTTAATTTACCTCCTTGTTTCTCATGAGAATGATGCTTGTTGCCAAACACATCTGAGAAACAAACTAATTATAAGACTTAAATTTTAGTTTGTCTTGCTTGATCTTTAATTTTAGCCCTCATACATTTACTGCATAAAACACCACCATAAGGCCTTTCAGGTCTTTTAGCAGTTTTAGGCATATTAACTATTTCTGACTTTCTTGCCCTCGGCACACCCTTTAGGACTGCACCACAACTACCACATTTAGGAGTTGCTGGCTTTCTATGCCTATAGGAGATCTTATTCTCGCCACCAGGAGTAGTAATCTTTACTCTTCTGAAGGTTCTTGATTTAAATTTGCCTGCTACCATAATATAGTCAGAGAACCTCGATTTATTTATAAATCTAATGGTTAGTAATTCATCTTAACTCGGCCATCAACAATAATTATAACATTATCACTGTTTAATTCATCAAGAAAATGCAGTGTGGAACTCTCAGAAATAGATTGATAATTCGCTTCAACTATGACTTCTTCTACTTGTACAAACTTCTTTTTACCAGTTAACTGATTAATTATATCAATTATCTTTAATTTATCGTTTACCTCAGACTCATCAGCAATGCTAGTTGCCATAAGATTCTGAATACGCATAATTTCATTAAAATCTAATCCGCCATCCATTCTATATTAGTGTAAAGTAGTTCCCCTATTTGTATATCAATACCCTATTATTTAAAAAAACTATGGAGTTATGGCCGATAAACGTATACTGACTAAGAACTACTGTTTTTTACCAACAAGCTCAACAATTGTGGTATTACCACCTTTACCAGTTTGCTTGGTTAAAGAAGCAAATTTTCCTTCACCGAGCTTTGAAATCCTTCTTTGAAAAGTTTTGTAAGATGAAGAACCACCATCATCAGTGTATAACTTAAATAAATCACCAATCTTTGAACCAGAATTAGCTCTAACTATTTCAAAAACCTTTCTTGTTTCTTCATCAAGAGAATCTGCTTTTTTTATTGTGAAATTTTCAAGTTTATTTAATGCAGAAGCTACATTTAAAGAAGTTATTTTTCTAGAACCTTTTTCTTCTGCATTCAATCCAGATTCTTTTAACAAAAATAATCCTGTTCTTATATCATTTATTTCAGAGGTTTTTTTTGCAACTAATTTAAACGCATCCTCTTCCCAAGAACCAACAGAAAATGCATGGCCCATTCTATCTTGTAAAATACCTTCTGTTTCTTTAAAATCATATTCTTTAAATTCGAGAAGACCTGCCATAAGCCTTGACTTAATTCTTTCATCAAGATCATTCAACCAAGAAGGATAATTTGTTATTAAGACAATACTTTTGTGTAAAATCTTTTCTAGAATAAAATACAGAAAATCAATATCTGTTGTTCTATCAATTTCATCAAATACAAAAATGCATGGTTTAGTGTTAAGTTTAATTTCTAATAATTTATACAAATCAATTGTTTTTTTATTCTGGGTAAAATGATACCCGAAAAGATTACTAATTTCAATTAAGATTTTATATGTGGTATTATGTTGCCAACAATTAATAAAAAAAACATTTACGTTATCTGTCTCTGATTCTAATTCATTAAGAACATTTCTTATCGCAACAGATTTTCCAATTCCTGGCGGACCATAAACCAAAAGATTTCTTCCAGATCTTCCGTGAAACAAAGGCTTAAAAGAGTTTGCAACATGAAATTGCTCGTCCTCCCTATATTGTATCATCTTTGGAACAAATTCATAGTCTAAAGGATTATCATCTATTATTAAAGATTCATCAGAATTCAACATGTCATCAAATAATCCCATATAAATTACCAAACAGAACTGCTTTATAAAAGTTATTAGGTTAAAACCAGAAACCAAAGATTTAAATAGCAAACTAAAATCTAATTATTTGCAATGTCGAATAAAAAAATAATAACAGAAAGAAAATCATTAAATAATTTAACATTTGAAGGTATTAAAATAGATGAAGCAAATTCTAATACTTCAAAATGTTTCAAATGTTTGATAGATTATGCTATTGTAACTAATCAAACAAACAGATTACCGGAAAAGCTAAAAAAAATAGTACCGAATATTAAAAACTTTCATAACCTATCTAATGGAGAAACAGAATATTTAGAAAAATTCTATTTTCATGTTATGGATGCAGTATCAGGAAACAACCCGATCGAACAATTGATTTGCACTACAAAATTCCCAATTAAAAATCCTCTTTTATTTAACTATTTAATTCAAGAATTAGAAAATAATGGTTATAAAAATGAGGCATTACAATTAAAAGAAGTAAGAACTAAATACTTTAATATAAACATTACTGAAGTAGAACCCATTAAATGTATAAGCAGTGCCATTTGGGAAATACAAGAAATAAACTAGAAAAATAAAAATCTTCTATTTTTATCGTGATTACTATCCACCATAAACCAAACTATAACTTCTTTGACAAAGAAAGAGTTGGCTTATTAGACCCAGTTCTACAAATCTTTCCATCAAGATTCTTAAACTTAATAATCGTTCTTGGAAATTGGACACTTCCAACAAGTTTAAGTTTTGATTCAAGCTTATAAGTTATTATTCTTTCTTCATAAGGCTCAAGGTGCTCAAGATTCCATTTTACCAGTGTAGCTTTCTTCCCTTTTATTACTTTAGAAGGTCTTAATGAACCAAGAGAATGCTTTTCTTCAACTAAATCAGTTAGTTTAGAAACCTTTTCACGAACTTCAACATCATGAAGTTTTTTTGAAGTTCTATTTTTTATGAACAGTTTTATCTTTATCCTAGATACACCTTCAATACTTTTTTTATGAAGAACAGTTGCTTTTTTCTTAACAACAACCTCACTTCTTAAATTATAATAAAGATAGATGATTATAATTATAACAAGGATTATTGCAAATAAAACCCTATAATTATTTGAAATTGTAATTGTTAATTCCTCTTTAGGATCTAATTCTACAGTCCATTTAACAACTGCTTTTCCATCACTACTAGATACTTCATATTCACTATCTGCTCTCAGAAATATCCTTTCAATCCAATTTTTCTGCATTTCAATTGACTTTGTAGAACGTATATTACCATTATTTACTACATTAATAGCATATAATGTTCTAAGGAATTCTCTTGATTTTTCTTGTGAAACTTGCACATTACTTACTTGTTTAATATTATAAGATTCTGTCAAAGAAGCATAAGTTCTATTATTAATGATTAATTTGACATCTAATGGGTGTTGCCCTGGCTCTTGATAAGGGTCTAGATCAAAATTAACCTGAATGGATTTTTCTTGTTGTGGCAATAATGTTTCTTGAAATTCTTTATAGAATATCTCTCCATCAACAACAACTTTCATATTTGTTATATCAAGTGCATTTCTATTTCTTAACCTTAATTTTAGTTTAAATCCTTCATTTGGATCAACATTTTCAATATATTCAGAATAAAGGTTCAAAGATGGAACATATTCTTTATATTCAACATCATAAGATTTCAAATATACTGGTAAATAAAAATTTTTAGATGTTCCTTTTAAAACCGCACCAATTTCCAAAGGTAAATTATATCCCTTTCCTGCAGGAATGACCCCTTTTGGTTTTATGTAAAAAGTAGATGTAACTGATTCATTAACTTCTAAATTAACAAATTTCTCATCAAGATTGTAAATCCAAGTGTTTGTTGAAGTTACTGTGAAAGTTTCTCTTGAATCAAGAGTATTATTAATTGTAATTGAAAATTCAGCATATTCATCAGGGTAAATATCTTTATTAATTGGATCTATAGTTACATCAAATGTGCTTGCTGCAAAAACAGGTGTAAATAGAACTAATGTAAACAATAATGAAAATATTAATAATTTTGAACTAACCTTCATAAATATGCCCCCAACTAATCAAGTTTAAATAACACCTCTTAAATATAATAGAACTAGAGCAAGGTTGTTTATAAAATTTTTGTTATTATTTTATGACAATTTAGAGGACAAACAAGGCTACAATCATAAACAAGTCTCTTCAATACCTAAAAAAATAGCAAAAATTGACTAAAAAAGTATATACTACACCATACAAATACTTATAAACAAAAGAAGGTTATTACCACTCTAAAGGGAAAAACTTATAAAGAATATATTACTACATTCTTTTAATTACTTAATTAAATTTTATATTAATTAAAATTAAAATTAGGGGGGAAAATAATGATAAAAACAACCAAAGTTTTGCTTGGAATATTTATTAGCATACTTATCCTTAGTATGATAAGCATTGTTAGTGCAGATTCTTATGAATTTAGTTTAAGAAATGGAGAATCAGATGTTCAAGCATTAACTTATAGCAATAGTAATACTCAAACAATGAATGTAACATTTCAAATAGTAAATTATGTTACACCTGGAACTAGCTCTTACGCTAGCAACGATAGAGATGGAGAAATCACTTTTGTTTTTGATCCTGTATCTATAGACAACGTAGCAGTTAGCTCAAGTGTTCAAACAAATTTAACTTTCACTGTTAGTAGTGATGCCCCATTAGGCGCATATACTGCAGATGTAGAAGTTAACGAAACTCCTGCAATCGGCGGTGCTTCAACAACTAGAGTTATACATGATGTAACAATTAATGTTATTGCAAATATTGTTCCAACTATGACACAAATATCTGATTTTGAATTATTTGTTGGAGAAACTCAAACAGAATTAATTACAATTAATGACTTTGAAGGTGATGAATTAACATTTGATTTAACTAATCAACCTGCTGGAATGACAGCAACACTTGCAAGCCTAAGCATTGTAAATATTACTTGGAGCCCAATTGTGGCTGCTGCATCTAGAAGTGTAACTTTTAGTCTTAGTGATGGAATTGATACTGTTAGTCAAAATTTCGAAGCTAGCGCAATCCAAGAAGGGTTACATATCGCTGTTGAAGATGTTGAGTTTGGAAGTAATTCTCAAGAAAGAGAAACAGTTACTTCAGAACAATTTACAATAACTAATACAGGAAGCGACCCAATTACAGGTTTGAATATTGAAGCAGTTGGTATCAGTGGTGATTATAATTTCACAATAGAAGTTACACCCGCATCTAGCCTTTTACCCGGAGCTTCAACAAGCTTTAGAGCAAGAGTCTATATTCCTGAAGATCAAAACTCAGGTAATGAAGATATTGGAACTCTAAATATCAACTATAACTCTGTTTCACAAACAACTGAAACAATTTATTTAATAACTGAATCACTTTTAGAAATCAATGAAGTTGAAATTGATGTTTCTGGTGATGATGAAACAGTTAGTGAAGGAGAAGAAATTGACGTTGATGTTGAAGATGAAATAACTTTAACAATTGAAATTGAAAATGTTGGTAATGAATATCAATTTGATGATGGGGACATAAATGTTGAAATATTAATTGACGATCTTGACATCGAAGACGATATGGATTATGATGAAGACCTAGAAGACGGAGATGATACTGGTAGTGATATTGAATTTGAATTTGATATCCCTTCAGATGAAGATGATGGTATAGTTGATGCAGTAATCACTGTTACTGGTGAAGATGAAAATGGTGCAGAACACGAAATCATATTTGAGTTCACACTAAATGTTGATAGACCAAACCATCTTATCAAAATCCAAGATCTAGTATTTTTATCTAGCTCGGTTAAAGCAGGAAGAAGTGCTGAACTTGAAATTGATATTGAAAATGTTGGTTCAAATGATGAAGACGAAATCTACATCAAAATAGAAAGTGATGCACTTGACTATGTCAAATTAATTGGACCATTTGATGTTGAAGAAGGAGATGATCTTACTAGAACTGTAAGTTTAAGTATTCCCTCAGATGCAGAAACAGGTGAATATTTAATACAAGTTACAACTTACACAGATACTGATGATGAAAGTGACATTGAATCAATTTTATTAACAGTTACTGAAGGTACAACTACAACAACTACACCTACTATTCCAAACACACCAACAACTACTATCAATACAAGCCCAATTGCGCCTCTACCAAATGATGCAGCATATGGTGAACCAATCAAGTCAGGCTTCTTTGGAAGTGACACTTCGGTATTGGTACTATTGATTATTTTAATAGTTGTAATGATTGGAGTTATCGTAGTTATTTTAATACCTGCAAAGAAATAGTAACTTATTTCTTTTTTTTTATTTTTTATTATAATTTCTTCTAAAAATCCACAAAACTTATATACTTAAACTACATATTCTATATTATGATTAAATCAATTAAGTTAGCAAACTCTTATCCTACAACAGAAGTAGGTTTTATTGCAAAAGATTTATCTAGTATTTATAACTTTGAATTTAATACAAACTTTGGAATTGTTATTCTTAACAGCTTCTATGAAGAACTACTTAAAGATAATACTGTCAAGAACAGAATTGATTCTTTATTACAAAATATAAATGAAAAAATAGATACCACTCAAGTAAAAGAAATTTCTGAAACAATAACCAATGCAATAAAGAGTTGCGATTTTTCTGAGAAACTTAAAGAAAATTTAAATGATGCTTATGAAACACTTCCATGGAAATCAAATGTTAGAGCAAATGACTTACTTGATAATCCAGGACACAAAGTAAACCTTATAGGTAGTACAAACTATGTAACTGCTCCGGTAATAATCTTAGGAATAGAGAAAAGCTCTATAGAAGAAAAAATAAAAGAAATTTATGCGCACTATTTCTCTATTGAAGAAATAAGCTATAGGTTGAATTCAAATATAGACAAAAAATTCTCAATTGCAATAATAATACAAAAAGAAGAATCTGTATCTGCAACTGCACTATGCTGTGTAAATAAAACCCAACAGAAAGAGAGCTCTCTAAAAGTTTTTACATTTCCTGGAACAATTAATATAAAGGATATTGAAAATCCAGACGAAGAAGTAAAACCAGATCAATACATAATCGATAGGGATACATTAAAATTAATTTCAAGTGTTGCAGGCAAACAAAAGTTCAAAAATATTTCTGAAAACGGAGAAAATAAAAGAGTTGAATGCCAAATAAATGACTTTATTCTTAATGACGCAATTATTGGTGAAATTGCAAGATTAACTAAAAAAGCAGGAGTTTTATTAGAGAAAAAAGTTCAAATGATATTTACAATAACAGATGGTCAAATAAAAGCAATGCACGTTTCAAACACAATTGATCTTCAAAAAGACTATTTTGATAAAATAAAAATAAAAATAAATTTTCTTAGTGGGGAAACAGAAGAAACAAATGAAATAGATGAAGAACCAGAAGAAACAATATTGAAAGAAGACTATGAAGAAGAAAAAGAAGAATTTGATAGAGTAGAACCAAATGTAGATATAATAAATACCCCTATAGAGACTGAAACAAAAAAGTTGAATAATGAATTAGAACAAGAAAATCAAGATGATCCTAATACAGAAAATTCGGTTGTAGAACAAGAAAATCAAGAAGAAAAAACTAAAGAGTTTGCAGTTGAAGAAGAAAAAGAAACATTACACGAAACGACTTCTCAACGAAAAGAAGAAAAGAAAGATTACACAAATATATTAGATTCAAACAAACCTCTAAACGAACTAATGGAAACAACAGAGAATACAAGCGAGCAACTTAATAGCAAAGAAGAACTTGTGCCCCAAAAAGAACAATCATTTGAGCAAAAAACAGAAAATCATAAAGAGAATGCAAATGAGCAACCTAGTATACAAGAAGAGTCAAATATTACAAATTCAGAGCCGATAAGCTTACTTGATGAACCAGAAACAAAAGAAAAAAATATTCTCTGGGATGAAGAACCAGAGCAAAAAAAAGAATCTTCTGAAAAAGAAGGAAAAGAAGACAACGATGATTTTCTAATATGATAAAACAGGATTACTCTTTCTTTTTAATATCATTCTTTATATATTTACACTTAGGAAATTGATCACAAGCTAAGAAAGAACCAAAAGCCCCTTTTCTAAGAATTAATTTTCCCTTATCACACTTAGGACATTTTTCTCCCTCGTGCTCTTTTAATTTATCTTGCTCTTCTTTTCTTGAAGGGCAATCGGGATTAATACATGCTTCCATTGGGCGCTTACCTTTTCTTATAATCATAACAACTGGGTGATTGCATAACTCACATTGCCTTCCTGCATACTTGACTAATGCACCTTTTGGAAAAGCCATTGTTTTTTTACAATCAGGATATGTAGAACAACCCAAGAACAAACCAAATCTTCCTCTTTTTGTTGTTAAATTACCTTTTTTACATTCAGGGCAAGGCCCATAATAACTTTCAGCTTTTCTTTGAGCATCATCTGCACTTATCAATGCGTCTCCAACTTTTGCTTTTTTGGCATCAAAATGAGAAACAGTTTTTTTTATAATTATTTTTGCTTTATCTAATACTTGATCTTCAGTTTTCTTTTTACTACGTATTTCTTCCATTTCTTCTTCGAATTTTCTAGTTAATTCTTCATCAAGTATTTCTGGACAAAATTTTTCAAGAATATCAGCTGTTTGCATTCCCACTTCTGTAACTGCAATTGGTTTTCCTTCAAGATATCGCCTTTGAAAAAGAGTATCAATAATAGACGCCCTTGTTGCCTTTGTTCCAAGATTTCTTTTCTCTAACTCCTTAATTATACTTGCCTGAGTATACCTTTTTGGAGGAAGAGTATCCTTCTGCTCATCGATTAGTTTTGAAACCTTGACAACTTCTGCTTTCTTAAATACAGGAAGCTCTTTATCTTTAACATTAACATAAGGTGCATAGAAGTTATGCCAAGCCTTAACCTTAGTAGTTGTTCCTTTCAAAAAGAAGTTTTCTTCTTTTGCATTAAAAGTAATTTTTAGACTTTTTCTAATTGCAGTATCAGAAAATGTTGCAATAAATCTTTTAACAATAAGATCGTAAACTTTTTTCTCTCTATCTTTAATAGTCCTTGGAAGCTCACCTGTTGGATAAATTGCAGGATGGGCAGGATCATTCTTTTTCCCATTGTTTGGCAAAAGTGTTTTTTGTGAAGCTAATAATTCAGAAACTAATTTCTTATATTCAATATTCTTTGCAAGTGCATTAAGAACTTTTTTATAACCTATTTCCTTAGGTAACTGATTAGAACTTGTTCTTGGATAAGAAATATAAGAATTTGTGTAGAGCTCTTGTGCAATTGAAAGTGTTTCTTTCGGTGAAATCCTAAAACACCTAAATGCCTCAATCTGTAAAGATGTAAGATCAAACGGATTTGGGGGAACTTGTTTAACCTCTCTCTGGTCTATTTTATCAACAACAGCCTCTGTAACACCCTTCAACTTAATTTTTATTTTAGTAAATTCAGCTTTATCAAAGAACTTATCCTTTTTATGGAGAGCAATTAGTTTATCTTTATTTTTATTAACTTCAATGCTTAATTCCCAATAAGGAACAGGTATAAATGCACTTATTGATTTTTCTTTATCAACAAGAAGCTTTAATAATGGTCCCTGCACTCTACCAGTAGACATTAACTTAAATCTTCCTTGCTCACTTATTGCTTGAGTTAAAGCTCTTGAAATGTTGATTCCATAAAACCAATCAAGTTTATGTCTTGTTTCTCCGGCAAAAGCTTGACCCCAATCAAGAGTTTTAAATTTACCTTCATATGCTTTAACAAGATCTGCTTTTGTTGTTGTAGAAAATTTCATTCTGTTTGCATCTTTCTTTTTACATGCATACCTTATGATATTCATACCAATAACTTCACCTTCTACATCATAGTCTGTTGCAACAGTAAAATCTTTAGCGTCTTTTGCAAGTTTTTTTATTCTTGCAAGATATTTTGTTGTGTAAGTACTATTCTTATTAACTTGAGATGAAGGAGCCCATTCAATATTGAATACCGGATAATCTTTTTTAGCTCCATCAATTTGTTTTAAACCATAAAGGTGACCTACTGCATTGACAACAACAATATCTTTATCACCATGAGAAATAGAATAGTCAGTAACTCCTTGAGCTTTATTTGTTATGATTTTCGATGTTGACAAAGCTTCAGCAATCTTTTTTGCTGCACTTGGCTTCTCAGCGATTATTAGTTCATAACCCTTTATTGCTTTTGCCATAAAAATTATGAAATAGAAGTTTCTTTAAAAATTTAATTGATACCTGTAAACAACAAACTTTAAAAACGAAATAATATGAACACCTAAAATAAGGTGATTATTAATGAATGTAACTATTAACAGAGATGCATGTATTGGCTGTAACGCCTGTGTTGCAACTTGCCCAGATATCTTTGAAATGGATGATGAGAATAAAGCTATTGTAAAAAATTCTAGTGTTCCAAAAGAATTAGAAGAATGCACAAAAGAAGCTGCAGAAAGTTGCCCAGTAACTTGTATAGAAATTAAAGAATGAAATAACTATCTTAAACCGACAGTTCTTGCAAAATTTCTTGCTTTTCTTAATTCAGAAACATAAAAATGACCTTTATCAGTTATAGAAATATGTTTTCTCTCATCTTTTATCTGAATGTTTATTAAATCACTTTCATCTAACTCTGCAAGATATTCTTTCATCTTATTATAACTTAAATTGGACTTATAAAGAAGTCTTGTTGGCTTTATTGATCCACCAGCTAATTGAATTGCTACAAGCATATCCCAAATAATATCTGTCTTGGATCGTCTAACCATTTTTATTGTTTATAAGATTTAATAACAACTATTCCCACTATTAAGAACGATATAAAGAATAGCATTGGTTGTATCATGCAAAAGTAAGGAATTATAAAAAAGAAACGAACTATTCCAAATAGAAGCAGAATCATTGCAATCAACAAATATAAAGACATATTATTCTTTTTCTTCAAAGTTCTAACAAAATAATGCTCAGCAATAACCAACAATAGAATTACTGAAGTTATATAAAATAAAAATCCTGAAGTAAGAGATAAAACGATAACAAGCATAAATAAGTAAATTGTTAATCTTCCTTTCAAATCTTGAGATAAATTCTTTGTTGCAAATAAAATTAAAATTAACCCTAACATCATAAAGAATCTAAATAATAGTGTAGATGCAAAATAAGTATACCCTGTTAATGTACCAGGTATGTGCGAAGCAGTCATCGCCCA
This sequence comes from uncultured Methanosarcinales archaeon, assembly GCA_964405295.1. Classification (GTDB taxonomy): domain Archaea; phylum Nanobdellota; class Nanobdellia; order Woesearchaeales; family CAYZNE01; genus CAYZNE01. Next base: position 88,166 of record CAYONI010000002.1, on the reverse strand, counting down.
AATAATCATTGAAAAAGCATTAACAATAAATGCAGTAGACAATGAAAGGAACCCTAAAGAGAAATAACCAAAATCGTATGTTCCTGCAATCTTATGCGCTCTATAACTGTAGTATGCAACAGTCAGTGCCATAAAAGAAACTAAAATATTAATTATGAAGTTAAAGCTGAATATTACCTCTGTTGTTAAATGCATTTTATACCCCTTATATTATATAGATCAATATTATATTCACTATTAAACGTTAATCTCTTTTAGTATTTAAGCCTTTTGGTAGCTTTTAAGAAGAATCTACATCAGATAAGGGGGAGAATTATGCTCTTTTGGGATATTAGAATGTCTGAAATAAGCAATAAAATATCTTTTATCTTGTTTTAGCTTTTCTGCATACTCTTCCCAACCAGAAGAAAAAGCAATTTCGGTTTTACCCCAAAGTTCTGCTTGGGTTTCAGCATAATTAATCTGATAATTATATACTCCAATATTGGAAAAGAAGTTTACTTCAAATAAAACAACTGCACCGATTACTATATCAATTAATCTGCCCATTAAAATAAATATAAATAAAGAAATATTTAAACTTTGTTAATTTTGGTAGATTTAAAGAAGGAAATACTCACCAAACAAAACTTATTAACACTATTTTGCCTATAAAGAAAAACAACTATTCTTTAAGATTAATTAAAAATTAAAAAATAGCCTTATCTATGAGAAATACCAAATGAACTTGCACCACCAACAAATCTTCCACGACATTCAGTGCAAGTACCCCACATTTCACATTCCTGCGGTCCAACAGGATCACAACCAAACGGCCCAGCATTATTATATATATAACAACTACACTGCCAATAGCCATGTGATTCGTCACTAAGAGGTTCACCATTAGAATCAAATACAGTAAATACACCAGGCCCTGTTTCAACTAATCTATCATGATTTAAAATTTCAAGAGTATCACAACCATTTAACATAACTTTCTTCACAATATTTTCAGATAACAAATATTTTGTTAAATCAGATTCTTCAAAATCAGATTCAACAGACTTATCAACCACACTAATTCTAATTACTTGCCCACCAGTATTAGCATAACCTAATTCTTCAGGAGAAGAAACAACAGAAACCTTATTACTACCTACAAGAATCGCAACAATCCCAACAATAGCAATAATAGCAACAACCGAAACTAGTGCATACTTATCATTTTTTACATCCATAAATATTACCTCTCAATATACCATAATTAACTAAAGTAATATACTAGAATACTAATTTATAAATTTATTTGAAAACAAAAAAACAATAAAAGAAAAAAATAACTACTTTTTAGCCTTATTAGAAGATTTTGCTTCGTCAGAATGAACCTCACTATCCCCTGGCTCCAAAACCTTATACTCTTCTTCCTTCTTTTCTGGCTTCATAGTTGGAAAAAGAATAACATCTCTCAAAGTTTCTGCACCAGTCAGGAACATAATCATTCTGTCAACACCAAATCCAAGACCACCTGCTGGAGGCATTCCTGTTTCTATTGCTTCTATAAAATCTGTGTCAACTTGCTTTTGCATATCACCAAAATTAACTTGATCACGGGATTGATCTTCAAGAAGTCTTCTCTGCACAATCGGATTATTTAATTCTGAATAAGCATTACATAACTCTATGCCTGCACAGTATGATTCAAATCTTTCTAATAGACGATTATTATTTCTATTTTTTTTACATAGAGGAGTTGAACCTCTTGGATGATTGATTATGTGTACAGGTTGAACAAGATGATCTTCACAATATTCTTCAAAAATTAACTCAACTGCATAACCCCAATTAAGCTCACCTTCATATTCAATACCTTTTTCATGAACATAATTCATTACTTGTTTATCGTCCATATCAAGAACATCAATTCCAACAAATTTCTTTATTGCATCAGTAACACTTAATCTTTCCCAAGGAGCTTTGAAATCTAATTCAACTTCTTTCTCTGTTCCATCTGCAGATTTTAAGTTGTGTTTAACTTTTGTTGTGCCGTTAACTTTTTTACAAGCATATTCCCAGCATTCTTCCATAACCTTCATTACAGCATCGTAATCTGCATATGCTTCATAAGACTCCAACATTGTAAACTCAGGATTATGAGACTTATCTACACCTTCATTTCGAAAATTCTTACAAATAGTGTAAACTTTTTCAAATCCTCCAACAAGCAATCTCTTTAGGTAAAGTTCAGGACTAATTGAAAGAAACATTTTCATATCCCAAGCATTTATGTGTGTAACAAACGGTTTTGCTTTTGCACCACCATAGAGTGTTTGTAATAATGGAGTTTCAACTTCCATAAAATTTCTACTATCAAAAAATTCTCTAACAGCCTTAATAATTGCAGTTCTTTTTTTGAAAATTTCTCTCACTTCAGGATTCATAATTAGATCGAGATATCTTTTTCTATATCTCAATTCTTTATCTTGAATTCCATGATATTTTTCAGGTAAAGGTCTTATTGATTTACATAACAATTCAAACTCTTCAACTTTAATTGTGATCTCTCCTGTTTTAGTTTTGAAAACTTTTCCAGTTGCACCCAGAAAATCTCCTAGATCAATCAATTTAAGTAATCCATATTTTTCTTCACCGACATTGTCTTGTCTAAGGTATAATTGTAATCTATCAACACCATCAGATATTACAAGGAAAGAAGCTTTACCCATTTTTCTTAGTGCAACAATTCTTCCTGCAACACTAAATTTATCTTCAGTTGATTCTTCTTTTTCTAATTTAGCATACTTTTCCTTTATGCTTTTATTATCACTAGTCTTCTTAAATGAATAAGGATATGGCTCAATCTCTTTTTCCTTTAGTGTTTCAAGTTTCTTTAGCCTCTCAGCTATCAAATTATTAAAATCTTCTATTTCACCATATTTTTCATTTATTTTACTGTTTTCTTTTCCCATGATAACACCTAAGTGATTCTTTTTATTATAGAGACAAAATCTAATTTAAAAATATTCTCAAAAAAATCCACTTTAAAGCCAGAATAACCTATTATTAAGATAAGTTTTTTAAATTAAGATAGTAATATTTAAACTACCATGGTAAAAAAATCAAAATCAAAAATAAAAGCTAAAAAGCCTGCAAAAGTAATAAAAAACGACGAACCTAGTGATTTACACAAACAACTTAAAAGATCAAGCATCGCTGCAATTATTTATGCTACATTAATTCTTCCTATTTTAATGGTTGCACCAATTGCAACTCAAACAACTTGGTTAAAAATTATAACGGTAGTTTTAATTACAGTAACAACAATGTTATTCATTTGCGTAATGCAATCATTCTGTAAATTAACAAAAAAATGGAAATTTAAATTTGTACAAATTATGACTAAAGCAATGATTATTCTAGCAATTATGATTGGAATAAATAATATAACTACAGTATTTGTTAATATTAACACTAACTTATTAGCTATGATCCTAAGTTGGCTAACAGGAGTTGTATTTGTTATGTTTGGAATTGGAATAATGCATCTTAAAAAAAGAGCAGGTAACTTAGTTAAAGCATTAGGAATACTGTTTATAATTTCAGGAGCATTCAGTGCATCTTTAGTATTACTGGTATTAACACCTGCACTTGTGATTGCAACTACAGTTATTCAAGCAGTATTATTTCATGACCTAGCAAAGAAATATTAAAAATCTTTGATTTTTAAAATGCCAATATTTATTTAATATTGAGCATATTAGTTTATTTTTTCTTTTATTTTAATTCTTTATTAATTTCTTTTTTAAAGAACCAATCATAAAATCTAAACTCTTTTGATAAACCTTTTTAGGAAAAGCTGCTTTCTCATTACTATAATTATTAAGTTTCCATTTACAATACAAAGAATCAGTAAATAAAATGTATATATGCCATAAATGAACTCTTTTTCTAAGAGTATTATCCTTAAACTTTATTTGCTTAAGGTATTGATTAATAAAAATACGTTCTTTAATCTTATTCAATTTTATAGACCAGGGAGAAACGGCAATATCTGTGAAATATAATTTTGATATATCATAAGCATTATCTTCAATCATAGAATATTCCCAATCAATATAAAATAAATCATTATTGTTGATTAATATATTTGTTAAACATAAATCTGTATGAACTCGTGAAAATGATTTTAATTCAGTAAATATACGATCATTAGATTTAATAAATTCTTTAACTAAGGGCATTAATAATTTTATGTTCTTGTTATTAAACTCTTTAGAAGTATATCCTTTAATTTCATTTAATAATCGGTTATATAAGCTGAAAGTTTTTCCTCTGGAATGCCTGGTAAACCTTTTCTGATGCAACTTAGCAAGCTTTGTTGCATGCAACTTTAGTCTCTTATCAGTCCACTTTTTTACATGATTTCCTTCAATATAACTTAGTATAGAATAAGGTTCATCAATTGTCTTATGTGAATCATCAATATAAATAGGAACAGGCCCCACCCCTTTGGGAATCCTTTTTAGAGAATTAAACTCTTTCCTAGTATTACTTTTTGAACTTGATCTCAATGCAATTCTAAATACAAACTTAAACTTATCATTAACGCTAATAAGAAAATTTTGATTATTCTCCCCTATTCCTAATATTGATATTTTAATAGATCTAATATCTTCTTTTATTCCGAGAATCTTTTTTTTAGAAATAACTATCTGATTAATCTGCTTGATGTATTTCATTTTATCTATGCGCAAACCAAAATTTATAGACATTCTTGTCAATAGAATCTAATCTACAGAAACCAAATCTCTCAAATTGAATAACATCTCCAACTTTTATTTGTTTAAGATTTACTTCAGCCTTACCTTTTGCAATAGTATTATCAGACATAAGAATTTCTACATTTAACAAATCTTTAGAATTAGGTAACCAATGAATAATCTTCTTCCCATTTGCTTTGAATATATCATAGTCAAGAGAATCAAAAATATAATTTGTACCTTGTTTCTTAAAATTAAGACAATCCATTAACCTTATTGTTTCATTATCTTTAAATATGTCAACATCTTTTTTTGCTAACAAAAACTTATCTGATGTTTCAAATTTTCTTCCACCTTTAATAGTATCAGGATGCAAGTCCAGTTCAACTATTTCTCCGGGAGAATTTTTTATTGTAACCTCAACAGGATCAGTAATGAAAAAGAATCTTTTGGATGTTGCATCAATAATTTCTTTATTGTATGCATCCAATGCTTTAAAGAACTCTTTGATATCCATTTTTTTATCATTGGGGGTTATTCCAACTTGTCTTGAAAATTCTCTTAGTGCCCCGGGTTGGAAACCTCTTCTTCTCAAAGCCATTAAGAATGGTCCTCGAATATCATCCCAACCATTTAATTTTCCTTCTTCAATTTTTGCTTTTGTTTTTGAACAAGAAATTTCCATACCTTCAAAATGCCAGTTTCCTAGAAACATAAATTCAGGAAACTCTTTTATGCCCAATGATTCATACATCATTTTCTGTCTTTCTGCATTTGTCTGATGGTGTTTTGAACGAATAATATGGGTCATTCCAGATTCAATATCATCAGTAGCCACAGATAAATTCATAAGAGGCCAAACTCGATATTTTTTACCCTGCCGTGGATGTTCTGATTCATTAATTCTTGCAAGAGGAAAATCTCTGAGTGCAGGATTTTTATTTTCTATATCTGCCTTGAATCTAAGAACTGCTTCTCCTTGTTTATAACCAGAAGGATCAATCATTTTTTCCCATCTTTTCAAATTATCTTCCTTACTTAAAGCTCTACAAGGACAAGACTTTTTATCCAAAATAAGTTTTTTAAATTCTTCATTATCACAATCACAGACATATGCTGCACCTGCATTAATAAATTTCTTTGCATAATCATAATAAACTTCTAATCTGTCTGATTGGATTATAACATCTGTTACATTACCAAATATCCATTCAGCATCTTTAGGCAATAACTCATAGGCTTGAGGATAAATATTATCAGGATTAGTGTCTTCTATTCGAAGAATAAACTTCCCACCATATCTTTTAACATAAATAGATGTTGGGATTCCGGAAAACGCATGGCCAATATGCATAGGCCCACTTGGAGAGGGTGCGAATCTCATCACAACACCCTTATCTTTATCAACATTAGTTAATTCTCTGAATAAATCTTTTTTCTCTTGTTTAGGTTTTTTATCAAGTGCATGAGAATCTAGAGCTAATAATTCTGACTTCTGATTTTCTAAAGTCATTGCATTAATTTGTTTTGCAATAACATTAATATCTTTCATTAAATCCTGCATACTATCTTTTACTTCAGGAAAGTCTTTAATAACTGCACCAACAAGTGCTTTAGGATTACATTTACCATTAAACTTCACTGCATTCTTCAATGCGTCTATTCTTATTGCATTCTTGATATTTTCTTCCATAAACTAGAATAAGTGTTGCTGTATTTTAAATGTTTTGTTGAAAAAGGAGAAAGAAAAAGAAATGCTCAATAAACAAAAAAAGGTTTATTGGCACCGCTAAGCGGAAATAAAAAAAATAAACTATCGAGTTATGTCAATAGTTATAGATCCATCTGGGTTAAGTGCAGTATAGGTTAACAATGGATAATCTATTGGATTTAACATGTTATCTGTCAAAGGCAACATTATTTGATCTCCTTCTATTAAAGGAACAAAATTACCATCCCAATCATCTCTATCTTGATTGTATCTTGCACCTATAGATCGAAGAACATAATTCCAATAAGGGCCTTCTATTTCAATATCCCAAACCCATTCTGCATCATTATTATCATCACCATAACCGAATTCCACTATTGCATCACCATCAGAATTAGTCCTCCTTGTATGAAAAGGAGCATAAGCCAATTTAGCAAGTGAATTTTCAGGATCATCTGGCAGATAAAGAAGGTTTCTAACCTCAATCGCAATATCTCCAAAGTGATAAACCTCATCCAAACTAACAAACTCTGTTTGATTATTAACAGTTATAGCAGCAGAATTAAGATTAACTGCACCAAGGGTTATAATGTAAATAGTACCGTCAATAGTCTTATTAATATGCTCGCCAGGGCTTAAAGTACTTTCTTCAGCCACAGAAACAGTTACTGAATTTACATCAATATCAAATATCTCTATAGTCTCACCTAAAAAATCAATTATCGTATCTCCATGAATATGCTCTAAGGGAGGATCAAAAACATATTCTATACGAAAATCAATATTTGATCCAGTAGTTAAAGTTCCAGGTTCAAAATCTTCATCATGATAAGTTCCTGCATTAACTAATCTACAATCTTCTGCCACAAACTTTTCTGTTACTTCATAACTATCTCCTTGAAAAGAATACATTTCTACAGATAAAATCTTCTCATAATCTTCATTACACTGCAAAACAGGAATAATTAAATCTCCAGGTGTTGCTGTTTCTGGACCAAAATACTCAAAAGGAATAATTAATCTTGCTTCTTCATCATCAAAATGTTCTTCAGGTGTTACAATCTCTGTTCCCATACCTGTAAAATAGCTGTTATCATAACTACCAATTGCCAGATAATTAGGATCAATATATTCTCTTACAAGCAAATCAGTAGTTTGATAATCTTCAAGTCCAAAAAACTGATTAACAAGATCTATATTAGGAAAGATTAAACTTTCTTGTGCAAATCCAGGGAATAAACCTGAAAAAGTCATATTTAACTTAGAAGAATCAAAATATTCCCAATCAATAAGATAAATATCATCACTAGCAATAAGCTTCACAGTAGTTTGAAACTCTTGACCACCAGATGCAATTTCTTCTACACCTATAATATCTCCATCATCATCCATATATGCAAGTAGGGCTAAATTATTATCATCAGACATAACATAAATCTTACTAGTAGAAATATTATTTATTAAAAATCCTCCTTCTACATTACCAGTCTCAGAAGATAATTTCAAAGCAATAACATCCTGATAATCATAAATATTTACTCCTGAATTACCTGGATCATCCAAATCAACACTATTCTCAAACTCAATATCAACGACAAAACCTTCTAAACAAGCACCATCTAAACAATTAAATGGACAATCTTGGAAACGAGGCATTACACCATAATTATCTACACAATAAAATTCAACTATACCTTCTAAACCAGGAACATAAATATTATTATCTCTACAATAATCTTCAAAAATTATATATGAACCATTAATTTCTCCTCCATAATTTAAATAGTTTTGAACATAGTAATTATCTCCAGAAGCAATTACTTCCCCTTTTACATATACATTAATTCCACCATCACTATCTACACAAGTAACATTTGTTGTCTCATTAAGACAAGCACCATTTTCACATCCATTCGGACAAGTAACATTAAACTCATAACTCATAACTGCATCAGAACAATACATTTCAACAAGAAATCCATTATTACATACATCAACTTGAGTATCAAATTGATTAAGACCAACATTCCAGCCAGTTACTTCTCCTTGAACAGCATAATTGTGTCCTCCATCAGAATCAGTACAATAATGTTCACACGCACCCCTATAACACTCAGTCATTTCAGGACAGTATTGTTTTTCTACACCCATCTCTTCATCACTAACACAATAAAACTCTTTTATCTCTGTAGAATCACCGCATTCATCTTCGTATGCTTCACCATTGAATCTAACAACACCATAATTAAAAATATCATTACCATCATCAGTTTCTGTGCAAGCTTCTTCGACAGTGCCAGATTCAATAGGGGCAGAATTAGGATTTACATCTTCAAATTCTTTACCATCATCTTTAGCACCAAGCTTCATATCTAAACCTTTTTTATCAGCATCCTTAAATGCTTGCCCACTAGAACACGCAGAAACCATAAACATTGCAATTATAAGCAATGAGATCATAATAATTAATTCTTTTTTCATTATAAACCACCTTCAATTAGTTAAATAAAGTTAACAATATTAATTCTAGAACTAATAATATATAAATGTTTTTTATATTATAACTTTTTACCATCAAGTGAACTGATTAGAACTAAATAACGGGTGCGTTGCAGGGGAATGCTCCTACGGGAAATTAAAATTTCCTGTATGCTCACGCACTACGGGACTGCAGCACAATAAAACAATAAATCGGTTCAGCGAAAGGTAATAAGTTATCTCTCTAACCATTCAAGCTCAGAATCTTCTAAATCTAATTCTTCAATAAGCTTATCTCTGATAGAATCATTTTGCAATATAAATTTTAATGTATCAACATGTTTAAAAGCCTGTTTTTTACTTAGATGAGAAACTTCTGCAAGTTTTGTTGCAATAGATTTCTTTTTTGCATTTTTCATGTTGTACATCCAGATAGAAAGTCCTTTATTCGATCGTTTATAATCTGGTGTTTCAGAATACTTTTCATTTTTAGATAGAGAAATACCTACACTCAATAACTGGTAGATATATACAAGAAATCTCCAGTATTGCCATCTTCTTATTCTTCCTTTGTAAACATCTGCTAAACTTATATTGTCAAAAGCTCTAGCTAAATCTTTTATTTTTGTGTATTCTTTAGGAGTATTATATTCAACCCACTCCATTATTTTATCTATATTTAGATCAACATTATCAAATCCTCCCAAACTTATCTCTGGCTTAAGAGTTTTATATATTTTAAAGAGCGCAACTTTAATTGTTTCTTTTTGTTCTCTTTCCAAAAGAAAATCTAATGATGCAGAATCAAATTTTCCATCACTTGAAAAGGTTTGCAAATCATTTATTGCAGCTCTTAAATCGCCATTACAACTTCTTGCAAGAGTTTTCAAATCTGAATCTTCATATTTTATTTTTTCTTTATCACAAATTTTCTTTAAATAAGAAAACACTACCTCCATATCAAGAGGAGAAAAATCGATTATCACAGATAATTTTCTTAAAACTTTTAATTTATCTGCATAAGCATCATTTGCAGTCATAATTATAGGAAAAGAACTTTTTTTCACAATATTTTTTATTGCAGTTACTGCACCACGATCTTTTCTTCCTGAAAGGCCATCTATCTCGTCAACTAGAATTAATTTTTCTTTTGCAAAAAGACTTCTTTGTTTTACAGCCATACCTAAAAGAGATTCAATTGCATTCTTATTTCTTGAGTCACTTGCATTTATTTCAAGAAGTTCGTAATCTTTTTCTCTGGCAATTGCTTGCACACAGCTAGTTTTTCCTGAACCTGTTGGGCCATGAAAAAGTAAGGCTTTACCTTTTGGTTTAATCTCAAGAAAATTCATGACTTTTGCTATTGCAGGATCTTGACCAACAATATCCTTAATCTTATCTGGAGAATACTTCCTTATCCATGGCTGTGACCCAATATTCATAATAATAAGGAAGAAAGGACTATTTATATTGTTTTTGTATTAACAACAAACTATATAAATGATGAAGCTGATTTATAGGTAAAAAGATGGTGATTGGAGTAACTAAAAAAGAGGATAAATCAAATTCTACACAGTCTAGGCCTAAGCTTACTAAAGGGCAGATTATTTCAGATAAGATAACTTCTTTTGGAGGAAGTTGGACATTTATACTTGCATTCTTAGGATTCTTATTTCTATGGGTACTGATAAATAGCATGATTCTTATTTTTGCATGGGATCCAAAACCTTTTATTCTTCTTAACCTAGTACTATCTTGTCTTGCAGCATTGCAAGCCCCTATAATCCTTATGAGTCAAAACAGGGCAGCCGAAAGAGACCGAGCTAAAGCTGAAAGAGATTATTATATTAACAGAAAATCTGAAAGAGAGATTGAGAATATGCAGCAAGATCTTAAAAGAATTGAGAGATTGTTACACAAAGTTCTGCAGGGAAATAACAATAACAAATAAGATTTTCGGATTTTGCCGTAAATAACTTATCTTTTTCTTAGAAAAGTATTTTAAATTATTTTACTACTTCTTTAATATGGGTTTTTTAAGCAAATTAAAAAAAGTACTTATTCCATATGTGGCCATATCATCTATATTTTTTGGAACTCTGGGCTGTGCAAGATTAAATGCAAAAACAATTCCTAAACCTGAAAAATCAAAATTAGAATATACAATAAAAAAATTAGAACAACCACAAAAATATTTTGTAAAAAAAGGGGATAGTTTATGGAAAATTGCGAAAAATAAATTAAGTTATGATGCAACAAATCAAAACATATCAACTAAGATTAGAAAAATACAAGAACTCTCGAATCTAAACCCGACTAAAAAAAATGATACAATAAAATATGTTGATGGTAAACAAGTTCATGGCAGTGATGGACTAGTAGATATCATACATCCTGGGCAAGAATTAGTAACAGATATAACATATACTTTTGATATTGCAAGAAAACCTGTTATTCCCAAAAAAATAATTTCTTCTCATAATAAGCCAAAGAAAAAATATTTATTGGGGCTTGCAAGCTTAATTCCTTTAGCTGTAGTTGCTTATTCTACAATAAAAAAGAAAATACTCCAAACACCACCTGATCAAATGTATGAAAAAGTAATAAATTCCTATAATAATAAAAAATCTCTTAATTCAATAATTGATGAGTGCAGGGAATTTTCTAAAAAACAAGATTCTCTTGAAGAAAAAATAATTTCTTACATAAAGATAGGTGTAAAACAAAATGTTGCATTAAGAAATCGTTATGATAAATTATATGCAAGCAAATTGGGCTTAACTTCAGAAATTCAATTAATGATAAAACAAAAAAAGAAGTATAAAGAAATTCAAGAACATGTTAAAGGCAATGGAATGAATATTTCTTATTCTACAATTTACAGAATAAAAAAGGCATTAGCTTAATTATTCAGAAAAACTCTTAGTGTTTTTACGACAATACCCTGCTTATTATTAGAAAGCTCTTTTGAAGTAACTTTTGAATTACCTATTAATAACAATTTATTCTCAGGTGTCATAACTGCAACCATGTCATCTTTTTTTATTCCTGACTCAAAAGCTCCAACCCCAACAACTTTTAGTTGTGCACCTTGAGATAGGGATTTAACTGTAGTCTTCTTAACCCAAATCTTAGGTAAGTGTTTAACCCCTGCCTCTGTGGGTAAAATTATTTTTCTAAGCTCTGTATCCTTGCCATTTTTATGCTCGTGAAATGCATCAGCTAAATCATGAAGATTAATAATTTTAGATTCATTAAAAGGCCCTGCTTTTGTTCTACGAAGTTCAGCCATGTGAGCTCCACAACCTAATTTTTCTCCAATGTCAGAACAGAGTTTTCGAATATAAGTTCCGCCCTGACAATCGACAAAAAATAAAACATCTCTATCTTTTATTTCAAGAATCTCAATAGAATATACTTCTCTTGTTCTTTCTTGCCTCTTAACTGCACTCTTTACTGGGGGTAGCTGCCTTATCTTTCCAACAAAAGACATTATTACTTCTCTTAGTTTTTTCTCTTCAATATCTTTATGAACATGCATTACACAAACATATTCCTTCCCTGCGTTCAGAAGTGCTTGGATTACCTTAGTTCCTTTGTCAAGTGCAACTGGTAATAATCCTGTTACATTGGGGTCTAATGTTCCAGAATGACCTGCCTTTTTAAGTTTTAAAATTTTCTTAATTTGGTCACTAACCTGGTGACTTGTTGGGCCTGCAGGTTTGTCTATTAATATGATTCCATTATGTAGAAGATAATCAGTAGTAAGGGGTGCAGCTTTAATGAACTTGAATCCTTCAAATATAATTCTTTCTCTTTTTATTTTCTCAAATGGTAATTCTCCCATAGCAATAAGAAAACGCTCAGTGTTTTAAAAAGCTTACTTTCCGAATCTTCGTTCTCTAGAAGAAAACTCTTGCAAACAATAGATCAAATCTTCTTTTGTGAACTCTGGCCAAAGCTTATCAATAAATACCCATTCAGAGTATATTGATTGCCAAGGTAAGAAATTAGATGTTCTTATTGCGCCTGAAGGTCTTATGATTAAGTTTGGTTCAGAATTAAGATATAAATATCCTCCAAATAATTCTGTGTTAATATCTTCTTTAGATAGTTTTCCAGATGCAATATCCTCAACAATTTTCTTTACTGCATCTACTATTTCTTCTCTTCCACCATAAGCCATTGCAAAGTTTATAACAAATACATTAAAATCTTTTGTTTTTTCTTCTAATTCAAAAATCATTTTTTGTATATCTTTAGGAAGCAGATTTGTTCTTCCAATAAAATTTATTTTTACTTGGTCTTGTTCTAATTCTACAAACCCTTTATCAGTTAGAAAATATGAAAATCGCTCTTTTACAAGCTTTATTAAAGTATCAACTTCAATCTTAGACCTTTGAAGATTTTGTGCAGAAAGAGTATATATAGTTAATTCTTTCATTCCTAGCTCTTTACACCAGTCTAAAAAATTCCTAAAAGTGTTAGCCCCATATGCATGGCCTTCCCAGGAAAGCTTTGATATTTTCTTTGCAAATCGCCTGTTTCCATCAAGAATAATACCCAAATGTTTTGGAATTCGAAGTTTTTCAGCCATTTTAAATCAATAAGTATAAATATAATCAGTAATATAACAAATTATAGTTTTGTTTTTAAAGTTTATGAATAAGATGGTTAAACTAAACCCGAACAAACTAAAAGAGTGTAAATTTTACGAGAAACTCGAAAATTCTCTGGTAAACTGTACTCTATGCCCTCATAATTGTATTATAAAAGAAAATAATACAGGTATTTGCAACACAAGAATTAATATTAAAGGAATACTATACAGCTTAACTTATGGCAAACCTTGCTCTATCTCTGTTGATCCTATTGAAAAAAAACCATTATTTAATTTTCATTCTGGAAAACAGATTTTATCTATTGGAACAATTGGTTGCAATCTAAAATGTAAGTTTTGTCAAAATTATGATATTTCTCAAAGTAAGGCTATTGATTTCATTGAAAAGATAGAAACAGTAGCCCCTGAAGAAGTAATTAAGATAACAAAAGAAAAAAATCTAAACCTAATTGCCTTTACCTATAATGAACCAACAGTATTTTATGAATATATGATTGATATTGCAAAACTTGCAAAACAAAATAATATTGAGTGCGTAATCGTTTCAAATGGGTTCATTAATCCAGAACCACTAAAAGAATTATGTAAATATATTTCTGCTGCAAACATTGATTTAAAATCTTTTAACAAAGATTTTTATAAAAAAATATGCTCTGCAAAGCTTGAACCAGTTCTTGAATCTCTGAAAATCTTAAAAGAAAATAACGTTCATATTGAAGTTACTAATTTAATTCTTGAATCAAAGAATAATTCTCTTGAAGAAATTGAGAAGATTGCAATTTGGATAAAAGAAAATCTTGGTGAAGAAACAATTCTACACCTATCAAGAGCATTTCCCATGTATAAAATGCAAGATATAATACCAACACCTATTTCTACACTCTATTCTGCACAAGAAGTTTGCAAACGGCATCTAAGCAATGTGTTTATTGGGAATGTTTAGAGGGAAAGATCTTGGTTTATTGCTAAATCTCATTTCATAATTAGGAATAATCTTATTATGATCCACAGCATATTTTCCAGTCTGATTAATATTATTAAAAGAATTTAAGACATTTCCAAGCTTTAATTGTGATTCTAAATTTGTTAGCTGTTTCATGAACTTATATATATTCAATCTCATATGTAACTGTTCTTTAACAACATCAAAATTTTCTTTAGCAATTCTAGATACCAACCAAGTTGCAATTTTAAATGAAGCAATGTTATCTCCTAAATAAGGCCGAATATCTACCCTTAAAGGATTAATCTTTTTATCATATAGCTCCAACAAAGGAACAGTTTCATAATTTTCAAGATTATTTTTAATATTTTCAAAACCTATAAGAAACTTTAATTTTCTTTTTACTTCTTTCACTGTAGGACTATAATCTTCACCTATATTTTCAACAAATTTCTCAAATATTTCTTTTCTATCTTTTTCTTGCAAATTATATTCATCAAAGAATTCTTCTTTAGGACAAACCATAACACTTTTCCAAATTTGATAAGAAATTACTTCGTATTTCCTCTGCAACACATAAATCCCTAATTCACTATCAAGATAATAAATTATTCTTCCTCATATATCAACCCCATTAAAGAATCCTTCAGGGTATTTCTTACTTCTAATCACTTCAGAAGGATAATATCTTAAATAGTCTGGTTTAGGATAAGCGAACTTAGTATCTGGTGAAACAAATTCAGAAATAATTTCTAGAGTTCTTCCGCTTTCTATTGTAGCAACACCTGCATAATTTTATTACTAAAGTTTCTAAAATGTCATCCTTCTAACACTTAAACGGATGGCGTCCAAAAAAAATTTTGTCTTTGATTAATAGCTTTTTTGAGAACAATAACCCCTATATCATATTTTTATTTTAAAAGTTTATATACTTATGTGTTCTAAAGAATATAATGAAAATCAAAGATTTTCAGTATACCAAAAAAAGAATGCATTAATACCAAACCTAAAAACCAAATTCTTCTATTTTTTTGTTCATAATAAAAATAAAAGAAAAAGCTAATCACTTCTTAACAAAAATTGTTTGTGTAGGAAATGCCATTTCTATTTTATCTTTTGCAAATGCTTCAACAATACCTAGATTTACTTTTTGCTGAATATCTTTATAGATTGCATAATCTTGAGTGTCTATAAACATAACTATCTCAAAATCTAAAGAAAAATCACCAAATCCTGTGAAGTGTGCTCTATCAAAATCAACTTTACCAATTCGATCTATAATCTTTTTAATAATAATAGGGATATTTTTAAGTTTTTTAGGAGAAGTCCCGTATTCAACACCTAGTTTAAATACAACTCTTCTCTTTTTCATCTTTTTATAATTCTGAATTCTTGTTTCAGTAAGTTCTTTATTTGAAACAACAAGTTCTTCTCCTTGTAAAGTTTCAATTCTTGTTGTTTTGATGCCAATTTTTTTTACTGTTCCAGAATGAGCACCGATAACAATATAGTCTCCAACATGAAAAGGCTTATCTAAATATATAGATATAGACGCAAAAATATCTACAAATACTCCTTGCAGTGCAAATGCAATTGCAAGACCTCCAATTCCAAGACCTGCAACTAACGAAGTAACATTGATACCAAGATTACTTAATATAAATATTAAAGAAATTGCCCATATTACCCACGAAACCAATGACTTAACAACAGGAATTAAATTATCATCAACAGTATTTTTTGATTTCTTTGCCTTTGGCATCCAATATATTTCAAGAGCAGAATGTGATAATTTCGTAACACCCCAAGTGATAAGAATAGTTGTAATTACAGTAAAAATTTTACTTAATACATTCTCAAATGCAGGCGACAAAACCAAATACTTAAAAGCAAAATAAATACCTAAGAAAAACAATGTGAAAAGTATTGGCTTTTCAAAAGCATCAGCAAGTATATCATCAATTTGTGTTTTAGTTTTCTTAGCCATAGCATGTAAATATTTATTGAATATAAATGCAATAAATTTTGCAACTAAAAAGGAAAATGCAACAAACAGAATAAAATATATATAGTTTAATAAACTATTATTCCACACCACATATCCTGATAAAAATTCTAGCATTTTATTAAACCCCCAATACAATTATAACTTTAATGTTGTAACTTTACTTATTCCATGTTCATTCATAGAAATACCATAAAGATTCTCTGCATCTGTAATTATTGAATCATTGTGACTTATCACAAGATACTGTGCTTTGTGTGAATAATCTGCAACAAGTTGCGCAAGTTTTTCAGAGTTTCTTTTATCAAGTGCTGCATCTACTTCGTCTAAAACATAGAATGATGCTGGTTCATGTTCTTGAACTGCAAATAAAAATGAAAGTGCAGTTAAAGTTTTTTCTCCTCCTGATAAGGATCTTATATCAAGGAATCTTTTTCCCTTTAGTCTTACTTTAATACTTAACCCTGCTTCAAAAATATCTTGTGGATTCTCTAAATAAATTGCACCTTCGCCCTTGGTAGTTAGAGCTGAAAAAATTCTTTTAAAATTCTTATTAATAACTTCATATGTAACCATAAATAACTCTTTTTTCTTTGAATCAATTTCATTTATTAAAACTAGGACATCTTTTTTTTCTTTTGCAAGAGATCTCTTCTTATCAGATAATAATTTATGTTCATTCTTTGCACGATCATATATTTCAAGTGCTTTCATATTTACTGCACCGAGGTCATCTGCCATTCTCTCAAATTGTTTTATTTCTCTTTCTATTTTTGAGATTTCCTTGTCTTTGAATGGGTGGACATCCTTATATTGTTTCATTTCTTCTTTTAGACCTGCAATCTCTGCTTTTATTCTTGCAGTATCAAGCTTGATTGCATTTATCTTTGCTTCATTAACTTTTATTGTTGTACTATTATTGAAAACTTTATTCTCAAATTTAGAAACTTCTTCAGATAGTTTTGATCTTTCATTAAATAATCCTTTAAACTGTGCATAAAACTTTTTCTCATCTTTTTCTTTTGTTAGAAGCTCTTTTTCTTGTGTTTTAATAAGTGAAATAAGATTTTTTTGTTCTTTTGTAAAATCGGCATCTTCTCTTGAATGTTGTTTTAAGATTTTATCTATATTATCAATTTCAGGTCTAAAAATGCTTGAAGATTCTGATTCAAGATTCTTTATATCACCCTGCAACTGAATAATTAACATCTTAAACTCTGCTCTTTTCTCTTCAAGGGTATTTAATTCTGCTATTTTTATAGGATTATTTAACTGATTTACTTTTTCTCTTAATTCTTGTTTCTTAATTTTTATTTGAGTTAACTCTCTTGTCTTGTCAGAAATCTTATCTTGAGCTGCATCAAGTTTTGTTTCTAATTCAGATTCCTCTTTCTTTAACCTTTCCTTAGCTTTATTACTTGCATCAAGATCTTCTGAATCTATGTGAAGAGTTTTCTCTAATTTTATTATATCCCCTTCAAGTTCTGCTTTTTCAACTCTCAATTTTTGTATTAATTCTTCATTAATACTTCTCTTATTTTCCAGTGAACCAATAGTAATCTCAATATCATTAATTTCTTTTTCTAGTTTTTCTAGACCTTGAGAAAGTTCTTTCTCCTGAAATCCAAGACCTCTCTGCTTAACTCTATGTCCACCTTGCATTGCACCGCTAGTCTCGACTAAGTCACCTGTTAAAGTAACCATTCTTGTTCCACCAACACCAATATTTCTAGCAGTATCAATATCATCAACAACAAGAGTATTTCCAAAAACATAAGAGAATATTTTCTTAAATTGTGGTTGATACTCAATTAGATCAAGAGCTAAACCTTCAACTCCTGCTCGCTTCATAGTTCTTAATTCTGTTTTAATCAAAGGTGCATTAATTTTATCCATTGGTAAAAAAGTTGCAATGCCCAATCTTTTCTCTTTAAGAAACTTAATACAGTTTGCAGCAGTGTTTGCAGTGTCAACAACAATACTTTTTATCCTTCCGCCTGCTGCAACTTCAAGTGCCAATGCATATTTTGATTTTACATTCCCAAGATCAGAAACAGTTCCGAATACTTGGCCAGAAAACTGGCTTTTATTATCCATAATTCCACGTATTGCCATCCCTCCAGCAATAGATTCCCGAATGTTTGAAGATTTTGCTCTAAGTTTTGATTCTTCTTCTTTTTTACTTAATAATTTTGAACGCGCATTATTTAATTGTAGAGCTAAACTTGAGTTTTCAGATAAAGCTGTACTTAACTCTTTTGTTGCTCTTTTGAAAGATTGTTTATTCACCTTAAGATTTTCAAGTTCATCCTTATTCTTCTTTGAGAGCTCAAGAACTTTTTCTATTTTGTCATCAATACTTTGGAGCATGATTTCGACTCTATCTTTTTCTCTCATAACATTTTGTTGATCTTCACGAAGTTTATGCAATTCTTCTTGCATTTTATCAGAGTCGGAGTCTAATTTAGTTATTTCTTTATCTATTCCTGCTACACCATCAAGAGAATTCTTTTTTCTAAAATCAGAAATAGCTTTTTCTATATTTTTTAACTCTTGCTCTTTTGTATTTATCGCCTTTTGCTTATCTTTCTTTTGCTTATCGATTAAATTAAGTTTTAATTTTATTTCTGACTTAGTTGATTCTAACTCTTTTTTTCTTAGAGCAATCTTTTCTATTTCAGTATCCAAAGTTTGTATTCTCTGATTATTAACTGCAACATCAACTTTTAGTTTTTCAACTTGTTTGTGAAGTGCAACTTGATCTTTTTCTCCTCGAGACTCAATCTCTTTATTGATTTTTGCAATCTCAGAATTCTTTTCAGTAATTGTTTTCTTTACCTTGCCAATAGTTTCTTGAAACTTTTTATTATCTACATGAAATTTTGTTAATTGTTTTTCAAGATTAGTTAGATTCTTAGAATTATCTTCTTTTTTATATGAAAGTAAGGTGAACTTGTTTCTTTTTATTTTATCATCAAGTTCTTTATACTTCAATGCTTGATTTCTATCTTTCCTTAACTCTTTAATATAAGTATCTCTTTCTGCAAGAATAACTTCTGCTTCATTTACTCTTTGCTCAACTCTATCCAACTCATTTAATGACTTTCTTTTTTTATCTTCATAAACAGAAATTCCTGCAATTTCTTCAATCATCTTTCTTCTTTGATCTGAAGACATCTCAATCATTTGAGTAATTTGACCTTGCAGGATAATATTATAACCATCAGGATTAATTCTTGCAGCTCCTAGCAACTCAATTATTTGAGTTCTTGTGACAGTTTTATCATTTATCTTATATTTACTGTTTCCTTTAGGACTTAGAACTCTTGTAATTTTTATTTCATCACCTTCAGCAGGAAATTCATTTTTTAGATTTGAGAAATATATGCTAACTTCTGCAAATTTTGCAGGTGATTTAGATTTTCCACCATTATAAACAAGATTTCCTGTTTTCTCAGCTCTCAGACCTTTTGCACCAGATTTTCCAAGAACAAAACATAAAGCATCAATAACATTACTTTTACCTGACCCATTTGGCCCTAGAACACAATTAAAGCCATTTCCAAAGTCCATTTCTACTTTATTGGCAAACGACTTAAAGCCCTTCATCTCTAGTTTCTTAATAATTGTCAATTAACACACCCTAAATGTAATATACGATTATTACTAATAGAATCACAAATATATTATTTATAAAGATTTAGGTTTAAAGCTTAAAACCAACTACGGCATGCCAAAGAGACCTAACTATGTCTAAATAATTTAATTCTAATCCAACAGAGATATTAATATTACATAATTCTTTTATAGACAATCTTTCAAAGGTTCCTTCATTTGTAACAGTTCTGCTACTATTACTTTTTAGAATCTCTAAACCAATTAAAGAATAGTATTTTTTTAAAAATTCGGTTGTAGAATTATCATTATTCCAAGTAATATTGATTATACAACCTTTAGGTTTAGTAACTCTTAACATTTCTCTAACTAAATCTGAACGAACTTCTTTTTCTAAAGAACCAAGTAAATTATAAGTTGCATAAACAAACTCAAAAGAATTATCATCAAAAGGCATATCTAATGCATCAGCATTAATAATTTCAACATTCTTTCTATATTTACATCTATCTTTCGCAGTATTGACAATACTTTGATCATTATCTATGCCTATAATAGAATCAACAAAATATGAAAGCTCTCTAGTAGGTCTTCCTGCACCACAACCAACATCAAGAACATTAATTGTTGAGAAACCATGATAATTCTTAAGAAAACTAGCTTGAAATTTAAGCAACCTCAATTCAGAATCAAAAGTTTTTTTTAATTCAGGTAAAGGATTTTTAATTGCTTTCAAATAACTATTAAATAATTTTTTTGAGTATGGCATTTTTATTCACCTTAAAATAAAAAAATAAAAAATCAATATTTCATATTAACATAAGCACCTAAAACTCCTTCATCACCAACCTTAACTTCAACAAGACCGTTCTTGAAATCATAAGTTAGAGTTGCATATGCAGTTGAAGTTTCATTGTTAACATCAAACTTCTGACCAATTAAAGCTCTTAACTTTCCAAAGTTATAACCAAACTCTGCAAGTAAACCATCAATAGTATTAGAAGTTCCATGAGCTTTCAACTGTGCAGCAAAACCATCAGAAGATTTATTTGCAGTTGAAGTAAAATAAGGATGCCCATTAGGATCCCATCCAATTTTTGATGCCCCAAATTTAGAAGGCCCTTTAGTTGTTAAAGCGCCGCAACCATTTTCTGCAACATAAACTCTTCCATGCCATTTTTTTGTTTCAGAATTATAATCTGCAATCATAAGTTCTGTAAACTTGCCATTATTAAGTGCCAATTGCACACCAACAGTATCATCATACTCTTTTACAACACCAGCACCTATTTTGTCATTGTTAATTGCAGCATAACCTGCAGATAAATTATCGCCTTCAACAGGGTTTAAATAAATACCAGCAATTTCTAAATCTTGATTACCTATTTTTCCATTAAAACCTGCATAAGAATCAACCTCTTTCATATTACCTAATTCATCGATAGTTGTAAAAACAGGTTCAATATATATTCCAGATTTCCCAAATCCTGGAGAAACGTGAAGTAAATTATCTGCATTAAGCTTTTTGTCAAATCTCATAGTCAAGTATGCCTTTCCTGTAAAAAGATCCGCATTTATTTTAGGCTTGAATGAAACAAGCTCTAATTTATTATCTTTAGTTATTGTCGTAAAGTTCGCTGAAAAGTTATCTAAACTCAAATTAGTTCTTTCTGTTGTTTTATCATCTTTATTAAATTGAAAATCTGTGTTACCTTCTAAAGCATATGAAGTTGTAACACTTCCTAATAATAATGCTAAAAATGCTAAAAATTCTTTTTTCATTTTTTTAACCTCCTAAAAAGTTTTAATTCTAATAAAAAATTGCCTAAGTAAATCAAAAGCTTTCAAAAAAATAATTCCTACAATCATAAATATTAATAGTGTTTTAGTTTTCATTTTAATCTCTAATTTAATAACTTCATCACACTATTCTCCCCTTTTTTCTTAAACCCAAAATTCCATTTCATCGACAAGGGAATTGCAAGTATAACAATTATTGCTAATAACCAATTCATTTTTAATACTCCCCCAAGCATTGAATAATAGTAACATTCTCGCCTATAAGGATGTAACTGATATTATTAATATTAAAAAAATAAAAAATTATGCGTTAATCCGCATAAGTTCTTCTGCAATAACCCCAGAATCTATTGACCCCTTGTAAGTTTGACCAATCGGTTCAACCATCTTAGACCCTGCTTTGAAAAGTCCCAAGAAATAATTTTGTTCAACAACTTTTGAATCTTCAATTGCATCAGTTAAAATATTTTTAACATCTTCCACATCTTCAAAACCACCGTCATAAATTTTAGTAGCCAAAGTTTGCATACTTTTAACAGCACCTAACAATGAATCAACTTGGATCTCATTTGACCAAATTGCAGATTTTCTTACTGCATCAACTGCGACTTCAACTTTAGTAACCTCTTGTGAAGTATAAGCTTCTCTAAGATCTTTCATTACTGTTTTAAATTCGTCAACACTTGATTTCTTTTGCTTTATTTCACCATCAAAATATTGATTTATATTTGTTCTTTCTGTTTCTACTTCAACCTTATAAGCTTTGAAATCTTCTTCTACTTGTTCGTCACTAACATTTGCATCATAAACTTTTGATTTTCTTATGGACTTTGTAGTAACACTATGTGTTTGTAAATTTAAACCAATTAATGTATCTACAATAGTTCCTAATTCTGCTGCAGTGTTTAAAGTTGCTTTTGCCACTCCTTTAAATTTTTCAGAAGATTCAGACATTTCATATTGAACACCATCTAGATCTAACAAACTAGTATAAGCAAACATGGTGTTTGAAACCAAATTTTCAACTTGTGTTTGTTTTATTTGTTTTATTTCTTTCATTTTAACCTCTTTGAAATCACTCTTAAGTGATAACATCTAAGAAATAGGAATGAGTAAGAGTATTAATATCTAACTGATATTATTAATATTAATAATATGAATCGAAACATTTAAATATTAATAATGATTTACATCATTTATGCAACGTAAATTAATAAAACAAGGGCTTGGCGGATTTACAATTTATCTACCAAAGAAATGGCTGGACAAAAAAGGTCTAAAAGAGACTGATTGTGTCGAAGTAGATGAACTTGGAGAAGACATAGTAATATATTCAAAAAAATCATCATTGCAACAACCAGAAACAACTCTTAATATAAAAAAATCAACTGAATCAGCAGTAAGAACTATTATCACAAATGCATATAGATTAGGTTATGACAAAGTAAAAGTTAATTTTAATGATGATAAACAATTTAAAATGATAAGAAACACAGTAAGAGGACACCTACTGGGCTTTGAAATAACTAAGAAAGAAAAAAATTCTTGCATAATTGAAAGTATTACAGAACCTTCATCAGGACAATTTGATGTACTACTACAAAAAGTATTTTATAACTCTTTAGAACTTATTAAAATAACTAAAAAAAGATTAAACAAAAAAGAAATAGAAGAAGACTATAATGAAGTAGAAGAAAGAATAAAACAATATGATAATTTCTGTAGAAGAACAATAACAAAGAGAAGATTTCAAAGAAATAGCCAATTGTTCTGGACATTCTTAACTCTTATGATACACGCTCAAAGAGAATTTTTTATGATAAATAAATGGCTTGATAAAAACAACTTTGCTTCAAACAAAAAAATAATTCTATTTGTAGAGGAAGTAGAAAAAATACTTAGAGATATAATTAAAGCATATTCTAAAAAAGATATTAGTATTCTTGAAGAAATACACGCTTTAGAAAAAGATTTAATTCACAAAAAGACAGAAGCTTTATTTAAAGAAACAAAAGATTATATGATTATACATAGACTTGCTTCATCTGTAAGAAAATATTATCTTGCAACTAGCCCCTTAATTGGAATTTTAATTTAAAATTTTCTTATTCCCAGCTTTCTTCTGAGATTATTATCCGCTGCATAAAATTGTGCATCCATAGATTTTTTCTGAGTTTCTTTAACAGTATAATCATAAACCTTTGTTGAATCAGGTTCAATAAGTTGTTTATAATTCCCCTCATCATCAACAGTAAGATAAAAAGCAAGAGCACGGTTAATTAATTCTTTTTTCTTTGAAGGAAGATGAGTTGAATAACCATCATAACGACTGGTAGTTTTATCATCTTCGTTTTCTTTAAAAACAGGAAAATAATTTTGATTATCTGATCTTTGTTTTGCGAACATTATTTCTTCATCACTACAAAAATATTTCGCAAAAACATCTTCAACCCTTAAAAATCCATCTTTTAAATCTATAAAGTTTGTAGACATAACCAAATAATCTTTTACATTTACAATTTCCATTCTATTATCATTAAGTTCCTTATATAATTGCATATTTAAGTGCATGTTATCTCCATTATTTTCCCTGTATAAACGAGCCTTAACAAAATCAATAGGAACTAAAAAATTTTTACTTCTTTTAAAACCAAACAAATTAACTTTCTTTTTCTGACTAAAATTATAAGCAGAAAATATTATTGCATTCAACTCATTTCCAATATTAACATTTGGGATAGACCTAGAGGAAATAAAATCAGATAATTTAGAATATTCAATGAATTTAGGATCAATCAAAGCTTTTTTTACATCTTCTAAATATGGTTTTAAATCAGTAGCCATATCAAGAGGAATATGGATCCCCCCTGCAATTACCTGTGGACCAACATTAACTTCACTAACAATCCTTGTTTTAGTTCTTAACAAATCATTAAGTGTTGGAGAATAATCATATTCTTTTAATTCAACAGGCGTTGCAAATTTAAGAACCAAATATAAAGGTATCCCCAAACCCAAAATCCAAAGTGCAGGTTTAGTATATTTTTTTACAGCTAAATTAAATTTATAACGCTTATCAGTTTGCTTCAACTCTTCTCTAAATTCATCAACATCCAAAAAAGTATCATCAAATGAAAGTGCCTTAGAAAATAACTTTTGATAATACTTAGATAATTTTTTAAGAGCTTTCTTCTTATTAGATCGATGTATCTCAGATGTTATTTCATCAACCTTATTCTCACCATCAAAAAGAGAGACCTTAAATGTTTTATCACCTATTTCCAAAGGATTACCATTAGCAGGATCAAATTTAATTTTATAATTAAATGCTTCTTTACCTGTTAAAGCAAAATACATAGTATTAGCTAAAGCGTAAAATTCTGTTTGCCTTGAAGCATGAGCTTCTTCACCAGTAAACAAAGAGTTAAGTAAATCAGGCGAAGTATAAGGTGTTCCCCCTCTAGTAGGCCAAAGTTGGAATTCAATATTATCTCCTTTTTTAGCATTTTGAAAATCAGTAAACACAACTCTTCCAAGTTTGTTAATAATAATATTACTTGGCTTAATATCTCTATGTAATCTATAGTCCTGACCAGAATACATATCCTTCATTAAATCAAGACATTGGTTAAAAATATCCATAAATTTTTCTTTAGAATAAAGATCATTAACTTTTAGCCTTTTTTCAACATCCCTTTGTATATCCGGCCCATCACCATACTCTTCTACAACAACATGCCTTTCATTAACATAAAAACTATCAGTAACAGAAGCAATATGTGGATGATCACCAATAGAGTTTTGCGCCTCTAATTCGTTAACATTAGGATTGCCTTCGGGTAGTCGTGAAAGATTCATCAAAGTGCAAACAGAATCAAGATTAATATCCTTTTTTCTTTTAGCAATTTTAATAACTCTTGGTAAACGTAATCCGTTTTTCACAAAAATAGCTCTAAAAACATCCCTTGTATTACCTGAATTAACATATTCACCAAGAATATACTTTTCTTTCTCAATTAAAGCAACCTCTTCAGCAGTTAAAATTTTATCAGATTGAAAATCTTCAGACACATTAAAATTAACCCTTTCTTCAAGTTTTCTTGCAGGTTCAGCTGGCGGACTCACTATAAATCACCTCGCAGAACTTGTTTTACTGCATACTCGAATGCATGTGATTTATTACGAAATTTACCTTTTCGCATGGCTTCCATTATAGAAATTACTGTTTCTTCATCCACTGAAATACTTAACTTATGCTTCAAAGTATCACCATAAAGTAGTAAAAAATACTACTAATTTATAAATCTTTCGTTTATTAACTACTAGAAAGTGACAAATATTAATAAAATCAAGGAAAAAGTTTCAAAGCTAAAATCATTAGTAAAGTTTATAAAATATAAAGATGAATATCACTTATAATAGGTGGATAATTATGAATTCAAAAAAACTAACATTAATCATCATTCTTTTTATAGCGGTTTCTTTTATGTTATCAGGATGCTTTTTGCCAAATCAAGAAGAAAATTCTGGTGTTCAAGGAACAAGTTCAAAATACTACACAGGAAAAGTTGGAGTTGAAGCAGAATTTAGCAACCTTCCAAAAACAGTTTGGTACAGCGAAGGTGGAAGTGCAAGTGAAAATGTTTTTGACTTTACTGTAAAAGTTCACAATAGAGGAACAAGTCTATCAAGAGGTGCAACATTTATCTCAGGGTACGGGCCAAGTTTTTTACAAGTAAGCGGACAAGATCTTCAAAGGCAAACCGGCGGAGACTGCGTAGTTGACATAACAAGTTTTGGCAACTTCAATGAAT
The DNA here is from genome assembly GCA_964405295.1 of uncultured Methanosarcinales archaeon. GTDB lineage: Archaea > Nanobdellota > Nanobdellia > Woesearchaeales > CAYZNE01 > CAYZNE01. The sequence continues at coordinate 61,440 of CAYONI010000002.1, read as the reverse complement.
TACACACTTGGAATGGCTTGTTATCATGTGCATTCATGAATGGTTCTTCATTTGAATACACTAGAGATGAAGGTTTCTGGACGACAAATATAAACAATATAGGAAGCTTACTAGGACAATTGGGAATCTGGGATGCACCAACTTGGGTTGACAATTTAGACTTAAGTTTAGGTGGTGAAAATAATAATATATTAGGATTTGGATTTAACTTTGACAACCTAACAGGATTAGATCTTAACTTATTATATCATGGAGCAGGACTATCAATTGCAATGGCCGAATCAATTAACTTTGAAACTTACTTTGGAAAAGAATACTTACTACCTGCAGACAACTCATACTTCCCAGGAGGAGGAATGGAATATATTGATTATCATGTTGATATGAAATACTGGCCACCAGGAGGAGAAGAATATAAGCTACCATTAATGTTAACAAACTGCTATGGTTATGCGACATATACTGCACCAATGGTATGTATTGATCCAATGCCTGAAAGTCAGCAAAGAAAAACTTGTACACCTGGAACAATACGACTAACTAGTCAAGGAGCACCTGTTGCAGTCACAAAAATTGAACAAGAAGGAGACAAAAGAAGAGTAAGGTTTACAATTCACGTGAAAAACATTGGTGATGGAACAGTAATAGATTGGGGGCACATTGCAAGATGCAGCCCTTACTATACAGGACCATTGATGCAAAATCACGAGAATGTTGTTCAAGGATTTTTAGTAAATCTTGAAAACCAAAGATTAGAGTGCAGCCCTTCAAACGGAATTATTAGGCTAGATGAAGACACAGGAGAAGGAATAATTACATGCACATATAATGTTCAATACCAAAATCTACAAACAGCTTATCAAACACCATTAGTTATAGAATTCTGGTATGGATATCAAGAAACAGAAACTGATTCAATATTATTTAAGAAAATTTAATTGGAGGATTTAATAAAATGAATAAAACCAAAAAAAACTTTTTTGATCATTCATTAAAGATGAATAAAACCAAAAACTTATTTTTAATCATGATTGTTATTGCTGCACTATTATTATCTGGTTGTGGAAATCAAACAAGTATAACTAAAAACCCATATATTGGAGGAACAGAAGGATTAACAATGGAGTTCCAAGAGGGACAACCTCCTATGGAAATTTTTGATCAAGGAACAATGCCCTTTGCAGTAGGACTAATGCTAAAAAATAAAGGTGAACATGGAGTATTTGATGAAACCTACGAACCAAATGATGACTTTGAAGACTTTGGAAGATTAACTTTAAGAGGAATAAAAGCAAGTTCTTATGGACTAACTACAGATGAAACAATCATTGATTTTGAAGCAGAAGGAATAACTTTAATGCCTTACAAGAAAAATCCTGCTGATGGAACAGAATTACAAGGAGGAATTGCAAGTACCCAGTTTCCAACATTAACGTATATGCATGACGCACAAGGAAATACAGAATTAACATTAGGAGTTGAGATGTGTTACAATTACAAAACAAAATCTTCTACAAATATTTGTGTTATTGCAGATGTACAAAGTAAGAAAAAGATTTGCGAGCCATATGGGGTAAAGGAGACAAGCAACAGTGCAGCCCCAGTTCATGTAATTAGTATTGGCCAAACCGCAATAGGAAATGGAAAACTTTCTTTAACTATTAATATAGCAAGAGTTAATGAAGAAGGAACAGTTTTTAGGAAAATAAATCCTGATCTTATAACCAATAATGACAAGGTTTGTGATGACTCACCTGCAAGTCAAGAAAAAGACAAAGTATATGTTATAGTAGAACTTCCAGAAGGCGGAGAAGAAATACAATGTGCTGAATTCGGCGGCAACAATGAAGGGTACATATCAATTAATTCTGGCGGACAACCAAGACCAATTACATGTACACTAGAATCAGATGATGCAACACAAGATTATGTCACAGCATTATATGTTGACTTAGAATATTCTTTTGGGCAATTCATTGACAAAACAATAATAATTAAAGATTATTAGTTTTTTTATTTTTCTTTTTTAATTTTATTACTTCTATAAATTAAATATTTTTTAGAAAAAGAATTTAATAAAAAAAAAAAGAACTCAATTATTCAATATTGAATAAAGCTACAACTTATATTTATAGGTATTTCTAACACCTGTATTCTTGAACTTAATTATATTTGCTTTTCTTAGTTTCTTCAAGCTCATAGTTACACTACCTATAGATATACTTAATGCCTCAGCAATATCTCTACTAGTAAACCATTTACCCTTATTTGTTTGTAAAAAAGCAAAAACCTCTTGTTGACCCATCTTATTAACCCCCTATAAACATAATTAAACTACAAATGATATAATTATCAATATCACACCTAAACCAATAGCAATCCATGAATACAAAGCATATTGACTAAGATTTGAAAAATAATCCTTAATATCAGTAAAAAAAATTTCAAAATCAATATTCCTTATTTTGTTTAAAACTGCCATATAATTACTAAGATATACTTGAAACTATTTAAACATTTATAGCCATTAGCTAGTAGTATAGAAAATAAAAATTAGAATTGATGCAAATAACTTACTGCTTTACACAGCTTACAGGGCTTTAAACCATCTTTTTGAGCATCATGAGCAGAATAATAGAATTTTAAACGTTTTTTTGACTTATTTTCCACCATTTTACAATCAAGAGAGTGAAATTTACTACCACCTTTAATAGCAACAATCTTTAAGTCAGAAGATTTAATCTTCTTAGAATTCTTAACTGGATTATATCTCTTAATAGTTGAAGCCTTAATTTCTTTTGATTTTGCCTTTAAGGCTTCAATAGGCGTTGAAAGATTTATTGTTAGCAAAATTGCAACAAGATTTGCAATTATAATTGCAATACCAACCAAGAGAACCGCTTGGCTTCTAAACACTGCATATGCAGGAACAAAAAATATTGTTATAATAATAATTATAAAATTATAAATATTATATGTTGTCCAATTACTATTAGAAATTAATTTATTTGAGTGCATAAGAACTGTTATTCCTAATAACAACATGATAATTGAACTTGTTATAACTAAATCTTTAGAAAGTAAACACAAAATAAGAACAAAAACAATCTGTAAAGTTAAATAAGCTAGTACCTGCGCATTAAATTTAGTCTCTATCATCTAAATAGTTTAGAGGAACTACTATTTAAACTTTGCTATGGTTTTCTATTGCTGAGTGGTGGAAAATAAAAAATTAATCCAACAAAACATTATTTAACTCTGATAAATCAACAAGAGAGCTTATCTTAATTAGATTTGATGAGATGGTGTATAAGGTGTCATCCATAAAAATACTTCTAAGCACCTGGTTACCATAATTTCTGTACCAAGAATTATCAGAATCGTCTTGATGTTCAACTTTTCCTTTTAACTTGAATCCAAATTCATCAACATCAAAAACATAAACTCCGTTCCAAACTGAATTACGATAATAATTATAAACCGGGTCTTTAAACCTGCCAGTTACTTCTCTAACCGGAAGTACTAAGAGATTTTTTTCTTTATCAAAAAGAAATGCTTTGTGCTCATATAATGCAGTAGAATATGTACCTGCTTCACCAATATCATACTTATCGATTTCTTTAGGATTTTCAACATCTGAAACATCAAACATTGCAATCTTCAATCCCGAAGTAGAAACTCCTCCCCATTGATTATTCTCAGTATTTACTCCGACACCAATTATATGATTTTCATCATATGGATGAAGATAAGTTGAATAACCAGGAATTTTTAGTTCACCCAATATACTAGGATTTGTTGGAACACTTAAATCAATTACAAACAATGGATCAATATTTTTGAAAGTTACCATATAAAGTCTATCACCAATAAACCTGCTTGAATAAATACGTTCACCAGGAGCAATATCTTCAATATCCCCAACAACCTTCATGTCTTTATTAAGAACAAAGACATTATTGTACACCTGCCTTTCCCCAACCCAAATACTTGTTGTTGTAGCAACCCTTAAGTTATTTTTATACTCATCTAAAGAAAATTGATTAAGAAGACTTCCTGAGACTTCTCCTCTTGCACCATAATCTATATCCCCTTTGTCAATAGAAATCCTATGAATTATTGTTTTACTTCTTTCAATCTCTTGTTTTATACGATAAACTTCTAATTCTTCTTGAATCTCCTCAACCAAATCATTCTTGTCATTTTCGCTCAATTCATTATACATTTCTTCAAGAACTAAAGATATTTTAGACCACTTAATATTATCAGGAAAAGAGTTATCATTCTTTATCGAATTAATTTCAATTTTAATATCTAACGACAACAAAGGTAAAACAATATTATAAAAAGAATATTCTGAATCTTCAGCATAATATCTCCAAGGAATATTTTTTCTATATGCAATATATATGTTATCCTCAGAAACATAAAGAGTATTTGAATAACCCATCATAAAAGTTTTTGAATTAACATCAGAATCATCATCAATATTAAAAGAGGTTATAGTATTAAAATTATAGTTTGTTTCAGGATTAGGAAAATAGTATACCTCTGGCTTAATTTTAACAGACGCGCCATCCATAAGAATGGGGGTATCAAAAAATACAGGATCATAATAAATATTTTGTTGAGATATAAAATAAACATAATCACCAATCATTCTTGCATCATAATAGTTACCTTCAATACTAAAATCATTAACTAATTCTGGATCAGACTTATCTGAAACATCATAAACATAAGCATGAGAAACAGAAATCCCTCTTTCTCTAGGCATATAATCAAATTCAGCAATATAAGACTTTCTTTCATAAGCATTTGAAAAAACAATAACTTTATTATCATTAACAAAAAGGTTACAAGGATTTCCTTCAAAACTAATTTCAGAAACTATCTCTGCATTCTCTCCAGGATATGCATTTACAATATATAAGGTTTCACCTTGAATAATGTAGATATATTTATTATCATTTTTAACAAAGTCTGGTTCATCAACACCTTCAACCTGGATATTAGTTTCAGAATAATCACTAGCACCAGAGTTAGAATTTACACCAACAGATTTACCTGATGAAGATTCTGCCATGGCCATCATAGGCATAGCCATATCTATATCTCCACCACTTCTAAAACTACCAGAATAACTTTGACTCTGTTGCATAGTATTTTCAAATAAGAAATCTTTTATTTCTTGAACAGAAGAAAATTTCATGAGCTCATCTGAATCATAAGTATTAGTTCTAACTATTGGTGGAACATTGCTTGTTCCACATCCTGCAACTACTAACATTGCAATTATTATAAGTCCTAAAATTGTATGTATATTTTTCATGAATATCACCTTTTATAATTATTATTCTCAAAAAAGCTAATACTACAACCTTAATATTGTAAGTTTAACCTTTTTTGGACGACCTCCTTTTTAGTTGAGTATCACATCCTTTAAGTTGCAGAGGAGGCCATATTATAGGAAAGTCGAATAGTAATATATATTTTCTCAAAGCTTCCAGTCAAATTGAAACTATAGTAAATAAAATTATTTTCTTTTAAGAGCAAATGCAAGCTTTATTTTAATCGTTTCGGCTGACTCTTCCCATTTACCAGACACCCAGTCGTAAACTTCTTCTCTTTCACCTGTATCAAGACAAGTAAAATATTTCAATCTATAATTATCTAATGAACTATCACAATCAAGTAGTGGACTAATAGTTAAATTAATTTCCTGACCAAATGTATTATAATAAACTCCAACATTACTAACATTTTTATAAAACACTAGCTCAGAAACATCTGAGGCATAATCATTAACAAAAAATATGTTTTCTATCCCAATTAAAGGTGATGAATCAGGACGATTAAAATTATTAATTTGGTATTCCATTGAATAAGAAGGCTTAACTTGAACAATTGTTAAATTATCAAATCCTAAGAAAAAGTTTTCAGGAACAGTTAATTCATAATTTCTAAATAAATCTAAAGAAAGATTATTCTTTATACTAAGTTTATTAGCAGTACTATCATGCACAAATAATAAAGTTTGCATTTCCATGTGGCCTGAAAAAGGAATCTTATCTGCAACAAGATACTTACATTCAGGATAATCAAACTCAACAGCATTAACAAAATTATCATAAATAGAATTAAAAATATTTACTTCTGGTTCTTCACAAAATTTTCTAAAAGTAACATTATATTTAGAACCAATATTTGTCAGCTTAAGGCTAACACCTGCTTCAGATTCTGTTTCTTGTAAATTTGAAATTATATCACTTAAATTTTCATAAATTTTTGGAAACCTTGGAGCTTTAATCTTAAATGAAGGAACAAATTTTAGCAAACCATAATTAATTATATTACCCTTAGTAAACTTTGTAAAAGAAGAATTTAACTGCATAACTCTTTCTACAAAATAAATATCATTATCATCACCGCAGAAAAACGGATTGAATTTTCTAACTGCAGCTTCCCAACCATCATAAGTTACCTGGGTTCTTGAATCTTTACACTTACTTTCCTCACCAGGGTAAATTATAGATGTATGAGATTTCTTTTCTAAAATATACGTTGCACAACAAATAGAATTATGAGGATTTGTGTATTCATATTTTACTTTTTTTCGATTCTCAGTAAGATGTTCTCTATCAAGATATTCAACTTCATCATTCATACAACCAGATTCTAAACAATCAAAATAATGAATATTTGTTCCATCAGAATAAAAAGGTACTAAATTCATTAAACCAATAGCCCCCCCTGCACTATAAACATCATAGGGATCCAAAATTCCTGCAGTTTTACCAACACCAATTAAAGCTTGCAAAAGAGTTTTAGGAACACCAAACTCATCTGCATATCTTTCTATTATAAGATTGTATCTATTCACATTTGTTAAAATTAACTTTGTTTCAGAATCTTTAAACCGGTTTAATTTTGCCTGTTCTCCTGCAAGAACAAAATTTGCAAGAAATATCAACAAAAACAAAATTACTAAAAACAAACTCAGTTTCTTATTAATACTTTTATTTACCATTTTATTAAATTTTTGGGTAGTCTGGTCTAACAATCATCCTAACACCATCACTTTTACCATATGTACCTAAAAATATTTCTAAATCTTTATCATTTGCATGTGCACCATACAAATTCCCAATTACATGTTTTCCTGTTCTATCAAGTCCAAGATAAATAAATATGTGCGTAATTATTGGAAAATTTTCAGATTCAATTCCAAACTCACTAAAATCACAATAAAGAGGATTGTCTGATAGTTCAATAGTATCTTCAACACAAAACCCTATTTCTCCATCAGTTCTTAAATAACGATCAGGATCCAGTGTTCCTTTAGCATATCCACACATATTATCATTACTATATTCATTATATCCTGTCCATTTACACCAAGTTGTTTTTGATGATGTAAATAAAATATCTCCTTCTTTAAGCAGTTTATCTTCTAAGAATAATTCATCAAAAGATAATCCTGGTCCTGAATAAACAACTCTTGAGATCTCAGGAGTTCTTTGTGATTTACTAAGATAACACGCTGCAATTCCCCATGCGTGATTTGGGAAACAATCAATACCTCTGAAATTATCTTCATCCTGATATGCAGTTTTAATTAACCAATTAACATGCAAAGAACAATCACCTGGTACCATGCTCTTAAAAGGATCTTTAGAAAGATCAATATTTAAAATCTTTTTTGCAACATCATCACCATACTTAGATTTAATGGCAAGATTAATTATTCCCCCTTCAGGTAAAAAATCAAAATCAAAATCTTTGTTTGTTATAAGAAGATAAACTTGTTCAAGATTTTTTGGAATAATACTTCCATTATCTATATCAAAATGATTAAACTCAACTCCTTTCAAATTTTCTTCTCTAGAAATATATTTTCCTAATTCATCTTTGAATGAAAACAAATATTCTTTACCATAATCATAATCACTAACACAAGATTTACCAGTTGTAGTTGAAAGCAAATTGTAGACGTGAGATCCACAACCAGTTACATCACTATTAGGATCAGATGAATCTATTTCTTTATAGAAACCTGCATTGTCTGCTAAAATTTTTTGAGAAACATCCCTTTTTGCAAGTTCTGTAGCAGTATCAACATAGAGTAATAAAGTATCTTTTTGATTTAATGCTCTAATTGTTTGTTTTTGTATTTGGCCAAAATTTTCAATAGTGGGACCATCTAAATTGCTAGTTGCAATAAGTAAATAAATCAATAATCCTATAAGCGACAAAGCTATAGAAACCATGAGTACTTTCCCTTTTTTATTTTGTTTTATTTTTAACATCTTAATATCCTACAACTATAAAACTAAAACAAAATGACCAAAAATCTTGATTTTTGTGTTTATTCTTTAAAATCATTTTATATACTATCCTTAATAATATTAATTGCAAACTCTGTTATCTTACCACCAACAAACTTGGCAACTCCTGATAAAGATTCTTCTATTTTATCTTGTATAACATCTGTTAAAGATTCCGCAGTAAAACCAAAACTAACCTGAATATTCTCATTTTTAGCAGGAATTTCATAAGCAAGTTTGGATTCTATAAACATATTAAGAGTTGAACTCTCAACAATTCTTTCACCTTGCACAGTAAATGCAAAATGCGTTAAGGCTGCACCAAAATTCTCTTTAACTTGTGGTTCAGTAAATTTTAACAAGCTATGCCTAAATGGATTAACACAATTCTCAAGTTCTTTATCAGACATAAATTCTTTATTATAATCTAGCCAAACTAAAAATTCTGTCCGGGTTATATTTTCAGGTATTCCAGCACACCCTTTAAAATCAACAACTTCACTTTCAAATGAAGAGATAATATAATGTGGAAAATTTGATCCAACAATCTTATCTGCAATTCTTTTTTCTTGAACTTTTTCTGTAAAATTAATATATATTAATAGCAAAATAAGAAATCCTACCACTGCAATTATAGACCATAAATCTAATAGAACAAAGAAGGCTAAACCTTTTCTATTTTTTCTAAATATCTTTTTAGTCATTTTATGAATTAGGAATTAAAACTTTCAAATCTACATTACAGGGAATAATTGTTGAATTAATCATACAACTTGAGTCAAAAACTCTATGAAGTCCTGTAACCGCACCCTTGCCTTCAAACCTAGCCTTGGGATTTAATAATTTATACTGTGTTGTGTTAGAAACAAAACTACTTCTTTCAAAATTTGTCCCATTCCAATAGGTGGCAGTAATATTAAAAACAAGTAAATTTGTCCTAGAAGGATGATACAGCTCATTTCTAAAATAACGCTCAAGCTTTGTTGTGGTATTAAAAGAATTTAATTTATCTAAATCAATAATATTATTATAAACTCGTCCTATTGAATCATCAGTATAGTGTATCGCTTCGGAATAAAGAACTCTGCCCATTAACAATTCTGCACGAGCTTCATAGATATCTGGAAATGGAGAGAGTAACATATTTGCAAAAAGAACAAATAAATAAATTGATGCAGCAACAAAAATAATTCTGTAAAGAAACATGGCCATATAACTTATAGTTGATGCTTTTTTCCCATTCCCACGATTCCGGATAACTTTTCTCATATTAAACAGTTAATAATTCTGTAAGCTTTTCTTGTTCTATTTCACTTGTTGACTTTTTAATATTATCAACAATTACTTTTGCAAAAATTCTATTACTAATATAAAATTCTTCTATATTTGGAGATTGAAACTCAATTAAAATAACCGCATTATTTTCCTGGGAATAATCGGCCACCTCATCACTGGATGCAGGCCTAATAAAAAGATTAACATCTTGCTCAACATACTGTTCAAGTTCAGAATACATAAAATCTAATTGAGAAAACAGGTTGCACGCGATGTTATTTGCTAATTCAGAATTTCCAGTTGTAGAATGTTTTATGGAAATTGCATTTTTATCTGCATCTTTAAAGATTACAATAATAGCCAGATCATTGTCGTCTTTAACAATAGGATCCCCAATATTCTTGGAAAATAATTCAGATAATAATATACTATAACTTCCAATCTCAGAAGAATATTCTGCTACAATCTGATTTTCTGTTTCTTTAACAACATTTTGTATTTTTATAGGAAGAAAGTCATCTTCTGGAAGATATATCTTTGTTAAAACAAATTCAGTTTTATCTCTTGATAAAGTTCTACATCTAAGAACCGAATCTGATGAAAAACTAATTTGATCGCCTGATTTAAAAATGGAAATAGCCTCCAATGGAGAAAACATTACTAAATTAGAAGTTAATTTTGTCAGAAAGGGTTTAATATTCTTATATTCAGACTCATTTCTTGAAAAAATAGCAACATAACCAGGTGTTATATCAACAAACAACCCTGTTTGTCCACTTGACAAAGCCTTACTATGAGTTACAACATAATTTATACTTAAGTCTTCAGGAACACCTTCAATCAAAGACAGAGTCAAACTAATGTCTTCAACATAGTATTGCCTCCAATAATAAGTTCCTGAATTAACAGAATTAACAAAAGCTAATAAAGTTAAGAGAATAATTATAGAAAAGAACATGTCATATAACATTGACATCATAAAAGATTCACTACCCTTTTTATTTCCAAAAATTCTTTTTTTCATTTTAATAACTAAGATGTAATTAAATTTTCATAAGTTGCAACTACAGAACACAAATCAGTATTATCATCATAGACACAACTCTCATATATTCCTGAATACAAATTACAAGCATCAGCTTCACACTCTGCTTTGGTTATATAATTAGAACATTCTACCACACTATTACACACATCTATTATGATGGTAGAACATTGAGCATTTACTTCATTATATTCACACTTATTGACTGTGCTTGTTCCTGCAGGATAGATTTCACATAAATCATCTCCGCACTCAAATCTTCCTTCATAATCAGAACAAGAAGTTATACTATTACATAAGTCCATACATTCTTCTTGATCATTATTAATTCCTAAAACACATCCCAGCTCACTAATGCCACAAGTGTCATCAACACAAGAAGTTAAATCATAATCAGAACAAGAAGTTATTTGATTACAAGTAGAAACACAAGATCCTGAACCGGGTGAACTAACCCAAGAACATAAATTTCCTGTATCACAAACATCAGATGCGCATGCATACTTATCTTCATATATTAGGCAAAATGTTAAAGCTGCGTCAGGTATCTCGTTACAATACTCTGGTGGGAAATTCACAAGAGTTGTAAACTCCACATCAGTAAATTTAGCGCAATTACCATAACTTATTGCTCTTGGGAAAATAACATTATTTCCCGCTCTTGAAAAAAAAGAGGTTGTTCCTCCACCACAAGCACAAATTTCAGGGATAGTTCCACGCGGACAAAAACCTATTCTATCTTCAGATTCTACAAGACCTGAAGCTGTTTGCTCACAATAAGAAAAATTTCCTGGTTCTCCAGGAACATCAAAAACTGTATGAATATTCTTATTATTACATGATTCTTGGCCATCGTAATTCATCAAAAAATATTTTCTATTAAATAAAGCATAAGAATAAGGAAAAACTACCATTGAAGAATCATCACCAACCTTTAACAATTCAACATAAAAGGGGATTGGAACCGATTGTTTTATTTTTATAACAAGATCATGCAATGGAACATCACCAATGGAAGAATCATAAAACCCTAAATTCTGAGTTCTTTCACCAATAGCATATGTATCATTTCCTTCAATAAACCCTCTTATATCTGAACTAAATTTAGATTTTGGAAAACTTTCACCTAAAAAAACTGAATAGTCATTTTCAGTAAAAGAAAAATTCTTTGAACTACCTGGGAGCATTAACTCTTCTTCATTTATGTGATTCGCAACAAACTTTTTAACAGGTATCTGTTTACACACAACTATATTCTTATTTGCATCACCCTCTACATTTCCAGGTTGCTTATTATATAAACAAAGACATGATTGTTCAGACTCTTTATTGCAATCTTTTGGCCTAAATATCTCTTTAATCTTATCTGTAACCTGGCCATTATCATTAACATAATGATATCTCACGTTTTGTGCAGCAGCAGGAAATGCAACAAGATAATAACCTGCAGGGACTAACAATTGAGAATAAGATAAACTATATTCTGACTGAGTATAAGACATTGATTTAAGATTAGAAATAAATACATTAAACTGCATTCCTGCTTGTTCTTCAAGTGATGTTCCTTTCAAATTATTCCATAAGGAAGACAGAATAGATATAAATACTACCAAAAAAATTGAAAATACAAGAAGTTCTAAAAGGGCCTTCTTCATACTGTCAGTTTGTGCTTTTTTAGCTCTAAGAACCATCCTCTAACCTCAATATAAATTTAAGAAGTATTGTTTAAAAAGATTGTTATAAAAAAAGCAAGGTAGGCCTTATATTTTTACAGGAAAGTCAAATTCTTTAGTAAAGATTTCGACAACATCTTCGCCTTTCTCATTATAAACAGTTAGCTTAAACCGGCAATCACCAATATCAAGATTAAACTCACTTGTTCCAGGACCGCCACATGAGGGAAATGAGAAATCTCCACCATCATGATACTTACAATTAACAAGAAGTGGTTCGGTTCCAGAATAGCACTTAGTTGTTGTCTTAAGAGGAACTAATTCAAGCTTAAACATAGTTGTCTTATTATTAATTTTTTTTGAATAAAGATATTCAGGATAATTAACGTCTATACTAGTAATCTTAACTTTATCTAACCCTCCTGTTGAAATATAATCTTGTGCTCTTCCTGCAAGCCTATCAATATATTTATCTCCATTATAAAGTTCAAGAGTAATTTTTTTCTTCGGATCTATTGCAGTACAGCATTTCATATCTGCAGTCTTTCCAGGATTATCATCTTCTTTACAAGATATTCCTAAAGAATCTATAGAACTATCATAATCCCTACAATAATCATTAGGACTTATACAAAAGCCATTAGGAATTTTATAACAATCATTAAAATCATCCCAAGTGGATTTTGCACCCTCTTTTACTTTATCCAAGGAGGAGAGAATTGTTATCGAAGCAACTCCAATAAGAATTATAATAGCTAATATCATAATAAACGATTGCGTTTGAGCTTTTTTATTATATTCTAATCTTAACATTTTAATTAATTAATATTATTCGGCAATTCTCTTTTACAACACATTTCGTCATCAAAACACCCTTTTGCTTTTCCTGTTTCCATATGAGATAGCCATCCTATCTGATAACAATTAACAAGGTGTTCACTAGAAAAACACTTTGTTTCATATAAACCTGCAAGAACTTCTCCACAGTTTACATTAGCATCAAACACAGAGACCCCTAAGGAAAGAGCATCTTTATTAACACTATATAAAGGAATAGCAATAGCAATTATAATAATAATTGTTACAAAAATTATGAGATATTTTGAAATTACAACATCAAATGCTTTTTTGTCCATTTTCATTTTATTCTAAATCTATTAAACAAGAGTATTCTCTTGGAACGAAGTATCTGTAACACAAGTTCCAGTATCTGAACTTATTGCACAATGTAAATTACAATCTTCACCAGACATACAATCATCATTAAGTAGCATTTCACAGCTCCCAGGGCACTGTTTACATTTGTCGATCCCTTTAGTGCTCCAAAAACATCCACCTGTCAAGGAAGGAGAAATACCTAATTTACAAGGATTAATTGCACAAGCGTCTTCTTTACTATAACCTGAACAAGAGGATATTACACCACAACTTCTACATTTATTAAAAGTAAACAATCCATCTGTTCCATAAAAACATTTTAAATCATCACAATATTCATCAGGATAAAGTCTGAAATCTAATTGATAAGTATAGTCATCTAAATTTCTTTGTATGTTATTACAATATTCTTGAGATTTAACTGAAGAACACTTATCTAATTCACAGGGTTCAGTTGGAGTGTCTTTATTAGGATTTAGATAGTATATACCTTGGCATACACCTGGAGCAAAATCATTTGGAAAGAATTCAGGACCAGAAGCACCAATTAAACAAATCTTTTTACTTGGATCCACAACAAAATAATCTTTTACATCTCCACCTTCAACAAAAATCTGGTCATCATAAAATTGTTTATAGAATAAGTCATCAGTTTTACTAACCTGCTCGAACTTACTTGCAGGACAATCTTCTCCCGCATCTACTTCTATAAAACTAACAAACTCACAAGAGTCACCTTCACCTGAAGGAGTGTCAGAACCTCTAGTAACTTTTTCACAAAATGTAGTGCAAACCGGGTCTCCCACCCCTCCAAGACGTGGTTTCACAGAATTTCTTAAATAAACAAAATAGTTTTCATTTCCAGGTTCATTGCCAGAACCTGTTGGATCATCATTATAACCATATTTATCATGAGCAAACTTAGCAACATCAAACAGCGTTGCAACACTATTTGCACTTGAATCTAAGAAACCTGGTTCTGGTTTACAAGGTTTATTCCAGTAAACAAAGTCAACTTTAAACATTGCTTTTTTAGCCATGCCAAAAGCATCTTCTTGAGCACAGAAAGTTCTATCGTCAAAAGACTCTTTCCAAACCTCTTGATTAAAAACTTTAGGATTAGGAGGATCTTCTGCAAAATTAAAATTTATTGTTGCAGTGCAAGTTCCTGTTGTTTCATTATAAGGAATATATCCTGAAGTCACTTTATCATCGCCATTAAAATAAGCATAACCAAAATAATTATTGGCATAGTATTTATTTATTCCACCAATCTGAATCAAGCAGCATTTTGCAGTTGCAGAAGCAGTAAAATTTACATTTTCATAACCTTTAGATAAAACCTGACCATTAATCGCAGGTTTAGGTTCCACTTTATTATATTGAGGAACTAGATAATAACAATTTCTTTCTTGATCACCATTATACCAATTCTTTGCAACTTTCCAACTATCATCCGGATGAGTTGAAACATAACAAATATCATAATCTGAACAAGCATTATTAGGATTACTTACATTAGGATCATCTCCTACTGCATCAGATAGCATTTTCCCTCTGCAACAAACCTCATCTTTTTTACAACCTGTTGCACCAAAGACTTGATATGCATGATCTCCATCACAAGTAGAATAACAAGTGCCTTGTTGAGTCTTACAATCGGTAATTGTTTCTGTTCCAGAAAAAATTTTTTTATACAAACTACCAGCAAAAAACACCATAAAAATCGTAATAATAGCACCAATAACCACCCCCCAAATAAGAGCAGACACTGCTTTTTTATTAGACTTTAGAATCATACTTCTCGATCTCATTAATTACTCACCTGAACCTGGCAAACAACAATATTTATCATTTTGACATAAATCATCTTCATAAGCTATTGAATCATCTGCATATATTCCACTACACTCATCTAAACAAATTCCTCCTTTTAATGGGCAAGCAGTTCCATCATTTGCACCTTGTGAAGAATTCAACAAAAAATATAGTAATACCACTAAAACAATTATCGATAATACTGCAATTATAACTGTGTTAAAAGTTAGACTTACAGCTTTTTTATTCCAATTTCCCATGTTATACACCTCGAAAAATATAAACTTAATTTACTGGAACACAACAAGTATAATCGTCTGGGCAAGTAGTTTGTCCCCTGTCAATATAAGTTATACCATCATAGTCAGATAATTCTGAGCAACTAGTATCACAAACTGCACCTTCAGCTATTGCTTCACACTCAGTTCCTTCACTAAACTGCCCACTTCCTTTAAGTAAAAATGTTGCAAGAAGAACTAATACTAACAAGGAAATTGCTGCAATAATAATTGTACTCATACTTAGACCTTGCGCTTTTACGTTATTCATCATATACACCTCGAATTAATTAAAAATGATAATATATAAATTTCTATATTTATTATATATAAATGTATTGTATTCTTCAAAGCTATTTAGGAGAACATTATTGCTGTTTAAGTTGAACTAGCTTCTTCTTCAAAGAGACTCCAAGCACAAAAATCTCCATTAGAAGCACACAGACATTGGTATTGAAGCTTATCTTTTTCTCCATAAATTTCAATTTTATTATCGGGAGCTTTACTTGAGAAACTAGAATCACACTTAAACCACATATAAACTCCTAATCTTGGTGAACCACAAATAAGAGATTTATCAAAATAATCATTAGTTAAAATACCTTCATCTTCCTGAGCATAAAAATGGTAAAGTAAATTTAAGGCATCATTTTGACAACCATAACCAGAAAGACAACTTTTTTTTAATTTTTCTTTTGATTGTTTTTTATCTTCAGAAACCACAGGGGGTTTATTATAAAAAATCAACCCATTAACATCAGGCCGATAAAGACTTGCTGCACAATCATCTCCTCCTCCACCAAGCCAAGAATCATCTTCTGCAATTAAAATATGGCATCCGCTTCTACTTAGCGAACCGGGAAATTCTGATCCAGGATTGCAACCACTAGAAACAACATCCTTAAATCCTGCAAAAGTAGTTCCTAAGCCTACATTAAAATCTGTAACAGTGGTAACTTTTCTATCTGCATTCCCATTAATATAAATGTATGAATAAATATTACCTTTAATATGTTCATCAACATACTGGTCAGGAGTATATTCATATTTGTCTGGAAAATAGGATTTAAACTCTAAACTTATACTTGACAAGATAGAACTAATAGTGTCCTTACTATAATTATAAACAGCAAAACCAACAAATAATCCTATAACTAACAATATTCCTATAGCTAAAAAATTTACTTCAGACGCTTTCTTGTTATTTTTATAAATAGTAAACTTATTCATCTTATACCTAATACCTAAACTGAAGCAACCATTAAACGCTGTATTACAATAACAATAAAGATTGCTAATAACAAAAATGCAACCATCATTACCCAATCAGGAACTTGAGATACAAGAGTGCCTTGGGCTTTTTTTGAAAATCTTAATTTTGACATAATAACAACCTTATACTTTATTACTTATAAAAATTTCTAATTCTGAAACTCAACAGGCATATAATCGCACTGAATTTGACTCATTGCATCTTCTGTGTAAGGAATTACCATGATTGCAGAGAATATAAAAGGATAAAATTCATCACCAACAATAGTTGCAAGATTTGAAGGATAATCATGAGTTTGGAAAAATATTACTGCGTAAGGAACATTGTTTGCAGGAGGAGCTTTGAAAGAAGAAACATCTAAATTATTAAGGAAAGATTGAAAAATTTTAAAAACAAACATTTGAGACGTTTGTGAAGTTCCAACATATTGATCTAAATTAGCTTTTTTAAACCAAGAATGATCCTGAAAATAAGTTTGAAGAATACTAATCTTTGCGTTATCATCTAATTCTTCTCTGGAAAGTTTTCCAGGATAATAAATTTGGTAATATGCTAAAAAGCTTTTATATGTAGAACCAAAATTTCTTTCAAATATACTATCATCGTTTTTCCAAGATTCATCAAAATACTCAAGAACAGTTTCAGAATCAGAATATGTTTTTAACATTTGGTTCATAGGCAACCTCATACTTGCACTATACAATTCCATTTCAGGAATTTCTTTAAATTCTATTACATCTGCAACAAAACAAAAATTCTTTTTTTCTAAGCCTGGATAAAATGCCTTTTTACCCTCTTTAAACAAAAACCAATTTTTTACAACACTAGATATTATTTCATCTTCCATTTTTTCTTTGGTTTTTGATTTCGACTTAATAAACTTAGTATCACACTTTATTGGTGGTGGATCTGCAGTTGAATCTATAAAAAGTGACCCAATACCGGCTGTAGAAGCATCTATAACTTCAGTTTTAACAAGTTGTGCTTCAACAAAAGAAGCATGTGCTTCAATTGAGGCAATACACTCTGTCGTTTCTACAGCAGTTTGTGATTTAACTCTTAATTGATTAAAGATAAATATTAAAGAAGCCAGGATAGCAACAAGAATAACTGATTGAACAACAAGTTTTAATGATTGTGCAGATTTATTCCTTATTAATTTTTTTGTCTTTTTCATTTTAAATTAAAATTGCATTTGGCAATAAAAGCAAATTAAGATCACAATTATTAATACTGTTCTCAGAATCTATTAATTGTAAACTACTTGATTCTAAATGAATAGTATAATTTCGCTTAAGCTTATCAATTGCATTTTTAGAAGCTTCCCATAAATCATTCACTGGAATAAATGCAAAATTACCAGTTATTCCCGATGGAAGGCCAAGTCCTTCAATCTTAGAGAAATCAGGACGAAATTGATAAATGATTTTGTAAACCTTGTTTGTTTCTATGGCCGCAACACCTGACAAGAAAGAGTCATCATCATATTTATTGTTGAAAAAATCCCTGTAACTAATATTTACTTCTTTATCAACTCTGATATCTTGAAAAAATCCGCTAATTCTTTGAAAGCTTGCAAAATTTTGTGTTTTTGGAAAAAAATCTTCTTTAAATAAAAAAATTGCACACTCTTGACACACATTGAGTTTTGGGTCAAAAGAATAATTATAAAAATAAGTTCCTGTCTTAAAACTTCCAATATTATAAGTTAAATCACATAGCTTCATTTCTTCTGCAAGAATATAATAAATTATTTCTTCAGGAATTATTTCGTTTTTACTTATCTTTAAATCATCTAGCTCAGGACTTCTTACTTTTAATTTATTTAGAACATCAGAATACTTATACTTGTAAACCTCTGCATCATCCTGATACATGTCATATTTTATTGCAGCATCTTTATCAAATTCTATTCTATAGGAATGGCATGCACTGAAACCTATTGGATTTCCTTTTGCAGCAACAGCCATTTGTGTTTGACAAGCAAGATTTCCTGCTGCAGCTTTCTGCTTTTCTACCATTATCGTGACAACAAAAATTATTGAAATGAAAATAGCAAGAAAAATTATCCAACCAACCAACTCCCTTTTTACCATCGCGTTTTTAAATTTCATTTAACCTATAATCCCAATTGCTTTAGCTATTAAATAAGATAAAATTAAAAATGTTAAAAAAATCAGAATATACTTAACATTATAACCCATAATTGCTTCTGATCCTTCAGCCCTTTTATTGAACTTAACCATAACATTTAAATTAAGGAATGGTTTTTATAAAGTTTATTCAAAGGTTTACTACTTTTACTGCCCTAAGGTGAGCTAACAAAATGAAACTAAAATTTTCGAGAATAGAACTAAAAGAATTATTGTACGCAGATATAATGTTGAGCATTGCATTCACAATATTATTTGCAGGATTTAACATTAACATCCTGGCCATACTACCACTTATGTTTGTAGTAATGACTCTTAGCTTTGTAATCCATGAAGTAAGTCATAAATTTGTTGCACAAAAATTCAAATACATAGCAGAATTCAGAGCAAACAAAGGAATGCTATGGATGACAATTATTTTGAGCTTTTTTGGCTTTATAATTGCTGCACCCGGAGCAGTTCACATACTAAGTCAAAACAGAATTGATCCCAAGAAAAATGGGATGATAGCTTTTGCCGGTCCTTTCTCTAATATAATAGTTGCAATAATCTTTTTTAGCCTAACCTTTGTTTCTAGCTTTGTGATATTTCAGTACATCTATTTCATAAATGCAGTTCTTGCAGTGTTCAATATGCTGCCTCTACCTAGATTTGATGGCCAGAAAGTTTGGGCATGGAACAAAACCATCTACATAATTGCAGGAATCATAGCTTTAATGCTGTATTCTCTGCCTTTGATGCTTGCAGCATAATGAATGCGAAAATTATTAAAATTAATTTTTGGTCATTTTAAGCTAAACATATACAATAATATAAATTAGTTCAAAATCAGCTTAAAATAAATAGAAAAGTATATAAAAGTCCACATTACTGATATCATATACAAAGGGGATGAGTGTTTAGACATATAATTAGAATAATATGAGAGTGAAATAAATGGCAGGATTGAAATTCTTTTTTAAAAGGCTTATAAGAGGCTTATTCAAGAAAAAGAAAAAAATAAAATTAGGTCTTTACGGGCCTCCAAATGGTGGAAAAACAACTTTAGCTAATAGAATCTGTAAAGATTGGCTTGGTGAAGAAATGGGCAGTGTTTCTAGCATGGCTCACGAGACAAGAGAAATTCAAGTTAAAGAAGAAGTAGTTATTAAGAACAAAGCTGGTAGAGAGTTAAAATTCAACCTTGTTGATACTCCAGGTATTGCTACTAAAATTGATTACGAAGAATTTCTGAAAACTGGTCTGAAGGAAAAGAAAGCTAAAGAGAGAGCTAAAGAAGCAACTAAAGGAGTTATTGATGCAATTAAATGGCTTGATGAAATGGATGCAGTTATTGTAGTTCTTGATAGCACAATAGATCCATATAGCCAAGTTAATATAACTATCATTGGGAACTTACAGGCAAGAAAAATCCCTGTTCTAGTTGTTGGCAATAAGACAGATCTTAAGAAATCAAAAATGAAGAAATTACAATCAGCATTTCCTCAATATGAAGTGCTTGGAATCAGTGCAAAATATGGTAAACACATTGATGAATTATATGATGCAATTTTCAAATTAGTATAGAGAAGTGAGAAAAAATGTTAACATTACAGTTTATACCACATAGTGAAATACACCCACTGAGTTCTGAACAGAGAGTTAAAAAACTTTTAAGAATTGTAAAAAATGAGAATATTGTTCTTCTTGAAGGCCGTCTCAAAAGCAAAGAAGAAGCAGAACTTATCCGAAGAACAATGGAATCTATTGATAAAAAATTCAAGGGAATTGAGATAGGAACAATCACACCAAAAAAAGTTAATAAATTCAAAAAAGGACTAATGAAAATTTTGTTCAGAGAAGAGAGTGGATTTACAATAATTGGTCCTGCAACAATAATTAAAGAGATAAAACAAGATCCAGGGAAAATACAACTTTTTGCTATGGGTGCAAAGAAAAAAATAAGACGTAAATAATTATCTAAAATGCCACACCAATGTGTTAAATGCGGAAAAGTGTACGATGACGGAACAAAAGTTATTCTAAAAGGTTGCACTGAGTGTGGCGGAAAAATGTTTTTCTATATCAAGAAAGAGGCTCTTGAGAAAAAAAGAAAAGTTGTTGAAGAACTTACTTCTAGAGAAAAAGAACAAATAGAAAGCGATATCTATGACATAATGGGTTCTGATATAGACAAAGAAATACCTATTGTTCTTGATATTGAATCAATTAACATTCTTAAACCAGGCAAGTATGAACTTGACCTCATCAATCTTTTCAAAAAAGACCATCCATTAATTTACAAACTTGAAGAAGGAAAGTATGTTATTGATCTAATGGAAACTTTCGACAAGTTTAGAAAAAA
Source organism: uncultured Methanosarcinales archaeon (assembly GCA_964405295.1). Taxonomy (GTDB): domain Archaea; phylum Nanobdellota; class Nanobdellia; order Woesearchaeales; family CAYZNE01; genus CAYZNE01. The sequence continues at coordinate 40,096 of CAYONI010000002.1, read as the reverse complement.
GGAAGAAAAAAAGAATTAATTTAATTCTGCAACTATATCAAATCTACCTAAAGAAACAGCTCTACATTCAACTACATCCCCAAGCTTGAGCTTATCTGATTTAATTACAACTTGTTTGTAAAATTCGTTTTTACCAATCCAAGAATTATTTTTACCTTTCTCTGTAATAATAACTTTTCCTTGCCAGTTTTTCCATTTAGTATTATTTTTATCTAAAATTTTATGAAATAACTTTGTCATTTTTTGAGATCTTTCTTTAACAAGTTTTGTTGGTAATTGCTTATGCTTAATTTGAGCAGGAGTTCCTTGTCGTAACCACATTCTGGAAATGTTTAGCATGTCTGGTTTCAACCACTTGATTAAACTCAATGACTTTTGAAAATCTTTTTCATCTTCAATAGGATATCCAACAATTATATCTGTTGCAATAAATGCGTTTTTGACTTTCTTTCTAATAAGTGTTATTAATTTTTTAAAATCCTTAATAGAATAAAACCTATTCATATCTTTTAGAACTTTATCTGATCCTGATTGAACAGGCACATGAAAGAATTTGTATAACTTTTTGTTTTCAAATAAAGGCAAATAATCGTCAATAATCTTCAAAAAAGAGTTTGGATTTCCCATTCCAACTCTGATTTTAAAATCGCCTTTAATTTTAATTATTTTTTTTACTAATTTAGCCAAATTAGTTTTAATATCGACACCATAACAAGATGTATCTTGTGCGGTTAACCACAATTCTTTTACACCACTTTTAACTGCATTTTTAGCTACAGCAAGAATATCTTTTTCTGCATAAGAGCTCAGTTCTCCTCGGGCCTGCTTTGTTTTACAATAGGAACATAAACCAATACAACCTTCACTTATTGGAATGATTGCAACAAATTTATTGTTTGGTAATGTTTTAAGATTTATTTTTTTAATAGGGTGTTTATCTTGTAGAAAAATTCCTTTTCTCTTAATAATTTTGGTTACATCTGTTATATTATTAGGTCCAATTATGGAATATTTACTTAATTTATTTCCTATCAAAGATTTTTCTGCTTGAGGAACACAACCTGCAACCACAACTTTCTTTCCTTTTGATTCTGCATTTCTTATTTCTCTGTAAAGTTTTTCTTCTGCAGTATTTTTCACTGTGCAACTGTTTATTATTTCAATATCACACTGATCTAATGACTCTACAACTTCTATGTTTTTATCTGTGTTCAAAACTCCTTTAATTCTTTCTGAATCTGATTGATTCAGGGTGCAACCATATGTCTTTACGTAAACTTTTATTTTTTTAACCATAATAAGTGTATTGTTAGCTTCTTTTTAAAGTTAATTAGTAGCAAACTATATAAATAGCTATTGTGTATCTAGATAAAGGGTTTAAAAAGTGTTAAAATGACTGACAAAACAAAAGATCAAATAGAAGAAGAGTTTCCTGATGATTTTTATCCTTATGACAAAGAAGATGTAAGACAGTTCTATAAACAAATTACTAATAAAATACAAGAAGCATATAAAATTCCTGAATTAATACCTATCGCATTCCCAAATTTCTCTGAACCAATAGATGAAATCGTTATTGCAGGAATGGGAGGTTCAGTTATTGCAGGCATTGTAATAAAAAATTATTTTGAATTAGTAAATCCAAATCTAAGAATTATTATTGGTAATGATTACAATTTACCTAGATTAATTTCCAAGAACGCATTAGTTATTTGTGTTAGTTATTCTGGCAATACAGAAGAAACACTTAGCATGTTTAAAGATGCCCAAAGAAGAAAACTTCGGGTTATGGCTATTACTTCTGGTGCAAAACTTGCAGAGATCGCAAGTAACTATCGAGTTCCGTTAGTTAAGATTCCTGGGAAAATTCACCCAAGGCAGGCACTTCCTTATCTTTACTTTACAACAATAAGAGTTCTTGAGAAACTTAAATTTATCGAGGACCATTCACAACTTATTAATTCTCTTATTAAAGTTCTGGGGCAAAAGAATTTTGAAAGCCTGGGAATTGAATTGGCAAAAAAACTCTACAAAAAGAAAATAATAATTTACTCAACTAAAAATCTTAAGGGTGTCGCATACAGATGGAAAACTCAATTTAATGAGAACAGCAAAGTGCCTGCACACCTGCATTACTTTCCAGAAATATGTCATAATGAGTTATGCCAATACATGGAAGACATGAGCGAGTATCACGTCATCATTCTAAAAACTGATAAAGAACCACGAAGAATGCTAAAGAGAATAGAAATAACTAAAAAGCTTATTAGCAAAGCTTGTGAAGTTACTGAACTAGATATTAAAGGTAGTAATGATTTCACCAAATTCTATACTGCAATTCTTATTGGAGATTTAGCAAGTTATTATCTTGCATTGAGATACAGAAGAAACCCTAGTGATGATTCAATTATTGGAACATTAAAAAAAGAGTTAGGTCCCTGGACAAGTTAACGACAACTTTGAAACACTAAAAAAGTAAAACTTTTTGTGTGCTAATAAAACCCCGTTCTATTATCAAACAATATTTTTCAAGCGTTCTCCGGAAGATAAGACCAAATAACCTCTCTATTAAGCGTTTTTACCGCACTTACATTTGTAAAATTCACTTAACAGCGGATTATTTAACCTTCTCTAATGTCTTTTTATCATAACTCTTTGAATTCCTTTTTTTGTTGCCCTATCTATTACTATAGAAACCTTTTTTAGTCTAACTATTTCTCCTTTCCTTGGAATTCTTTTAAAGTGATTCTCTATAAATCCTGCTAAAGTGCTAAAATGACCTTCATGCAAACCCAAATGCAATAGCTTGTTTATTTCTTCTACAGTTATTTTTGCATCAACTCTAACCAAATCTTTTTTAACTTTTTTTATGAAAACAGAATGTCTTTTAGACTTGTCAAAAATATCTCCGACAATCTCTTCAAGAACATCTTCTAATGTAACAATCCCTTCTACTTTTGAATATTCATTGACCACGACAGCCATGGGAATGGATATACCTTCAAATTCACTTAAAAGTTCGTCAATAGGTTTTGTTTCAGGAATAAACATTATTTTTTTTGCAAGTGTTCTCGTTTTTGTGTTTAACTTTTTATTCTTAACATAAATTAAAAGATCATCAACACTTAATACACCAATAATATTTTCTTTATCATGTAAATAAACAGGAAATTTAGAATAAGGAGACTTTGTTACAAAAGTAAGTACGTCTTTTAACTTTTTATCTCCGTCAATTACTTCCATTCGAATCTGAGAAGTCATAATCTCTGTAACTTTTGTTAACTTAAATGTTAAAACTTTATGCATCATTTCTGCAGCTTCTTTTTTTAGAACCCCCTGTTGCCTCCCCATGGAAACTATTGTTCTTAATTCTTCTGATGAAAGGGAATCAGTTTTTTTAACACCAAAAAGATTAGTAATAAATTTAGATATTATCCAAAAAAACCAAACTAGTGGCGCCAAAACAAAAGATAATATTTCCAAAGGCCTTGCAACACCCAAAGAAACCTTTTCTGAATTATGAATAGCAATACTCTTAGGTGTTATCTCGCCAAAAACAAGTATTAGAAAAGTCATAACTCCTGTTGCAATACCAACACCTGATGAACCAAATAACCCTGTAAAAATAATAGCCGCAAAAGATGCTGCACCAATATTAGCAAGATTATTACAAATAAGTATTGTAACTATTAATTTCTGCGGATTTTGTTTTAATCTATAGAGTGCTTTTGAACCTTTCTTCTTTTGTTTAAGCAATGCTTTAACTTTTGCTAAATTAGTAGAAATTAATGCTGTTTCTGTTCCAGAAAAAATTGCAGATAAAAATACTAAAATAGCCAGTATAATTATTTGTGTAACTAAATCCATATTTACCTCTTTATATTAATATTTAGAATTATGATATAAAAAGGTTTTGTTAATCTAATTCTCACGAAAAATTTCAGCTTCAAATGTTCTAAAAATTACATCAGGATTTTTCCAAGCATTAACAGGCAAACCTGCTTTTTGACAAGTCATTTGCAGAGCGTGTAAAGAATCTACTTTATGCTCAGTAAAAACTTGAGGAAGAAGTAAACCTGCATTTCCTGAAGCAGACTCTAAGAATAAACCATGTCTTCCTATTTCTATTTTGTCAAGATATTCTTCTGGTTTATTAACTTCTAATTTTTCTAAAGTAGATAACATAGAAATTTCAATTTTAACAAAAGGAAGTTCAGAACGATCTAAAGGGGGAAATCTTGGATCATGAAAAGCTGCGCTCTTTGCTGCTTCAATTATTGCTTGCCATGTTGGCAAAATAGGAATTATTTGACCAATACACCCTCTTAAACTATTGTTCTTTGTAAGAGTTACAAATACTCCTTTCTTAAGATTAAACTTTTTTACTCCATTAATTAATTCATCATTAATCTCATTTCTATCAAGTTCTGCGTTCATCGCATCTCTTGCCAAATGAAGCAGGAGTTTTTTATCATCTTCAGTTAAAGCCATGTTTAACACCCTTATAGTGTTTATTACCTTAGAAATATAAAAATGTTACGTAGTGAGTGTGGGAAATGTTAATATTAGAAAAATTGCGCTCCTCAGTTACTCTTTATAATCATCTTCCTGGTTTTACGAGGAATCATCTGGTGTTCACTAAGTCACAGCGCAATATATAGAATATAACTAGGATTTAAAAAATTATGGTCGCATCCAACGAATTTCGTAGTAAGTTACATCATTCTCATCATCAACTACTCCCATCAAGAGTCTTTTTTTAGTTGAGTGTGCAACCCTATTTTTTGCTGCAAATTCGTACCAAGTAAGAGTTGAGCCTTCGTGTGCAGGATACACAACCCATCGAGCATGATCATCTCCTGGTTTTACACCTCTATCATAAACTCTGAAGTCAGCACCAAATTTGAGTGCAGTTTTAACAATATAACCCCTGTTTCTCATATCTTTGAAGACAATGTATCTTATCCAAAAAGTTGGTTCTAACTTTTTAGCTTTTTTTAAGAAGTTTTCAAGAGGAATTTCTTTTTTTCTTCCATCAAGGATTTTGATTCTACCACGTTCAAAAAGGAACATTGCTTCTAATAAAGATAATTGAAGTTTCCCATCTTCTAACCAAATACCAAATCTACTTTGGTTATATAAATCATTTGCAGAATCACTTTTTTCTACCAAAATTCTTTCACCTGCAAAAAGAGCATCTAAAACTTCTTTTTTTGATTTTACGTCTTCAAGTATAACACCAGGATGCATAGATTCCTCTAGAGTAACGTTAATAGCTACACCTTCTTGTGCTACTATTTTAGTTTTTTTCTTAGTTGTAGCCTTTTTAGCAACTTTCTTCTTTACAGTCTTTTTTTCCTTTATTTTTGGCATAAACGTAAGAAATGAAAAATATTTATAAATTTAGTTGTTTTCTTCTAGAATAATGGTGATAAATTTAACTTTCCTAGGAACTGGATCAATGGTACCTACGAAGCAAAGGAATGTGCAAAGTATCCACATCGAACATAAAGGAGAAGGAATCCTTGTTGATTGCGGTGAGGGGACCCAAAGACAGATGAACATAGCTGGAATAAACAGGCTTAAAGTTCAGAAAGTTTTAATTAGCCATTGGCATGGGGATCATGTTTCAGGTTTAATAGGTTTAATACAAACAATGGGTACACTTGAAAAAGATTTTACTCTAGAAATTTTTGGTCCAAAAGAAAGTAAGGAAAGAATGAATCATTTATTAAAAACCTGCATTCATGATTTGAGAATTGGAATAAAAGTTCATGAATTAAATCCAAAAAAAGTTGAAACGGTTTATGAAAATGATGATTACAAAATTGAGTGTAATACTTTAAAACACTCTGTTCCTTGTATAGGATACAATTTCATAATTAAAGATAAAATAAAAATTGATATGAAAAAAGTTAAGTCACTAAAACTAAAAGAAGGCAAGTGGTTACAAAAAATTCAACAAAACAAAATTGTTAAAGTTAACGGTAAAGAAATAAAACCAGAACATATTAGTTACACAGAAAAAGGTAAGAAAATAACCTTTATTCTTGATACAGTTTTCTGCACAGAAGCAATTGACCTTGCAAAGAATGCAGACCTATTAATTAGTGAGGCGGTTTATGCAAATGATTTACAGGAGTTAGCAACCCAATATAAACACATGACTGCACGCGATGCTGCAAAAATTGCAGAGAAAGCTAAAGTAAAAAAACTTATTCTAACTCATTTCTCTCAAAGATATAAGAATGTAAAAGAACTTGTTGTAGATGCAAAAGACGTTTTCAAAAATGTTGAAGCTGCAAAAGATTTTATGAAATTAAAGCTTTAAAAACAGGAAATCTTCTAATTCATAAGATTTAAAAAGACATTATTGCCTACAACATATATATTAATCTATTGAGGTATTAAAGATAGAACAAAAATATTTTGACAAAGAAAAGCTAATAATGGAGTCTCTTGACACAGATCATGAGCTTTCTAAATTTAGTGATTTCTACATTGACGATTTATCTTATTTCTAAGAAAACAATCTTTTTCTCGAAAAATAGTTTCAAATAACCTCAAATTCTAATAACCATAAAAAAAATGAATTTTTTGGTCATTGCAATTTAATTGCAGAAATAGTCTTAAATTGCAATAAAATTTAAAAATAGACGAGGATTCTCATAGAACATTTTGGCAGATAGAGGGTAGTATATTAAAATGTCAACTAAAAAAAACCAGAAAGAGAATAGGAAAGATTACAAAAAGAAAATTGACTTTAAGTATAATCTTAATTTTTACTGGAATATGCTAAAGGAACACATTTGGATATTTATAGCGCTATTATTTTTAGTGTTTCTAAAAGAAAGTTTCAAAGTAGTTGACAAATATATCTTTAAACTTTTTATTGATGGTGGAACAGAATTTGCATTTGGGACACTTCTTAGAGCAGATTTTATGAACACATTAATATTCCTAGCAATAGCATTCATAGTATTGTTATTATTGAAAGCAGTAATCAGATGGCTATTTATTCATTTTATTAACCTGTTAGACGGTAAATTAATACTTGATTTGAAAAAGAAATTTTTCAATCACATAGTTCATTTGTCTCATAATTTTCACACAACTCATAAAACAGGGTCATTAATCTCTAGATTAATTAGAGGTGGTGGTTCCATGGAAAGAATGACTGATGTTATTGTTTTCAGTTTTGCACCATTGTTAATACAGGTTGTGCTTGCAACAGGAACATTATTATATTTTGATTTGCTATCTGCAACAGTTGTGTTAGTTGCAGTTGTAATTTTTATTGCATACGGATACTACATAAACAATTATCAACAGTGGTCTCGTATTAAACTAAACGAAGTTGAAGACTTTGAAAAAGCAAACGTTAGTGATGTCTATACCAACATTGATTCAATCAAACACTTTGGAAAAGAGAGCAACATAAAGGCACGATATGCAAAACTTGCTGAGAACTCAAAAAAGTATATGATGAAACAATGGAACTATTTTAGATGGCTTGATGCAGGACAAGGCATAATTACTGAATTTGCATTATTACTATTACTTTATTTTCCACTAATGAAATTCCTAGATGGAGGGATGACAATTGGAAGTTTAGTTTTCATATACACCATTTATGGTAACCTGATGTATCCACTATATAGTTTTGTTCATGGAATAAGAAATTATTACAGGTCAATGGCAGATTTTCAATCCCTATTTCAATATGCAAAGATAGAGAATGAAATTAAGGATTTGCCTAATGCAAAAAAGTTAGTAATAAAAAATCCTTCAATAGAATTCAAGAATATTACTTTCCAATACGACACAAGAAAGATTTTGAGAAATTTTAGTTTAAAGATTCCAAAGAATAAAAAGATTGCATTAGTTGGAAGTTCAGGTTCAGGAAAATCTACAATAGTTAAACTACTTTACAGACTGTATGATTTACAAACAGGAGAAATTCTGATTGATGGGAAAAATATTACAAACTTCAAACAAGAATCTCTGAGATCTGAATTAAGTATTGTACCACAAGAATGTGTTTTATTTGATGATACTATTTACAACAATATTCAATTTTCAAATCCTACCGCAACAAGAAAACAAGTTCTGGAAGCTATTAAGTTTGCACAACTTGACAAAATAATAAATTTGTTTCCGCGAAAAGAAAATACTGTTGTTGGTGAAAGGGGAGTTAAGCTTTCAGGTGGAGAAAAACAAAGAGTTTCGATAGCGAGAGCGATTCTTGCAGATAAGAAAATCCTTGTGCTAGATGAAGCAACATCGTCTTTGGATTCTGAAACAGAACACGAAATTCAAAAAGATCTTGAAAAGTTGATGAAAGATAGAACAAGTATTATAATAGCCCATAGACTTTCAACAATCATGACTGCAGATATAATCGTAGTTATTGAGAAAGGAAAAATAACCCAAATGGGAACACATAATGACCTTATTAAACTTAAGAAAGGGATATATAAGAAACTTTGGGAGATCCAGAAGGGCGGATATATCTAGCTTTGCTAGATGACCAAAAAAGTTATTTTTCTTTTTTCTTATTTTTTTAACAAACTTTATTAATTCTTAATATTAAATAAGTAACATGGCAAGTATGCGACAGAATAAAGCTAAGGGCAGCAAAGCAGAAAGAGAATTAATCAACATGTTCTGGCAAGCAGGTTGGGCTGCAATGAGAGCTGCAGGTTCTGGTTCTACACAATATCCTTGTCCTGACATCCTTGTTGGTAATGCAAATAAAAAAATTGCGATTGAAGCAAAGTTTACTGCTAGCAGCACCACAAAATATTTTGCACAAAAAGAAATTATAGAACTACAATACTTTTGTGATAAGTTTGGTTCTGAACCTTGGGTTGCAGTTAAGTTTGATAAAGAACCTTGGTATTTTTTTCCTATTCATGATTTAAATGAAACAGGTAAGAATTTTGCAATAAATTTAAAAGATGCAAAGATAAAAGGATTATTATTTGAGGATTTAATAAAATGTTTGATATAATAACAATAGGCTCTTCAACAATGGATGTTTTTGTTAATACAGATGTCAAAACATTAAAAGTTCGAACAAAAAAAGATCAACAAGAATATATTTCTTTTCCATTAGGAAGTAAAATATTAATTCAAGAATTAAATCACCATACAGGTGGTGGCGGAACAAATACCGCAGTAACTTTTGCAAAAAGTAGCTTGAGAACTGCGTTCCTAGGTAATATTGGCGAAGATCATAACGGAGAATTGATCCTAAAAGAATTAAAACAGCATAAAATAAAGTTTTTAGGAAAGATTCATGGGAAAACTGGTTATTCAGTAATTCTTGATGCTAACAATGATAGAACTGCACTCGTGTATAAAGGCTGCAACGACAAAATTCCCATTGATAAAAAACAAATCAAAAGGTTAAAAGCCAAATGGTTTTACATTGCAAGTGTAACAGAAAAAATGTTTGGTATCGCAAAAGAGATTGCAGAGAAAAAAGCAAAAATTTGCTTTAATCCAAGTTCATACATGACTAAAAAAGGTTTAACATACCTTAGACCAATACTAAAAAACACTTACTGCTTAATATTAAACAATGAAGAAGCAGAATTACTAACAAATAACGCAAATATTCTTGAAAATCTTAGATTATTAAAGAAAAAAATAGTTTTTGATGGTATTGTCGTAATCACCGCAGGTAAAAAAGGTGCTTATTCCTACCATGATGGTAAAACCTATTTCTTAAAAGCAAATAATATTGAAGTTAAAGAATCAACAGGCGCAGGCGATGCCTTTGCATCAGGATTTATTTTAGGAATAATAAAGAAGCACACAATTGATTTCTCTATGAAAATGGGCATGATTAATGCTGAACACACAATTCAGAAATTTGGCGCAAAAGAAGGTTTGCTTGGGAAGACACTTACACACTTAGCAAAGCTTGATGAAAAAAAAGTTAGAGTTAAATGATAAGATTATATATTACTAAAGCAATTATAGAATTTAATAATAAATATTTACTTCTAGAGAAAATCAAAGATGACATTAGTGATAACAATAAAGGTAAGTGGGAAGTTCCTGGTGGTAAGATAGAAGAAAACGAAACACCAGAACAAGCAATATTAAGAGAAATTAAAGAAGAAACAGGATTAGATTGCCAAATTATTAAAGAATTACCTCTATTAAACATGAAAAAAGAAAATTTTGAAAGCAAATGTCATGTTTTTCTTATTAAAACAACATCTAATAAGGTTATGCTTTCTAAAGAACATTCAAATTTTACTTGGGTAACTTCAGAAGAAGTTAAAATTATGAAATCAGTTCTATTCCCTGATATACTTTTAGACTATCTAAGTCAAGCTGACACATATTTCAAACAAATATGTTAATTTATAAAGAAATTCTCTATAAAAACAGGAATATTTAAAAAGATTCAAACCAAAAATCAATCAATATACTTAGTAATATACTATTTTAATATGTTGAGGTGCTAATATGCGTTCAAAAATTATTTCAAAATCTAAAAAAGGAGACGAACCAGCTGCAGGAAGTTCAGCTGTAATGTTGGTTATAATTGCAGCAATAATAATTTTCTATTTGCTATCTGTTCCACCTGTTGAAAGACAAAGATTACTTGATGGAGATGATATAGATGATGACAACGGAGGAACGTTAACAGGAAGTTCAACATTTGAAACTGAAACGTTGATAAAAGAAAATATTGGTAGACTCGTGAAAATGCCATTTTCAGAAAAAAACCACGAAATGTCTGCAGTTACAGTTAGCACACAGATAAATGCAGAAGTGATTAGTAACAAAAATTCATTATATATCAGAAATTCTATTTTCACAAAAAAATTCCCAACTATAGAATTTGAAATAGATCCAGATCATTCTAACAACTTAAAACTTAGCTTTAATGTTGAAACGGCTTCAGGAGTGCTTATGCTCTATCTTAATGGGCAAGAAATATTTGCAGGAGAAATGAAATATACTAGTCCTCCAGCAATTGAACTTCCAAGTTCAGCTCTAAAAGAAGATAATACTCTATTATTCTATCTTTATAGACCAACTTGGGCATTTTGGAGAATTAACGAATATCAACTTGTAGATGTTAATATTCTCGGTGAGATAGAAGATATTTCTAAAGACTCTGCAAGCATAGATTTTGCAATTACAGATGTTGAATATGTAAATATAGATCAAGCAACATTCTTTTTTATACCTGATTGTACAATAAATGACGTAGGAAAATTAAATGTTTATCTTAATAACAGAAAAATTTACTCTGCAGTTCCTGATTGTGGTGTTCAAAACTATGTTATTCTAGACACTTTTGATATAAGCTCAGGAAAAAATACATTAGGATTTAAAACAGATAAAGGAACGTACCTAATTGATCAGCCAAGAGTGAAGACCAAGTTAAAAGACCAAATATTCCCTGTTTATTATTTTGATCTTGAAGATAAATACTTCTATGAAGAAGAAGAAGACAATGACGAAGCAGACTACAAATATTTTTGTGGAATTGATGAAGCGAGCATTTATCTTGAACATGAAGGAGAAAGTATTGATACAGAAATAGACTGTGATAATGACGAAGATTGTAATGGAAACTTCAGAAGATATTATAATCCTAAAACAGATAGCACTGTAAGAAACGCTTTATGTGAAGAACTTGATGATGACGAATTTAAATATTTCTGTGATGAAGATGATAGAAGTATACTTATTAAAACAGAGGATATTGTTGATGATACAGGCTGGAACTGTAATAGTGGAAAAACTTGTGAAGGCAACTATGAATTATATAATTCTATCCAATTAGAAAGCATGGTTAAAGACGAAATATGTGAATATGATGAAGACACTGGAAACGATTATTTTGGTGAAGCAGAATTACAAGGAAAATATAATGTTGATGTAAGACTGAGATTTAATAATAATGACTATAAAGAATTAACAGTTTGGATTAACGGATATAGAAAACATGTTTCAACTAGAGATTCATTATATGAATTCAATATTGATACGTATGTTTTCCCTGGATCTAACTCTGTTGAATTAGTTCCAGATACAGCAGATATTTCAATAACTGAGCTTCGAGTTGAACTTGCTGAAAATGAATAATTATTAGTTTAATCTTTGTATAATAGTGGTGAGAATTTAAGATGGTGATGGAAGCTAGAAGAAATAAGTATAATTGGATAAGTTTCCTCGCAGCAATAATTGTTTTCTTAGTAGATTACTTTGTTTTTCATTTTGAAAGAAATAATGCGGCCAATCTGGGTTTTATTTTTTTAATGTATTTTCTATTATGTGCAGTTTACTTTATTATAGAACTTGCAGGAACTGAGACAAGAACACTAAAAACCAGTTTAAGACAAGCAGGAATCGCAATCTTATTATCCATACTACAAATAGCAATACCTTATCTACTTTTAGAATATGTAGTTGGTTCTCTTGGGCCATTATCAGGATTAATATTCTTTATAGGTGGAATAATGTGTGCTCCTTGGCTTCTTTATTTCTTATTTATTAATCCACCTGACTTTAAGAGTATTGCAACCATAAGAGTTATTTGGTTTATTATCTTAGTCGTAATTGCATTAATTTATATTGGTCCTGCAATGTTTAGAGGTGCAGAAGGGATAGCTGTTGGCACAAGTATTGCAGTTACACCCGGAGATGCATTAAAAGAATTCGGAGACATGCTAAAAGAACAAGCAAGTAGCACTCAACGATATATCAATCAAACTCTTAACGCAAGGTTTAACCCAGAAGATGCCAAATCAAAAATTGATAAAAATAGCGAAACCAGATTAGGAGTATTTATTACAGATTTAAGATTAATGATTAGTACAGTTATCGCAGGTGAACCATTTGAAATGATCGGGGTTATGGAAGTGAATACGATTTTTGATCAAATCGAGATTAAAACAAATTGTTTTATAGAAAGCACAACTAACTCTGATGTTAAAGTTCAAGGTATTCAAACAGAATCAGAATTCTTTGTTCTTGGACAAGATAGCAGAATTTTAGACTGTCAACTTCCTGCAATGACCGCAGGAAGATATAATGCTTATTTTGAAAGCAATTTTAAATTTGAAACTTGGGCATATCTTGAATACACTTTTGTTAATAAAGAGTTAGTATTAGATTTTATACGTGATGACAGAGATATTAATAAAGATTTAGACATTGAAAAAGATTATACTCCTGTTTTTACTGATGGCCCAGTTCAAGTAATGATGATTGCTGCAAATCAACCAATAATTGTTGATTTAGAAGGCAATAATGCTTTACCAAAATTCGGAATCTATCTTAATAGATATTGGAGAAAAGGAGAAATAAGTTCCGTTGAGAGAATAGTTGTTCAAATGCCTAAAATGATTAACCTAACAGATTGCACTCCTGCAAACTATAATCCTCAAGAAAGTGATACACCTCCAGATAGTGATCAGCAAAGCGATTATTTCCATTATTATATTTTTACTAATCCTGAAAAAATACCTGGAGCTCTTGAAAGTTTCACCTGTTCTATGAATATTGACAAAGAAATGTATCAACAAGAAAAACAATTAAATCAAAAATTAGAAAAAACAATTGTTGTTAGTACAGTATACACTTATAAAAGTGAATCAGGTAAAGAACTTGTAAGAGTTATTGAACCTAGAATTTAATTAGAATGATATCAAAATCAAATTATATAAAAATAGCGGCATTAATTTTAATAGCAATATTTTTATTATCCTCTTGCACAAATCAAAGTTATTCCAAGAGAACTGTGTACAAAGGGTATAAATCACTTGAAACAACTTTTAGTAAATCTATTCCAGATAACTTATATGAAAACTCAACCTTTAGTACAAGAATTATTATAGTTAATGAAGGCACTTACACTATTAATCAAAGTAATCCTGCGGTTGCATCAATAACTACAGACGAATTCTATATGCAATATAATCAAGATCAATGGCAAGGAAATAAAACTTTTACACTTGAAGGAAAATCAACTATGTTCCCCAATGGGGAATTCATAATTTTTGATCTTCCAGAATTCTCAATGCAATTACTTCCAGGTGCAATACAAAAACCTGAAACAGAATTACAATTTAACTTGTGTTATCCTTATGAAACAACTTTTAGCGAGAATATATGTATTGATGTTGACCCTTATGAACAAGATAGAAGACCTGCAATTTGTAGATCAGAAGAATTAACTCTTAGTGGAGGTCAAGGATCCCCAATAGCTGTTACAAAAATTACTCCAGTAATGACTTCAACAACAGGTAATATAAAACCAAAATTTATAATCGAAATTAAGAATTATGGTAAAGGAATTCCCCTTTATGATGAAGAAGAAGACAAACTATGTGGAAATCTAATTTTAGATACAAATAATCTAAATAAAGTTAAAATTTCAGGAATCGTTTCAAATTTAAACCTGACTTGTAATCCTGAAATAATAAAACTTATTGACGATGAAGGAGAAACAAGATGCACTGTTGATTCTCATTTTGGAAGTGCAACAAACTTTATTGCACCACTAAATCTAAAAATAGAATTTAATTATTTTCAAAGCATAACAAAAGAGTTTGATATTATAAGAACACAAGAATATGATCCATTATCCTTTGCTACAAGCAAATCTTGTGAAGGATTAAACGAAGGAAGTTATTGCAGCAATGATCATACAATGGTCTGTGACGCAGAGAAACAATGCATAACAAGATGTTCTTATTGTGCAAAGAATCCTGGGGAATTACCTGAACTGTGTAATGGAATAGGTGTTGATTATACTTGTGGATGTAGTTTAGATGATAGATATTTTATGCCACCAAATAAATATATAATTGAAGCCTGTGACTTCGGATTATGCTGTGATCAAGGTGAAAGAGGAATTGGAATTTATTATTCATCTAAAAGCCATATTTATGGTGATGAAGGAAGCTACTCTGAATATAAAAAACTTGGTGAAAATAAGAAAGCAACCCTAACACCTTTAACAGATTACAAGTTTAAACCATTCTACAGTAATTCAAATGCTTACTGCTCATTCAGAATGTTAAAACAATATAATGGTGGGCAAGGTTCAGAATTATTATTTACAACTGACAGAAACCTTTGCAGCAATCCTTCAAATGTTCTTAATTACTTATTTAATGAAACAGAGGTTGGTCAGATTTATGAACTACAGGTTGCAGCATATGAAACTGAAACATCAGAAACACCAATCAAATCAAGTTCACACGAATTAACAATTGGAGATATGGAGAATTGTCAATACAATGGCCAGATTCTTTCAAACAATATGGTTTGTTCTCTTGAGTTTGATCATTTCTATACTAGAAACAAATGTATATTTTGTAACATGGATTGGAATGAAGATATTGATTTTTGTAAACAAGCAAACTCAGGTTTTAGACGAGGAATGAGTTGTATGTGCGATGAAAATTTCCTTTCTTTTATGGATTCAGATGATTATGTTTCCTCAGATCAAAACTTTTGTGAAGGTTCTTCAAATGATTACTGTTGTCTTCATCCTGAATCATTACATAATTATTTAGAAATATATATGAATTGTTCAACAATAAGTTCTTGTGGAAGTTATACTTCTAGTTTTGAAGATGTAACTGCGGCACAAGTTTGTTTAGCAGATCCTTGTAACATGTGGTTTTCAGATCAAGAAATAGATGACTTTTGTTATTGGGATTATCAAACTAATGTTTGTCAACCATTTAACTGCGAAGGAAGAACATCTTGTTTTGATTACAGTTTATTAACTATGAGTGGAGTTGTAAACGCAAGTGCAATGTGTGATCCTGAAATGAATCCAATACCCCAAACAGATGATTTCTGTGGTTTTGAGGAGAATTGCTATTGGTCAGAAACAGAGTGTGTGGCAGAATCAAATATGCAAGGTGTTTATTGTAGTGATTCTGATGGTTGTTTAGCATATGGATCAAATCAAAACTGGTGCCTAGAAGACACTTGTAACTTCGCAAGATATGATAATACAGAATTCTGCTATTGGAATGAAGACGACAATCAATGCGATTCAATGCTTACTACAGATTTAGAAAATCTAAATTGTGAAGAAGTAAACTTATGTACAGATTACACATTTGAATATCAAACTACTAATAATATTTTTTCAGCAGAAGAATTATGTCTTACAGATCTTTGTAGTATTTGGCTTGAAAACTCAGGATTAAATCCTTGCTATTGGGATGAAGATGAAAATCATTGTAAAGAATTTGAATGCAATGAACAAACAAGTTGTTTTGACTATAATCAATTAATACTAAGCAGAGTCGCAAATGTTAGTGCAATGTGTGATCCTCCACAAGATCCAATACCTGCACCAACAACTCCAGATTATTGTAATTTTGGAGATTGCTATTGGTCAGAAACAGAATGCGTAATTCAATCACCCTTACAGGGAGTAGATTGTAGTAATCCAGATGGATGCCTAGCATATGGAGCAAATCAAAACTGGTGTGAAAGTGATACTTGTAATTTCGCAAGATATGATGATACAGAAGAATGTTATTGGGATGGTAATAGTTGTGTGGCCATGATGGCAACCGATTTAAGTGACCTAAATTGTGATAATATATACTCCTGTAATGATTATACTTTTGTCTATCAAGGATACACTGCACACGAAATCTGTTTAGAAGATCCTTGCGATTTTACAAACAAACCTATTGATGTTACTAATATTGACACAGCAGGTGTTTGTTATTGGAATGATCAAGAGAATCATTGTAGAATCTTTGATTGTGATTTAGAAGAATCTTGTGAAACTTATAATTACCTAAATCATCTTGAAGGAACATTACCTGAAGCAATATGTGGACTTGAAACTACTTGCGATTATAGAATTAGTGAAAATTTTGTTTGCTCTTGGGATGAAGATTATTGTTATGATGTGCCACTTAGTTGTGAAAATGGAATGTATAATAATAATCCAACTTTATGCAAATATGAACAAAATATACACTGGACTCCACTAGATTGTTTTTATAACGAAGATGCAGGAATATGTAGGGACTGCCCAACAGAATGTAATAATCAAATATATAATTATTATGAAGAAGAATGCGATCATGCATATACTGAATGTGGACTAAACTTTCGCTGTTACCACACTAGTTCTGAATGCACAGACTGCCCTTCTAACTGCAACGATTTATTAGGCGTTGGTTATGGGACATGTGAAAATAAAGGAGATGCATGCGGCTTAAGTTGCAGATGGCAAAATGGTGCCTGTATTTATTGGCCAAATTAGAAAAATAATAAAAAAAGAAAAAACTTTTATTTAAATATAATTACTAAATTAATCATACATCTATCAAACCTTCTTGTGTTACCTTATATGCTGCTTCACCATCAGGTAAGTTTGGAGAATCAACAAGCTTTGCAACTCGGCTTCCTTGCTTTCCTTTTCTAAGATAAAGTCTAAATGTAGAGTTATGTGCAACAATGTGTCCACCAATTGCTTCTGTTGGATCACCAAAGAACTGATCTGGCTTAGACATAACTTGATTAGTAACATATACACAAATATTGTGAACAGATGCAACTTTTGCAAGAACATGCATGTGCTTGTTAAGTTTCTGTTGTCTAGTTGCAAGCGTTCCTCTTCCAACAAATTCTGCTCTAAAATGTGCAGTTAGGGAATCAACAATAACTAATTTAACATTTTCATCATCATTAATTAATTCTTCAACTTTTTCTGCTAACAACATTTGGTGATCAGAATTAAATGCTCTTGCAACTCTTATTTGTGAAAGAACCATCTCTGGATCAAGATCTGCACCCTTAGCCATCTGAATTATTCTTTCAGGTCTAAAAGTATTTTCTGTATCAATAAAAACAACAATTGCTTCAGGGTATTGTAAAATAACATTGATTGCAAGCACATGTGCTATTTGAGTTTTACTTGAACCATATTGTCCAAAACACTCAGTTATACAACCACTTTCAAATCCCCCACCAAGAAGTGTATCCACATTTGTTGAACCTGATTTAATTCTAAAAATTTGTTCTCTTCGTTCTAAAATTTCTGTACCAGATTTAAATCCCATATCCATATTAGATCTTGCACCCTGAATCATCTTTCGTGCAGTGGTTTCTGTTACTCCTGTTGCACTCACCAATTCTCCTGGAGTTGCAACAGCTATTGCCATTAGAGTGTCGAATCCACCCATAGAAAGTTTTTCTGCTGTTGCAGCACCCACACCTGGAAGGTCTTGCACTTGCATTGATTTTGCTTCTGTCATTTTATTTTGTACCTCATTATTTTTATATTTTGATATAGTTAACACTAATTTGAATACTCAACAATCAAAGATTATTGGCACCGGGAAAACCGGAATAAAAATAAAAAATTTATTTACTTAAAATAAAACAAACCTTTCAGATTAAAATAATCCTTCGTGATCATCTTCTTTAAGAGTTAAGAACTCATATGCTTTACTTAACACGAGAACTGCTCTTGGAAGATCCATCTGCCTAAGGCTATTTGTTTTTCTCCATTCGCCAGTTGTTTTATCTTTGTAAGTTCTTTCAAAAGAAACTGTAAAATAATCGGTTGGCTCACCAGTAGAACTAGTTCCTTTATTTTTCCAAACAGTTGCAGTTATTGCTCCTGCCTTAAACTTTTTTTCTGGGTGTTTTTGACCCATTACATCATCCACGCTTGGTGCGTGTGCTCCTTTCGGACCTATTACTTCTTGCATTTTTTAATTCCTCCTTGCTTTCGCATCTTGTTTCAACTAAACCTTTCGATTCAGCGGAGTTTAACTTCACTTCGAAGCTAACAATAGATAGTAAAGCTCTTTTATTTATATAGTTTTTATCAAATTGTCCAGTGTTGTTTATAAATAGAGACTTTAGAAGTAGATTTAGTATAAGTTAAATGAAATCAGAGTTTTAATAATTAAAAAAGACAAAAGTTTTATATACTTATAAAAATTTATTATCTTATTATGAAAATTCCAAAATATATTCAGAATGTTATTAATAATCAAAAATTACACATTTTATCAACATCAACAAAAAAAGGTATTCCTAACATAATATATTTAACATTTCTTAAAGTGTATAATAATAAACAAATAATAATAGCAAATAATAAATTTTTTAAAACAGAAAAAAATATAACTGAAAATCCCAGAATGTCTTTTGTTGTATTAGATGAAGAAAATAGAAAAGCATATCAAATAAAAGGAACTATTGAGATTCATAAAAATGATAAGATTTATGAAGATATAGTTGAATGGGTTAAAACAGAAAGACCAGATATGAATTCTCCTAAATCAGGAGTAATTCTTAATGTTGAAGAGATTTATTCAGGAGCAGAAAAAATTCTTGAAGAATAAAACTTTTGACCAATAATTATCAATTTAAGAACTTCATCCTTAATGTACCCTTTTTCTCTACTCAATGACACTACGCTTTCAGAAAACCTAAGAATTTTGCAAAAAAGCTACAACAACTATTTCAAGTTAATAGGGAATATAGTAAAATCAACAATACCAGACCTACATCCACAACCAAAAATATAAACATCAAAAGCTTCTCAACAAAACCATTTGTTTTAATAAATCCCTTTGTCTTTGTTCTGAAGGGCCAGAATAACTGCACAGTCTTATAATTAAGCAAATCTAACAACAAATGAGAAAAATAACCTATTAAAAATTCTAAATACAAACCGCTATTTGCATAATAAAATATCCCTGTCATAAGAACTCCAAACAGTATCGAATGAAAAAATCCTCTGTGTCTGAATGATTGTGAAATCGGTTTTATTTTCCTTCCAAGTTTAGATGTTTCAGCGTCAATATCAGGAATCAGTGTTGCAGCTAAAATAACAACAAACCCCAAAATAGAAAAATTAATCACATTAAACCTAATTAACAATAAATAAACCAATATAGTAAATAACAAATGAGTTTTTCGCATCATTTTTTATAGGCAATTGCATATGCAACTATTGCACATATTATCAATAAACTAACAACTATCAATGTAGTCTTTATATTCGTGATAAAAGCACCCATTACTGCCAGAAGAAACGTTCTAATGAATGCAGTGAAAAATGTTATTACCAAAAACTTCTTTTTATTAACTTTAATTATTCCTGAAACATAAGATATTATATCTGAAGGATTGTATGGAAGAACTCTAATAATTAAAAGTAAAGTCTCTTGCTTTCTTAGATTATCTATAATCTTTTTTACTTTTTTCTTCTTGAAAAACTTGTCAAAACGATTGTGAATGTAAAAACCAATATAATATACAAAAATACTCCCAACAAACAACCCTGCTCCTGCAAAAAGAGTTGTCAACAGAATCCCGTTTAATTTTCCAGATGCAATAACTATTAGCTCTGCAGGTATTGGTGGAATCACAACTTGTAAGATCATAGTTGCAAATAAAGTTATTAGAGTTATTATGCCCATAGAAATAACTAGAAAATAAGTATATAAAAATTATTCGCTTCTAAGTGTAACAAAAATTAAAAAATTTTGAAATTCACTAATTACTCACTTCGCAAAGCTTCTACAGGACTTAATTGTGAAGCCTGATAAGCAGGTATAGCACCTGCAAGCAAACCAACAAATATAGAAACTCCAATTGCAAGAGCAATGGTTCCGAAACTTATAACTGCATCAATACTTAATGCAAGACCTGCTAATTTAGATACTAGGACTCCAACTATCAAACCTGAAATTCCACCGATAACACCAATAATTGCAGCATTAAAAAGAAAGATGCTCATAATATCTGAATTTTTAGCACCAATAGCCTTCATTATTCCTATTTGTTTTGTTTTTTCAAGCACAGAAGTAAACATTGTATTTGCAACACCTACTGAACCAACAATTAAAGAAATTGCTGCAATAGCAGTAAGAAAAGTTGTGACTGTTCCCATCATTTCAGTTCTCATCTCAGCCATTTGAGCATTGGAAGAAACAGTAAAATCTTTATCATCTTTATTAACATGTCTTGAAATCATGAGTTTTTCTTCAAGCTCTTCAACAAAAACATCTGGGTCAACATCAGATTTAATTTTTATAACTATTGAATCATATTCACCTTTAACAGAATCTTCAAGAACATTATATGCAGAATTTATAGGTATATAAATACTATTCCCTGTTCCATCTTCTAAAATTCCTACAACTCTGAATGCAGTTCCTTCAATATAAATAATTTTATTAATTCCAATCTTATCATCAAAATATTCATTGGCTAATTTATATCCTATAACTATAACATTTGAATCAGCAGAATCAAGAAGTCTGCCCGAATCAAGCTCGTCTGTGTTAATATCTTTCCAAACTTTTTGGTCAACACCAGTTAAAGATAAACTACCTTCTTCACCAAGATAATAAGCGTCAACGCTTCCAGAAATTCTAGTGTCAACATATCCTACTTCACTAAAACCTTTAATTATTTGAAGATCTTTTTTATCTAAAATATCACTTGAAGCAGTTCCTCCACTATCTTCCCCTCCACCAGGACCAAATTTTCCTGCTCTAGATGCACCTGGAGTTACAGTAACCAAATCAACACCCAAATCACCCATTTGATTATTCATCTCTGCTTCCATGCCATCACCTATGGCAATGATTGCAATAACAGATGCAACACCTATAACAATACCAATTATGGTTAACCAACTTCTAAGCTTGCTATGAATAACCATATTCAAGGCGTGTCTGAATGATTTGTGTGGTTTCATTTTTTAATTTAATAAAATAAGAAGGTTATTATTATTTTTTCTTATTGTTTTTTTTCTTTTTCTTGTAAATCTTAAAACCTACAATTCCAGCAATTAAAACTATTATACCTATACCAACCCATTTCATTGTGATCATTATTGTCCCTAATCCTCCAGACATTTCCCTCATTCCATTCTTTGATTGACCATTAGGAGCTTGATTAATATACCTATTAGTATTATTTATAGTTGTCTCAATCGAACCAAGACTGATTGATTTTTCAATAGATTTTCTTATCCCTTTAGTATCAGTATAAACCACATCAATAATAATTTCATTATCTGAACTAAATTTTTGCAAATCAAAGCTTGCAATAGTATAGTCTCCTTTGTTAAGATTACCAACTAATTCTGTATTTGATCCAACGAAAGACCAACCATTTTGTTCAGGAACAACAACAGACACAGAATTTGCATTATTAGTTCCAATATTTGCAACAGTAAAAGAATACTCAGTTCCCTCAACCTCGGAAAATGCTACTTCAAAATTTGTTCCTCCACCAATATACATACCTGCATTAGTTGAAATTATTTTTAATTCATTTGTTAAAGGATCATCATAAGACAAAGACAAATCAAGTTTATATAATCCAGGATCTGCTTCTGAATCTGCAATAACATTATAAACAAGCTTATAAGATTCTCCAACCCCTAAATATTTTATATATCTACTATTACCTGAACCAACAGGTAAAATAGCTTCGTCTTCATTTTCCCAAGAAAAAGTTAAATCTCTTAAAACGCTTGAACCAACATTATAAATAGTAAATTCAACAGGAGTAGTATTACCAGGTTCAAGTTCAACAGTGTTAATATAAATTATTTCAGCACTATCCTTACTCTCAATATCAACATAAATTTCCTTATTAATAATATATTCTTCTGAATCACTATAAGCCTTAACAATCAAAGGATAAGTACCTGAAACAACATCGTTATCTACCTTTACACGATATTTTACGATTGTTGATTCATCACCTGATTGATACCCAGTCAATACACCAATTTCTTCAATATATTCTTCACCAAATACTGAATTAAAAGGATAAGCTAAACCTAATTCAATAAACAAATTATCAGAAAAACTTGCATCCCGATTAGAAACACTAATTCTCAATTCGACTAAATCCCCTGCAACTGCAGGATCCGGACTTTGACTAACCAAAGCAACTCCTGTCTGTGAACCTGCAAACACACCATTAATACTAACTAAAAAAATCATTAAACTTAATATTAATAAATTATATTTTTTCATTTTATTATCCTCGTAACTTATTTTTTTCATTGTAGTTTTAGTCATCAATAAGTTTAATTTTATTGAATGATTTATTTTCTTCATAACGAATAACCTTACCATCTTTCAACTCAACAATTGTCTGTGCATATTTGGCTAAATTTAAGTCATGTGTTACCATAATAATTGTTTTACCTTCTTTTTTCCAAAGTTTAGTTAACAATTCCAATAATTCTTTACCTGTTTTAGAATCAAGAGCACCAGTTGGCTCATCAGCCAAAATTATCTCGGGATCAGTAACTAAACATCTGGCGATGGAAACCCTCTGCTGCTGACCCCCAGATAATTGAGATGGTAGATGCTTTGACTTATCGGCTAGATCAACAAGTGCCAGCACCTTGGATGTTTTTTCTTCTGCAAGGGTTTGATTAACTTCTTGTAATTCTAGGGGAAGAATTACATTACTAAAAGCAGAAAGATTAGGAATAAGATTATATTGTTGAAAAATAAACCCTATTGTTTTACCTCTTAATACTGCAAGATCAGATTCAGATAAGGTTGCAATGTCTTTTGATTTTAAAGTTATAGTTCCCTTTGTAGGAGTATCTAAACAACCAACAAGATTCATCATGGTACTCTTACCTGAACCAGAAGCACCAATAATTGCAATAAAATCACCTTTATTTATCTTTAAAGACACACCTGCCAATGCTGGGACTTCAACTTCACCCATCTGATAAATTTTATGTACATTTTTTAATTCCACAAGCATTTCTTTTGTCATAGTAATCAAAATAAGATATTTCCTTTATAAACAGGAAGAAGAGAAAATGTACACTTTAAGTCCACATTTAGAAATAAAAAATAAAAAAATTAATTGAAAGCAGATCTCATTCCTGAACCTTGACCTCTAAAACCTCTACCTTCTCCTGATCTTTGCATAGGTCTTTCAAATCCTAAATCATCAGCAAGTTCATCAGCAGTCTCAAAATCGCCAGATAATCTTGCATTATGCATTTCAACAAGAGTTGTAAAATCCTCTTCAGTTAATGTCTCCACATCCAAAGGATAATGATCCAATGATTCAGTAGATTCTTTCCATGCAGAGTAATCATTATTTTCAATTGCATCTCGCATTAATTCTCTTGCTTCTTGATCTTTCCCACAATTTTGATGTCTTTCAACAGCTTCATTAAATCTTTCTTCTGTTAGCATAGTTTCATGTGCTTCAACCCAAACTTCAAAATTGTCTAATTCTGTTGCATCTTGAACTTCTTGGCTTTGACCAAAACCTCTTCCTGCAAAAGCAGAAACAGGTGCTATAAACAATGTTAGTCCAATTAAAAATATGGCCAACATTCCAGCTATTCCTTTATTTTTCATTTTATCACCTTAAATGTTTAATACAGAGTAGAAAGGAATAACTTCTTTATAAGCAAGAAGAAGAAAAAATGTACACTTAAAGTCCACCTTCTTTTTATAAGGAAAAGGGTTAACTTAATAAAAAACCTAGAGGTAAATAATACTATGCCGCCACCAGAAATACTTATGAGACCAACATTGTGGATTGAAATAGGTTATGCGATAATAATGATTGCAACCTGTTTAATTATCTATTTTAGAACAAAAGAAGTTCACAAATTAAGTCAATATAAAGGAATTAAATATTTTAGATTAAGCTTCTTATTTTTTGCAATAACTTATTTGTTAAGATCAATTGTTTCCATACAAAAAATGATTTTTGGAAGGTTGGAATTTAGAAATTTAGGACTGCATGGTCTTCCCCAATTATTAATAATGTATGCAGGTTCAATGGCATTGTTATACCTTATTCACAGTATGATATGGAAGAAATTCAAAAATCCTAACAAGATTTCAAAAAGATTACATTTAATTGCAGCAACAATTGCAATTGTAAGTTTCATGTTCGGAAGAGAAGGAAGCATACTATTCGGATTAACACAAATTGTATTTTTCATAAGTGCAATGATACTGATAATTAAAGGACACAACAAATCAAAGAAAAAAAAGAAATCTACATCACAATTTCACATTGTATACATACTATTCTTTGCATCATGGATAATCAATGGCATTGCGCTTTTTGTTTTAGTAACAGTATCCACAATCATAGGATGGATAATTTATCTTATATCAATTTTATTATTAATATTAATTACTATCAAAATTATTAAGATTACCAAGTGAGTTTGAGATGGCTAGAAAAAGAGATCGGTTAGAAGTAATTTATGATATATTAAGAATTATTAGAGACAATCATAATTCTATTAAACCTACTCCTCTGTTGAGAGTTTCTAATCTTTCAAGTCAAAGCTTCAGTGACTATTTTGCTGAATTAAAAGAAAAGAATTTTGTTAAAGAAATTACTGACAAAAAAGGTAAAAAATTCATCACACTTACAGATCAGGGATTCAAATATCTTGAAAAATACAAACAAATTCTAGAATTCATTGATGACTTTAATCTCTAAATATATATCTTCTCTAGTCTAAGATTTTTTTTCTCAGCCACATAAGCCATCATAAAATGTGCAAGATGTCTTACAGAATTAATGTGCACACCATAAGGTTCATTTGCATCAGGAGTTAAACTTTGTAAATGTTCATATACGTTTCTTAAAGGAAATGAATTCATACCATTTTCAGTTACAAAATTAATAGCATCATCCCTATAACCTGGATCTCTCCAATAAGACCATAAAGAATCATGAATTATCGATGGAATATTCTTTAGAATTGTTCTTCTCAGTCTTTCATCAGAAAAATTCATCAAATCCTTGAGCGTCTCTTCCATAGATTGATTTTTCTTAATTTTTGCAGAAGCCTTAGTAAAATCTATTATTCTCCCAAGAGTTATAATCACCATAAAGAGAAGAATCATTTGAGATATAAAAACCTATCTGTATGACACCCTCCTCAACCTTAAGGTTGAGGTATTCAATTAGAAGGATGTCATCCAATAAAGCTTTATCTTCAATCTTTAAGGTTGAAGATAGATTTATTGAGAATCAAAAACAACATCATTTCCAAAAGGTTTAAATACCCCATAGAAAGACCTCAAACAGAAGGTGATGCAGAAATGAGGAAAATCGCAGTAATAAATCAAAAAGGTGGTGTTGGCAAAACAACAACCACTGTCAATCTTAGCGCAGGTTTAGCGTCAATGGGCAAAAAAGTTCTTATCATTGATCTTGATGCACAGGGTAATATTGGCACGTATTTTAATAAATATTCTGAAAGAGATATGTTTAATCTATTAACAGATAAAGATATTACATACAAAGATTGTATTATGGAATTAACAGAAAACCTTCACCTAATTACAAGCAAAGAAACTCTTGAAAAAGCAGCAGTTATAATGACAGGGTATGATTCAAGAGAAACTACACTAATAAGAAAATTAAAAGAACTAAAAGATTCAGATTACGATTATATTATTCTTGATTGTCCACCATCATTGGGTCTTCTAAACCAAAATGCACTTCTTTTTGCAAATGAGGCAATAATTCCTGTTTCAACAGATTTTTTAGGACTAGATGCACTTGAGAAAATGGAAAAGGCAGTTGCTAGTATTAACAACTATTTTGAACATAATCTTAAAATTTCAGCAATTATTCCAACAATGTATGATAAAAGAAATAAAATTTGTAAAGATTCACTTAAACTTCTAAAGAAAAAATATTCTGAAGTCCTTACAGAACCAGTCAGAGTTTGCAGCAAATTAAAAGAAGCTCCACTTTCAGGCAAAAGCATTTATGCGTATGCAAGAAACAGTGTTTCTGCAAAAGAATACCTGGATGTTACCAACAGGATAGATTTTCTAGGTTATGCAGATTAATTAGCTTTAAATAATTAAATTTAGAAAGATTTACTTCTTTTCTTTCTATGACTATGTTTGTTATTAGATTTCATTGCAAGCTCTAATTGATTTAAATACATTTCAAAAGTTTTTACTGCCTTAGCACAACCATTTTTTGTTTGACCTTCCTGTGAAAGAACATCTTGTAATTTTGCACCTTCAGCAATAAGCGTTAAACCATTTGTATAAGGTGATAGCTCGCTTTTATGCAAATGAAAATATTGCATATTAAAAACGTTCATCTCTCCAGCAGCCATTACAATATCTCCTTCAGCAATATATTTCTTTACAGAATCATAATAACTTTCTTTTATTTCTTCTATTAATTCTAAAGGACTCATATTAATAAGAAAAGGTCAAGAGTATTTAAATCTTAAGGTTTAATTATATTAAAAATCAACAAGTTTTTTAAACAATTAATCTCTATAACTAGATATGCAAAATATTATTGTTGGGCGTAACGAAAGAGATAGAAAAAAGTTTGGTGAGAAAGGAACAGTTCTTATAGGCAAACACTATATTAAAATGGGTAGAGATCAGACTCTTTCTAATAAGATTTTTATGGATATTGCAGGAGCGCATGTTGTTTTTATTTGTGGTAAAAGAGGCGGAGGAAAATCTTACACAATGGGTGTGATTGCAGAGGGAATGGCTGATCTTCCTCATGAAATAAAACAAAATCTTTCTATAATATTATTAGATACAATGGGAATTTATTGGACCATGAAGTATCCGAATAAAGAGGATGCAGAACTATTAAGACAATGGAATCTTGAACCAAAACCTCTTGATGTTCAAATATTTACTCCAACAGGGCACTATGATAAATTCAAAAAACAAGGAATTCCGACAGATTATCCTTTCTCAATTAAACCATCTGAATTATCTGCAAACAACTGGTGTATGACTTTAGGGGTCAAACAAACAAGTGATGTTGGAGTTCTAATAAGTGATGTTATTAATAATCTTAAAGAAGATACTGATAATTATTCTATGGAAGATATTGTTAAAAAAATTAAAGAGAGTGATTACGCAGATATCACAAAGGGTAATGCAAAAAATCTTTTTTTGAACACAAAACCTTGGGGTTTATTCAATGAAGAGGGAACTAAGTTATCAGAATTAGTAAAACCAGGGCAAATTACTGTTCTAGATGTTTCTTGTTATGCAACTGTTCCTAATTCTTGGAATATTAAGAACTTAGTTATAGGACTGGTTGCAGAAAAATTATTTATTCAGAGAATGACTGCAAGAAAAACTGAAGAGTTTAATGAAATTGATAGACAAATGAATTTTTTTGGTTCTAAAGACGAAGAGAAAAAAGACACTCCTCTAGTTTGGTTAGTCATAGATGAAGCTCACGAGTTTCTTCCTGTAAAAGGAAAAACTCTTGCAACAGATCCTCTTGTAACTGTTATGAGGGAAGGTAGACAGCCAGGTATTTCTTTAATATTAGCGACACAACAGCCTGGAAAAATTCACACTGATGTTATGACCCAATCAGATATTGTTATTTCTCATAGAATAACTGCAAAAATGGATACAGATGCGCTTGGAATGCTTATGCAATCTTATATGAGAAAGGGTTTAACAGAAGAACTTGATAATCTTCCCAGAGTTAAGGGCGCTGCAATCATTTTTGACGATACTAATGAAAAAATGTATCCAATGAGAATACGTCCTCGTTTCACTTGGCACGGGGGTGCTGCACCTAATGCAATTCATCAGAAAAAAGAGATTTAGTTTTTAAGAATATCATTCCTAATTCTTTCAAAGGCAGTTATCGAGTTTTTTATATCATCAGAAATTGAAGAGACAGAATGCTTTTCACCTTCGATTTCACAATACTTATAATTATCCGGACTACTTACTCTCACCTTATATACCTTAATTTCTTTTTCTAAGAAATTAACCATTCCTGAAAGACCATAATGCGTTATGAGATGTTCAAGCTGATCATCAGACACCCAATCACCAACTAGTTTTGATTTTTCACCTGAAGCATCGTTAATAGGTATGTGTGTAATATACAATAATTTATTAGGAATATTTATTTTTTTCCCTTCATATTCGAATGTTCCCATTTTATTTTTTTTATTTATTAATAATATTTAAACTTATTGAATAATCACCAAAAAATCCGCATTATTATTTAAATTGCATGAACAAATGAGACTCAATGCTTCATTTTTATCAGAAATCTTCATTTACTCTCCTAATTTATTGAACAATTCGTCCATTTCAAATTGGCCCAATCGTTTTTTGTTAAGTGCAGAAAGAACAGTTTTCTTATCTCTTCCACCAACAACTTCATCATATTCATATTCTTCTTCTTGCCCTTTTTTAAGAAGCTTTTCGTAAATTTCTTCATCAGAAAGATTAGCATACTCTTCTTGTTCTTTTAATTTTTCGAGTTGTTCTTCATTTAGCTCATAATTTTCTTCATGATAACTATCTTCATAATCTTCACTCCAAACATTTTCTTCATAGTCTTCATAATTACTCATTATTATCACCTTCTTTATCAGCATATAAAATAGGATCCCTCATAGCAATGATTGAATCATATTCTGCTTGAGTTTCAGCACTGATGGTTGAATACACTTGCTCAACAATAATTTTAACAAGACCATTTGGATTTGTTTCTGCTGATAATTTTTGTTCTTTTTTTTTAGTCAAAATATCACCTCTTAATTTTAAGTGTAACCCTTTTTCAGTAGTGAATTATATATAAATCTTTTGGTTTCATTTAAAAATGTTCACTGTGTAGTGATTAAAAAACAGAAAAATTTATAAACTAAAAATCAAATCTAAAAATATGAGAAAACACCTGCTAATATTATTAACAGTCTTAATAATTCTAAGTGGCCTAGTTCAAGCAGGACCACACCGTAATATCACAATACACGTTGAAGATTACTTCAATAATTCAGTTGAGAACGCAAACGTATATCTTTATTCAGATCCTTTAGAATTCTATGAATTTGAAGGGTTAACAAATGAAAATGGCAATATTAGTTTTATTATTGATTCAAGGGCATATGTGGTGAATAATAACACAATACCTGCAGTAAGAGGGACTGGAAGTCCGTTTACGCAATCAAAAATAATTGAAATTGACTCAAGAGAAGACCGTGACTTAAGGTATCCATTTTATAGAAACAAAAACTTCTTTTTTGAAATTGAACCAACAGGAAGCTCAATAAACTTTGGATCAACATATACAAATTATACATTCAGACTAAATCAAGATTGGAACTTTGATTTTAATGTTACTAATTATTTTAATATATCTAACATTCCTGATTACACTATTAATGAAGCAGATAATCACCAATTTGTTTACAACCTTAATGATTATATTGTAACCAGTGAGCCAGAAAACGTAAATTTTAATTTTGATTACGAATTTAGCGATATAGACGCTTATTTTAACTTTGATGAAGAAACATGGATTCTAACCGTAAACTTTCTTCCAGAGTTAAACTTAGATTATCATATCAACAATGAAATTCAAATTGAATCGAACATTTCTCTTGGACAAAAATATGACGAACAAGTGTTTTTTGTTAATTACATCCCTTCACACAAAGCAGTTGTCGGACACGTTATAGATCACTATACAAGAGAACCAATATATAATAGCACAATAAATAGTTATACTTCACTTAGCGATTTATTATTTATAGACGATTATCAAACATTTTTGGGATTTTATGAATATGGCAGTGATGGAGATTCACTTTCTATAGAGAAAGAAAATTATATTACCAGCGAAAGATTTGTAAGAACACCTAATGTAGATCAAAACTTAAACTTCACACTAATTCCAGAAATATATAATCAATCAACATTACACAATGACTTATTTCATCAATTATTTAGGTGGGATAATTCAGGCACAGTTAGACAATCAGAATATAATGAGGATATAATGACCTACAGTATTTGCACAGCTGGGTTTGAGGGTTATAATGTTGGTAACAATGAACTAGCAAATATAAACTTTAGTCTTAGTCAAGTTGCAGAATTCACAGATAATTATCATCAACCATTTAATGGATATTTTGAATATCGAGATGATCAAACAGATTGCTTGGCAATTAATGGACAAATGGGTTATGTCCTAGTGTTATGGAATGCGAGTCTTGAAGCTAATGAATCCACAATAGAATATTTATACTGGGGAAATAGAATTTGGGGCG
Organism: uncultured Methanosarcinales archaeon; assembly: GCA_964405295.1. GTDB lineage: Archaea > Nanobdellota > Nanobdellia > Woesearchaeales > CAYZNE01 > CAYZNE01. The sequence goes on along the minus strand of CAYONI010000002.1, from coordinate 8,988 downwards.
CAACTGTAAGCCTAGGAACAAATGAGCAATCGATAATGACCCAAAAGCTAATACAAGCCATATCAACACCAAATTTACAAAATAACTTAACACAAAGTGTTTTTTCAGGAACAGGAATAAATGAACTATCTCAAATAGATTATGATTGGGGGAAAAGATTGTATATGCGAATAGCGAAGAATTTTGCACCTGATACAGACGAACAATTCTCTGCACCAACAAGAGAAAACTCTGAAATAAAAATAACAATTGCAAAGTATAATGGCGGAAATTTTAATACTGAAACCAAAATAATTGGTTATGCTAAAGACAAAGAAGAATTAAAAAATACTTGTTCTAAAACACAAGTTTTTGAAGAACCTAAAGAAACTCATAAAAGCAAAATTCTAAGCAAAGTAACAATAAATAAAATTATGCTTCTTTTCAAGTAACTTTTCTATAATTTTACAATAAATTTTATAAAAAGCCACTCTTAATATAAGCCATGACAAAAATAGACGCATGGGGAAGCAATAAAATAACCAATTATAAGCACGTATTCAAAGAATTCGGGCTAAATGAATTTAAAGATTACAATCTAACAGATAACTATCTTTTCAAAAGAAAAATAATTATTGCAGAAAGAGATTTCAGTAAAATTTCAAATGCAATAAAGAACAAAAAGAAATTTCTACAACTAACAGGTATTGCTTGTTCTGGAGACTTACACTTTGGGCACAAAGTAGATGTAGATTTTTTCAACTTATTCAAAAGATTAGGTGCAGAGAGTAAATTTTGTATTTGTGACATTGACGGCTATGTTAGTAGACCTGATTCAAAAGTTGCAACCATTGAAGTCGCCAAAGAAGTTGCAGTAAGAAATGTGGCTGACCTTATTGCTCTTGGTGTAAAACCAAAAGATATTTATGTTCAATCTCAAAAAGAGAAAGAGTATTATCAACTAACTTATGAGATTTCTAAAAAAATTACACAAAATACGTTTCAAGCAATATATGGTCATGTAGACCTAGGGAAAATGTCTGCAGTTCTGCTACAAATTGCAGATATTCTGCATGTCCAACTCCCATTTATGTTTGGGAAAGCTCCAACAATCACAGGTATCGGTTTAGATCAAGACCCTCATGCAAGAATCACTAGAGACGTATCCAAAAAAATCAATTACAATATTGAAGTTCCTTCATTCTTTTACTTTATTCACCAATCTGGATTAAAAGAAGGTAACAAAATGAGCACTTCTGAGCCAAATACTGCAGTTTTTCTAAATGATTCATTAAAAGAAATGGAGAAAAAAATTAATAAAACTTTTACTGGTGGGAGGGATACTCTTGAAGAACAAAGAGCAAAAGGTGCTAACCCTGATATTTGTAAAGTTTACGAAATGTTCAAATTCCACAATACTGACGATAAATTCCTGGATAAAACTTACAAAGATTGCAAATCAGGAAATCTTCTTTGTGGTGAATGCAAAAATAATTGCAAAAAATGGTTAGGAAAATTCTTAACAGAACATCAAACAAAAGTTAAGAAAGCACTGCCTACAGCTAAAAAAATTGTTTATGGAAAGTAAATGACTTTCAGTGACAGGCAGTAAATAAAAGAGGTTTATAATGATATTTGACATACCTAATAGAGAAAAAATAGAAATAAAAACAATCCTTCTTGATCTTAATGGAACACTATCTGTTAAAGGAAAAATTATTTCTGGTGCAGTAAAAAAAATCAAAAAACTAGAAAAAATAGGTTATAATATAATTTTATTAACTGGTAATCAGAGAGGAAATGCAGACAAGCTATGTAAAAAACTTGGAATTGAGTATAAGATCTGCAAAAACCAAAAAGAAAAAGAAAAAGCAATTCTAAATCTTGAGCCAGAACATTGTGCAAGCATTGGTAATTCTAGAATAGATATAGAAACATTCAAACATGCAAAAATATCAATCTTAACCTTACAAAAAGAAGGTATTCATATAGATGTAATACCATTTGCTGATATAATTGTACCATCAGTAGTTGATGCGCTTGATCTTTTTATAGACAAAGATTCTTTAATTGCAACAATGAAATAGTATTTGAGCAAATTAAATGAACAAAACAAAAACAATACTAATCAATTCTCTCAAAGAGATGAAAACAATATTGCCTTTATTTTTTATTGCAATAATAATTGGTGTTCTAATAGAAATTTACATTCCAAATAGTATTATTGCCAGCTTAATAGGCAAAAATATTTATCTGGCCATCCCGCTGGCTGCACTTATAGGCATAATCTTACCAATACCGCGATATGCAACTTATCCAATCGCGGCAAGTTTATTATTAAAAGGTGCAGGGTTTGGAGTTATCTTCGCATTAGTTGCAGGAGAAGTTATTACAGAATCTTTTGCAAGAGAATACATGAGTATAAAATATTTTGGTATGAAATTTTTCACAGTTAGAACCATCCTTACTGCAATTTTAGTTACTGCCGGAGGAATCTTGATAGAGGTATTATTATGATTGTTGAAATATTATCTTCTAGTTTCATTAAATTCATAACAATTCTCCCAGTGATCATTATCGCAATAATCGTTTCACAGATAATAAAATTATATTTACATGAGAATAAACTAAAAAAATCTTTAAAAGAAAATGAAAAGAATATAATAAAAGCCTCTGCAATAGGAATTGCTACACCAGGCCCTTTAATAGGGTTCTTACCAACTTTAAAGACACTAAAAGATAAGGGTATACCACTAAGTATAATCGCTGCATTCATTACAGGACAAACACTGATTGGTCCTGGAAGAATATTCTTTGAAATAAATTATTTTGGTGTAACTTTCTTTATTTACAAGTTAGTTATATCACTCTTTATTGCAATTGCAATAGGAACATGCTTTAGATTATTAGAGAAAAAGATAGCATTTTAGGATTAATTTTTTAAATTAATAAAGAGTAATGATTAATATGACAGATCTAAAAAAATATGCGTGCAAAAGAGCTTATTTGAATAAAAACCTAATAGCTAATATAAAAGCAGATTCAGAATTTCTAGGTGAATCAACATTCACAGATTATGTTCTTAGTCCAGAGAATACAGATAAAAATCTAAAATGGGTTAGGCACATACAAAAGAATAATTGGCCAAATATGAAAATTGGAAAATACTACCCTTTTTTTAAAAAAGATATAACATGGAAGAAAGCTTTTCAAATATTTAGGATGCCAGTAGGTTCTCCCTTTATTGAATGTAATTCTTTAGATGAAGCAAGAAAACATTTAAGCAATTTAGAAATTCAATTTTCATTTGAAAGAACAGGATTGGAATATAAACAAAATGATCTATTTATTTACATAGAAGATGTTGAGAATATACCACTAACAATAGAAGTTGTTTGTAAAGATGAAAACAATAACCTAGCTAACAACATGAAAAAGGTAGAATTATTTCTAGAAAAATATAATATAAAAGAATATATACCCCATCAAGTTGCCACTCTTGTTAAAAATAATATTAAAACTCCAACATCTCAGAAACAGTAACCAATTTGTGTAACCTCTTTTCTTTAATTTACGAATTACATCCCGAACAATAGAAACAACTCTTTTGTTATCACCAATTCCTTCAAGATAGTCATGGAAGCCGATTATTGAACCATTTCTTACTCTTATTAAAACGAAGAAAATTATAAACTTCATGGGTAAAATTTTTATCCAATCTAAACTATCAATATCAACAAAAATCATCATCTTTTTTAATTTTTTAATGACAGAAACTGCTTTCGAATCAAATCTAAAATGAGGACAACGCATTATTTTTGTTTTAATATTAATATCCCCTAACTTTCTATCAGTATCTAATAGTTCTGTTCTTATAACCTTAGAAGACTTAAAATTTAAATCAGTATGATTATAAGTATGATTTCCTATTTCACAACCTTGTTTAATCATTTGTTTTAGAACTTTTTTATTATTGTTAACTTTTTTACCCATAATAAAAAATGTTGCAGGAATATTTTCTTTTTTTAGAACTTTTAAAATTTTAAAAGTTATACTAGAAGGGCCATCGTCAAAAGTAATGGCAATTTGTTTTTTGTTTCTATCTCCATGGAAGAATATTGTACGCATAATAGAATAAAAAGGTGGTTAATTTATTAATTTAATTATTCTTTAGAATCTTTTTCTTCATCTTCTTTAGCAGCTTTAGCTCGTTCTTTAAGAACTAATTTATAACAATCTTCACAGAATACTTTTTTTCCTTCACCTTTATCCACTAAATATCTCTTTTTGCATCTTCTGCAATATTTAACTTCTCTGTAGTTTGCCATTTAATCACCTTACATTAAGAAAGTAAGGGTTATTTATAAAATACTACTTAAAAATCCGGAAATATTACGGAAATTATTCATCAAAAATAACCAACGGAACAAACATTTCTTCTTTCGAAACACCTGCATGCTGCCCAACAAAACCAGGTGATTTTTTATTTATCAAATAATCTTTAAGAACATAATTCTCTTTCATAATAATTATATAATCACCAATTCTGTCTTTAAGTTTGGGATTTGCCTTAAACAAACCAAAATAATTCTTTTTAATCGCAAGATCACTCTTAATTATATTACAATAAGAAGATAACTTTGTTTTCATATACTTCTCAAAATCTTTCGTTTTTGAAGGTTTAACATAAGCATATGTAACCCTGTTTTCACCACAAAGAGGCATTGTTAAACACTCTTTCAGTTTGGGATGATCTTTAACATAAATCTCTTTTGACTTTGAAGTTTGAACAAAGCCATGATCTGCAGTTAATAAAACAGTTGTGTTATTCAAATCAATGGTTGAAATAAATTTCATCAACTTTCTATCAAAATCAATAAAGTGTTTCATTACTTCTTTAGATTTTGGCCCATGATGATGACATAGCATATCATAAAAAGGCCAATAAGCATAAACATATTTTTTCCCTTTAGTTTTTATTGCTTTTTTTATTTTTCTAAAAAGATGATTTACTGACCCGTCAGAATAAACAAGATTCTTTGATTTCGAAGTAACCTTTGAATTAAAATCTGATGATAATAAACCTTTTTTAGTTACAACATAATAATCTCTTTTAATATTCTTAAAAAGGGAAGTAAAATTATATAATTCATCAGGATGAGCTCCATAATCAGAAAAAGTGTTACCGCCCATGGTTGGCATTGAAGGTAAAACATTAACCATAGCACCAATTTCTTTAAAAAAAACAGTCCACCCAGTTAGAGCATGCTGTTGTGCAGGGAAACCAGTCATAAACATGGGGATTGCAGCTGCAGTTGTAGATGGGAATACAGAACCTAATTTTTCTTTCAAATTTTTGCCCATAAATGAATTTGGTGCTCTATTAACAAGCCATTCATAACCTAATCCATCAAGTACAATCAGAACAATATTTTCTCTCTTTTCAAGATTAGTAGAGCTTAGACCTTTTAACTTTGCGTACTGAGATTTTACACCTAAAGATGAGAGTATAGAACTCGTAAGATTTACAATATTTTTTTGTTTATAGTTTGGAATTATCATTTTAACAAAAAGAAAACTAGTTGCTTTAAAAATATATTGAATAGCGATCTATAACTTTTTATTCCAAATAGAATCTCCAATATAATGAATACTCTTTACAACCTTTCCTGAAGTTGCAGAATTCATATCCTGCCCACTAAAAATTGCTAAACCTAAAGCCAGAGGCTTATTGTGGGTTTCTTCTCTAACAATTATGATTTCATCTTTAGAAATTTCTTTATCAATCTTGGTTATTCCTGGTCGCATTATATCTGCACCATTTGCAACAAACTTTATTGCACCTGCATCAACAACAACTTCTTTGTATTGAATTTCATTAGACTCTTTTATTAAAGAATGTAAAGTTAAAATCCACTTATTGTTATACTTAAACAACAAAGGAACCGCATCTGCAAAAACAAATTCTCCATCATCATCTTTAAACTGTTCAAATTTAGCATTTTTTAGAACTTCTTCTTTAAGTAATCCCTTAAGTTCTCTTATTTCTTTTTTACGCAATAATTTTCTCATAAGTTACCACTTCATTACTTCTTTCTTAACATTAGAATGCCAAACTTCAATTGAATCTAGCATTTGTTTCTTTAATTCAACCTTAGATCTTGGTGAATAATAAAATATGTACCCTCCCTCTTCAAGATTGATTTTTTTCTTAACAACCAAATCTTTTTCAAGAAGTGTTTTCATAACTTTCTGTATTGTGCTTCTATCTCGTTTAATCTTTTTTGATAATGCAACAACACAGATAGGATTATTACACTTCATTAGCTCTAAAAATATCTTTAGTTCTGAATCTGACAAAGAAAAACTACACTTAACCAGTGAGTTAAACTCAAATTGTTTGCACATATATTCTACCATTTTATTTATCTCTGATAAATGATCAAAAAATGATTCTTATTTTTTGTTTTAAACATATTCTAATTGTATTTTAGTAACAATATTATTATATTCTTCTGGTTTTTTATTATAAACCCAAACGAACTGCTTTTTTAAATCATCAATTGTTTTTACATTAGGACAACTATAAATAAAATCTTTTTTGTTCAAATTATTCATATTTATTACTTCAATATTTTTTATTTTAACTTGTTTTTTATTTTTGGTAAAAACAGGAGAGATAAGTTTAGCATCATTACCCACTTTTTTTATTATTCGAGCAGTAATTTGTTCTCCTTTTTTATAACCCCTCCAATTAGGAAACATACGGTTCCCTGGTCGAAAAACAGTTGTGAGAGTTCCATCAAACACTGTTTGTTCATATCTTTTTCGAAAAGCCATTTCATTTCTTGAAAGTTCAAGTTTAATCATAAAGCATCACGCATGATAATTTCTAGTGTTTGCTCATCAACATTCTTAAGTGGAGCCATTATTTTAAGTGCAGGTACTGCCTGATATAAATTCATACTTTTACCATTATGAATTCTATAACCTGCTCGTTGTGCAAATTCTAATGTTTTAGAAAAACCTTCGAGAATAATATCCGCAACAATAGCCTTTTTAGGTAGCTTAGAAAGGTTTTGCTTTGCAATTCTTTCATCTTCCTCAAAGTCATTTGTTATTGGGCCAAAAGCACTATACTTTTTGAATGATCCTGCACCTTTATTTGATGTATTAACTACAAGGTCTGCATTTTGTAAATATTTTGCAATATCCCCTTCACCACTAAATGTAGTGTTTACATAAGAACTAATAAGTTTTGAGATATATTCTGCCTTACTTACTGTTCTATTAAGAATAGTAATCTGTTTTGGCTTTGATTTTGCTAATTCATAAGCAATAGCAAGTGCTGTTCCTCCTGCACCAAGAAGAACAATGTTTTTATTTTTAACAGCATTAGGATATTCAGTAATTAAACCTTTAAGAAACCCAACACCATCTGTATTATAACCAACAAGCTTATTGTCTACTTTTTTTATAACATTTATACTCCCAACTATTCTAGCAGAATCGTCAAGTTCATCAACATATTTGATTGCTTTGTCTTTAAATCCAGAACCTACTCCTCCCCCAACATAAGAAGGATCATTTCTAAATGTTTCGAAAATTAGTTTAGCATTACTTGGATCTGAAACAACAAATATAGTTCTATAACTAGGAAGAAACTTTTCAAAAACCGCATTATGCATTGCAGCAGAACCACCAGGATAATCATGGTCTATAGGAATAAGTAAAAGATTATATTTAGTTAAATCTTCAATATTAAAATCATTATTTTTTGGTTGTTTTGCTAATGAAATTATATTTTGTTCAAAAAGTTCTTGTATTTTCATTTTATTCATCTCCAGTAAATGATCAAAAAATGATTATTATTTTTTGTTTTATTTATCTTGGTAAATGACCAAAAACATTAGTTTTTGTTTTTATTTATTTAACTTTTTCTTCAAGTTTTCAAGCATAACTTCAGTCATTTTAGTTATATCAAAATCATGTTTCCATCCCCAATCTTTTCTAGCTTCTGAATCATCGATAACCCTTGGCCAAGAATCAGCAATTTTTTGTCTTGCATCAGGTTGATATTCAACTTTAAGCTCAGGAATTACCTTCTGTATCTCTTGTTCTAATTCTTTAGCTGAAAAACTTATTGCAGTAAGATTATAACTTGTTCTGATTTTTATTTTATCTGAATCAGCATCCATTAACATTATTATTGATTTAATAGCATCATCCATATACATCATGGGCAAAACTGTTTCTTCATTAACAAAACAAGTATACTTTTTATCATTTAAAGCACCATAAAATATTGCTACTGCATAATCTGTTGTTCCTCCACCAGGTTCTGCTTTAAAACTGATTAGGCCAGGAAAACGTACACTTCTAACATCTAATCCATACTTTAAATTATAATATTGACAAAGAAGTTCTCCTGCAACTTTTGTTACACCATACATAGTTGTAGGTTCACAGGGAGTAACCTGGGGAGTATTCTCACGAGGAGTGGTTGGACCAAAAACTGCAATCGAACTTGGCCAAAATATTTTCAACTTGAATTCAAGAGCCAAATCTAAAACATTTTTCAGACCATCCATGTTTACTGCCCATGCCAACTGAGGTTTAGTTTCTCCAACAGCTGAAAGTAAAGATGCTAAATGATAAATCTGGGTAATTTTATGTTTTATAATAATTTCTTTTAGAACTTCTTTATTTCTAACATCACCTTTTTCAGTGATTCCTAAAAAGTTTTCAGGAACATGCTCATGAGCTAGAGCAATAACACTATCTTCTCCGTATTTTTTTTGTAATTTAGGAAACAGTTCTGTACCAATTTGACCAAAAGCTCCTGTAAGTAATATTTTTTCCATTTTCATACCTCCTAATCTATACAAGTTTCATTCTTATCTTTATTGTTACATTCCCTATTATTCTCAAATGCCGTGGTTGCAGCTATTGAACCTTCTGCTGCAGCAGTAATCAATTGTTTTGTTCCATTTGATTCTGTTGTTATAT
>CAYONI010000001.1:100614-245265 GCA_964405295.1 uncultured Methanosarcinales archaeon | reverse complement strand
ATATTCTAGAAGCCGAATCAAATGGGGAAATTGTGTGGTCTTATGATATTTCAGATTTTAAGTGTTCAAACAATCTTAACTGTTATGATACAGATAATGGAAATAATAAGTATGTTAGGGGAATAATATCTGAGGGTGCACGTAGTTATGAGGATAAATGTTCTAGTGATGAATTAACAGAATTTTTTTGTCAAAATAATGATATCGAAAAAGAAATTATCAATTGCGAAAAAGGATGTGAACATGGAGTATGTTTATATGAATTTGATTGTTTTGATACAGATGAGGGAATAGATTATTATAAATATGGAGAACTTTATAAGAATAATAATTTAGTTGGATTAGACAATTGTAAAAATGGGCTAGGGGGTCCTAAGGTTGTAAGTGGTACTCATCTTTGGGAGAATTTTTGGGATGATAATTGTGTTCAACAACATGAAATTGTTGAGTGTATTAATGGATGTAAAGATGGGGCTTGTGTAAATTCAGATCTTATTGTTGATACTACTGATGATTTAGTTAAAATTCATTCTGAAAGAGTAGATTTATCTTATTTTCCTAAGATGTTTATAGATGATTACAAAGTTGTTATTAGAGGTGAACCATTAATAGAATCAGATATTTACCTTGCAATAGCAATAGTTGCAAATCTTAAAAGTAATGTCAGGGAAAGAGTTGAAACAGGAGAGGCATCTGCTGATGAATTTAATATTTTCCCAAATTCTCAATGGTCAGGATGGGGCTCTAATAATGCAAAATCTGAAAATTTAATAATTATTGGAGGAATTGGAGAAAATACTGCAAGTAATGTTCTTTTAGGGGCAGCTGATCAATTAGATTATACTTTAAGTGAAGGAGAAGCAATGATTAAGTTGTTTGAAAACTCTGAATATATCCAAATGGTTATTTGGGCATACGGAACTGAAGAACTAAACAAAGTTGAAGAATTGTTTATTAATTGGAATGAACATAATGTTTATGGAACTTGGATAAAAATAAATACTGAAACATTAGAATTTGAAGTTCTTTCAGATAAACTTGAATCTGAGGTTGGAATAAGTTCATCTGTTTGTAATGGTTGTTTAAGAGATTCAATTTGTATACCTTTTGGTACACGAATTAATGATAAATATTGTAGTTTAGATAAAATATTTGAGAATCAAAATATAAATAATGAATTATGCAATAATAATTATGAATGTGTAAGTAATATTTGTATTAATAGTGAGTGTATTGAATCTAATTTATTACAAAAAGTAATTAAGTGGTTCAGAGCCTTATTTGGTTAGTTTCTTTTATTTTTTTATTTTTATATAAAGATAAACATTACTACTATTGGATATTTTAATTTACCAAAAAAATAATAGCATAAAAAACCTCCGAGATGATTATAAATAATATGAGGCTAAATGATGTTACCGACCACAGTCGCAGTGCTCCTGACCATCGGCGAGTGCATGAGTACCACTGCTACTCTTTTGTGTAACCTTATTTCTTTTTTCTATTATTTCATTTAGTTAAAATCTTGCAGATTTGATCTTTTTAGAGTTTACGCTACTTCCATGTTTAGCCTTGAAAGCAGGTTTTAAATATTATGGGAGACTTGGGGCAAACTCTTAGACTTAAATAAATTTATAAATTACTATTCTAATATATTATTATTTTAATTAATTATGATATATTTGAGAGGTAATATTTATGGATATAAAAAATGATAAGTATGTATTAGTTTCACTTGTTGCTATTATTGCCATAGTAGGGATTGTTGCGATTCTTCTAGGTGGTAATAAAGTTTTTGTTGTTTTTCCTACTGAAGAATTAAATTATGATAATATTGGTGGACAAGCAATTGAAACTAGTATGATTGATGAATCTAATTTTGAAGAATCTGATTTAACAAAATATTTGTTAGCTGAAAAAATTGTAAAGAGAGTTGTACTAAACGGTTGCGATACCCTTGAAATTTTAAAGCATGATAGATTAGTCGAAACAGAGCCAGGTATATTTACTACATTTGATTCTGATGGTGAACCTCTTAGGGGCGATTATGGACAGGGAATGTGGAATTGTTATTGTATTGCAGCATCAGGATATAATGGGCCTGCTATTTGTACTGAGACTGGTCCACAAGAATGTCATATAGGAGGTACTTGTACTCAGTGTGTTGGAAGATTTATTGGTGGTGGAACCACAAAAAGTAGTCTTCAAAGTTAAGGCTAAAAAGTAGTTCTTCTTTTGATTTAAAATTACAATAAATCAATATATTTCTTTTTGGATTTTGATATTATAGATTTAGTGACCTGTGTGCTCTGTTAATCTGGAGGTTCATTAGTATCACTGTTACTAAATCGAGTAACATCATTCTACAGCCCTTATTTATATTAATAGATGTTGGGTATTCTTTATGCAGTGATGCCAGAAGATTATTAGGTAATTATTATAATTACCTCTTTTTAGTTTTGGTGATTACTTATTTGAGTGTTTTTCTGTACTGTTTTTAATTAGAATGTAAAAGAAATTTTAATACTAACACTTGTAATGTATCCACCAACAAATGCTTTATTATGCACTAGTGCATTGTTTGCAAAATAGTTATGGTAATTATTAACTTCAATATTGTAAATGTCTGCATTTTCATGAATTTTTATTATTGATTCTACCCTTATATCTTGTTTATTACTTGACATTAAAAAGTCACCTACCTCTATATTTGATGCTTTTTTCCATTTTTCATCTATCCAAAAAGGATGATTTTGTGTTACTTGCCAGTTATTGTTTATTAGGAAATACTCCTTTGTTTTGCCTTTAAAAATATTAGTTACTTCTGAATAAACTATTTCATTATTTTCTGTATCATAAGATTTAACAATATCCCCTATTATAATATTCTGGATTTTTTCGCTTTTCTCATTTAAATCTATTTCTGTATCTTCTAGAAAACACCAAATATTTCCCCCGCCACTTCCAGTCGCACAAAGATTTTGACTTGCCCATAAACAAATTGTTAAACTATTACCACAGGAGCAGCCTCTTGTTGGTATAATTCCTTGAACATTATCTAAGATTGTTTGCTTTAGTTCAGTTTTTTTGGTATTTATTTCAACATTATAAAAAGGTAAGTTTTTAATTTGTGGAGATTTGAAGAATTTATCAATTTTATTGAATAAAGGATCTGATTCACGCGCATTATTGTTTATAAATTCATTTACTTCAATAGGCTCTATTTCTTCAGAAAATTCCACAAAATGTTCCAGTGTGCTAGTTAAATAAAATTCTATTTTTAAACCATCACTTAGTTCTATTTTTATATATTCTTCTTTTTCTACTGCATCAGCAAATTTTTCTATTAGGGATATATCTTTTTCTGTATAATATGAATATTCTTCTTTGGTATATGCTTTGCCACCAATATTTTCTAGATTTATATTGTTTACTGTTAAAATACCTACAATAGCAATTATAGCAATAATTGCAATCAGATAAATATATTCTTTAGATTTATTTTCTTTTGTCATTTTTATTATGCAATTAGTATATAATATAGTAATATGGGGATTATCATTTATAAATATTTATTATTCTGTGACCAAGAACATCATCCACACCATAAATATAGATGATTTATTTTGGTAATAATATTACCGTTCGCAGTCGCAGTTCTCCTGACCAACATCTAGTACATGTTTGTGCTAACATGTCTATGATCTTGTAATATTATTTTTCTGCTTTTGAATTAGAATTTTAAATTAAGAAAGTGTAATAAAATTTATTTACCTACTTCTAGGTTTTCGTTTAAATTTATTCCCTGTTTTATTATTTTTAGAAAATGATTTTTTATTCTTTGACGCAGAGTTAGATTTATGTTTAAATTTAGAATTTCTACTAAAAGATTTTTTTGGTGGTGGTTTAGCTGCTGCGCCCACTGCGTTTTTAGCGGTTTCTGAATGAAATGTATGATCCATTACATCAATCTTTTGCCTTATTAATTTTTCAATATCTCTAAGATAATTTCTTTCTTCAGCTGCGCAAAATGAAAAAGCTGTTCCTTCAGCTCCAGCTCTAGCAGTTCTCCCAATCCTATGAACATAGCTTTCTGCTTCGTTTGGAAGTTCAAAATTTATAACATGTGAAATATTATCAATATCTATCCCTCTTGCAGCAATATCAGTTGCAACGAGTACTTTAATTTTACCAGTCTTAAAATCTTTAATTGCCTTAGTTCTTGCGGTTTGTGATTTATTTCCATGAATTGCGTCAGAAGAAATATTATTTTTATTAAGGAATAGTGCTACCTTATTTGCCCTATGTTTTGTTCGAGTGAAAATTAAAATGCTTGTAAGATGCTCATGTTTTAGAAGTTCTAACAATAGTTTTTCTTTTGAAGATTGGTCAACAAAAAAAATATGCTGTTTAATAATTTCAACAGTCGTTGCTTGTGGTGCAACTTCAACATGAATCGGATTTTTAAGTAGGCTTTTTGCAAGTTGATTAATTTTTGAAGACATTGTAGCTGAGAAAAATAATGATTGTCTTTTATTGGGCAATTTTGAAATTACTTTTTTAATATCATGGATAAATCCCATATCTAGCATTCTGTCTGCTTCATCTAATACAAAGAACTCTATATTGCTTAGGGTAAGTTTTCTTTGATTAAGTAAATCTAGTAATCTACCTGGTGTTGCAACAACAATATCTACTCCTCTAGTTAATTCCTGAATTTGTTTTCCTTGTCCTACTCCACCAAAAATCACTGTATGTTTAAATTTAAGAAACTCGCCGTATGCAGAAAAACTTTCTCCAATTTGGGCTGCAAGTTCTCTAGTAGGAGTAAGTACTAACGTTTTAATCTTCCTAGGATATTTTTCAATCATTCTTTGAAGGATAGGTAGTACAAAAGCTGCGGTTTTACCAGTACCAGTTTGTGCAATTCCTATCAAATCGTTACCTTTCAATAACCCGGGAATAGCTTTTGATTGTATAGGTGTAGGTATTACATATTTCTGTTTAGTTAGCGCTTTTTGAAGTGCAGGTATTAAATCCAAATCTTGAAATGACATTGTATTTTTCATTATATGTGGCAAAAACTACATTTAGTTATAAAGCTTAGCATATGTGTGTAACGAACTTCTCCTTTTTTTACATTTTAAGTAATCCAGAAGTTGAATATAATAACTATTAAATGCATAAGTTTCCATTAGTCTAAATCACATTTTTCTTTTAAAAAAAGAAAAAATCCGTTCTATGAATATATAGCTTTTACTTTGAAAGAACAATTTATCCTATACTTAAAATATAATAGAAAAAGTTATAAAACGTACAATTCCGATAAAAATTATGAATGAAATGAATCTGAGACTTAAACAACTAGAAATTAAATTAAAAGATTCTACTAAAAAATCAAAGACCAAAGATCTACAAACAAAAAACATAGCACTGAAATTGTGGCCTTCGCGTACCTTAAAAGAAATATTAGAAAATCCTTTAAACTACAAACAACCTATTATCCAACCGCGACTTATGACTCAAAAAGAGTTTTTGGATTCTCTTAGGGAAAAAAAAGTACCTCAAGAAATAATTGATCAAATAGAACTAGTTAATGTTGATTACAGAGGTTTTAATAATCAAATATATCCAGGTCAAATCATCATCAATAAATATTTAGTATCTTCAATAAAGAGAATTTTCAAAAGAATTCTTTTAGAAACGGATTTCCCTATGACAAGTATTTTTCCAATTAGTATGTTTAATTGGAATACATCTTCAAGACTTAATAATTGCGGAGCATTTGATTGGCGTTTTGTAGAAAATAGTAACGAGATTTCAGATCATGCTTTTGGAGCAGCTATTGACATAAATTCTGTACTAAATCCTTTTATCAAAAAAGGTTTACCAAATTCTCCAAATTATCCTCGTGATCTAAGTAAAAAAGGAACACTCCAAGCAGATTCAGAAATTGTAAAAATATTCAAAGAGGAAGGTTGGAAGTGGGGTGGAGACTGGAAAAATTCGCAAGACTGGATGCATTTTTATCGACCAGAAATAGCATATAAATATTATGGGAAAGTAGAAGTTGAAGAATAATACTTTTTCTTCACTGATTTTTTATCTTTGAATTATATTTAATAAAGAAGATGGTTCTAATTTAGTTAGTGTTACTAGTTATTGGTCCACCTACATGAGGTACAGTTCCAGTCACCATAGGGTTTACTGTTTGGCTGCCAATGAGTGCTACAGGTTTGCCATTTACAAATATATTTTCTGAACCTTCAATAATTTCTCCTCTTTGAGCAGTCCCATCTCCTTCTCTTGCAATAGGAAGCCCATCAAGAAGAACATTACTGTCACCTTCTATAATTGTATCAGGTGGCCCAACTACTGCAATTGTTGCGCCAACAGTAGCAATCTTTCCACGAGCCCAGACAGGCAAATCTTCTGTTTTAATAGATAATACTTTTCTAGGTTCAGAGTTAAGATAAAGGTTTCCGTCTTTCTCAATAATACCATATTTATCTTCTTCTAATTGCGTGTCAAGCCAGGTTTCATATTCTGAATAAACATAGGTTTTTGCTTCACTTTTACTCATTCCTATACTATCACAATATTCATTATGGAATGCACATTTACAATATTGATAGTTAATATGAACACCACAGAAATCATCTTTGATATTTGATCCAGAACAACCTGCTAATACCAAGACTAGTATAAGTAAAAGTATATATTTAATTGAAAATGTGCTCATAACTCAAATTAATTGTCAACAGAATATAAAGGTTTCTTTTTTTTTATTCCTACTTATGTGTGTTGCATCCTCTTTACTCAAAAAAAGAAATTATTTATAAATTAGCAATACCTAATACATTTATTATGAAAAAAACTATAATCTTTATATTTTTAACATTTTTTATTCTTTTTACTAGTTTAGTAAATGCCCAAGATTGTAAACCAGGATATGAGTGGCAGAGAATGAGTGGTGTAGGTTGTGTTCAAAGTGATTGTAATTCAATAGCTGATGCACATTATAGTTATACCAAAGATTGTGTCTGTGGTTCAGTAGGTTCAATTAATGAAAAACCTAATGATCCCAATAAAGCATGTCACAGAGATTGGGAGTATACCTCTTGTCCTGGATGTCTTTATGCTTGTATACATACAGATGATATGTGCCCTGGAGAAGATATTGTTGTTCTAGTAAAAGATTTTGAAGGGAGTGATAATGATAATAGAAATTATGATGATTACTACGATGAAATTGACAATGATGATAATGAAACTAATTTTCTAGAAGATTTTTACAATGACATCGTCGATTTTGAATTTGTTGAACTTGACAATTTTAATGATTGGATGGGCGCAACTTTTTTTGGAGAAATCGAGTATGAGGAGTGTTCTGCTTATGATAATAAAGGTAAGATTGATTGTGTAATAAATTGGACATTTGATGATTATGATGCTAATGGTTGTAGTCCCCAAGAAAAAATAAAAACTGAAATTGTTGATTCAAAAACAAAAGAAATACATACTTTATGTGCATGTAAAGAAGGATATAAACGGGTCGAAGGTGGCTGTAAATTTATTCCACCCAAAGGGATTAAACTTGAAAATAAAGAACAAGAACAATTGGAATTAGTATATAGAACTCTTAAGTCTAATGAATATAAAGTTATTGAACTAAAGGTAGATGGAAAAATAAAACGGATAGCTGTAATGAGAAGAAGTAATGATCAACTTGTTTTTGGAGGTTCAGGAGTATGGAAATCTTCATTGCAACATTTACTTGAACCAACTACTTGGCAAAAACTTAAAGATATTACTTTCTTTAGTGGACTGAACCCCATTAATTGGTTTCATACTAGTTACAAAGATGCAGATAAAGAACATAAATGGCTAATAGCAAAATTAACTTTAGATGATTATAAAAAAGACATAAAAAAACCTACTCATTTTATACAAACCATGGATACTTATATTAGGTGGTCAATGGATAAAAAAGTTGCTAGGGATACTCTTGCTAGCTATGGGATCATTGCTGGTGGTTCTAACATGATGATAGGCAGTATAACTAGTTATGGTACTACATTTCCTGTAGAGGCAGTGAACAAACTTGCAAGTGAATTACAAATAGATGATTTTGCTCAAGGAATGAGTTATTATATGAGATATAGAGATAAAGGAAAAACACCCCAAGAGTTGATGAATAATCCTCCTGATGATATGGATCTTGCAATTAGTGCCGGAACTGCTAGTTCATTAGGTAATATTATGTTAATACAAAAATATGAAGAAGGATATCAACGTTACAAAGCAGAAAAAGAACTTAAAGAATAGAAAAAGTGATTTATCCAAAATGGTATTACCGTTCTCAGTTCATAATATCCCTAACAAAGAAATGTATCTATTTTCACCAAGTTAAATACTTTAAAACAAACTTGTTGTTGTTTCTAATAAGCTTTTTTCTTAGTTCATCACCAAAGAAGATTAATAATGCAAAAGGAATGCTTATGCTTAATTCTAATAATGATAGTGGTGCTGTTCCAAAGAATTTATTTCCTATGGGAACATAAACAATAAAGAATACTAATAATATTTCTGTTAGTATTCCTAATAGTATTAGTTTATTTTTAATAATTCCTGTTTTGAATATTGATTCTCTTTTGGTTCTGCAAATAAGAACATCTGCAATCTGAGCAATTATTACGCTTGCAAAGAATCCACTTATTGCTCTCATGTATAAAAGGCTGTCTGTGGCTAATGTTTGGCCCCAGACCCATCCTCCTGAATAAAGAATAAAGAAGTAGGTTGCAAATCCTGCTGCGGCTTGTATCACTCCTATTATGCCATAGGATCTAAATAATAAATTTTTAGTTAGCAATCTTTCTTTTCTTGATCGTGGTTTTTTGGTCATAACATCAGTTTCTGGTTTTTCTGATCCCAATCCTAAAGCAGGTAAAAGATCTGTTCCCAGATCAATGGTTAAAATAAGTATGATTGTCAAGGGAAGAGGTAATCCTAGAGCGACAAATGCGATAAATGGTAAAATCTCAGGAACATTACTGGTTAATATATATGCTATAAACTTTTTAATGTTTTCAAATATTGTTCTGCCCTCTTCAATTGCACTTACTATTGTGGCAAAATTATCGTCCATTAAAACCATGTCACTTGCTTCTCTTGCAACTTCTGTACCTATGACACCCATTGCTACACCCATGTCTGCATTCTTCAGTGCAGGTGCATCATTAACTCCGTCTCCTGTAACTGTAACAACTTCTCCCATTGCCTGTAGAGCTTTTACAATCTGTAGCTTTTGAGCAGGAGCAGTTCTTGCAAAAAGTATGTTATCTTTTTTTAGGAACGCTTTTAATTTATTACTAGATATTTTTGTAAGTTCATCTCCAAGCATAATATTTGATTTTGCATTTTTATTTATTATCCCAACTTTTCTAGCAATGGCTTCTGCAGTTAGTGGATGATCCCCGGTTATCATAATTACTTTAATTCCTGCTGTTTTACAATCTTTTAGTGCCATAGGAACTTCTTTTCTAGGAGGATCTATCATTCCAACTAATCCTGTAAATATATATTCTTTTTCAGGGCTTTTAACTGTTTTAATATCTTTATATGCAAAACCTAGAACTCTTTCTCCTCTGGATGCAATCTCTTTGTATTTATTGATAATTAGTGTTTTATCTTTTTTCGTTAATTTTCTAACTTTTTGATTAATACGTATTTTATTGCATTTTTCTAAAATAACTTCTGGCGCACCTTTAAGATGTGCACGAATACCCTTTTTGTATTTGTTATAGGTAATCATTCTTTTTGTTTTAGAATCAAAAGGAGATTCTCTAAGTCTTTTATGTTTATTTGTTAATGAATCAACATTGTTTTGTGTGTTTGCAAATTTTATGAGAGCTGTTTCTGTTGGGTCACCAAAATGTTCTCCTTTGTGATTGATGTATGCATTGTTGCAAAGACTCATTGTTTCTATAAGATGAGAAACGCCAATTTTATCTTTTAGGTTTGGTTCATCAATACCAAACTCTTTTGTGTTCATAAAAATAGTTTCTATTCTCATTTTATTTTCTGTGAGTGTTCCTGTTTTGTCAGTGCAAATTATTGTGGTTGAACCCAGTGTTTCAACTGATTCTAAATTTTTAATTAGTGCTTTCTTCTTTGCCATTCTTTTGGCAGCCATTGATAATGAAAGGGTAACAGTTGGTAATAGTCCTTCAGGAACATTTGCAACAATAATCCCTATGGCAAAAACTAAACTAGCAGTTGCTTTATTTCCAAGGAAAAGACTAACAAGAAAAAATATTATGCCAAGGATTATTGCTATTCTTGATATAATTTTAATAAAATGATTAATCTCTTTATGTAATGGAGATTTAACACTCTTTGTTTCTTTTGTAAGTTTTACAATTTTTCCAATTTGAGTATTCATTCCTATTCCATAGACAACTGCTTTTCCATTGCCTGTTTGAACAAGAGTTCCTGAAAATAATACATTCCTTGATTCTAGAATATTATTATGGGTAGGAATATTTTTTCTTAGTTGTGGTTCGGATTCTCCTGTGATTGATGCATGATCAACTTTCATTCCATTAGATTCCAATATTCTTGCATCTGCAGGTATTTTATCCCCTTCTTCAAGAAAAATTACATCTCCGGGCACAAGATTTTCTGCAAGTATTTTAACACGTTTATTATCTCTTAGAACTGAAACTTCTGAAGGAAGCATTTTCTTAAATGATTCCATAATCTTTTCACTTTGGTATTCTTGAATAAATGTAAATGTTGCATTAAGAACAACAACTATTAATAATGCAATTCCAATGTATAAGTTTCCTTCTCCTGGATAAAGATGGTTTGCTAAGAAAGCAAGTATTGAACCAACAAGTAATAGTATTGCGAAAAAATTGCTAAACTGTTTAAGATAATTAATAATCATAGAATTTTTCTTTTTGGTAACAAGAATGTTTTTGCCAATTTTTTCTAATCTTTTATTTGCTTCTAAACTAGATAATCCTTGTTCTGTTGTATTAAAAATTTTATAAAATTTTTCCAACGAAACTTTATGAATATTTTTTAATTCTTCCATATTAATAATCCTAGTATTTGCATTATTAGTTTATAACTTTTTATGTTTAATTAGGTGCTTAAATGATTCTTTCCTTTCTGAGACTTGTGTGTACTCGCAATTGGGGTGCATATATGTTAGTTGCGCTTTTTTTAGTAATCTAATTATTAGATTAAAGGTATGTGAACTCCTAATTTATTTAATAAGAAATCATAAGATATAATGATTAATATTATTATGAAGGCAAAGATAACAATCTTATGTTTTATCAGAAAACTTGAATGTTTTTTTCTTAAATGTTTAACCCCAATTAGGTTATCTGCAATGTAAATCGATAAAAAAGTTCCAATTCCTGATAAAATTATTATAATCCAATATGGGAAAGGTGTATCAAGAATATGTTTGAATAAAGCTAATAAAATTGTTTTATCATATATGCTTGGATTATTAAAGAATACAAAAATATTAATGCTTATAGCAATAATCCACACAATTATTTCTGAATAAATCATTTTTATTCCTGTGATTAACCGCATTGGGAAATCTAGTAAAATACCTGCATCTGCAATAGGTGTGCAAAATACAAAAAAAGACCAACTAGTGATGCTAATTATTAAACCATCTCTTATGCCATGAGATTTAGAAACAAATAGGAAATAAATTATTATTAAAACTCCAATTGAAATAAACTTTATTATTGGGTGAGTATCAAACTCTTTTCTTATTGAAGAGAATATTTTATTTTTATCTCCAACTAGATTCTTATATATATTCATAAATAATTAATTCACTTGTTTTTATATAAACTTATTCAATAAGTGGTATTTTTCTAATAATAAAATTGAGATCTGTGTGCACTAACTAACTAAAGTGCATTCCCCATTCTAACAGCAAATATTATAAATGACTGCAATCTATTAAGTGGAATGAATGGTTCAAAGCTGTTAAAAGAGAAATATTTCAAGTTTTTTGAAAAGAATAATCATAAAAAGATAGATTCTGCTTCACTAATACCTGATAATGATCCTAGTGTATTATTCACAACTGCAGGAATGCATCCTTTAGTTCCTTTCTTAGTTGGGCAAGAACACCCGTTAGGGAAAAGAATTGTTAATGTGCAGAAGTGTATAAGAACTGGGGATATTGATGATGTCGGAGATAAAGGTCACTTAACTTTCTTTGAGATGCTTGGTAATTGGAGCTTTGGTGATTATTTCAAGAAAGAAGCAATAGAAATGAGTTTTGAATTTTTAACAAAAGAGCTTGTTTTTTCAATAGAAAAATTAGCATTTACTTGTTTCCAAGGAGATAATGATGCTTCAAAAGATGAGGAGTCTGCAAATGTTTGGTTGTCTTTAGGAGTGTCTAAAGATCGAATAGCCTTTCTTCCTAAAAAAGAGAATTGGTGGGGGCCTGCAGGAGAAACAGGTCCGTGTGGTCCAGATACTGAAATGTTTTATTGGAATTCAAAAGAAGAAGTTCCAAAAGATTTTGATCCTGAAAATGAAACTTGGGTTGAAATTTGGAATGATGTCTTTATGCAGTATAATAAAACAAAAGATGGAAAGTATGTTCCATTACTACAAAGAAATGTTGATACTGGAATGGGGTTTGAAAGAGTTGCAATGATTCTTGAGAATAAACCTGATGTCTATGAAATAAGTACAATAAAACCTATTATGAATAAAGTTCAAGGGATTGCTAAGATTCAGGAACCAAATTCAGAACAATTACATTCACTAAGAATAATAACTGATCACATGAGAGCCGCAACATTTATTCTCGGAGATCATAAGGCAATAATCCCCTCTAACTTAGATCAAGGATATGTTTTAAGAAGGTTAATTAGAAGAAGTATAAGGCATCTGAAATTATTGGGAGTCAATATTGTAGATAATAATATAACTCCTATAATTGCGGAAAAAATTATCGAATTATATCAAGATGAATACTCAGAATTAAAAGATAATAAAGAATTTATTCTAACTGAATTACGAAAAGAAGAATCCAAATTTGAAAAAACACTTGAAAAAGGATTAAAACAATTTGAAAAGTTAGCAACTAAAGATATTGACGGTAAAAACGCATTTTTATTATTCCAAAGTTATGGTTTTCCCATAGAGATGATTGAAGAATTAGCTCAAGAAAAAAAGATTAAGGTTGATGTGGAAGGATTTAATCAAGAGTTCAAGAGACATCAAGAATTATCAAGAGTTGGTGCAGAAAAAAAGTTTAAGGGCGGATTATCTGATAATTCTGAAGAAACAACAAAACTACACACTGCAACTCACTTGTTGAATCAAGCTCTAAGAAATATTCTCTCTGATGATATCAAACAAAAAGGTTCTAATATTACTCCAGAAAGATTAAGGTTTGATTTTAATTTTGAAAGAAGAGTTACACCAGAAGAAATAATAAAGATAGAGCATGTTGTTAACAAAGTAATAACTCAAGGTTTAGAAATTACAAAAGAAAAAATGAAGTTAATGGATGCTCTTAAGCTTGGTGTACAAGCAGAGTTTGGTGCAAGATACCCTGATGAAGTTTGGGTTTACACTATTGGAGATTTTTCTAAGGAAATTTGTACTGGCCCACATGTTGAGAATACAAATAAATTAGGAATATTTAAAATAAAAAAAGAACAGAGTTCTGCAGCAGGTGTTAGAAGAATTAAAGCAGTTCTTTTGAATAAATAAAACGAGGTAAAAAAATGTCGAAAAAACTTAGAATTCATCAATTTTTATTCAGAACAGGTTTATTTAAATTTAAGAGAGATGTCTATGATGCTCTTCATAAGGGGTTAGTTACCATTGATGGTAAGGTCATAAAAGATAAAGATTATCAGTTTAAATTGTCCTTACCTGTTAAATATGATGGTAAAGAAGTTAAAATATAACTAAACAGCAAGTTTAAACTATAATTTCTATTAAAAGCATCACCTTTAAAAAAGACAATTCTAATATTTGGCTTATGGCTAAAAAATACTATTTTATTAGTGACTTACACATAGGTGGTGATGGGCCATTAAATGAATGCGAGTTTGAACCAGAATTAATAATCTTTCTAAAGAAATTAGAAAAAGAAAGAGATGTAGAATTAATAATTGTAGGAGATACTTTTGGTTTCTGGGAAATATCTAAACTTGAAAATTCAAATAAATTAAAATATGTTCTTAATACTCATAAAAAATTATTTAATCAGTTTAAGAAAACTGGGGCAAAAATAAAAATAACCATTATTCCTGGTAATCATGATCATGAACTTGTTTGTAATAAGAAATATAAATTTCTTCTAAAGAAGTATAATATTAATTTAGAATCAAAACAATATATAATAAGAAGTGTTGCTGGTAAGAAGATTTGGATTGAGCACGGAAGTCAACAAGATGAACCAACATCTTTTATACCATTTGATGATAAGAACTACAAGCCATTGGGATTTCATGTAGCTCAAAAATTATTGATAGGTGCAGGTAAATCTTCAGAAGTTGCAAAACGTCCTTGGATAAAAGATGTTGAATCAGTAACTCCTGACGAAGCAGTTCCTCATTGGCTGTTTTCAAATTATTTTTACAAAGAAATGAGTCCTTTATTAAGATATTTTTTATTACCTTTTATTTTAATGTTGACATTAAGTTTTTTAATATTACTATTCTTAGTTTTACAACAGTTTGGCGTATTTCCAGGAGTATCAATATATGGACCAATACTTAAATTGGGATTAGTTGGAAGAGCGATTATGGTTATTATAACGATAGATATTATTCTAATTATATTCTTGCTTTTGATTTCAGTTCCATTATATTTACTTATAAGAGATTTTAAGAAAGCATTAATAAGATACCATGTAATTGGTGACGAAGGTGTAAAAAGAAATAAGTATAATACTGTTATTGATTATACGAGAAAACTTTTTAAGAAAAATGGTGTTGATATTTTTGTAACTGCACACACTCACAATGTTTCTTTGGAAAAAATTGGTAAAAAAGTTTTAATAAATACTGGAACTTGGTTAAAGAGGATGAGAAGAATTAAGAATAGATTCAAGTATTTACCCGATATTTATTACCCCTCTTATGAATTATCATATTTTAAAATTTATGCACATAAAAATAAAGTTGCAATTGAGTATTGTAAAATGCCTAAGAAAATTAAAGATTTAATGCTAACTCCTCTTGAAAGATCTCTTATAGTCTTAAGAAGTAAAAATGTAAAACCGACGAAAATTCCTGATATAACTTATGTTTAATGCAAAAGTATTAAAAACAATTAATTCTTTTACTTTCTTATGGACAAAATTATTTTAGGAATAGAGAGTACTGCACACACTTTTGGGATTGCAATCACTCAGGGCAAGAAAGTTTTGTGCAATCTTAGAGGTTCTTACACAACAGAAGAAGGTGGAATGATCCCGTTTAAAGTTGGTGAGCATCATCTAAAAGTTTTCATAGATTTATTTCAAAAAGCATTAGTTGATACAAATATTTCTAGTAAAAATATTGATGCAATAGCTTTTTCTCAAAGTCCAGGCCTTGGGCCTGCTCTAAGAATTGGTGCAACCTTTGCACGAAGTTTGCATTTATTATTAAGTAAACAATTAATAGGTGTTAATCATTGTATTGCGCATCTAGAAGTTGG
The DNA here is from genome assembly GCA_964405295.1 of uncultured Methanosarcinales archaeon. GTDB lineage: Archaea > Nanobdellota > Nanobdellia > Woesearchaeales > CAYZNE01 > CAYZNE01. Next base: position 229,548 of record CAYONI010000001.1, on the reverse strand, counting down.
AAGAGTTCTATTAGGTGCAAAAGATCCAATACTTGTTTATGCTTCAGGTGCAAACACACAAATAGTTGCCTACGATGAGCATAAATACAGAATATTTGGTGAAACCTTGGATGTGGGTATTGGAAACTTTTTAGATAGTTTTGGTAGATATGCGGGGTTAGGATTTCCTGCAGGACCAAAGATAGATAAACTTGCAAAGGGCTCAAATAATTTTATTGAACTCCCATATAATGTTAAAGGAATGGATTTGGTATTCGGTGGAATACTAACCAATCTTCGACAAAAATTGCAATCAAAAGAATATGAATTAAAAGATTTATGTTATTCTGCACAAGAAACTGTTTTTGCAATGCTCATGGAAGTAACAGAAAGAGCAATTGCTCACACAGGCAAAAAAGAGATACTTCTTGGTGGGGGAGTTGCATGCAATTCTCGGTTACAAGAAATGGCAAAGATACTTGCAAAAGAAAGAGGAATAAAGTGTTATATTCTCGAAAATCAATATAACCTGGATAATGCAGCAATGATTGCTCTAACTGGTGGATTGATGTTGAATGCAGGTGTTTCTACATCTATGGCAGACAGTATTGTCAAACCCTATGAAAGAACAGATGAGGTTGTTGTTAGTTGGAGAGAAGAATGAGATTCGCAGCATTAGCATCAGGTTCATCAGGAAATTGCTTTGTTATTGAAAAAAACAAGAAACTAATATTAATAGATGCAGGAATATCTTGCAAACAAACATTCTTAAGATTAGAAAATCTAAAATTAAATCCAAGAAAGATTGATTCAATATTTATAACTCATGAGCATAGAGACCACATAAAAGGTCTAGATGTTCTAAAAAAGAAAACAGATGCAGAAATATTTATTACAAAAAAGACATTTCTGAATGCAAGAACAACACTCGATAAAGATCAAGTTAATTTTATAAAGAATAATGAGACAATTAGGAGAGTAGGATTTGAAATAAACGCATTTAGTAAAAGTCATGATGCAGAAGATCCTGTTTCTTTTATAGTTCATGGAAGTAATTCTCTCGCAGTATTGACAGATATAGGTAAGCCTTGTAGTAATGTCATAGGTGCAGTTAAAGATGCTGATTCAATTATTCTGGAGAGCAACCATGATGAAGATATGTTACAGAATGGGCGTTACCCTATATTTTTAAAGCGAAGAATTGCTTCTAATGTTGGGCATTTAAGTAATCACCAAGCTTCATTGTTAGCATTAGAGAATGCAAGCAAATTAAATAATTTGGTTCTTGCACATTTGAGTTTAAATAATAATACAGAAGAACTTGCTTATAAAAATATGTATCTTAATCTAAAAAAGTCCAAAGCTAAGCCTAAAAAGCTTACAGTATCAAATAGATATCAAGAGACAAAGTTATTTAGAGTTTAATTAAATAGAAAAAGTTTGTAAAAAAAAATTAAGAAATTTTAATTGTTGATCATTTCAATCTCGATGCTTAAACCTTCAGGAATCGGTACTCTCATAACCAATCTTAGTGTTCTCTCATCAATACCTAGGTCAATAAGTCTTTTGTAGACTCTCATTTCGAATCGATCCCAAGTTGCTTTACCATTACCACAAGGACTTTTTCTTGTTGTAATTTTAAGTTTCTTAGTTGGTAAAGGGATTGGCCCTTTCATCAAAACTCCAGTTTTATCCACAATATCCTTGATATATTTACATACAGAGTTTATCTTGTCTATATCTGTGCTTGCTAGTTTTATTCTTGCTTTTTGCATGGTTATTTCCTTCCTAAAATTTAATAAAATATCAGAGAATTGGACTAATAATCTCTGAATTTAAAAAAATAAAAATGAAGTAAAAATTTACTTCTTAGTCATATCTTTTTTAACTAAATCGATACACATACCTGCTGCAACAGTTGCACCAGAATCTCTGATTGCAAATCTTGATAATGGAGGAATGTCGTTCTTCTTTTCGATTACTAATGCTACAGTAGGTTTAATTCTAACAATAGCTGCATCCCCATTCTTAATAAAGTCAGGGTTTTCTTCAAGAACTTCTCCAGTTGCAGGATTAAGTTTTTTCTCAATTGCTACAATTTGACAAGCAACCTGTGCTGTGTGAATATGGAATACAGGTGTGTAACCAACAGTCATAACACTAGGATGATTTAATACAACAATTTGTGCAGTAAATTCAGTAACAACAGTAGGTGGGTTATTAGGATGTCCAATAACATCTCCTCTTGTTAAGTCTTTTTTACCAAAGCCTCTAACTGAAAGACCAACGTTGTCTCCAGGAATTGCTTCCTTGATTTGTTCATGATGCATTTCGATTGTTTTACATTCACCACTAACACCAGTTCCTTCTCTTCCAGGCATTGCAATTAATTTGTCTCCTGGTTTTAGGATTCCTGATTCAACTCTTCCAACAGGAACAACACCTATACCTGTAATGTTGTATACATCTTGAACAGGCATTCTAAACGGTAAATTAGTTGGTTTTTCTGGGGCCTTTAAGCTGTTAATTGCGTCTAATAAAATTGGTCCTTTATACCAATCCATTTTATCAGATTTCTTAGCAACATTATCTCCAAGTTGAGCTGATGCTGCAACAAAAGTGATTTCTTCTGGATTATACCCAACACTCTTTAACAAAGCAGAAACTTCTTCCTTAACTTTATTATATTTTTCTTCAGAATATTCAACACCTTTGATATCCATTTTATTAATAGAAATAATAATTTGGCCAACACCAAGAGTTCTTGATAAGAAAATATGTTCTTTAGTTTGTGCGTTTACACCATCATTTGCTGCAACAACTACAACAGCTGCATCAGCTTGTGAAGCTCCAGTAATCATGTTCTTAATAAAGTCCTTGTGTCCTGGTGCGTCAATAATAGTAAAGTAGTATTTGTCAGTTTCAAACTTTTTGTGTGCAAGATCAATAGTAATTCCTCTTTCTTGCTCTTCTTTTAAGTTGTCCATAACATATGCGAATTCAAATCCAGATTTTCCTAGCTCTGCTGCTTTCTCTTTGAATTTTCTCATTTGCTGTTCTGATACATTTCCTGTATCAAACAATAATCTTCCGACTGTAGTTGATTTACCGTGATCAACGTGTCCGATAAATACTAAGTTTATGTGTGGTTTTTTATCTGCCATTTTATATTTACCCTAGCCTCCGCTTTTTTTAAATAAATTGCATTTATTAATTTAAGTGAAGGAATTAGAGAGTATTTAAAAAGCTTTTGGGTTTTTATGTTTAAAACTTCCCTCGTTTATTGCAGGGTTTTTTGTTTTAAAGAATTGATTTCAAGTTATTATATAATGGTAACATAAAGATTATATATAACCTGGTTTTACATAGTAAAATATTGGTTAAATTTAGTTATAAAATAGTGAGGTAAGTAATATGGAATTAAAACAACCAGAATCGATGGATGAATTATTATATATGACAATCAGAGAACATGAAGGTTTTAAAGCAAGAGCTTGGGTTTTTAAAGAGCTTTGTCCTAAATGCAAAAAAGGATTAATTGCAAAACCAAAAGATCCTAAAACAGGAAGGCCAAAGATAAGAGCAAAAGAATATCAATGTAATGAGTGTGGTTATACTATCCCTAAAGAAGAATATGAAGAAACATTAATGTGTAATATTGAATATACTTGCCCTGAATGTAAAAATGATGGCGCAATTCAAGTTCCATTTAAAAGAAAATCCTTCATGGGAACAAAAGCAATAATTTTCTTTTGTGAAAAATGCAATCATAAACTTGCAATCACAAAGAAGATGAAAAAACCTAAGAAGAGTAAGAAGAAATAATTTCTTCTTTTTACCAACAACATTTTTAAATGCAGTTCTTTTTCTTGTTTTTTAGATGGCATTTGTTAAAAAGAAAAAAAAGCCTTTCAGAAAAGGTAAGAAAGGTAACAATTCTGAAGAAGAAGTATTCCGAGTTAGGACTCCAAGAGACAAAGAAGTTATAGGTATTTTAGAGCAAAGACTTGGTGGTAGCAGAGCAAAAGTAAGGTGTATTGATGGCAATACTAGGGTTTGTAGAATTCCTGGAAGATTAAAAAGACATTTATGGGTTAGAGAAGGAGACACTATTCTTGTTGAACCTTGGGAGTTCGGCGGAGATGAAAAAGGGGATATTTTATTTAAATATAGGCCAATACAAATAAATTGGTTGAAAAAAAATGGATATCTTGATAAGTTAAAAGATTTAGATGAATTCTAATAATAAAACTTATAAATAAAATATTACAACAATTCAAATAACAAGATGAATAGAAAAGAAAGAAGGCAATTATTGAAAGAGAAACAATTTTCTGATGCAAGTGTTGAACAAAATAAAATTTCATCAGATAAAGGAAGAGGATTTTTTCAAAGAATATATGAAGATGAATATAAAAAATTAATTTTTATTCCTTTCGCAATTTTATTAATTGCAATAACTATTATTATTATGAACGTTGTACAAACAGGTGAGTTTGTAAACAAAGGATTTTCTTTAAGCGGTGGAACAGCAATTACTGTTGTTGCAGGTAATATAAATATAGATGTAATAGAAGATCAACTAAAATCAAATCTTCCTGATAATCAATTTAGTATAAGGGTTTTATCTGAGGCAGGTGTTGCCAGGGGATTTAATATTGAATCAGATATGACTGATAATGGTGAAGCAATAATAAATGAACTTGAAAAGCTTTCGCCAGGAATAAAAGACAGCGATAGTTTATCTGTTACAACAATGGGTTCAAGTTTAGGGGATTCATTCTTTAAAGATGCAATTCTTGCAATTATAATCGCATTTATCTTTATGTCAATTGTAGTATTTATTATCTTCAAACAGGCAAGTCCAAGTCTTGCAGTTATACTTTGTGCTTTATCAGATATTGTTGTAACAATTGCTGCAATTAATATTTTCGGAATAAAACTTAGCACTGCGGGTATTGCAGCATTATTAATGCTGATTGGTTACTCTGTTGATACGGACATTCTTCTTTCTACAAGGGTTATCAGAGAGAAAAAAGGCCGTGTAATGACTAGGGTTTATGACGCTCTAAAAACAGGAATCACTATGAATGCAACAACTTTAATAACTGTTATCGTTGGAATCGTGATTTCTCAATCACCAGAATTAAAACAAATATTTACAATATTATTAATTGGTTTAGTTATTGACATAATTAATACATGGATACAAAATGTTGGTATACTAAGATTATACTTAGAAAGAAAAGATAGACCAAAGGTAAAGAGTGAATCTAATGGGCAGTAATGGTGTAACAAAAAGGATATTGAAAAAGACAAGAGTAATTATATTAATCATTGCATTAGTTCTTTCTCTATTCGCAATACAATTCTTAACTGTTGGAAACACAGGTGTTGCAATCAGAACAATTTCTAAAGATAGTGCAGCTGCAGTTGCAGGAATTGCAAGCCCAAGAACTACTCAGCCAATGGCAAGAGAGGTAATTGTTGCACTTAATAATAAAAATATAGACACTGTAGAGGATTACTTTACCTTTACAAAAGATCTTAAAATTAACCAATCAATTAGTGTAAAAACAGTTAACAGAAAATTCTGTTTTGTTGTTGGTTGTTTGATTAATGATTATAATACTTATAGATTAAAAGTTCAACCTGAATACGAAATTATTGAGTTAAACGAAACTGAATCTATTGATATCACAGAACAAGTTTTTAATGAAACTATTAATGAAACGGTAAATGTTACGCGTACCGAAATTATAAATAAAACAATAAAGAATGTTCTTGGCCCAGCAGATATTGGTTTTAGTGTTTATCCTGCACCAAGTAATAATCTTAAAAAGGGTCTTGATCTTCAGGGAGGGACAAGAGTTCTTTTAATGTTAGATGAGCATGTCGATACAGATGTTATGGAGCTGGTTATTGATAATATAAAACAAAGATTAAATGTTTATGGTTTAACAGATATTGTTGTTAGAGAAGTAAAAGGTTTTACCGGAACTGGCGATCAATATGTACTTGTAGAAATTGCAGGAGTTAATAGTGAAGAGATTCGTGATCTTATTTCTCAGCAAGGAAAATTTGAAGCAAAGATCGGTGGCGAAGTTGTTTTTATTGGTGGTAAAGATATAACTTATGTTGCTAGAGCAGGAGATCAAGCAGGGCTTGAATACGGAAGTTGCGGGCCTGTTTCTGACGACTTATATACTTGCAGATTTAGATTTGGTATCTCACTTACTCCTGAGGCAGCGCAAAAACAAGCAGATATTACTGCAGAATTACCTATTGTTGTTGAAAACGGAAGGGAATATCTTAATGAATCAATTACATTGTATCTTGATGATGAGTTTGTTGATGAATTAAGAATTGGTGCTGAACTTGGTGGTAATGCTGTAACAGAGATAATGATTAGTGGTTCTGGAAGTGGCATAGATGAACAATCTGCTGCAAACGATGCAATTGTTAGCATGAAAAAACTTCAAACTGTTCTAACAACTGGAAGTCTTCCTGTTAAAATCAATATTGTAAAAACTGATACTATTAGTCCAACTCTTGGTGAACAATTTATTAAGAATATTATGTTAGTAGGGTTACTTGCAATTATAGGTGTTTCACTTGTAATCTTTATTAGATATAGAAATCTTAAAGTTTCAATCCCTGTTATTATAACAATGCTTTCAGAAGTATTTATTTTGTTAGGGTTTGCTTCACTTGTAGGATGGAATCTTGATATTGCTGCAATCGCAGGTATCTTAATTGCTGTCGGAACAGGTGTAGATGACCAAATAGTTATAACAGACGAAACAATGAAGAATGCTATTGGAGAATCACATCTTACTTGGAAACAAAGATTCAAAAAAGCTTTATTCATAATTATTGCTGCATACTCTACTACAATGGTAGCAATGCTTCCTTTGTATTTTGCAGGTGCAGGATTAGTTAAAGGTTTTGCTTTAACAACTATGGCCGGAGTAACTATCGGCGTTCTTATAACAAGACAAGCTTTTGCAGCCATTCTTGAAGAATTAGTTAAAAAGTAGTTTATTTCTTATTTTTTTTACGACAAAACTTTTAAATTACCCTTCTTTATATAGAATAGATTAAGTATTTAGTGGATGATTCATATGGTTGATCAAGGTATTCGTAATAAATTAAACTTATTATATAAAATTTTAGTTAGGATTTCTCTTAGTGGCAAATCTGATTGGAAAACAAAGATTTATGTTAATGTGGCTCTATCATATTTTATTATACCTGAAGATGTTGTACCAGATAATGTTTTAGAAGAAAAAAGTTTTGTTGATGATTTATATGTTTGTTTGTTAATTATTAATGATCTTAGAAAATATCGAAAAGAAATACTTATGAGTTTTTTCTCTGAGTATATTAAAGAAAGTGTTGATCAATTTCTATCAGAGAACTTGCATGAGTGCGAAACAATTCTTGGGAATAAGATTGAATTAATAAAAAAAGAAGTTGGTTATGATTCATTAAATAAGATTAATCTACATGATAAAGAATTTTCTCTAGTTATGGGTCAAGAATTATTAGGTGTTATTGCATTCTTATATGATGAGTTGCTTAAATCGAAGAAAGTGGGTAAGAGCGTTTTGGATAATTTAATAACTGTTGAAGAATTATTTTTTGATGTTGAGAAGACAATCAAAGAGTATAGGTCAACGCTTAAGGAAGTTCCTTTTAATGAATTAAGTATAGAAGATGTGTTTGTAGATTATGAAACTAAACTAGGAAAGATTGATATGAGCTCAAAGTATAGGGGAATATTAAAATTTGCATTACCTATTTTTAAGATTCTATATGGGATACAGAAAAGTCCTAGGTCTGATTGGGTAATAAAACATGAAATAAATTGTGCATTAGCTTATTTTGCATTATCAAATGATGTAATCGCCGATACTATCAAAGAAGGAACAGGGTTTGTTGATGATCTTTTTTTGGGATCATTTGTTTTGTTTGATATTTATATAAAAGATCAAAGACTTATACTTGAGCATATTTCAAATAAGTTAAATATTGATGATATAATGTATGTTCTTGAAGAATCAAGCGAGTTGCTTTCAAAAGATTCAAATGAAATATTAAATTTTTTAGGTTTAAAATCATTGCTAAATTATTCTGGTGTATATCTTAAGAACAAAAATTCTAAAGATGATAAGGTTGATGATAAATTAAAAGAGGTATTGATAGGGTTATTAAACCTTTATTTAGGTGAATCTATAAATAAGCAAGCCGATTTTAAGATTGTGATCCCATATCTTAAGAACATCAAGAATACTCGTAAGTTGGGGTCTTTTATAGATATTGCTATGAGGGTTGTTCATGATAAGAAAGTTGAACTATACTTAGAACAAGGTGAAGATAAAGGCAGAAAACTTCTGGAGCTTAGGCAAAAGTTATTAACAACTTAATTTTTTTTGGCTCTGTTAAATAATTTATGTGTTAGTAATATTAAAAATGCAAATATTATTCCTGTTACTAAGCTTATAAATATATTAGTTGTATTCTCAAAATAAAATCTTATAGTATTAAATTTGTTATTTTTAGGAAAATACATTCTAAGATTGCTAAGTTCAGATGCATACTCGAGGTAGAGTAATGCAGATGTTAGATCTAAATCTTTTAGCGATTCAGAATATTCAAGATAACTTAAGCCTGCAATTGGGAATACATCTTGATTAAGTTCACTGGCAATTAAATTACTAACAATTTCTTTTTTATCATAAAAAAATTCAGTCATATTTATTTCATGTAAATATGCAGTTGTTAAAACCATATTTGCTTGAGCTTTTGCTAATGATGCGATATAGATGCATGCTTCAGGATTTCCATTTTCAAGAAGATCATCTGCCTCAGACACACTGTCTTTGAGATCAGAAAAACCGTTTGGAATTATTGTTGAAAGATATGTAATTCTTTCTTGTGTTTCCATTATTTTTGTTTTACAAATATTATCCAATAGTTCCTTGTCAATTTTTTCTTTTTTTGTTTCAATATCAAAGAATTCATACCAAACTCTTGCACTATACAAACGCTCTATTGCATAACCAAGATTAGCAGGCGTTTGTTCACCTTCTAATAATTTTTCTGCATCAGATAATCTTTCAAGAACAATTTGTTTAGTTTGCAATTTTATAATAGAATCTATTTCCCGATTTTTTATTTCTTCTACAAAATTTGCAACTTCTTGAGTTGTTTCATTATTTATTCTATTTAATGATTCATTGTCTTCTGATGCTAAGATTATTTCTCTTAAAATAACGTTTGTTGCGAAACAAAAGCTTGCACCTGAATAAGATTTATTTAAATTTAGTGCATTTCTAGAGTTATTATAGTTTGTATATGCATCAACAAGCCTTCTGGTTGCAGTGTATTCATCAAAAGTATTATTTGTAAAGTTTGCTATTAGTGAATTGACAAGTTGATCTATTTTTCCACTTTCAGAACTATAATTTATATCTTTTAATGATAAGTTAGCTTCTTTTTGTAATTTTTCTGTTTTGTTGCATAGTAATTCTGAGAATCTATCCATAGTATTCTGATATTTATCAGGTGTTTCGAATTTTTTGTTTTTTGAATAATTCTTATCTGTAAAATGATATAATGCTTCTGTTATGTGATTAACACTTATTATTTCAACTGGATTGATGCTTAAGTAACTGTTTATATTATAGTTTGCTGTAGTAAAGTTCTCATCTGTATCATTAATTAAGAGACTAAAATTATTTTTTTCTTCATCAAGATTTGACCATTTTGGTATTAAAACTTTTATAAAACCGTTTGTTTCTGCTGCTTCAATCTTAGCTTTTGTTCCTCCAACAGGCCCAATCATCCCAGCTGAATTAATCGTCCCTGTCATTATAACATCTTGTCTTATATTTACATTATCTAAAGTTGCAATAGTAAGTACAGTAATTGCTGCGCCTGCACTTGGTCCTCCAACAAGTGCTCCAGTTGATGATATTGTGTAAAAGAAATCTAAGTTAGAACAATCAATATCTAAGAAGTTACAGGCATATTGTTTTGCAAATCTTGTACTTATTTGTGTATCAATTTGACTAAGGGGATAAGATTGAAAAAAAACTCTCCCTTTTCCTGGTGTAATCTCTAGATTGAGATCTGCAATTCTGCCTTGAGTTTCGTTTTCAATATCTGCTACACTAAGAAGATAGATGTGTGAGGTGGTGGCATAAGCAGAAGATGCTAGTAATATAATGAATATTAAAATTGTAATTATTATTTTTTTTCTCATTTTGTGGCCTATTTATTAATATTTCTTCCTCTACTCTCAACCTTTTTTAATCTTTCAGCCACCTCTTTATAATTTTTGCTCTTTTTGTAACCTTTAATAAATAATTTGTAAGCTTGTTCATATATTTTATGATGTTTGCTTTCTAATGCCTGTTTAAATAAGTGAATGTCGACTGCTTTATCTTCTAATTTTTGTGAGAATAGACTTAGTCCAAAATCTATAAAGTATAGTTTGTTATTAAAAATCATATTGGATGTTGTTAAATCGCCATGAACTATGTTGTTGTCATGCATGAGTGCAAGAGTTGTGCCTATTTCTTCTGCTATGTTAATTTGGTTGTCTAAGATATCTCTTATTTTATTTCCTTCTATAAACTCCATCTCAATAATATCTTTCTTGTTTGTGGAGATTATTTCTGGAACATTTATTTTTAGTTCTTTCAACTTAGTTATTACTTTAACCTCTCTCCGAGTTCTAGGAGGAATTAAAAGTTTATTAATAGCTTCAATTCTATACTTTTTATTAATTCTCTGTTTGATAATTGTGGTTACATTACCCTCTATCTTTTTAAAGATTTTAGCTTCTGCACCCTCTTGAATAAGTTCTTGTGTCACAGACTAGAGAATGCAGTTATTATTTATAAGGTTTTAGAAATATCTTCTATTCACTTCTTTGATAATTTTTTTATGAATTTCTTCAATTCCTAGTTTTCCATCAACAACATAAATTCTTTCTGGTTCTTCATTTGCAATCCGAAGAAATCCCTTTCTTACTTTTCTGTGAAATTCTATGGCTTCTTTTTCAATTCTGTCTGCTTCACCAGGATTTATTCTGCTAAGGCCTATTTCTGCTGGTAAATCAACAAGTATTGTTAAATCTGGTTTAGTATTGTAAGTTGCAAAATTTGTTAGCATTTCAAGCGATTTTATACTAAGACCTCTTGCATCACCTTGATATGCTGTTGTAGAATCAAAATATCTGTCTGATATAACCCAAATTCCCCTTCTTAATTCTGGAATAATCCACTCACCAGTATGTTGTGATCTTGCTGCGGCATACAATAATGCTTCAGTTCTAGGTAGCATCTCTTCATTCTCTATTGATAAAAGAATATTTCTTATTTGCTCAGATATTTTTGGTCCCCCAGGTTCTCTTGTAGATCTTATGTTGAGAGATTTATTCTCTTTTAGATATGCTGCTAATAATTTTGATTGTGTAGATTTTCCACAGCCTTCAATACCTTCAAATGATATAAATTTTCCTTTCATTTTAATTATAAATAACCCACACTCTCTTTTATTTAAAATGGACTTTTTACTAAGAAGTCCTTTTATTTTCATCAAGCATAATACTATATATACCTTTCTATGGTTCAATAATCAAATTTATAAACCCTTTGTTGTCACTAGAATTTATGATAAATTTAAGAGATAACGGTTCAATTAACTTTGAAAGTATCAATCCTGTTTCTGAAGAGCAATACAATAATTTCATTAAAATGGTGGATAAAGCAATAGCTTTCTTTAGGCAAATTCCTGAAAATGAGACTATTAGAATAATAAGTCATCTTGATGCAGACGGAATAACTTCTGCAGCAGGAATGTTAAATGCATTAAATAATGAAAATAGAAAATATAATCTAACTATTTACTCACAGTTAACAGATGAGGTGTGTCAAGAACTTGCAAAGGAAGATTTCACTTATTATATTATTACAGATTTGGGTTCTAGTCAATTAAAAAGTATTAATTCTCATTTAAAAAATAAAAGGATTATAATTTTTGATCACCATACTCCTCAGGAAGAGGCAGAATCCAATATTGTTCACGTTAATCCTCATCTTGTTGGGATAGATGGTTCTGCGCATATTTCTGGAAGTGGAACAGTGTTCTTTTTTGCAGGATTGTTAAATCAAAAGAATTATGATTTTGCGCACATTGCTCTAATTGGTGCGGTTGGAGACGTGCAGGAATTAAATGGTGGTTTCACAGGCTTAAATAATATTATTCTAGATATTGCGATTCAGCAAAAAAAGATTAAGATAAAACAAGAACTAAACCTTTTTGGAAAACAAACAAGACCGCTTGTAAAACTTCTTGAGTATAGTTCTGACCTTAATATTCCAGGAATAACTGGTGATCAGAAAGCAATAGTTTTTTTTCTTAGACAATTAGAGATTAATCCTGTTAAAGACAATGAAGATCTAAAAACTTTTGTTGATTTAACCGAAAAAGAGAAGAGTAGGCTTGCAGAACACATTATTGTAAAAAGAATTCAAGCAGGTTTAACTGATTATGAAAAAGTTTTTACAACAACCTATGAGTTGGTTGACGAGGATAATGGAACTTTCAAAGATGCAAAGGAGTTCTCCACAATATTAAACGCTTGTGGAAGAATGGATCAAGCAAAGACAGGAGTTTATGCTTGTCTCAATGAGCCAGAATTTAAGCTTGAAGCAAAACAAATACATAAAGATTACAAGATTGAAATTGTTCATGGAATGAACTGGATAGAAAAACAATTAAAATATAATACTAATGCAATTATTCAAACAGATAAATACATGATTATCAATGCACAAAATAATATCATGTACACAATAATAGGAACTGTTGCATCTATTTTGACAATGAATAATAGGTTTTCTAAAGATTATTATGTTCTTAGTTTTGCTCATAATATTCCTGAAAAGATAATTAAGATTTCTATGCGTGTTGTTGGTAATAACGAAGATATTGACCTGCAGGAAATGGTGACTAAAATGATTGAGAAGCTTGGTTGTGGTGAAGCAGGAGGGCATAAGCATGCAGCAGGCGCAATGATTCCTATTGATAAAGAAGAAGATTTCTTGAAGGTTGCAAAAGAAGAATTAGATAAGTTGTAAGTCTTAAGGTTTATTAGTGCTTGAACATAATTATAAATAATAAAAAAAGAAAAAGAATAATTACTCTTTTACATTTAGACCTTTTCTTGATCTGATTTGTCCAACAATTTTAGTTTGTAATTCTTCTGGAAGTTTTTCAAATGCCTGATCAACTAGAGATGAAGATCCTCTTCCACCAGTTGCACTTCGAAGTTCTGAAGCTAAACCAAACATTTCTCCTACAGGCATTTTACCAATAACAGTTACACTTACTCCTTCTTGTTGCATATCTAAAAGTTGTCCTCTCTTGTTAGAAATTAACTTAGAGATTTCTCCCATGTATTCTACAGGTGCTTCAAATCGAAGAGTTTGCAGGGGCTCAAATAGTAATGGTCTTGATTGATCCATTGCTCCTCTGATACCTTCTCTAACAGCAGGATAAACCTGTGCCGGGCCTCTATGGATTGCATCTTCGTGAAGTTTTACATCGTCCAATGTAACCATTACATTAACGCAAGGTTCTCTTGCAAGAGGTCCTGCTTTCATTACATCTTCAAACATATCCATAACCATTTCAATAATTTCTCCAATATGAACAATCCCTCTGGTTCCATCAATCAACATGTTTCCATTAAAGATGTCTCTAACTTTTCTAGTTGTTTTTGCGTCCATATCAGCATCAGTAAGTGCCTCCCACATAGCTGGATCCTTTTTCTTGATTCTTCCTTCATGAATTAGGCCGCTTTTGATTGCAGTTCTCAATTCTTCAGGCATTGGTTGAACTTTGAAATAGAACTTATTGTGTTTGTTAGGAGATTTTCCTTCAACTGGTGAAGGTGTTTCTTTCATTATTGCTTCTCTATAAGTAACTATTGGAGGAGAAGTTTGAATTTCAACACCCTTGTCTTTTTTGATTCTCTCTTCAATAATTTCTAGGTGAAGTTCTCCCATACCACTCATTAGGTGTTCACCAGTTTCCTGATTAATCTCAATGTGTATACTTGGATCTTCTTTTGAAACTTGGATTAAAACTTCAATTAGTTTAGGCAAATCACTTGGTTTCTTTGCTTCAATAGCTTTAGTGATAACTGGCTCAAAGATGTGAGTTATTTTTTCAAAAGGTTCTTGTACTCCGATTGTAACCGTTTCGCCAGGATAAGCGTCTTTTAATCCTCCAACACCAATAATATTTCCTGCAGGAACATTGTCAACGATTTCTTTTTTTGCTCCATTATAAATATATACCTGTTGTATTCTTACATCTTTCTTTGCAATGTTCAAGTGTGCAGTTTCTCCTCTTTTCATAGTCCCTGAGTAAAGCCTTCCCATACAGATTTCTCCTGCTTGTGGATCAATAACAACTTTAATAACTACAAAACTCAATGGTCCATTTGGATTCGAATTAGATAGAGATTTTCCCATTTCTGATTCTATATCTCCATGCCATAGTTTTGGTATTCTATACGGTGTTGCATCTATTGGACTTGGAAGGTGTCTTATAACAGCATCTAATACGACTTCGTGTATTGGAGCTTTTTTCCCAAGTTCTTTCCATGTATCATTTTCATAGGCTTCAATTATTTCTTTGAAAGTAATATTTTTTTTCTGCATATACCCAACGCTTAATCCCCAATTGTGGAATGCTGAACCAAAACAAACTGATCCATCCATAACATTAACTTGCCATTTTTCTCCGTAACCATCTTCTGCAATGTCCATTATTAATTGATTAACACTTGCAATAATTTTTACAAATCTTTCTTGCATTGCTTCGGGAGTTAATTTTAATTCTTTGATTAATCTATCAACTTTGTTAATAAATAGAATCGGTTTAACTCTTTCTCTCAATGCTTGTCTTAGAACTGTTTCTGTCTGAGGCATAATTCCTTCAGATGCACAGCATAAAACAATTGCTCCATCAACTGCCCTCATTGCTCTAGTAACGTCTCCACCAAAGTCAACGTGCCCTGGAGTGTCAATTAAGTTAATTAAGTGGTCTGTATCACCAACTTTGTGCACCATAGATACTGCTGCACTGTCAATTGTAATTCCTCTTTCTGCTTCATCATCATGAAAATCTAAAGCGCAAGCTTTCCCTGCTAGATCTTCAGACATCATTCCTGCACCTGCAAGTAGATTATCTGAAAATGTTGTTTTTCCGTGATCAATATGAGCGCAGATTGCAATATTCCTAATATTCTTAGGATGTTTCATCTGTTCTGTTACACGATCAACCATTTTTGCCATTTTTATATCACCTTATATTTAATTATTATTTTTTATCGTTTAATCCTCTGTAGAGAATTGCTTCATCAATTTTTTTCCAAGAATGAATTTCTTCCGGTTTAAACCAAACACTTATTTCCCTTTCAGCAGCTTCAACTGAATCTGAAGCATGAATAAGATTTTGTGTTGGTCTTTTTGAAACATCACCTAATTTATATGTATCAAAAGAATAGTCTCCTCTAATTGTCCCAGGGAAAGCTTGCTTCGGTTCAGTATTACCAACAAGTTTTCTTACATGAGCAATTGCATCATGGCCTTCTAAAATTATAGCAAAAACTGGGCTCATAGTTAGGTAATCCATATTCATATTTCTAATTTTAGTACCAATCTCTAAAGCAGTTTCAGTAACAGGTTCTCCTCTTTTCTCCGCAGTGGATTTAGCTTTATTACCTACTCCTAAAAGATATTCTTCATCAGCAATATAATGGTCACTAGCCATATTCTTATTAGCAATAGTCATCTTACTAGCAACTATTTTCATACCTGAACGTTCAAATCTAGTTATTATCTCCCCAATAAGAGACCTTTGAACTGCGTCTGGTTTTAGTAATACTAACGTTCTCTCAATCATATTTTTACACCCTCTTATCTATTAAAATTAATAAGTGCTCAATAATTTTGTAAAAAATTATTAGCACCGAAAAACTGAATAAAAAAAAGATTTATTTCTTTTTAGCTGAACTTTGTTTTTTCTTTTTCTCAGCTGCAAAAGTTTCAGTCCATTTTAGGTTTCTACCTTTTCTTTTTAGGGAAATCTGGTTTTTTTCACATTTGTTAGAACAAAAATAGAATATTTTTCCATCTGCTTTAATGTACATTTCACCAGTGCCTTTTGTGATTTGTTTTCCGCAAAAACTGCATTTAACCATTTTAATTATGACCTCTTCCTGCTTTGTTTAATGCTCTTGCTTCAATTTCAGTTTCTCTAAGCATTAAAGTGTCACCTTTTTGAATTGGTCCTCGAACATTTCTTCTAATAACTTTGTTTGAATCTCTGCCTTCGAGAATTTTACATCTAACCTGAATTGCTTCTCCTCTTGTTCCAGTTCTTCCCATTACTTCTTCTACTATTGCTGGAACTGCGTGAGAGAAATGAACTCCTGTTTTTTTATCGTCTTTTGCGGGTCGTTTAGACATTTGTTGTGATTTATCTGCCATTTATGTCACCTATTTTGTAGATAATATTTTTATCATATCTTTTGCGTCTCCTTCTTCGGTAATTGCAACGGCAGTTGTTCCTAAGGGTAATCCTGCTGATGCTCCTAATTCTTGTTTGCTACTTACTTCAATACAAATTACCTTTTTTTCTTTTGCAAGTATTGGTAGGTGCATTACAATTTCTGCTGGAGAAACGTCTTTTGCATAGACTACTAATTTTGCTTTTCCTTTTTCTAGTGCTTTAGTTACTTCGTTAGCACCTTTACAAATTTTTCCTGATTTTTTTGCTAATTCAATAGCTTCATATGCTTCTTCCATTTTTTCACCTTATCTTGTTAATTTGAGACTAGAATACGTCCCTCATTCCGCTGTTTCCAGCATCACAAATCATTGGCATTAGCCTAAGCTAATTAAGAGTAAGGAAAGTTGATTTATTTATAAATCTAATGGTTGGGTGTATGTTACTACTTTAAAGGTGTTAATTAGGAAAGTTTTATAAGTAGAGGATAATTTTGTTTGATTAAAATGCATGAAATACATATATATTTTCCAAAGTCACTTAATTCTTATAAGAACTATTTTCACCCTGATCATATTAGGACAACTCATTCAACTAGAGGAAAGTATCGTGGGGAATCAATAGACGAAACTATTAATTTTCTAAAAAAGAAAGAGTCACCTATTAGTTATAAAGAAGGTTTGGGTGGTAAAGGGGTTTTTGAGGCAAAAGAATCTAAGAATTTAGCTTTAGTTACTTCTTCTAATTATTGTCCTACAGCTGATCAGGAGGCATATACTAATGAAGGTAATCTTTTGGGTTTTAAGCCATTAAGAACTTTGGTGATTTCAATTCCTAAAAAGGCGTTTACCAAAGAATATGGACTTTTTAAGAAAGATAGCCATGTTGATGATGTTAAAAAAATAATTGATTATTTATCACAAGGTAGGGTTCCATTTTTTATGGTGTGGAATGATGATGAAAGAACACAGTTTATTGCAGGTAATAATAAAACTAACAGAGACTTTTTTAATTGGAAACATAGAAAAACTTCTTCTTTATTGCAATGGTATAAGAAAACAAAAGCATGGATACAACATAATAAATATGCGCATGTTGTAGCTAATGACACTATACGAAATTTGTATCTTGGAGTAAATGCAAATTCTCAATAAACTTTATAAACCAAAATAGATGGCTTCTATAATATTTAAGATGAAAAAGAAACCGCTAAATAAAAAACTTAAATTAGCATTTCAAATAAGTATTCCAATACTTGTTGGTGTAATCCTTTTCTGGTTAGTATTTAAGAATATTAATTTACAGGATTTTTTTGATATTCTTAAGAATGCAAATATTTGGTATCTTATACTGTACTTTGTACTTTCTGTATTTATAATCCTTTGTTCAGTTTTTAGATGGAACTTAATTCTCTTGTCGCAAAAACATAAGATAAAATTTATTTATTTAGTAAAATCTTATCTCGCAGGGTATGGGGTTAGTTATATTACTCCTAGTGCAAAACTTGGTGGAGAGCCTGTAAGAGCAGCATTGCTTAAACGTTATGGTCTTAAAACTCATGAATCTTTATCAACAATTATAATTGATAAAAGTCTTGAGCTTAGTGGTTCAGCATTATTTTTTGTTGTAGGAGCAGTTATTTTGGTTTTGAATTATGCTCTTCCAGATAACTTAAAATTTCTTATTGTTGTAGTCTCAATAATATTTCTCGGGTTAATAGGTTTTGGTATATATCAAATAATAAACGAAAAAGGGTTTATTATGACTATCTATAAGTTTTTTAGATTACACAAGTTAAAAAAATTCGGGAATGTAACTAAAAAGTTAATTGATATCGAGAAATTAATAACTAAATTTTATAAGAAAGACAAAAGGCATTTTTTTTCAGCATTATTTGTTATGGCTATTGCCTGGGGACTGATGTTTGCAGAGTTTAAACTTGCAATGCTTATATTCGGGTTTGATGCAAACATGCTTCAGATATTTTTAACATTCTCGGTTGTTGGTGCGTCATATCTGATACCTGTTCCATTTGCAATGGGAACACTTGAAGGAGGACAAGTTGCATTATTTAATACGATTGGTCTTAACTCTGCAATAGGTTTTGGTGTTGGATTATTGACAAGGGTAAGAGATTCAATTACTGCAGCAATAGGTTTAATGATTGCAGCATATTATGGTGTTGCTAAAAAGAAAAATCTTACCAAAAGTTATCAATTTAATAGGTCTGTTTTTAGTAAGAAATAGCTATTCATCTTTGTATAATATTCTATCTATTGTTCTTTCCTTTAATTCATATATTTCTGGTTTTATCTTATTATTGTAATATTCCTTTATTTGGGTTCTATTATCATATGAGAAGTTTCCAATTTGCCATAGTGCTGCAATTATAGCAAGTATGCTTATTGTTTTTCCAGCAACTGAGAATCTTTTATTTCTTTTTTCTATTTTTTCTTCTTTATTAATAAGGGTTAAGATTTGTCCAATATTCTCTGACATAAATTTTTCTTTATTTGCTATCTGTTTTAATTCATCATCCTCAATATCATTTTGATCTTTTAAGCAGCTAATTAGAAAATTTATATTGTCATATTGTGTTCTTATTTTTTTTAATTCAGAACTGTATTCCCTATTTTTTCTTGATTTCTTTTTTTGTTCGAAATATGCAATTGTAGAATTCATATCTGTTATAAGAAAATTAATTTTACTAAGGGTGTGATTTTTGTAAAAGTTCTTATGTAGT
Source organism: uncultured Methanosarcinales archaeon (assembly GCA_964405295.1). GTDB lineage: Archaea > Nanobdellota > Nanobdellia > Woesearchaeales > CAYZNE01 > CAYZNE01. The sequence goes on along the minus strand of CAYONI010000001.1, from coordinate 210,230 downwards.
TTTAATATGTGTTCTTTTTTGATGTCTTTGAGGTTAATCATGGATAAATCTTTTTGTTCCTCTGCGTATTTGTTAAATGCATTATTATAATTATTATTAACATAAAAAATTAATTCATCAAGCTCTTTGGCTTTTATTTTATCATCAGAGGTTAAGTCAATTTGCTCTAGGTTTTTTGTAAAATTATGTAGTTCATATATTCTAGCTAATATTTTATTTGGCATTTTAGATTTATCTTTCTCAGTATTCTCAGTGTTCTCTGTATTTTTTAAAATTTTATTCTCAAAATATGTTTTATTGAATGTCCTAAATCTTTTAGCCATACTTTTTTTGTCGTTCATATACTTGCTTGTCCATTCATTCATTATTAAGTCATCAATACTTTCCATTCATTTTGCCTCATTAAGAAAATCTTTTGAGAATTTTAAAGAATCTGCTTTATATTGTTTTATTTCATAAAGAATATCTTTATCTTTAATTATTGCTAATTGCTCAAGTATTTTTATCGGGTTGTTGTGAATTTTATCAAAGTTAAGTTTTGAAATTATGCCTTTATTAATTCTTAAACAAATATTTTTTATGTCTCCACCTTGAAACTTGTTATATTTTGATTGTTCACCAATTTGTTTCCAATGCTTAATTTGTACATAATTGTTTTCAATTCCTTTTTTTAATTTATTTTTGAAAACAGTTATATGATCCTTTATTTTTTCTAGGCCTGTTGCATATACAACATTCTCCATAAATCTTCTTTTAATGCCTTTGTCGGGATTTGTACGCCTATTTGAGGTTATAATAATCCCGAAGTTTCCAAGATATTTATCTGTTCCTTCGATTGCTTCTAGAAACGCACCTGTAAATGATTGTTCAGCAGAATTTTTATTGTCAATATTATTTCTTGAGAATATTTTTGTATCAACTTCTTCAATTAAGATTATGTTTATAGCATCTCCTTTATATGCGATATCAAATGTTCTCTTTAATTGTCTTTCTGATAAACTTTTATATTCACTTTTTGTGTCTGCATTTACTGGTAAAAATATAAAGGGTTTATTCAATCCTGCACATTTATTTGCAAGATAATCAATAGCTTTTGTGGTTATCATAGTTTTGCCTGTTCCTGCTGCGCCAAGCAAAGTTATTATTTTAGAAAAAGGGATTATATCTAAAAACGCATTCTCCTTTTTCTCAATATTATAAAAGCTAAGTATATTCATCAGTGTCATTATAGAATTAATTGCATTTTTATTTCCGACAACCTTTTCTTCTCTAAATTTAGAAAATTTGCTTGTTGGATTAATTTTAATGGTTTGTTCTAATTGAGGATAAATAACAATTTTGTTCTTATATGTTATTTCTATTCTTGTGTTATCTTCTAATTTTTCTAATTCTAATTTTGAGAATGATGTAATACTTGAATAAAATGAATCAATTCTTTGTTCAATATCAAGTGGGTCGTTTTTTATTGTTCTTATGAAAGAGTTTCTTATTTTGTCTACTAAGGTAGTTGAAGTCTTGTCTTTTTCTCTTTGTCCTTCGTATATATTAAAATAAAACAATTGTTTTGTATCAATATCTGCTTTAGTAAAAAGTAATGCGCTTGCATAAGTTGATAATGGATCAATCAAGCATATTGGTTTTTTTGTTTCATATAATTTTTTTCTAATTGCAACAATTCCATTAATGAATTCTATAAATTCTTCTGTTCTTTCTTTTCTTAGATTAGGAAACCAAGAATGAATGTTGCCTGAGTATATATCTTTATAATTTAGATCTGTTTTCTTAATTTCAATTGCTTGATTATTCATAAAAAATGTATGATTCTTTACGGTTAAATAGCTTAGCTGGTTTATTTCGAAGGATATTCGTTAAAATCAAGAAATTCGTTAATTAGCATAAAGTTTTTATAAGATTATTACATTTAATATAAAATAGGGGTGTGAGTTAAACGTAAGGAGATTTTAAAATGGAAGTAAAATATGATTTATTTGTTTTGAATAAGAACAAAGAGAAATTAATAATTTCGTTGTTATCATTATTAATATTGTTTTTCTGTACTTTTGTTGTGGCGTTAATTGCATTAAGAAATGGTCATGCTTTGTTTAATATTGGCATACCCTTTATGGTAGAAAATTGGTTTATCATTCTTTTATCAGTGATTTTTATTGTGAAAATATTATACGAATTGGTGGTTTTGTAATGTTTGTAAAACTTTTTGATATTAAACAAGTAATTCTTGTAAGGGCAGATTTGAAGATGCCGAAAGGTAAACTTGCAGCTCAAGTTGCACACGCGAGTGTTGATGCAGTGCTTAGTTCTAGAAAAAAGAAAATTAAATTATGGAAATCTATTGGTATGAAGAAAGTTTGTCTTAAAGTAAAAGATCTAGAAGAATTAAATTTCTATGTAAATAAAGCACAAGAATCAGGTTTACAAACAGCTACTATAACTGATGCAGGAAAAACTGTCTTTAAAGGTCCGACAGTAACTTGTGCAGCTATTGGTCCAGATGATTCTGAAAAAATAGATAAAATAACAAAAGAATTAAAAATGTTATAGATTATGGTGTCGCGGTGAATCCGTTTTCACAAACACAAATTCTTCCCCAATTCGTAAAATAAGTTAGGACTAGTGGTTTTATAACACCAGACTGGGTTCTTTAAGGTTTGGAGCTTCTCTAACAAAATATGATTATGGTGTAACTATAATTGGAATACAGGTTTGTGGTAATGCTATACTACAAGTAGTCCCTTCTGCGCATTGATCGTTAGTTCTACAAGGGTCTCCTAGCGCAATTTTACAAAAATTTACTGAATCACAAATATATGCTCCTTCACAATCTTCATCATCACCAGTATCACAACCACGATCCATAAATCGTATTAAACGTGAACAGCTATTACCTGTGCCTATACAAGTAAATCCACTATCTCTTGCACAATTGTCATTGTCTCTACATTCTACTGCAGCAGTAGAATCATATTTACAAATACCTATGTTTCGAGTTTGACTTGGTGTAGTCAACCAATATTCATCACATAAGAGAGTAGGAGCACAATCATCTCCATCAATCATATAACATGCTTTATCATATCCACATTGTTTTGTCTCTGATTCAAGACTTCCACAATGACAAGAATAATCCTCTTGATCCATTTTTCCATCTGTATCATCATGCAAGAAATTATTACACTCGTCTTGAGGTGCTGGTGTAGTTGTAGTTGTTTCTGTAGCTTGAGCATAAATTGAACCAGATGAAACTTTTGTGAATGTTTTATCTGCAATCTTATATTTTATTTCAAGTACAATTTTAGTTTTTGTGTTTTGGCTAAGAAAATCAGTACAACTAGATCCTCCATCGTTTTTACATAACCAACATTCTATATCTTGACTTTGACCTGGTAGTATACTACCTAAAGGAAGGCATTCAACTACGAGTTCAGAATTGTCTACTGTAAAAGAGAGGTTATTAAGAATTATTTCATCTAACTCCGGATTTTGAAAATTAAAAATTAATTTTCCAAAAGTTCCACTGTATACTTGAAAACCAAAACCATGAGTGGTGTCTGATGGTTCAGACAGTGCAAAATGTTCAATATTTACATCTCCTAAAATAAATTGTTCTGGTGCACTATCCTCAAGGTCCATTGAAAAATATGTCATAATTCCAATCATTAATACAATAACTAGAATAGTCCAACCATAAGTTGATAGAAATTCTATTCCTGCTTGAGATTTTTTATTATTCATAAGAGCACCTCTATTAGTATAATTATACTTTTATTAGTTAAGAAGTTTAAAAAGTTATTGTTAAAATAACAACCTTTTAAAATTATGATAAGAGATTAGGTTTATGAAGGTGAGTTTTTATGAGTCAGTTGCAACTTTGGTCGGCTGCACAATTGGTGCAGGAATTTTAGGAATACCATATGTTTTTGCAAAGGCAGGTGTTATAACAGGAATAATTGTTCTAACAATAATTGCTTTAATTATGCTCTATTTAAATCTCGGTTTTGGTGAAGTTGTTCTAAGAACAAATCAAAAACATCAACTAACAGGATATGCAGATAAATATCTTGGCAAAAAAGCAAAATTAATCATGATGATATCTGCACTCATAATATTTTATCTTATAATGGCAGCATACATTCTTGCAGCAGGAAAAGTCTTTGCTCAACTATTTGGAATCTCAGAAATATTTGGTAGTATAATCTTTTTCTTAATCTTTGCAGTTACACTCTCTTTTGGTTTGAAAGTTATAGAAGAATCGGAATTAGGTGCATCCTTAATTATACTCATTTTCGTAATTTTTTTAATTATTTTGTTGGTTCCAAAAATGTCGCTAGCAAATATTAATGTTTTCTCTGCAAAAAACTTGCTCGTCCCATACGGAGTTTTGATGTTTGCATTTTATGGTATTGCTGCAATACCTGAAATGAGTGAAGAATTAGAAAAAAATAAGAAGAGTATGAAAAAGGCTATAATAACTGGGACCATTATTATTGCTTTGATATACGCCTTTTTTTCAATTATAACTGTTGGGGTAACTGGTTCTGGAACTACTGAAGTAGCTGTTTTAGGTTTAACTTCTTTGTTTGGTCCTGCAATCTTTCTAATAGGAAGTCTCTTTGCACTTTTTGCTTTATTTACTTCTGCTTTGCCAATTAGTTTAGCAACAAAGGAGATATTTAATTATGATTTTAGAGTTTCTAACAGAGTTTCATTTTTGCTTGCAGCTATTATTCCTTTAGCCTTATTTTTTGTTGTAAAAGAGTTTGCATCTTTTTCTATGATATTAAATATTGTTGGTGCAATATTTTGTACTATACAATTAGTTTTAGTCTTATTTATGATTGAATCAGCAAAAAAGAAGGGTGATAGAAAACCTGAATATTCAGTTTATATCTCGAGGCCACTGATATATCTAATAATTACATTGGTTGTTATAGGTGCAGTGAATGTGCTTATTTAACCAACACCTTTTAAAATGGTCTTTGTTTCGTATGCTTTATGTTAAAGAATTTTGATGCAAACAGGGAAGAATACAGAAAGAAATGTTTTCAACTTACAGCTGAAAAGCTAAGGGTTTCTGTTAATCAAGACAATTTCCTTGTGCAAGCTATTTCTGAAATAAATGAAATAGATAAGTTGGTTAATATGTTATCCAGAAGATTAAATGAACATGCAGGTTTATATTTACCTGAACTTTATGGTGCTATTAATGATAATAAGACTTTTGCAAGACTTATTTCAAGTAAAACAAAAAAAGAATTAATGAGTGATCTAAAATTAGAAAAGACAATTGGTGCAGAATTAGAAAAGAAAAATGTTGAACCAATAGTTGCTCTTGCAAAACAAATTGTTTCTCTGTTTGATCTAAGAGATAAAACTGAAGAATACTTAGAATCTATACTAGTAAAATATATGCCCAATGTCAAACACATTTTGGGCACAATGATAAGTGCAAAACTTATGCTGATTGCAGGTTCATTAAAACATCTAGCAATATTCCCTGCATCTACAATTCAAATGCTTGGGGCAGAAGTTGCACTATTCAGACACTTGAAAACCGGTGCAAAATGTCCTAAGTATGGTTTTTTAATAACACACCCACTTGTTGCAAATGCTAAACCAAAAGACAAGGGAAGATATGCAAGAATGCTTGCAGCAAAAGTAAGTATTGCAGCAAAAGTTGATTATTTTAAAGGGGAATTTATAGGAGATAAGCTTCTAGAACAACTAGAAAAGAAATTAAAATGAGTTTTAAAGAATATCAGGAACAGAGAAAGAATAGTAAACCTCAAGGTAGAGGTTTTAGCAGCGATCGAAAACGTGGCGGCGGTAGCGGCAGATTTAGTAGAGATAAGAAACCTTTTGATAGAGATAGAAAACCTGCTGGTGAAAAAAGATTCGGTGGAGACAGAAAATTTAATAATGATCGAAAAGGAAAATCTGCATTCGGAAACAATCGAAGAGAATTCTCTAAAAGTCCTGTAAAAGAAAATCTTAGAGAGCAATTTACATCAATTAAATTTCCTAACACTTACATGGATATCAAAAGAAGAAACGTTGATCTATTCACTGAAAACCTAACTCCTGGAATAACTTTTTTCGGAGAAAGAGTGTTTACTAAAAACATAGACGGCAAATTAGTTGAAATGAGAAATTGGGATTATAGGCGATCTAAATTGGGATCTGCAATTGCATTAAAAGTTTCTCAACTAGGAATAAGCGAGGGATCAAAAGTCCTATATCTTGGTGCAAGCCATGGATTTACTCCTTCTTACGTTAGTGATATGGTTGGTAAAACAGGGTTTGTATTTTGTTTAGATTTTGCACCAAGAGTTGTTAGGGATCTTTATCTTTTGTGCCAAAAAAGAGAGAATATGGTTCCAATAATTGCAGATGCTAATAAACCAGAAGATTATGAGGATTTGGTTCCTGAAGTTGATGTAATTTTTATGGATATTGCACAACGAGAACAAGTTGATATATTTTTGAAAAATTTTAGATTTCTAAAGAAAGGTGGCTTTGCATTACTTGCATTAAAAGCAAGGAGTGTTGATGTAACAAAAAAGCCAAAGCACATTTTCAAAATGGCAAGAGAAAAACTTGAAAAACACACAGAAATTGTTGATTATAGAGAATTAGACCCTTATGAGAAAGATCACTGTTTCTTTGTTTGTAAAAAAGAATAATTCTTTAATATAAATTAAATTACTAATATAATATAGAACATCAATATTAAAACTATCAATATAAATAAATAGTAAACCCAATATTTCTTCATAAAATGTACTGCGTGCATTGGATACATAACAAATTTTGTTTCTTTTGTTTTATGTAGCTTATAGTATGCAAGTGTTGTTGCGATTATAAAATATATAAATATTAGCGTTAAGATAAGTGGGTTTGGCATTAAAACTATCAATATTGCAAAAACCAATAAGTTTAGTTTTTCAAGTTTCCAGAAGTAGTGACTTAAACTATATAGTATAAATACGATTAATATGATAAATCCTGTAAATTCTAATTCTGATAATGCAAAGCCTAGTATGAATACGAAAACTATTCTTATACCTGTATCCAAATATTTGCTTATATCTTCTAATTCATATGCAGACCACATGCTTATAATATACCCTACAAAGTTTGCAATTAGTGGTAGAAACGAAATTAAAATGTAGTATATTAGAATATTCATAAATTCACCTGATCATAATAAATAAAAAAAAACAATTATTCTATGTTTTCAGTATTTGCCCTGTAAATTGTTGCAAAACTGGGCGCAACAATAAGGAAATCATCACCAAACCCGGCAATATCTCCTTCAATAGCATCACAAGTTTTCTTTAGTTTGTTAATTGCTCTTTTTAATTCAACTAAATCTTTTTCTTTTAAATGTTTAATATTAACAAGTGCAATAGTGTATCCTTCTCTTAAAGAATCAAGGATAGGTTTTACATCTGAGAAATCTTCTAAATTAAAAGGTCTAACAATGATTTTTGATGAAGGTTCAGATTCCATATCTGTATTTAATTCAACGTATTCTTCAGGGTTTTCATCGCTTTCTTTGAATCTTGATTTTTCAATTCTATTTTTTAAAGATGAGAGCAGTTTTTTCATTTTTTTAATCCTCCAAATAAATATTAGTGAAATTTGTTTTATAAAATATTGTATTATAGGTAGTATTTAAATGTTTTGCTACTGAACATGCTAATCAGCCACTATTCTGTTGTTTTAGAAAGATTGTGTTTTTGAGATAAGTATAGTAAATCCTATTTTTTTTAGAATTTTTGCTTGAGTCTTAGAAAGAATTAGCTTAGTAGCTTCATCAAGATTATTTCTTTCAGAAGCACTCTGTAAAAATTTAATTTTAACTTTTTTGTATTTCTTTAGAACTACGTTTATTTCATTTAAGATATTATCTGATAAACCATTCTTACCGATATTTATCGTTATTTCTTCAGCATTTACCATATTTAAGTGTAGAATCAGTTGATTTTAACTTCTTTTCCAAGGCATTGTCCTGGCATTCCAGTCTCGAAGATTACTCTTATTGCACCGCTGTTTCCGTGAGTGCTTGCAACCTTTCCAGCTATATCTTTTTTGCCAGTGTTAAAAGTAACACCTTTTCCAACAAACTTTTCTGCTTTATCTTTTGAGTCTACACCTTCAATAGCAACAATCATGTGGTTACTAGAGGTAGTATGTCTGTTTCTTCTAAAATTTACTATTACTGCTTTCATGTTCTTGGGGAAAAATTAGTTGTTTATAAAGATTTATGTTTCATTGATTAAAATAATACTGAATACCTTTATAAAAACGAATTAAATACTTTATGTTATGGTTTTAAAAGTAATAATTGATACAAATTTTTTATTAATCCCTGGAAGATTTGGAGTTGATATTTTTCAAGAAATAGTTGAAAATGCAGATGACCAGGTTGAATTGATTATTTTGCAAAATGTTATTTCGGAATTAGATACTTTAGCTATAAGCAGCGAATTAAGCGCAAAAGAGAAAGCTGCGGCTAAGCTAGGCTTGCAACTTATAAAACAAAAAAACTTAAAAATAGAACAGGGTTCCAACGAGCATACAGATGATGTAATACTTAGGAAAGCTCTTGAATATCAAAAACAGGGGTTTAATAGTGCTATAGCAACTGTAGATAAAGAATTAATAAGTAAGGCTACAAACAGGAATGTTTGGGTTTTTGCTTTGAGGCAAAAGAAAAAAGTTTTGCTTCTAAAGTAGGCGAGGTTATTCAAAATGTATTATAAAGTCAAGGTCAAAGACCATGTGAGATTACCCCCAACAATGTACGGTGATGACACCAGAGAATCCATTGTTAAGGCAATAAAAAATATATATTCTGGCTTTATCTCAAAAGAGTTAGGGTTAGTAATAGATGTATTAGATGTTGATAGTATCAAGGATGGAATAATAATTCCTGAAGATGCTGCAACGTATTTTGAGACAGAATTTACTCTGTTGACTTTTCAACCAGAATTACAAGAAGTATTGGTTGGAAAAATTAAAGATATTACAGATTTTGGTGCATTTTTAAGTATGGGCCCAATTGAGGGGATGGTTCACATAAGTCAATCGATTAATGATTTCGTAAGTTTTTCAAAAGATAAGCAATTACTTGGTAAAGAAACACACAGATCATTAAGAGTGAATGATGATTGTAATGGTAAGATTATTGCAGTTTCATATAAGGATGTTAATAATCCTAAAATTGCAATAACAATGAGACAAGAAGGTCTTGGTAAAAAAGAATGGATTGTTGAAGATCTTAGTGGTGTAAAAAAAGCAAAAAAGAAATAAGGTGCTAAAATGAAAAAAAAAGTTTGTAAAAATTGTAAGATTGTTGTTGATGGATTGATTTGTCCTATATGTAAAAAAAATGCTTTTACAAATAATTTCCAAGGACAAATAAATGTACTTGATGCTAGTAAATCATTTATTGCAAAAAAAATTGATATAAAATCAAAAGGAGATTATGCAATAAAAATTAATTAAATGAGGTTTATAATATGGAATTAAAAATAATCGCTGATGAAGTTCAAAAGTTACTTGATAGAAGAAATATAACCGGGAAATTGCATTTTTCAGGTAAAAAAACACCTTCTAGAATGTGGTTAATTGAAGAATTAGCAAAAAAATTAAAAGTTGAAAAGAACTTAATTGTTATTAAAGAAATAAAAACTATTTATGGTTCAAATACTGCAGATTTTGAAGCACATATTTACGATTCTTTAGAAAAGAAAGATAGAATCGAACCAAAATATTTGTTAAAAAGAATCGAAGTAAAAGTTTCTGAAAAGAAAGAAAAAGCTTCTACAGAAGAAAAACCTGCTGAAGTGAAAAAAGAAGAAGCTCCAAAAGAAGAAAAGAAAGAAGAAGCTAAATCAGCAAAAGAAGCTGTAAAGGAAGTACCTAAAGAAAAAGAAAAGAAAGAAACTCCAAAAGTAGAGGAGAAAAAAGAATAATAATAGGTGATCATAATGGTTAATAAAGGCGGAAAAGATAAAAAAACAAAAGGGAAAGTAAAGAAACCAGGTTATAAAATTCATAAAGCTTACAAACTTGAAGGGGACAAAATAGTCTCTAAAAACAAGACATGTCCTAAGTGTGGTGCTGGAGTTTTTATGGCAAAACACAAGGACAGATGGACTTGTGGTAAATGCGCTTACATGGAAAAAAGCCAATAGTTTTTCTCTTTTTATTGGGACCTTAGCTCAGACTGGGAGAGCGCTACGCTGAAGACGTAGATGTCCAGGGTTCAAATCCCTGAGGTCCCATACTTTTCAATTCACGAAAAGCATAAATTCTTAGTGATTTGAAAACACCCAATAATCAAAGGAGTATTCCTTTGTAATTATATAAAATGGCAATATTAACAATAAAAGGATATGAATTTAATGCAATAGCAATTAAAGATTCATTTATAAGACGATCACAGAAATTTTATAATAATATTATAAATACTCTGCGTTCTATTAGTGTTACCGAAGATGATATTTTTATGAAACTTGAACCTGCTGCAATGAAGAAATTTCCTGCTACATCTACTTGGTATCTTGACGGATATCGTTTACATTATAGTTATAATTCAGGTAATAATTATGTTGAAAATTTATTTGTTGTTTCTAAGATTATTGAGTTTGAAGTAAAACAAATTCTTGCAGGCGAAAAAACATTTGAACAATTTATTTTTGATTTTTCTGAATCTAATGAAGTTGAAGAAGAACGAAAAGAAGCCCGAAGATTTTTAGGTGTTGATGAGGATTGTTTGGATTTAGCTCTCATAACTAAGAAATATAAAGACTTAGCTAAAAAAGCACATCCTGATATGTCTACAGGAGACACAGAACAATTTAAAATTCTTAATCGTGCACATAAAATTCTAAAGCGAGAATTATTATAAATTTTTTAGTCTATTAAAAATATAAGTGTTGCATTTTGTATACTTAACTTAATTTTTATAAATAACACCTTCTTACTTAATATTATGAAACTATACTTTGCTCCTATGAATCTCTTAAGTAATTATGTTTATAGACATATTCTTTTAGAGAATAGTGCAGATTTTGTGTTTTCTGAATTAATTATGTTGGATAAGTTGGGTTCAGAGATTGAGAAAGATAAGTTAAAATTTATTAAAGGAGATTTACAAAAAACAGTATTTCAGATAGGAACTTCTGATAAGAAAGAGCTAGCTAAAGGAATAAAAAAGCTAAAAGAGTTAATCCCTAGCATAAAAGAAATCAACCTTAATATGGGTTGCCCACAATCTACTATGTTACAAAAAAAGATTTGTGGTGGAATACTAACAGATAAAGTTCTAATGAAAGAATTGTGTTTGGAATTAGCAGTTCAATCTAAGTTGCATGATATTATTCCAAGTGTTAAATTAAGACTTGGGACAGATAAAAATAATATTGAGATTAATGAATATCTAAGAATTTTACAAGAATCAAATATTAATAAAGTTTATATTCATGCAAGACCAAATAAATATTCTTATCAGAAAGTTGCCACCTATGATTCTTTAATAGATATAAAAAAAGATTTTCCTAAAATGAGTATAATAATTAATGGAGACATTGATTCATATGATAAATATAAAGAGATTATAAAGATTAATCCTGATGGTATAATGATTGGCAGGGCTGCACTGAGCAATCCTCTAATCTTTGAACAAATTAAAAATAAAAGGATAATTAATTCAATTAAATTTAATCCTGTTTTAAATGATCCCAACATAATCTTAAAAAACAAAAAACACATTTTATCAAAAGAAAAACAAAATATAATAAAAGACTTAATCTCTTTAGCAGTTAAAGAAAAATTAAGATATGTTTTGTTAAAGAATAATTTAATTTATTTAATGAAAGGTTTAACAAACAATTCTGTTTTTATGAAAAAGGTTAATTTGGCATCTAGTGTAAATGTAATAGAAGAGCTTTATTCTGATTATTTTTAATCATCTAACAAAAACATTTATATATTGTGCACTCTATAATCTTGTTATGTCACAAGCAGAATGGATCTTGAATACCTCGGGTCCTGCAATTGTAAAGTTTAAAGGAGAATTTTTATTTGATAATGTTTATAGGGGCATTATTAAATGGTTTAAGAAAAATAGATATAAACCAAAAGAATTACTATACAAGGATAAAAACGGTGGGTTTGAAGGACGAATTATCACTGTAAAACTTTACGGTGATGCAAAAATAACTGAGTATTATAAACATACTGTTAATGTCGAGATTGAAGCAGATAATTATGTTGAGAAAATTGTTAATGTTAATGGGAAAAAAGTCAAGATTGGTAAAGGTAAGATAAAAATAAAGATTAATGGATCGGTTATTGCTGATTATAAAGATCTTTTCAAAGTTGAAGATGGCAGGAATTGGGTTAAAAGTTTTTATCAAACACTTGGTAAGGTTATTTTCTCTTTAAGGAAAAATGAAATGGCCATAAAAGAAATGGCTGATTTAAGCATAAAATTGGGTGAGCTTTCAAATGAAATCAAGCATTTTCTAAACATGAGAAGTAAAATTTAGATTTTTTTACTCATATAAATCCCTTCTTTTTTATAACCTAATTTTTTATAATATCCTTTAACCCCCACACCACTGATAACAAGAAGTTTATTATAATCATTCTCTTTACAGATTAGCTCTGCAGTTTTTAGTAAGATTGTTCCGAATCCTTTGTGCTGTGCTTTTTTGCCAATTTTACCAACAGAAGTTGTTTTCCCATAAACATGAAGTTCTCTAACAATTGCAGTTCTTTTAGTGAATTCTTTCCTTAATTGTTTTGCAGGGAATCTTAATCTACAAAAACCAATTATTTTATCTGTTTTTTTATCGTCAATAGATATAAAGAATTCTATTCCATTATTTGCTTCATATTCTTCAATGTTTAACTCTGGATTTGTAATTTTATTATTTTTAATTTCTCTGCATCTTATGCAGTTGCATTTTAATTTTTTCTTTTTTAATTCTTTTTCTATGTATTGTCTTAAATTTGTTCTATCAACACCTGCACTAACTAAATTACTTGGGATATCTCTTTGCACCCTCATAATTCTTACAGATCTAGGAACAAATTTTTTGAACTCTGCAATCAGAGATGCAGCTTTTTTAGTTGTTAATGGTTTAAATTCTTTATTTTTGTATGATTCATATAACTCTGTGCCTGGCATGACCATACAAGGATAAATTTTTAACATATCAGGTCTAAAATTTTGGTCAGAAAATAATTTTTTAAGTCCTGCCAAATCTTTTTTTCTGTTAACTCCTGGAAGCCCAGGCATCATATGAAAATTTAACTTAAACCCAAGATCTCTTAGAATAGAAATTGACTCAATGCTTTGTTTAACTGTGTGTCCTCTTTTTACTCCCCTTAGAACATCTTCATAAACACTTTGTATTCCAAGTTCAATTCTGGTAGTACCCAATCTAAGAAGATTGTTTCCTATTTCTCTGCCTGCATAATCAGGCCTTGTTTCAATTGTTAGCCCGACACATTTTATTTTTGCAGTTTCATTAATTTTCTGTTCTTCTTCTAGAGTTCTTTTATTTTTATTCTGTTTTTTGATGCCAATAACATTTATTATTGGGCATTTTATTTTTAAAAGTTTAGCATGTATTCTCTTTGTTCTGTCTGAATCATTGATATCTGCAGGAAGTTCATAGAATTTTTTGAATTTAGAAGAATTTATTACCTCTTTTTTATCATAAAATAATTTAGAGAAATCATTCATTGCCTTAAATACATAATAAATAAATTCTTCTTGGTATTCCTTGTCGAATGCAGGAAAGGTTGCACCCATAATTATTAGTTCAACTTTGTCAGGAACGTGTCCTGAAACAATGTAATGTTCTAATCTATTAAATACTTGAAGATAGGGATCAAAATGATTTCTTGCAGCTCTTCTTGCAGCAGGTTCTTTTCCTGTATAGGATTTTGGTGTATCACCATAAAAACTATTTACCCCACCAGGGCAATATGTGCAAGTACCAGGGCACTTTAATGGTTTTGTCATAACCGCAACAACTGCAACACCACTTATTGATCTTATTGGTTTAATTGAAAGAAATTTTTCTATATCTTCGATATCTTTTTTGTGTGCAGACATTAATATTTTTATGTCATTAGGCATTTCTCTAAGGTGATACTTGCTACACAATTTAATTTTCTTTTTACTAAGAGTTATCTTATCTGGTTTCTCTTTCTTAATATACTTAATAATTTCTTTCATATACTCTTTATAATCAGGCATCATATTACTTTAGAAACTCATTTTATTTATATAATTGATGCAAAGGTTTAATAATTATCATAAAGATTATTGTATGTTTTAACCAAACAAAACATTTATAAAGAAGCCTCAGTTCACTAGGATAAATTGATTATACCCGAGTGCAAGCGATTATAGGGTTGGATTGCTAATTCTCGGTAAAAAATAATTTATATTAATTAAGAATTAAATAAAATGGCAGAATTCAAACACTTAGTAAGAATTTCAAATACAGATGTTAAAGGAGAAAAATCAGTTCTTTATGCATTAAAAAAGATAAAAGGTATTGGTATAATGTTTGCTAATATGATATGTTTAAATGCAAAAGTTGATAGAATTAAAAAAGCAGGAGACTTAACTGAAGCTGAAATTAAATCTTTGGAAAAAGAAATCCAAAATCCACGCGCTCCATCTTGGTTACTTAACAGAAGAAAAGATCAAGAAACAGGAGAGGATAAACATCTTGTTGGTTCTGACTTAATTTTTGCTGTAGACGGTGATCTTAAGGAAATGATTAAAATGAGATCTTACAAAGGTGTAAGACATATGCATAAACTTCCTGTAAGAGGCCAAAGAACAAAATCAAATTTTAGAAGGAATAAGGGTAAGGCAGTTCCTGGTTTAAAAAAGAAAGGGGTGTCTAGAAAGTAAGATGGGAGATCCTAAAAAAATAAGAAAAAAGTATGAAACCCCTATTCATCCTTGGCAAAAATCTAGAATTGTTGAGGAAATTAAACTTCTTAAAGAATATAAGCTAAAAAACAAGAAAGAATTGTGGAAGTTTTCATCTATTCTTAAAAAATATAAAGACCAAGCAAAGAAGCTTATTGCTATGCAAGGCACACAAGCAGATTTAGAGAGAGAACAAATGATGAATAAACTTAAATCATTTGGTTTAATTACTGCTGGAAGTGAAACTTTTGATGCTATTTTCTCATTGCAAATAAAAGATGTTCTTGATAGAATGTTACAAACAGTCTTATTTAAGAAAGGACTTGCTAGATCTCAAAAACAAGCAAGGCAATTTATAATTCATGGGCATGTTTTAATTGGTGACAAAAAAATTACTTCTCCAAGATATCTTGTTCCTATAAAAGAAGAAGGGTTTATTAATTTTACAGTTTCTTCAAGCCTTTATAGTGAAGATCATCCTGAAAGGAAAGCTATTGATAAGAAAACAAAAGTTATTTTGAAAAAGGAAGCTAATGAAATTCAGAAGGATATAAAATCAAAGCCTAAAGAAGTTAATAATACTAATATCAAATCTAAAAAAGAAGAAACTCCTTCTGTAGAAGAAAAAAAAGAATCTACTTCTAAAAAAGAAGGAAAAAAGGATCCTGTTGTAAAAGAAAAAACAAAACCTGTTGTTAAAGAAGAAAAAAAGAATCCTGTTAAAGAGATTAAAGCAGAAGAACCTTCTGTTGAAAAGAAGAAGGAAGAATAAAAATGGCAATTCAAAGAACAGATACTAGAAGACCTCGACCGCAACAAAATATAAGGTGGGGTGTTTGTCATATTTTGGCTTCATATAATAATACTATACTTCATGTTACAGACATTACTGGTTCAGAATCTATTGCTAGAGTTTCTGGTGGTCAAGTAGTTAGGTCAGACAGATTAGAATCTAGTCCTACTGCAGCAATGAACGCAGCAAAAAAACTTGCAGAAATAGTAAAAGAAAAAGGTATTAATGGTTTGCACATAAGAATAAGAGCTCCAGGAGGACATAATGGTCCAAATAGTCCAGGTCCAGGAGCACAAGCAGCAATAAGAGCTTTGTCGAGAATGGGTTTGAGAATTGGTTTTATAGAAGATGTTACACCTATGCCTCATGGAGGCTGTAGAAAAAAAGGTGGAAGAAGAGGTCGAAGGGTATAATGAAGATTACAGCTCTAAAGAAATCAAAGAATAAATTAATATTTTTACTAGAAGGAACTACTTCTGCTTATGTTAATACTTTGAGAAGACTAATACTTGCAGAAGTTCCTACAATGGCAATTGAAGATATTGAATTCAGACAAAATGATTCAGTGTTATATGATGAAATGCTTGCCTTGAGATTAGGTCTTTTGCCACTTAAGACAGATTTGAAGATGTATAATTTGCCTGAAGAATGTTCATGTAAAGGTGTAGGTTGTGCAAAATGCCAACTTAAAATGGTATTAAAAGCTGAAGGTCCAAAAACAGTTTATGCAAAGGACATAAAATCAACCGACCCAAAAATTGTTCCAGTTTATCCTGATACTCCACTAGTTAAGTTACTAGCACACCAAAAAATAGAGTTTGAGGCAACAGCGGTTTTGGGTCATGGAAGAATTCATTCAAAGTGGTCTCCTGGTTTAGCTGGTTTTAGATCACTTCCTATAATTACTGCAGGTAAAGATGCTAATAAAGATTTAATAAAGAATAATTCAAAAGTGCTTTCAATTACAGGAAATAAAATTAAAATTATTGATCATTTAAAATATAATGGTGCTTTAGAACAAGACCTCGAAGAGAATGGGTTTACTGTTGATTATAGTGATACTGATTTTATATTTACCTTTGAATCTTGGGGTCAATTAAAAGCTGCTACAGTTTTTAATAGTGCTATGGTAGAATATGAAAAGGTTTTGAAATTAACACAAAAAATAATCAAACAAGCAACAAAATAATATTTAATGTTAAAACTAAGAAAATGAATAGAGTAAAAAATCCTATGCAGGAGAAATTAATTAGTGAATTAAAGAAGTTAGCTATTACTGAGAAGGTTAAATTTTGGAAGAGAATTGCTTCAGAACTTGAAAAACCTACTAGAAATAGAAGAATAGTTAATCTTTCAAAATTAGATAAAGTCACTAAAGATGGAGAATTAATTATAATTCCTGGGAAAGTTCTTAGTTCAGGAGAATTAACACATAAACTAACAGTTTCTGCTTATTCCTTTTCACAGAACGCAAAATCAAAAATTTCACAAAATGGAGAAGTATTATCTATTGAAGAATTAATGAAAAAGAATCCTAAAGCAAAAGGAATTAGGATAATTGGATAAGGTGTAAACATGATCGTTATTGATGCTACTGATATGGTGCTTGGAAGACTTGCAACAATTATTGCCAAGAAGGCTCTTCTAGGTGAAACTATCAAATTAATTAACTGTGAAAAGGCAGTTGTTACAGGTGAGAAAAAATCAGTTCTTGCTAATTATCAGAAAAGAATGATAAGAGGAATCCACTCAAAAGGACCTTTTTTGCCAAGAATGGCTGATAGATTTGTTAGAAGAACTATTAGGGGAATGCTTCCTTACAAAGTTGCTCGTGGAGCAGAAGCATATAAAAGAATTATGTGTTATGCAGGGATTCCTGAAGAGTTTGCTAAGGAAAAAATAACACAATTTAATGAATGCAATATTTCAAAATTACCTTATCTTAAATTTGTTACTGTAAAAGATATATGTAAGTTTTTAGGTGCGAAGAATGACCAAGAAGAATAATTTATTAATTCAAACAAGCGGTAAAAGAAAGACAGCAGTTGCTAGAGCCGTTCTAAAAAAAGGCAAGGGAAGGGTTCTTATTAATAATACTACTATTGAATTATTTAAACCAGCTTTTTATGCATTAAGAATAAAAGAACCAATGATTTTAGCAGATAAGGTTGCTAATGAAGTTGATATTAGTGTTAGAGTTTCTGGAGGAGGTTTTTCATCTCAGGCTGATGCAATAAGAATTGCTATTTCAAAAGCGTTGGTTGAGCATAGTCCTTCTTTAAAGCAACTTTTTCTTGATTATGACAGAGCGATGCTTGTTTCAGATGTAAGATTTAAAGAAGTTTCAAAACCAAATAGTCAAGGCCAAGCAAGATCAAAACGTCAAAAGTCCTATAGATAATCAAGAACTTTTGAGCGTATCACTAACACGTGCTACGATAAAAATCACACAGGTAAAAAAAAAATGATAATCCCTATACGATGTTTTTCATGTGGAAAGCCAATTGCCCATTTATGGGACGAATTTAAAGAGAGAAGTCTTAAAGGCGAAGATCAGAAAAAGATTCTTAATGATTTAGGCTTAGAAAGATTTTGTTGTAGAGTAATGTTTTTAGGGCATGTTGATTTAATTGATATTGCTTCAAAATTCAAAAAGTTTTAAGGTTTAAAATGGCAATTGAAATAAAAATAATTGAAAATACAAAAAATAGATTTTTCTTCGAATTGAGTGGGGTTGATCATACTTTTTGTAATTTACTTAAAGAAGAGCTTTGGAATGATCCTGATGTTAAAGTTTCATCTTATAGAACAACGCATCCACTTGTTTCTATTCCTCAATTTATTATTGAAACTTCTAAAGGATCTGCTTCTGAAGCAGTTATTTCAGCTATGAAAAGAATAGAGTCGCTTAATAAAAAATTCTTAACAGCTTTTAGTAAAATTTAATTTCTTTTATTTTCGATAAATATCTCATAAACTTTATAAATGTAGATATAACTTTTAATCTTGAATAATGCTTATAGTTATAAACTAGTTTTGGGTGAGAGAATATGTCTAAAAAGAAAAAAATTGTTAAAACTAAAAAAAAATCTAAATCTAAAAAAACTAATTCTGTTGATATTAAATCAGTTAAGTCTGCTGATTATAAATTAAAAGAGAATACAAATTCTGATAATGTTAAGTTAGATGCTTTAACTTCTAATCTTCCGGCAGATTTGCCTAATGAAGCCAAAGAAAAACTTGAGAAAATAAAAAATATTCTTGATAAATATCAAAAGAAGGTTGTTTCTAAATTCCAAGGTTATATAATGGGTATTTGTTTATTGCCTCCTAACCAGCCTGAACAGGGTAAAGAACTTACTCAAGAAGAAAAAGATGCAATTAATGTTTTTATTTTACTGGATGATGCAGATTCTAAAAAGATGAGTAAAGATGATTTAAGAGAAAAACTTGCAAAGATAATGCAAGAATCTGCTAAGGATATTGATAAGAATTTAAAGATTGAATCTGTACTTGTAACTGATTTGTGGCAAGCTTGTTCTGATGGGAAATATGAATTGCTAAAGAAAATTGCACTTAGTGCTCCGGTTTTTGATAGAGGAATGATGTCTGCGTTAAAGATTTCGGAAATCCATAAGCAGATGGTTCTTGAAAAATTTGAGAATTATATTGTTTCATACTGTTTGGCAGGATCTCTCGTTCAAGGAAAAGCTCATTCTAAGTCTGATATAGATGTATACATAGTTATTGATGATACTGATGTAAAAAAGATGAGTCGTGCAGAATTGCGAGATAAGCTTAGGGCCATAATTATTGGTATGGGAATTGATGCTGGTAACATGACTGGAATAAAAAATAAATTAAATATTCAGGTTTACATATTGACTGACTTCTGGGATAGTATAAAAGAAGCTAATCCTGTTATTTTTACACTCCTAAGAGATGGTATACCTTTATTTGATAAGGGAATATTTATGCCTTGGAAACAGTTGTTGCAAATGGGAAAAATTAAGCCAAGTCCTGAAGCAATAGAAATGTATGTTCATTCTGGTGATCAATTACTTGAACGTGTTAAGGTAAAGCTTAAAGAAATTGGTATGGAAGATTTTTTCTGGGCAACTTTAACTCCAAGCCAAGCTGCTTTAATGATGATGGGCATTGCTCCACCTACGCCTAATGAATCACCAAAAGTTATGAGTGATATATTTGTTAAGAAAGAAAAATTACTGGAACCAGAATATGTGGCAATTCTTAAGAGGATAATTGACACTAGAAAAAAGATGGAGCATGGTGACAAAACAAAGATGACTGGTAAAGAAGTAGATGAATTATTAAAATTATCAGAGAAATATTTGAAACGTTTGAAAAAGTTATTCCAACAAATTAGTGAATCTAAAGAGGAGGAAGCAGTTATCAATTCTTATAATGCTCTTGTTACGATGATGAGAGATATATTAAAATTAGAGAATAATGTTAAAACAATAACAAAAGATAAAATATTGAAATCTTTTGAAGATAATGTAATACATGCAGGAATCATTTCAGAAAAGGTTTTTACTGATATAAAAAAGGTTTTTGATACTAAAAAGGCATATGTATCTAAGAAGCTTACTAATCATGAGATTAGGACTGCTGTAAAGGCTGGTAAGGATTCAATTAAAGTATTGGTTGATCATATCGAGAGAAAGAGAGCTAAGTCAATTGATAAAACAAAGATAAGAGTTAAATATGGTAATAAATATGGTGAAATTATTTTATTAGGAAATAAGGCCTTTATCGTGCATGATCTAGAAAAAAGGGATAAAATAAGTAAGGCAGATATTGGTAAAAATGGCGAGTTTCTTAATTATGTTGATTCTAATCTTGAAGAGTTGGAAAAAGTTATTATGAGTATAGCTATTCCGAAAAAAGCTTTTATTAAAGAAAAAATATTTGAAGATTTAAAGCAAATATTTGGTAAAGGTGTCGAGATATTATTAAATAATTAATGCTTAATAAATTAAAAATCTTTTTATTTTTTCTTTTTGCAAATATTGCAAACTTTAGTCCCATTAACATTAAACAATCTTTTGGCATAATTCCCGCACATTCCGCAAATACCATCATTGTCATATAATGGGTTTAAATTATTGTCTCCTTGTAGTCTTGCATCTATTTTGTCTGCGTATAAATCAAATAATGCTGGTTCTATCTTAAGAATATCTTTTAGTGTAATGTACCCAACTAGTTTGCCTTTATTTACAACACTAAGGTGTCTAATTAAGTTTTTGTTCATAACGTCAAGTGCTTCAAAAATGTCTAAACTTGGAGAAATACGAACAATACTTTTACTCATTATTTTTTCTATAGGGTTTTTAGCCGAATAACCTTTAGCTATTACTCTAAAAACTAAATCTTGATTTGTAACAATACCTGTTGGTTTATTATTTTCAAGAATAATAATGCTTCCTAGCTTATTTTTTTTCATTAATTTTGCTGTTTCTTTGATTGTTGTTTCAGGTCCTGTTGTTAGAGGATTCTCAGTCATGCAATCTGCTACGGTATATCCTGTTTTCATAATATCCCCCCATATGTTATTTATTCTAGGTAATTATATTTACTTTAAATAATTATTGTTTATATGTCTTGTTTAAGAATGAGGGTTTTAATATTTTCTGAATTAAATGTTAGTCATTAATAGTCTTTTTGAAGAAATTCGTTACTGTTTTGTATGCTTTTTTGAATTTGTCTTGAGTACTTTCTTTTATTTGACCATACTTGCCAATTATGCTTTCTTTATCATTCTCATCACCTATTAGTGAGTTTAGTCTATCTTCAAAATTTCCTAATCTGAGATTTCGAAAGAGCTCATAGCTTTCATTAGTTTTCTTATCAGTGATATATACCAGTAAGGTATCATTTATTGTTTTTCTTTCTATTATTGTGTGATAAGGGTTTATGAGCCCATTTTGAGCGATTTTGTAGTTTTTAAGGCTGTTGAGTTCAATTAATTTATCATGTGTATTATACGTCAATATGCTACCTATAGCTAATCCTGTTAAAAATGCATTTTTAATGTTAATTATTCTGTTTATTCTCCTTTTTGGGCGTTTTATTAATTGATTCTCAAGATTATCCTTTTTTCCCATGATTATTAGGTTATAAGTAATCTTAAAAAGGGTTTAGTATCTTTTTTCGGATGTGTTTTATCTATTATCGGAATTCCTTAATTCAGCACAATATTTATAAATCATTCTTTGTTAACTGCATTAAAATATAGTAATATTTTGCTCTATGTTAATAATACGCTAAATAGGGGTAACTTAATGGGAAGAATAAAAACACAGATGATTAAAAGAACAACTAAGGAAATAATGCATAAGCATAAAGATAAAATTAAAGATAATTTTGAAGAGAACAAGAAAGTTGTAGAAGAAACTTGTGATGTATCTTCAAAAAAATTAAGAAATGTTATTGCAGGTTATATGACTCGTTTAAAAAGACATGATAAAATTAATTTTCAATAGTTACTACAAGATCACTAGAGAACAGGGGGCTAAAAAATGGAAGGCAAAGATAACTCCATTTTTATTGGAGAAAAACCATTTATGAACTATGTAACTGCTGTTGTAATGCAGTTTACAACTAAGAATGCGAGTGAAGTCATAGTAAAAGCAAGAGGAAAATTTATTAGTAGAGCTGTTGACGTTTCAGAAGTTACTGTTAAACGTTTCTTAAAGAATCAAATTGATGTGAAAAATATTGCAATTGATTCCGAGGATTTTAAGAATAAAGAAGGAAGAGAAGTCCGAGTCTCAACAATAGAAATTGTTTTAACAAAGAAATAATTTATTATTGATTTTGTTTTAACTATTATTCTATTGTATATTTTATTTTCTTTAGTTAATTATTTAAATGCAATCAGTTCTATAGAATATATTATGGGCCTATAGCATAGTCTGGATAGTGCAACCGGCTTCGGACCGGTAGACAGGAGTTCGAATCTCCTTTGGCTCATTTTAGTTTTTTTAAAATGATAAAGAATATTATATTTGATATGGATGGTGTTTTAATAAATGATATGCCTCGACATGTTTACGCTTGGTTAAAGGCATTAAAACAATTTAACATAGTAAAGATACCTAAAAAAGAATTTTATCTCAAAGAAGGCGCAAGTAATAAACAGTATTTAACTTACATTCTTGATTCACAGGGAATAAAAATTTCTGAAGTTCAAAAAGAGAAAATACATAATCTTAAGCTTGAATTATTTGAAAAAAAGGGGAAGACAAAACTTTATAAAATATTAAAATACTTACAAAAATTAAAAAAGGCCAAGATAAAAATGGCTGTTGCAACAGGAGAAAATAAAAAAATTGCCACAGCAGAAATTCATGAACTATTCCCTGATATTTTTTTGTTTATTATAACCGGAGATGAAGTAAAAAACAGCAAACCTTACCCTGAAGAATATGAAAAAGCAGTAAAAGGTTTAAACGCAAAAAAATCAGAAACAATTGTTATTGAAAATGCTCCTTTTGGAATTCAATCTGCAAAATCTGCAGGTTTGAAAGTTTATGCCATTGAAACTACCCTGAATAAAAAGTATCTTTCAGGTGCAGATATGGTATTTAAGAATCACAATAAATTATTTAAGCAATTATTTAAAGAACTAAAAATCAATTAAAATGTTTATACATAATTTAAATCCAAATTTATTTAGTATTGGCCCCTTTACAGTTAAATATTACGGCCTTGTTTATGCAATAGGCTTTGTACTATCTTACTTAATTCTTCAGCATTTTGCAAAACATAACAAAATAAAAAACTTAACAATAGGGTTAGTTGATAAATTTACCATTTATCTTATTCTTGCAACAATTGTTGGAGCTAGACTAGGAGAAGTTCTGTTTTATAATCTTTCATATTATTTTCATAATCCTCTTAATATTTTTGCTTTGTGGCAAGGAGGAATGTCTTTCCACGGAGCATTAATTGGCATAGTTTTAGTATTATATTTTTTCTGCAAGAAGTATAAGCTTAATTTTCTTGAAATTGCAGACATTATTTCAATTCCTGCAGCATTCACTTTGTTTCTCGGTAGAATAGCAAATTTCATTAATGCAGAATTGATTGGAAAAATAAGCAATTCTTGGTTTTGCATAGATTATTCTAACTATGGAGTTGAGGGCTGTAGATACCCGAGCCAAATTTATGAAGCATTAAAGAATGTATTTATTGGATTTTTCTTGATATTCCAGAGAAGTTATTTAATTAAGAAGAAAAATAAAAAGCACGGCTTTGTTTTTTTTACTTTTATTACACTGTATGGTTTATTAAGATTTCTTGTTACTTTCTATAGAGAAGATCCTGCAATATTCCTTGGTTTAGGAACAGGACAGTTGTTTAGTTTAGCAATGTTTGTTCTTGGAGCGATTCTTCTAATAAACTTAAAAAGAAAGAAATAGTAAAAAATTAATCTAGTCTAGGTTTGAACCATAAATGTACTAATAAGAAGCACTAGTCCTTCAAATGCAAAAAGGAAATAATACACTAATGGGCTTAGTATGCTATTAATTACAGGTATTGTTGGCCCTACAATGGGGAATATTCCAATAATTAAAAGTAGTAACCCGGCAAAAATTGTAAATTTTCCCCCGGCAGTGCTTAATCCTTCACCAAAGGAATCAATTACTATAAATAGTGCTCCACCTGCAAGAACATACGTGAAGAATTTTCCTAAAGGAGTTAATAGAAATGTTATATTCCACCCTATCACTCCGTAATGTGCTAATAATGGTATCAATCCTGCTGCAAGCATGATCGCTGTGAATATTAATGATAAAATAACTCTTCCTGGATGGTGGTGCATTTTTCTTACCTCATATGTTCTTTTTAGCTTATTCGTGGTTTATTTTTCATAAATGTTTTGGTTATAAACAAATTATGCTCTTTGCTGGTTTTTTTTAAATTCTTTAAATAGTACTTTAGCAAGAGCAAATTCTTTTTTTTGATATTCTTCAACTTCTTCCATGGTTTTATTTCGCCAATGTCTTAGTTCTTTCATTTCTTTTTCAGGAAATTTTTCGATGTGTTTCTCAGAATTATTAATTATAGAGTAGAGTTTATCTAAATTTGTTATGATGCCAAGAATTATAAAATAAATTCTAATATTTGTTGTTGTGCTACGGGATAGATGGCTCAGTTCATCATTCATAATTTCATATTCTTCTTTTATTATGGCTAATTTTTTATTTATTTCTTCTTTTTTGTTTTTTGATTTAGAGTCTAATATCTTTTTAATATCTTTTGGAAGTTCTTTTATTTTTTTCTTTACACCCCTTTCAAATATAACATCTTTCCTCACTTTTTTAGCTTCCGTTTTTATATTGTGAAACATTCTTTTCTCTGTTAAAAGTGCGCTTATTCCTTCCCTTACTGTTTGGTGTTCGTTTTTAGCATCCCTTGCTTGTTTAATTCCCAGCCATAAATTACTTTTAAATCCAGCTAGTACATTATGTTTTAGATTACTTCGTAGTCTTTCAATATCTATATCTTTAAGTGTTTTATCAGAACTTCTATTTATTGTTTTTTTGCATGCACTAAGTCTAGCGATTGTAACTTCTAAGTTTTCTATTAATCTGTGTGACAACGTTTCATAGTAAAGATATTCTTTACGAGTTAATATGAGCATGGTTCTTAGTTCTTTGTACAATGTCATAAATTCTTTTTTTATCTGGTTGGCATTTCTTCTGTTAATAATGTTTCTTAAATAATTAGTGTCTGTATGCTGTTCTATCTTTTTAAGGGTTTTATATGATTTTAGATTATATGATTTTATTCTCCTTATAAGTACATTGGAGTTCCTTTGATGTTTCACTTTTCTTCTTGCTTTACTTCTTTCGGTCATTTTCTTAAATAGTTTATTTTGCTAGTTCTTTTAATCTTTCAATGAAAATATATACTAATGCTGGTTTAAATGGCAGATTGTAATTCCATTCATTTGTGTTTAAGAATTGATAAAGTTCATTTTTCTGTTCTTTTAGTACTCCTGAATTTAATTTTTCATAAATTTCTTTATACCCTATTTTGTCTGACTCTATTGAATCAATTCTTTCAAGAATATAAAGTATAAATCTCGTGCAATAAGTTATTACTTGAAGGTTTGCATTGCCTTTTATTTTAAACTGAGAACTATTGCTTATGTTTCCATTAAAGTCATCTGCTCGTTTTTCATCTTTCATGAATTGGGTATTTGTATTTATAATAATTTCTTTTGCTTCATTGATGAAGGTTTTTAGTTTTTTTGAATGCTGTTTTAATTTCTTTATCTCTTTTGTTAACTCTTTAGTTTCCCAATATACAGTTATTTTAGGATTATATTCATTTTTAAATTTGAATTTTTCAATATATTTTAATTTCTTGTTATGTTCTTTTAGATTATTGATAAGAAATTCAGCTCTTTTTGCAAATTTTTGGAAATTATTATTCTCAATTATATTTTTTTCTTTCCATGAATTCTGGTTAAATAGTTTTATATAATAAAAGTTTCTTTTATTTTCTTTAAATTTTTTCTTAATTTCTTCTTCATATTTTTCTCTTTCTCTGATAGAGTTATCGAATGATTCTTTCTTTTTTTCGATTTGCGAGTAAATTCTAATAAGGTTTTTTGTTTTTTTACTAACTGATTTTTTTTCATTATATGCTTTAATAAATTCTTTAATTGCTGTAGATAGTTCTTTATCTTTATTGTTTGCCAGCTCGCTAAGTTCTGCGAGCTTTTCAATAAATCTGTTTTTATCAAGTAGATTATCAACCAATTCTTTTATTCTTTTATTTATCTCGTTTAACCTGTTTTCACCTAACGTTTTAATTTCTTCCTCTTTTTTATCGAGAAGCTTTATTTTGTCTTCTAGGGTTTTTATTCGTTGTTGAATTTCAAGATATCTTTCGTTGCTTTGGTTCCCTTCTTCGGAGTGTTCTTTTCTATGCTCTTTTTTTTGTAGTTCAAATTTTTCTCTTAAATCTTTGATTTTCGCAAATATTTTCTTCTTTGTTTCTTCTATCTCTTCTTTTGTTTTGTTTATCCTTTCTTTTTCTTCTTTTATCTGTTTTTCAAGTTCTTCATCACTAACGGTAAGTTTTTTTATTTCTTCTTCGTTTTTTCTTTTTTCTTTTTCTATTTCTTTTTCTAATTGAGGGTTTGATTGTAATTTTTCAATCATTTCAACAATATTAACAAGGTTGTCTTCAATATTTTTGACCTTAGCATCTATTGATTCTGCTCTGCTTTTTATTTCGCTAATATCTTTTTCTATTTCTTTTCCTTCGTTTTTTATTGGTTCAATCTTTTCTTCTTTAACTGTCTCCCCTGTAAGTTCCTGTTGTGTTTCAAGCATACTTTCTTCTAATTCTCTAATTGCATTATCTAATTCAGAATCCAATTTATCTAAGTTTACTTCCATTTTTAGGACTTAATTTTTCTTGCAATTTTTATTATTACTCTTTTAAGTAGTATTATTGCATTTTTTAATCTTTGTTTCGATTTTAGGTTCTTTATTCTAGCTAATTTGTATAAGGCTCTAGCTTTAGTTAATCTTTCTTGTGCGTTTGTAACTTTATCGACTAACTTTTTTCTTTTTATCGCATCTGAACCTGTTGCTAAACTTTTTTCAAATAATCCTTTTTTTAATCTTAATTCAGTTCTTGATTCTTGAATTATTCTTTCTAGTTCTGCTATTTGAGAAGCTTTTGCCTTGTGTAGCAAGCTTTCAACTTTTTTTGTTTTATATTTTGCTTCATTTATTGATGTTTTAAGATCATTTTTTGCTTGAGATTTTATTTTTTTGTTTTTGTTTACTAATTTTTTGGCTGCACTTGTTTCTTTTTTTACTTTCTTAATTTTATTAATTAATTCTCTTTTGTAATAATGCGGGTCATTTGGATCATTTATTCTTCTATTGCCTTCTTCTCCACCGGAATTAATATCTTTCTTTGCATCTTTGTATTTTAGTATTCGAAGAATATATAGAATTTTTAGAAAGATTAAGAAATAGAATATTATAACTATCCATTTTGTTGCTGTTACAAATACGGGTATTGAAGCTTCTTGAATTAACATTTTATATTGTTGCAATCATTGTTGTGTATATAGCATTTAAGATTATGGTTGTGATTATTAGTAATATTAATCCCAAAAGTTCTTTCCATAATGGCCCTTTTAAAGTTTTGAATGATTGTCTTGCAGCCCATACAGCAGATGCTATTACCAGTATCATTAAAATAAATGTTGAGGCAGTTGTTGCTAAAGAAGAGATTATACTTTTTGGTAGTGCAAGGCTTGTAATTATAGCAATAATTAATGATGCGCCAATAGTAAGTTTTTTCTCTTCTTTGAAATGCCCTATTTTTTTTAAAATTCCTTTAAAGGCAAAATATGTTACTATTAGTAATAACCCTCTTACTAAGATGATTTGTGATGTTTCATTAGTAAATATTCCTAAATTAAGAAAATTGCTTATACCAAAAAGAAAATTGTCAATAAATGTTCTAACTCCTCCAGGAAGAAATATTATAGTTGCAGCAATTATTGCAATTATGAGAAATGGAAGAATTTTTTTTAAAGAATCCTTTTTCATTTTATGACTTCTAGCACCTCTATTATTATAGTCTAGATTTGTTTAAGTTCTTTATAAAGATTTTCGTTTAGATTCTTAAAAACATTTATAAATGAAAATGTTCTCCTAATGGTTATGGGTTTATCAAATACTATCAAAGCAAATAGTTAAGTTTTTCTACATTTTGATAGTTTTACCCATATTTATGAGCAAAAAAGCATACTTTTTTGGCATCCAAAAATTTGTTCATAAATTTTTGTGATTTTCTAATTTAATATTAAGGTGATTATAATGGAATATGTTAATGATTTTTTATGGGAGCAGGGAATGAGTATCCAAGATTTAGTTAAAGGGTATAGAAATATTGGTTTCCAAAGTATTGAGTTACACAAGGCGAAAGAACTTATTGTTAAGATTAAAAAGAATAATGCTAAAACTTTTCTTACTTTTACAAGCAACATGGTTACTTCTGGGCTTAGAGGGTTCTTTGCTCAGTTAATAAGGTTAAAGATGGCTCATGTTATTGTTACAACTGTTGGTGCAATCGAGGAAGATATTATGAGGGCAACAGGAGAAAAGTTTCCCATAGGAAATTTTAATGCAGATGATGTTGAGTTACATGAACAGGGGGTTAACAGAGTAGGAAATTTGTATATTACGAACGAGAGTTATATGAATTTTGAAGATTTTATGCTGCCTGTTCTAGATAAGTTATATCAAAAACAAAAAAGGTGGGCTGTTTCGAATTTATTAAAAGAAATTGGTTTAATATTAAATGATGAAAAATCTATTTTATTTCAAGCTGCAAAAAATAATGTTCCTATTTTTTGTCCTGCAATAACCGATGGTAGTTTTGGATTTCATTTATATTTATTTCAACAAAAACACAAAGATTTTATTATTGATACAGTAAAAGATTTTGGAAATATTTTGTTTGCAACAAACCATGATGAGAAAAAAGCAGTAATCTCTCTTGGAGGGGGAACATCAAAGCATCATGCTATTCTTTCAACATTGCTTAATGGTGGTGCAGAGTATGCATTATTTATGACAACTGCACATAAAACATCTGGGAGTATGGGCGGAGCAACGACATCTGAAGCAAAATCTTGGGGTAAAGTAAAAGATGAAGCAGATGTTGCAACAGTTATAGGTGATGTGACAATATTATTTCCTCTTGCTATGATTGCAGCTTTAGAGGATTTAATTGATGAGGGATTATTATGAAGCCCTATTTTGAGATATCGAAGAAAGTTGTTCTTGAGAAATATCATGAATTAGAAAATTTGGCTGATGTTATTTCATATAGTTCTAAAACTAATCCTCTAGTTACGGAAATTCTAGAGATAAATACTGATTGTATGTTTAGTGTTCATTTTATTAACGAGTTAAAGAATATTAAGGATAAATCCAGGATTATGTTTCTAGCCCAGGCATGGACTGCAGAAGTTATCAAGTCTTTACTTGATCAAGGAATAACTTGGTTTATAATTGATAATGAGTCTGATTTAGATATTTTCATAGATTTTCTTAAAGAAAATGATGTTAAGATTAATTTGTTGTTAAGATTAAAACTAAAAGAAAATACTATTAGAACAGAAAAACATTTTGTTTTTGGAATGTATTCCGAAATTGTTAACAAAAGAATAAAAGAATTAAGTGAAAATAAAGATGTTAGAGAAAAAATAGTTCATCTTGGTGTCCATTTCCACAGGAAAACACAAAACCTTGCAGAGTGGAATTTGGTTTACGAATTAGAAAATAATTTAACCGAAGAAACCATTAATTGTATTAATATTGTCAATATTGGTGGAGGAATTCCTTCAGAGTATGCAAACACAAATATTAAGGTTTTGGATTCTATTAAGAAAAAGATTATTGAGTTAAAAGTGTTTTTGAATGCTCATCATGTTAAGATGGTTGTTGAGCCTGGAAGAGCAATATCTGCTCCTGCAGCAAGATTAATAACTGAAATTATCGGGATTTATGAGAATAATGTTATTGTTAATGCCTCAGTTTATAATACTGATTTAGATGCATTAATTGTCCCGGTAAAATTAAAAGTTAAAGATGAATATACTAAAGAAAGGGCTGAAAAGGATAAATCAATTGTTGCGTATACTATTAAGGGAACAACTCCTTGTTCAATGGACTTATTTAGATACAGGGTTTATCTAAAACCCCTTAATGTTGGTGATAGGATAATTTTTTTGAATGCAGGTGCATATAATTTTGCATCTGATTTCTGCGATTTAGAAAAGTTAGAAATAGTTGTTTTGGAGGATTTTGAAAATGATTAATTTTATGAATTTACCTGAAAAATATTGTGGTGAGAATTCAAGGTTTTTAGTTATTAACATTCCTTGGGAAAAAGATGTAACTTATGGAAAAGGTGCAAATAAAGGTCCAGAAGAGATAATTAAAGCATCTCATCAATTAGAATATTTTGATATTGATTATGAAAAAGAAATTTTTGAGAAGGGGATAAAAACCATAACAATTAACCCAAAATCTTTTGGAGATATTAAGCAAGAGATTTCTAAAATTAATATTAAAGAAAAGTTCCCTGTATTTATAGGCGGCGATCATTCAATTACAATACCTACTGTTAAATCTATTAAAGAAGAATTTGATGTTATTGTTTTTGATGCACACGCAGATTTCTTTTACTCATGGAATGGATCAGAAAATAATCATCGGTGTGTTAATAGAAGATTAATTAATAATCATAATATTTTGGTTATAGGTTTAAGGTCTTGTGATGTTGAAGAGTTTAATGAAATGAACAATGACGAAAGAATAGGTTACATTAAAACAACTGAATTTAATCTCAAAGTATTAAAGGAAAAACTTTCAAAACTTAAGAAAAAAGTTTATATTTCAATAGATGTAGATGTTTTTGATCCTAATTTCATTAAAAATACTGGCACTCCTGAACCAGGAGGATTAAGTTGGGATTATGTTCTTGAATCATTAAATCTTATTTTTTCTGAAAAATTGGTATTAGCTTCAGATGTTGTTGAATTTTCCCCAAATAATAATTATGATGCAGAAGCTTATTCGTTAGCCAAATTAATACATAAATTATTTGTTTTAAAAGAGATTTATCAAGAAACTTAATAAATCAATAGCCTTATTTTATGAGATATGGATGAGTCAAAAGGAGTACTGGTTGTGTGTGCGCACTCAGATGATCAGATATTGGGTTGCGGGGGAACAATCGCTAAATATGCTAAGCAAGGAATTCCTGTATATACAATTATCTTATCTTATGGTGAAAAAAGTCATCCTCATTTGCAAAGGGAGTTTGTAATAAAAACTCGAGTTAAGGAAGCTCAAGAAGCAAACAAGGTTATTGGTGGTAAACAAGTATTTTTTCTAGGATTAAACGAAGGTAATTTTCAATCTGATGCAGAGGAAACTAATGCTGCCGAAAAAATTTTGAACATAATAAAAAAATACAATATTGGAAGGATTCTTACGCATTCCTCGGTTGATGTTGATATCCCGAATAGGGATCATATTAATACATATAAGTTAGTTAAAGATGTTTGTGAAAATCTTCCTGTTGAGTTATATACTTTTACTGTATGGGATTTCTTTAAGGTTAAAAAAGAATTAACAGGGCGTTTTAAATTAGTTGTTGACATAACAAATACTTTTAGCATTAAATCTAAAGCATTAAATACTTTCAAATCACAAATGCATTTGATGCAAATGTCAATTCCTTATGTTCAAACATATATAAATTCTTTTTTTAATGGTTTAAAATATGGGTATAGATTTGCAGAGGTTTTCATAAAAGAAAAATGAAAAAGTTATTAGTTGTTACAGATAATCATGCACCAAGAATTGATGGTATAGTGAGTTTTCTGTTGGAGATTTTACCTTCTTTGAAAAAGAATTTTGATGTAACAATTCTTGCACCTGATTTTGGTTATAATTCTCTTAATGTTAAACAAATTAAAATTCCTTTATCTAGAATTATAGTTGGAGATTTTCCTATTGCAAAACCAAAGTTAAACACTATTAAGCTTGCTGTGAAATCATCAGATATCCTATTTGTGCAGACAATTAGTTCTGTTGGTTTTCTTGCTATTAAGTATGCTAAACGATATAAAAAACCAATAGTGGTTTACAAACATTCTCTAGAATGGGAGTTGGTTCCAAGCGCTGTAAATAAGCCGTTTCTTTCTAAATTTCTAAATCTTTTGGCCAAGCATCTTGTAAAGGTTACATATAATCAATGTGATTTAATTATTACTCCTTCAAAAACTATTGCAGAAAAACTTTCCTGGTATGGTATTAAAACTCCAAAGGAGGTTATACCTGTTGGTGTTGATTCTTCTATTTTCGTCCCAACTAAAGATAAGGTAGCGGCAAAAGAGTCTATTGGGTTAGATTCTAAAAAGATTATCATTGGATATCATGGGAGGCTAACTTATGAAAAAGGAATAAAAGTACTTGTAAGAGTTTATCGCCAATTATTTAGAAAATATAAAAATCTTCAACTAGTTCTTTTAGGTAATGGCTTAGATGAAGTGGTAGATTTTAGTATCCGTAAGGGAGTTATAGTTATACCTGGAAGGAAGAATGTTGTTCCATATTTACAAGCAATGGATATATATTGTATGCCTAGCTTAACTGAAACTAGTTGCTTATCCTTAATTGAAGCAATGTCTTGTGGATTGCCTGTTGTTTCAACAAAAGCTGGTTTAATAACTGATTATGTTGTGCATGAGGATAATGGACTTTTAATTAACAAAAATGATACTTATTCTTTATACAAGTCTTTAAAAATACTAATTGATAGTCCTGAAAAGATGAAAACTTTTTCTAGTTCTGCAAGAAAAACGGTAATGAACTTTTTTAATTGGGAAATTACTTCTGAAAGAATAATTAGTGTTTTAAAGAGATTTTAATCGTAAACTTAATAAATTGTTGATTTAGAAATTGGTTAGAGGTGTTGTATTGAGATTAAAAGTTATAACAGAAAATATTCAAACTGGCAATCCTAGTATAGCTGTTTTAAACAAAGTAGATTCTGATAAGCTTGATCTTTTTGCTGGTGATAGAATAAATGTTTCTACTAAAAATAAACAAGTAATTTGTATTGTTGATATTGGGTATTCTTCACGGAATTCACCTCAAGGTCATATTGCTTTATTTCAAGAATCGATTAATAAGCTTAATGTAAAAGATAATTCTATTGTTTCTGTTGAAATTGCAAAAAGGCCTGAATCAATTAATATTATTAAAAAAAAACTTTCAGGTGCACAATTAAGTAAAAAAGAGTACAGAAAGATTGTTGAGGAGATAGTTAATGATAATTTATCAGATATTGAATTGACTTATTTTGTTGCAGCTTGTTCTGCACATAATCTAACAATGCGTGAAATTAAGCATTTAATTGATGCAATAGTTGGTACTGGTTTAATAATTAAACCTAAATCAAAAATCGTTGTTGATAAGCATTGTGTTGGGGGTGTTGCAGGAAATAGAACTACTATGATTGTTACACCAATCGTTGCTGCAGCAGGGTACACTGTTCCTAAAACGAGTTCTAGGGCAATAACAAGTCCTTCAGGAACTGCAAATACTATGGAATGTTTAAGTGATGTTTCTTTGTCAGAAAAAAGAATTATTAATGTTGTAAATAAAGTCGGGGCATGTATGGTTTGGGGTGGTGCACTAAATCTTGCGCCTGCTGATGATAAAATTATAAGAATTGAGCACCCACTTTCTATAGATGTGAGTGGATTGTTGTTAAGTAGTATAATTTCAAAGAAGATTTCTGTTTCTTCTACACATTTATTAATAGATATTCCCTGGGGAAAAGGATCTAAATTTACAAGTAAAAAAGAAGCTCTTTCATTAAAAAGAAAATTTGAGATGATTACAAAGGCATCTGGAATTAAATGTAAAGTTGTTTTAACAGATGGTAGAAGCCCAATAGGGCAAGGTCTTGGCCCTGTTTTAGAGGCAATTGATGTAATGAAAGTTCTTCAAAATGAAGAAGGTGCACCAAGAGATCTTAGAAATAAGAGCATAATGCTTGCAGGATATCTGTTCGAACTTATTGGAAGATCTAAGAAAGGGAAAGGTAAAATTTTAGCAAAGCAATTACTTGATGATGGTTCTGCACTAAAAAAGATGGATGAGATTATTGATGCTCAAGGAAGGGTTCCCATGCCAGAAATAGGTAAATACAAAAAGGTTGTTTTTGCATATAAATCAGGCAAGATAGTAAGAATTGATAATTTTTTATTTTCAAAGCTTGCAAAGATATCTGGTGCACCAAAAAGTAAAGGTGCAGGAGTTTATCTTAATATTAATCTTGGTCAAAGAATAAAAAAGAATGCTATTTTGTTAACTATCTATTCTGATAGCATGGTTAAATTAAAGTTTGCAACAAGGTTTTATGATAATAATAAGAAAGATTTTTTACTTATTAAGTAAAGAGTATTTCTAAGTAAAATTTATAAAGGTTCTGTTCTTATTTCATTAATATCGGAGGGGTATATAATGAAGTTTCATTTCGGTGATAAAATTAAAATAATATTAAAGTCAGAAGAGGAATTAGAAGGCCTCTTTGTTCCTTCAGCAGATAAGGAGTTCATTATTATTAAATTAGAATCTGGGTATAATCAAGCGATTAAGTTAGATAATATTAAGTCAACAGGGTTATTAGAAGAACATAAAGATAAAGTTAAGAAACATAAAGAGTTAAAGCAGGACAAATCTTTACCGCTAATAATGCTTCTTCACGTTGGTGGGACTATTGCAAGCAAAGTTGATTATTCTACTGGAGGAGTTAGTGCTCAGATAGAACCTAGTGAGCTTTTAGATACAATCCCTGAATTGATGAAGCTTTCTCGAATTAAAACAAAGATAATTTCTAATACTCTGTCAGAGAATATGCGATTTGATAATTATAATACTATTGCAAAGGAGATTTTGGGATTATTAGATGAGAATGTTGCGGGAGTTATTATATCTCATGGAACAGATACTTTGCATTATTCTACTGCTGCGTTATCATTTATACTCCAAAAAATAAAGATTCCTGTTGTTTTTGTAGGTTCACAAAGATCCAGTGATAGGCCAAGTACAGATTCTCTACTTAATTTAGTTTCTGCAGTAAGATTTATTTCAGATCAAGTTTCGAGAGCTAAACCTTTAACAGGGGTTTTTGCATCAATGCATTCTACTTCTGATGATGATTCTTGTAATATTTAT
The DNA here is from genome assembly GCA_964405295.1 of uncultured Methanosarcinales archaeon. Classification (GTDB taxonomy): domain Archaea; phylum Nanobdellota; class Nanobdellia; order Woesearchaeales; family CAYZNE01; genus CAYZNE01. Next base: position 174,610 of record CAYONI010000001.1, on the reverse strand, counting down.
TGTGGTATGAATCTCAGAAAATTTCATTCAAGCAGGCGAGATGCTTTTAAACAAGTAAATAGTATTCCTGTTGCAAAAGTCTATTCTTCAGGTAAAATTAGTTATTCTGCTATAAAAAATATTGAGGAACTTGAACCCTTATTCGAGCCTGCATTTTTTAGATCTGAGGTTAAAGTCGGAATTTTGAAATCACATCCAAATTTATTTGAAGAGGAGTTAAGTGCTTTTAAAGCTTTTGACGGATTAATAATTGAAGGAACAGGTCTTGGCCATATTCCTGTAGAATCAGATGGTTCAAATAAAGAACATAAAAAGATAAATAATACTTTAGTTGAAATGGCCAAAAAACTACCTATCGTTATTTCTTCGCAATGTATAAATGGTTCTACTAATCTTAATATTTATCGAACAGGAAGAATAATTAAAAGAGTGGGGGTTTTAGAATCAAAAGCAATGATAACCGAAACTGCGTTTATTAAACTTGCATGGTTATTATCAAATTTCTCTAAAGATGAGATTAAAGAACAGTGGGAAAGAAATTTTGTTGGGGAAATTATTTCGCGTAATCTTTACGAAAAAGAATAATGGTGATTTTATGAGTTATGATATACCGAAAAAAAGTTTTACTAATTTGAGTGAAGATATAGATTATTTTGAGAAAGGTCTTAAATGCGGTCTTGAAATTCACCAGCAGTTAAATACTAAAAAGTTGTTTTGTAATTGTGAATCTAATTCTCATTTAAATGAAGATTATTTAAAACCTGATTTTGTTGTTAACAGAAAACTTAATCTTGCAAAAAGTGAGACTGGAGATGTAGATGTTGCAGCTAGTTTTGAATCTAAAAAATTAAGAAAAAATCAATATTACGGTTTTAATGATTCTTGTTGTCTTGTAGAGCTTGATGAGGAGCCTCCTCATGAAATAAATCAAGATGCATTAAAAATAACATTAGAAGTTGCTAATTTTTTTAATATGAAAATCTTTGATAGCGTTACTTTTATGAGAAAAATTGTTATTGATGGTTCAAATACAACCGGGTTTCAGAGGACTGCTCTTGTTGCAATAAACGGTGTTTTAGAAGAGAAAAATGTGGGCATACAATCTATTTGTCTTGAAGAAGATGCGTGCAAGAAAATAAGGGAGTATGTTTCTGATTCAGGGAACCATGTTGTTGTTTATGATCTTTCAAGATTGGGAATACCTTTAATAGAATTAGCAACAGACCCAGATATAAAAACTCCTAATCAAGCTAAGGAAGTTGCAGAATTTATAGGTATGGTTTTAAGAAGCACTGGAAAAGTTAAAAGGGGTATTGGAACAATAAGGCAGGATGTTAATGTCTCAATTAAGAATGGTGTGCGTGTTGAGATAAAAGGTGCTCAGCAGTTAGAACTAATACCTAAGTTAGTTACTTATGAGACTATGCGTCAAGAAAATCTAATAAAAATTTATGATGAATTAAATAGAAGGCATGCAACTGTTGGTGATCCAACTGAGATTACAATTATTTTAAAAGAAACAAAATCTAAGATACTTCGTTCTGCACTTGAGAATAAAGGGGCTATTTACGCTCTTAAATTAAACAATTTTGCCGGGTTTTTAGGTTTGGAGATTCAACCAGGAAAAAGATTTGGAACAGATATTGCAGGTCGAGTAAAAGTGCTAGGAGTTAAAGGCCTTTTTCATTCTGATGAACTTCCAAACTATGGAATAACAAATGCTGAAATTGAATCAATTAAGTTAAAACTTGCCTGTGGAGAGAATGATGGATTTGTTCTGATCGCAGAGCAGAAAGATAAGTGTTTAGTTGCGATAAATGAGATAAAAAAGTTTCTATCAGATCTTAATTTAACTAAAGATGTTAGACAGGCACTTCCTGATGCAACAACAGCATATTTAAGGCCAATTTCTGGATCAGCTAGGATGTATCCTGAAACAGACATTTCTAATCTAGAATTAAATAGTGAACTGATTGATTCTTTACCTGAGATAAAATTATTAAGTAATCAAATCAATGAAATAAAATCAAAGTTTAATATCAGGGATTCAGATATAAAACAATTATTAAGAACAGGTATTGATCTTGGAGATGTTTCTAATAAATTTTCTAATTTGAAACCTAAGTTTATTGTTGAGTTTTTACTTGATTATCCAAAAGAAATAAAGAAAAAATATAATGTTGAAGTGAATATTCTTAATTTTTATGATGAGGTACTTGCTAAATTGAATGCAGGTAAGATAAATAAAGATAATTCTTTTGATGTGTTAGTCTCGTTGGCCAAAGGTGAAGAAGTTGATTATTCTAAGTTTAAATCTCTTTCTATGATAGAAATAAAGAAGGTTGTACAGAAGGTAATCAGTAAAAATAAAGATGCTCCTTCAAAGGCATTAATGGGTTTATGCATGGCAGAACTCCGTGGTAAGGCTGACGGTAAGTTAGTTAGAAAAATTCTGCTTGAGAAAATTTAGTTTTTGATCTATTGTATCTTTCTTTAGGCTTACTCCTTCGCGGTTCGTAAGGTAGTTTTTTTCTATCTTGACTTTTTTTCTTAATAAAAAAGCCGAGGTTGCTATATGCATTAAATGAATCTTTCTCATTGCTATATTTATGATTATTTATTATACTTTTCAAATATCTAATTGATTCTTTAATATATGTCTTGTTTCGTATTATTGAACATAGTCTTCTTGTAAAATTTGCATAATTTAACTTAGCAAAATTTATTGTTTTATTTTTTTCTGCTAATTTAATTGCACTTTCTGCGCTTTTTATTCCTTTTATTAAATATTCTTTTTTAATTTTTTTTATTTCTTTACTCTCTACTTCTTTTAAACGACCTAGATATCCTATTAATGTTTTTAGTATTTCCAAATGATCATTAATATTTTTTGCAGTAGCCTCATTATATTTCTTTAAATAAATATTTTTAGGAATTTGGTATTCGTTAATAAATAGCAATTTTTCTATAATCTCAACTAGATCATATTTTCGTTTATGTTTATTTGCACTTATATAATTTGCTAAGTGTGTTATTCCAATTCTAACTAACTTTGTTAAATAGTTATGTCTGTCTTTTATTGTATCAGATGATAAGACTGCTTCGTAAATAATATTTTTATCTATGCCCTCAGGTAAATTATCATTATTTGTAGCTATTTTTTCTATGATTTCTTCAAGATCTTTTGTTGATTCCACCTAAATCTTTGGAATGAAAGAATATTTATATATCTATCTATTTATTTTTTGATAAAAAGGTTTTAATTTCGAACAAAAATTTTTAATTTTTACTATACCAAATCTTGTTTGAACATGTCAAAAAAGATTAATCTTTTTTTAGTATTTCTTAAAAGTTTTAAGCGCTTTATTATTTGTTAATCAATAGATTGCTTATACAATAAATAGGATGTACAATAAGTTGTTTATACAATAAATAGATTAATCAATATTTTATTGGATTTTTAGCGCTTAAAACTTTTAAGTTTTTATTAAAACATTTATTCCCTTAAATTATCTAGAGGATTTTTGACTTTTTTGATTTGTTCTCGAGAAATGTGTGTATATATTTGTGTAGTTTGCAGATTTGAGTGCCCTAATAACTCTTGTATCATTCTAATATCTGTTCCTGCTTCTAGCAGATGAGTTGCAAAAGAATGTCTTAATTTATGTGGTGTTACATTCTTATTAATGTTGGCTTTTTTTGCTGAAATCTTGATTAATTTCTGTATGTTTCTTGTTGATATTGGTAGGCCTATGTTGTTTGTGAAAATGTAGCCTTTGTTTTTATCTTGTTTTTTCTGGAATATTTTTATTTCATCAATTACTTCTTGTGATAGAATAAACATCCGATCTTTTTTACCCTTCCCTTGACGGACAAGACCTGTTTTTTCATCAAAATGTATATCTTCATATTTTAATTTTGTTAGCTCAGAAACCCTTAACCCTGATGAATATAATAGTTTTAACATTAATCTTGATTTGAAATTATTAGTTGCTTTAAACAAATTTATTACTTCTTTTTTACTTAAAACAGTTGGTAGTGTTTTTTCTATTTTAGGTGTTTTTATTTTGACTATGTTTAATTCTAGTATTTCATTGTAAAAGAAGAGTAAAGCTGCTCTAACAAGGTTTAAGCTGTTTGCACTTAGATGTTTATCTGCCAATAAATGACTTAAGAATAGCTTTATATCATCATTATTGATAGTTTTTGGGTCTTTTTTAATGAATTCTAGGAATTGTTTGTTGTATCTCAGATATGCTCTTATTGTGTGTGGTGAGAATCCTCTGAGTTTAAGTTCTACATCTAATTTCTGCATATGATCATTGTATTGTTCGCTCATTATCATTATTATGCGAAGTTTATTTATAAAGGTTGTTTGTTTTAGATTATAATTTGTGTGTTATATCTATCTTTGAATTGTTATACTTACAAGTAACGCAAATTTCTTTTCCAGATTCAAGATTTCTTAAATCTAATGAGGAATATGATTTAAAGTCTTTGTAAACTTGTGATTTGAAATCAGTTATTGTTATTTCTTGTCCTCCTATATTAACTAATTTTGTCTCAGGAATTACAATTCTTGCTTCTTTTAGATAGTTTTTTATTATTGCATAATTCATTGTAATTTTTCTATATCCTAGCTTATTTATAAATATTTTATTTTACTACTTTATAGTGGTTATTAATAGAAAAGTTTATAAATAAGTAAGATTATTTATTAAAGATGGACCCAAATAATTATGATATAGTTGAAGATTTTGTAAAATCTTTATCTATTGCTAATAATAAAATAATCAAAGAAAATCCAGACATAATAATTGCGCCTATGTTTGGAAGCATTCCTTTTATTGATGTTATGAATATAATTGATTCTGATTTTCCTAATGAGAAAGTAAAATATGTTCCTGCATCAAATAAAGTTCATAAATTAAGAGAAGTTTTAAGAGGAGTTTTTAAGAATATCATTCATGATGAAGCTCCTGATGGAGGACGTTTCTTGTCTATAGATGAAGTTATTAGTGGGAATTCTTTATGTAGGGTTTACAAGCAGTTTAATGCAGCAAAAATGCAATATGCTAATGATAAAACAATTGAAACTTATGGTCTTAATGTTGATTTTACCAAAGATAATATTGAGAATTTTAGAAATCAAATATATAACTCTATTGAATACAAAACTATTGGTATTGAGGATTCAAAACTTAAAAGAAGGAATCAACCCTTAAATGATTCTTATAAAGAAATTATTAATAAAGGAATTGTTATTCCAATACCTACAAAACATATTGTAACAATGGATCGGCCTGGATTTTTTCCAGCTAGATACAAGGAAGCTAAAGATTCCGAAAATAATGTTGTTTACTTGCCTATTGTTGATCAATTTAGTGTTAGTTCTGAGTATATTGATTTTCTTAATAGGGTTTCAGATATTTTAGGAAAACCCCAAGATGTTACTTTGAGCAATATGGGTAAAATTAGAAACTCGTATAAATATGTTCCTGAAAATTTAAGAATACCATAATACTTCGCATAATATACATTATCAGAACTATTTTCTGAAGCATAGTAAAAATTATAAGAAAAGAGCTGTTCTTTTATAAATAAAATCAAGAAACTTGCTCAAATACAATATTCGTATGAAAAGGGAGGGGTTATTTGATAAGATTTGGTTATTTATTTTGGTAAACCCAACTTCGTGGAATTATATAACAATGAAGTCCAACTTCTGGCCCATTTTGTATTTTTGGTTTTGTTGTGCAAATTCTACTATGAATTTTGCTTCTGTAATCATATCCTTTTTTGATTTTATTTAAAATTTCACTACATTCTTTGAATTCTTCATTAGTCTCAGTAAGTTCAGCTAAATGTTCAATGCCCTGTTTTAACAAACAAGCAATTGGTAGCTCATAATCAATTCCTTGATTAATCTGTTTTATTATGTGTTCAGCCCCAGATATACTTCTTTCTATTCTTTCTCTAATCAGTTTAGGATCACATTCTTCACCAATTAATATACCTGCATCTGCAATATTATTTACATATTGTGCAACTACAATTCCTATATCTTCAGGGTTTTTTAATAATCTGTTGTGTATTCTTAATATTCCTTCTGCATTATATTTAAGTTCAAGATAGAATAGTTCACTTTTATATTTAGTATTAAAAGAATCTCCTATCCCAGTATATATACTTTCCAACCCTTTTTTTATTGGATGTTTTTTGTTTAATGCAAACCCAAGATATAGGTTATCTAGATGTTTATCTACAAAGTATGGAAGAAGTTTATATGGAAAAATAGTTTGTACTGTAATTGTAAAATCTGGTGTTTTTTTTGTTTCTGCCATAAACTGCGAGAATTAGAATGTATATTTAAAGCTTCGCCTTAATACCTTTGAAATAGTGTTTTAAAACTTTATACATCTTTTCAAGCTCTTGCTTACCGAGATCTGTTAAGAAATAGTTCTTTTTTCTACCGTCTTTTTTATACTTTAATAACTTTAATTTTCTTAATCTCTTTAGTGTTGGGTAGATTGTTCCAGGGGTTAATTTGTCTTTCTTTCTGTTGCCAATCATTAGTGCAAGTTCATCACCGCATAAACTCTTTTTGTTTAATTCATGTAGTATAAAAAAACTTAGAAATCCTTTAAATTCTATTAATTGGTCGTTATCTTCGTCTTTAGATTCTTTTTTTGTACTCAAATTAAAACCCCTATCTTTTATTTAATGTGTTTTTGTTTTTAAATGTATCGATTAACCAATATGTTTTCTCTAAAAATTTGATTCTAAAAGTTTTAATAAAAAACTAAAAGTTTTAAGCGCAGAAAAATTGTTGATTTATTGGTTAATCTATTTATTGATTATACTATTTATTGGTCTAACAATATATTGATTGTTAGATATAAAAAAGATCGCTTAAAGGTTTTAATCAAAAATCAAAAATAAAATGCTCAATAAATTTTAATTTATTGGCACCGAAAAATGGAATTATTTTCTTTTTGTCTTTTTTCTTTTGGACTTTTTCTTCGTCACCGATTGCTTAGTGAATAATAAGATAAAACTTCCACTTCCAATAATTAGACTTAAGAACACAACTAGTCCTCCAAGGTAAGGTAATGCTATAAGAATTAAGAATATTACTAGACCAACAAGCAAGCATAAAATCCTGTTATTTACATTAAATAATCCCATTATAATTCTGCCAATTCTATAAGGAATTATGATAAAACTAAACAAAATCATAACTAAATATAATGCAAATAATATTAGTGCTATAGGTAAACCAATGATTGTTATTAATAAAATAAATGCAAGAATTGGTATAAAAATAAAAGCAATTAATCCTACGATTAGTGATTTTAAGGTATTATTAACGATAAAAGCGTCTGATCTATCAATCACCTTGCCAAATAACCACATAAATACTAAGCCAAATACAAATAATGCTAAGAAGTTATATATACTCGCAAAAGTAGATCGTTCTTTTACTTGTTTTTCAATAAAATTAATTGTTCCTTGAACTTTTTCTATGTCGTTAAAATCTGCATTTTTACTAACATTTAATGTCCCTTTAATTAAACCATTATTACCAAAAACTAATTTATCTGTATTGATTACATTGTCACCGTAAATTTCTCCATTAATAATAACCTTTGAGGCAGTAATTTTTACACCGTCAATCAGAACACCATTAATTTCAACTTCACCTGCAATAATTATTGCTTTTTTATCTATTTTTACATCTTTTGAGATAAATACTTTAGCTCCAATAATAATAACATCACCCTCAAGATCACTATTAATATTGATGTTTGATCCGATAATTCTAAGATCTTCTTTTATGTCTTTATTAATTACAATATTTGATCCAATTGCAGAAAAATCTCGTTTAACAGGAGAATTTATCTCTATTTCTCCACCAATTAACACTAAATCTCTTTCTATTGGTGCAGAAATGTTTATATTCCCTCCAATTGCGTATAGATTTTGCGTAACTTCTTCAGTGATATTAAGGTCGCTACTAGTAATAAATATTGCTGCAGAAACATTAAAGCTTAGTAGTAATGTGAAAAGTATGAGAAATACTAGTAATTTTTTATTCATATTTATAACCCCCAAATAACTATTGTAATTGTTTAGACTTATTTAAATCTTTCTAAGTGCTTTTAAAGAGAATATTATAAATGTATAGAACAATGTGGGAGACGTGATTTGAACACGTGTAGGCACTAAGCCAATAGGTCCTAAGCCTATCCCGTTTGACCGCTCCGGCACTCCCACAAAAAAAGTATAAAAATAATAAAAATTTAAATGTGTTTTCTTAGCTTTGCAGAATTACCATAGCCACAACTACTACACACCTTATGTGATGCATGATAAGTTACCTTACCACATCGTCTACATTTAATGTGAGTTTTTTTCCCTGAATGTTTACCCATAGAGGGTGTTCCTTTTGTCATTTTCTACCTTAAACTGCTGGGGAAATAAGTGTTATTGTGTCTCCTCTTAGGAAGACAATTCCTAGTTTTCTTGTTAATTCACCGTTTTCATTGTATTCCTCAGCTTCATAGAGAACTACATTTATGTGAATATCAAAAGCATTAAGCTTACCAATGTATCTTTTATGGTTTTTTAATTCTACAATTACTCTTTTGTTTCTTGCATTATTTAATGCATCTAATGGTCTACTTTGTTCCATTTTTAACCTCCAAAAAATAAAAAATTTATATTAAAGTATTCATAAACTATTTATAAACTTATTGCTATATTATTAATATGCTTTCGCTAAACCAGAATGTTCCTAGATGGCCTGGGCTGTCTGTAGTATTAAACTTTATTAACCAGACCCTATTTTATAATTCTAATCAGCTTACTTTAAGCACATAAATTCAATTAGTATACCTTTAATAGTTTTCTTAGAACTGTAGTAAAGATCATTGTTAGAAGAATATATGACCATAACCAATTTAAATTACCTATTATTGGTGCACCTTTGAATGGCTTAATTTTTTCGTTACCAACAATTATTTTGTTTAATCCTTCTTTTTTAACTATTTGTTCAGGATTTATATATTCTCTAGCGTTAGTTATTATAACATCTTGATTAAAATCAAGATCTTTGTAATTTATAGTTAGGGTATAGGTATTTTCATCTGAAGACTTAAGAACCCATCTTGCTTGACCATCAGATATTTCTTGTGTTGCACCATTAATAAATTCTAATCCTTCGGGAATAGCAAACATTGAAACATTCCCAGTTATACCTTCATTAAATTCTGTTATTACCTCAAATGTTTGTCCTGGAATAATTGGCATAAATGCGAGATTAGCAGCCATCCAAGTTAATATTAATAGTGATGGAATAATTGTCCATAAAGTTGGCTTCATTGTTTCTTTCATTAATGGACCATTCAACTTCATCATTTTTGAATTCAGTTCCATCATTTTTTCAGGATTTGTTTTAGAAATCGCTTTTATCTTTTTCTGAAGTGCTTTAGTTTCATCTTTTAATTCTTTTATCTTTTTTTGATTAGATGCGTATTTGTAAACTAAGGTTGTAATAACACCAAGAATTATAGATATAATTAATATACTTACGAATGGATTAAATATTAATAGCCAGTTTAATAGTGGATCAACAATTGACATTTTAGTTCAAAACCTTTTTTTATTAGAGCGTTTTTCTCTTTTTATAAAGTTTTACTAATGCTATAACCTTGAGATTTCAAAAATTGTATATTAAATCGTTTTTGCTTTACAAATTAGTAAGTTTTTTAAATGTTAAACTTGTAAATTAATAAAAAATAGAGGTGAAGTCAAATTAGGGTTGTAAATTTGTTACTTATTTCTATTTTATAGAATATAAAAACGTGTGTGATTATATGCCAGCTGAACCATTATTTAGAATAAAAAACATATCTAAGTATTTTGGAAATAAGAAAGTTCTTAGTAATATTTCATTTGATATTATGCCAGGAGAGATACTTGGTATTATTGGCGCATCTGGAACTGGAAAAACAACTTTATTAAACATATTGGTTGGTTTCTTGCGTGCAGATAAGGGATCTTTATTGTTTAGATTTGAGCATCTTCTTAGTTTTAAGAATACCCAAGTTTACAGAGAGGTTAGTGAGAAAACAATTGAAATAAAAAAAATGGTTGGCTTTGCAGCTCAAAAACCAAGTTTTTATCCTAACCTTACAGTTCAAGAAAATATGGAATATTTTGGCTCTTTATTTAATTTGTCTAGAGATGCATTATTATCAAATATTGAAGCTCTTCTTAATCTAATGGAACTTAAACCAAACAGATTTTTATTAGCAAAAAACCTATCAGGTGGAATGCAAAGAAGATTAGATATTGCTTGTTCTTTAGTTCATGATCCAAAAATCTTAATACTTGATGAGCCAACATCTGATTTAGATCCAATTTTAAGAAAACACGTATGGGAATTGATTAAGATAATTAGAAGCAAGGGAACAACAATTATTCTTTCTAGCCATCATTTAACTGAGATAGAACATTTATGTGATAGACTTGCTGTATTAAAAGGTGGAACTTTTGTAGAAATTAATACGTTTGATTATATTAAAAAGAAATATATTAAACATAAAAAAGTTAATATTGAAATTAAATCAAAGAATTATGATAGATTACTAAAAAGAGTTCCAATAAAATTAGTCAAAAATCAAATTGTTCAAGATAATGAATTAATAATTACAACAAAAAACCCAACTAAGTTGATAAGTACTTTGATTAGGCGAGCTGAATCACTTAAAGACGAAATTATTAATCTTGCAGTTGCAAATCCTAATCTTGATGAAATATTTGTTTCTATTTCTAAGGATGAAGATGAAAAAGCAATTATAAAAGATGATTTAGATTATGATGCACTTGCAACAGAGGAAATAAGCAAGATGAGTGATTTATCTAGAAAAAATAGAAAAAAGAATAGAAGAGAACCTAAAAAGAATAAAAAAACCAAGAAAATCAAAAAGGATAAGAAAACTAATAACTTAGCAAAACGAGAAAGTGTATTTATATATAAATAATCCAAAATGAAATTAGTAAGTGTTATCAAGAAAAATTTTAAACTTTTATTGAGAAATAAAACTTCTGCGATAGTTGTACTTCTAGGTCCTTTATTAATAATTTTGTTAATTGGTTTAGCATTTAATAATAGTGGTTCTGATTATTCTCTTTCAATAGGGTATTATACAGAATCGCATACAAACGCAACAGACGCGTTTATTTTTGGACTTGAAGATAAGTATGAAGTTAATGAATTTGAATCTGAGAACTTATGTATTGATTCAGTTAAGAAGGGAACAACTAATATTTGTATAATTTTCCCGGGAGGGCTGGTTTTAGATGATGAAGTGCAAGATGATATCCATCTTTATGTAGATGAATCTAGAATAAATTTGGTTGATACAGTTATAAGTAGAATTTCTAGCATTATTGGTATCAGTGCAGAATCTACAAGTAAAGATTTAACATCTTCTCTTTTAACAACAATAACTTTAACAAAAACCGAACTGGAAAGTAATTTGTTTAGAGCGGTGAATATTAAACAGAACACAGATTCTTTAATATCTGATTCAGAATCTGTAAGCACGGATATTTCTTCAATGGATCTCGACATGGGTAGTGTTGATATAGGATCAGTTGATTCAAAAGTGGATTCTCTTTATTCAAAAGCTGATTCAATTAAAGATGATGCTCTTGATGCAATTGATGAAGTAAAATCTCTTCTTATTGATTTAGGGTACGATACAAATTCAACAGAATACCTTGCATTTCAAGGTTATTACACTGATATTAACGATTCAGATATTAATGCATCTTATCAAAGTGTTATATCTAAATTAGATGATGCTAATGATGATTTAGAAGATATGGAAGACAAAATTTCTTCTGCAGATAACAAAAGAGCAAATATAGTATCAAAGATTGATGATATTAAGTCTGATCTAGGATCAGTGAAATCTGACATCACCCAATTAAAAAGTTCTCTTGAATCAATTAGTACAAGTATATCTGAAATAAAAGTTTTTAGTGCAGAGAGCATTGTTAACCCAATAACTACAACGATAAAACCTGTTGGTACAACAGCCCAAGCCTCAACATATTTAATCCCATCATTAATTATTTTAATAATTATGTTTATTGGTATAATGTTATCAGGAACAAGTATTATTATAGATAAAATGTCTTCTGCTTCATTTAGAAATTTTACTGCTCCAACAAAAGATTCCTTTTATTTAATTAGTTATTACATAACAAATATAATAGTATTATTAATTCAAATAATGGTTATTGGCGGATTGGCCATTTATTTCTTAAAATTCTCAGCATTAAGCAATTTGCCATTGGCATTTTTGATTATCTTCTTAGCTTGTTCATTGTTTATTTTCATAGGAATGGGATTTGGTTATCTTTTCCAAAGCCAAGAAGGTGTAACCATCGCATCTTTAAGTTTTGCTTCAGTACTTCTTTTTGTATCAAACTTGATTATCCCTTTAGAAACAACTCCTTTATTGGTTCAACAAATTGCAAGATACAATCCTTATATGATTCTCTCGGATATTCTTAAAAAAGTGATGATATTCAATGCTAATATTATTGAGATAATTCCTGATCTGGGTTTAATTATTGGATATATTATTCTTATTTTTATATTAATATTAATAATACAAAGATTGTCAAAAATGATTTATTTTAAGAAAATGCCAAGAATAAGAAGTAAAAACCTTATTCTAACAAACAACCAATACTTTAAATTACAAAATGGAAGAGTGTTAAAAGATAAAAGAGATTTATTGAAGTTTCTAGAAAATTGTTCTAATGAAGAATTTAGGGAATTTGTAGATCATGAAAGAAATAAGTTTTCTATCTGGATAAAAGATTCTCTTAATGATAAAAGATTAGCTAGGAAAATAAGAAAAGTAACTGATAAAGATAAGGTTGTTAGAATTATAGAAGAGTATATTGCAAGAGGGGCAACTAACAGAAGATTTTAGTTAAAGAGTCTATTTCTTCATCAGGCATATTTAGTATAGATTTATTTTTTGACTTAAAAGAACTTATTTTATCTCTTACTTGATTTTTTGTAAATTTGCCATTAAATATATTTATTAAAGCGTTCTTTAATTTCTTATCATATTGAACTAATAGTTCTTTAAATAATCCTGACTCTTTTGTGTGTTTCAGTTTTAATTTAACCACTATAGATTCTGTATTCGGTGATGGATAAAATGATTTCTTAGGAACTTCTTCTTTTATTTCATATTCATATAACATATTCAATAACTTGTTTGCTTCTAAATAAGTTTTAAAATTTATCCCAGTAGTTATAACAACTATTTCTGGTTGTTTAATTAATATCTTAATGATTAAAGGTTCTGATATAGAATAAGGAATGTTTGAAACTATTTTATTAAAGTCCCACTTAAGAATTTCTTTTAATGCATTGCTATTTATTAGTCTTATATTACTATTTTCTTTATATTTATCTTTAAGTTCATAGTATAAATCTTTATCTAATTCAACAGCAATAACTCTAGCTTGTTCTAGTATTTTATCTGTTAATACCCCCTTGCCAGGACCAATTTCTAAAACAACATCTTTTTCTTTTAACTCAGAATAACCAATTATTCTCTTTATAAGACTATTATCAATCATAAAATGCTGATCAAGTATTTCTTTATTCATAATGTTAAAGAATAATTAGTTTTTTAAAACATTATTGTTTCTTACTAAATATAGGCCTGTAGCCTAGCCTGGATAAGGCGACAGCCTCCTATGATTAATTTCAGAGAGAGCTGTAGATCGCGGGTTCGAATCCCGTCAGGCCTGTAATTCGAAGACACTCAATAAGCAAAGCTTATTGGCGCCTCGCAGAAATTGCTACGGATCCCGTCAGGCCTGTTTATTTCTTTAATAGAGATTTGAATATATGAATTCAAACGAATTTCATCAATTAAGGACATGTCAAACTTTGTTTGAGCACGAATTCCCCAAGCACATGATTAACATTTCAATTGGATTATCATTATTTTCTGATAAACTTTTTAAAATAGCGTTCCTAAGATAGATTATTATGAAAAAACAGGTGAGTTTTAGAACGTATATGTTCGCATTTATATTTATATCCATAGCTCTTGTTCTAATTTTTTCATCTCTTTTGATTAAATCTGCAGTAGACAAGAATATTGAAAGTATACTAGAGCAAGAGTTGTTAAAATATTCCCAAGTTGTAGATGCAATTTATTCGTCCAATCAAGAGGATTTATTTAAAGCAGGTTATGCACTTTCAAATAATCCGTTTGTTATTAATGCTGTTGAAGAAAGAGATTTAGAATCTTTAGATATATTATTACATAATCTCAAGGAATCTGAAGAAGCAGATGTTGCCATATTTTTAGATCAGGATAAAAATGTTCTGTTGAGTGCAAACAATGTTAATAATAAAGGAAAAACTATGCTTTTGGATCTGGTTGAATATTCTTTTGAAAATAAAATTCCTGTAGTTTCAACGGAAATTGTTCCTTCAGGAGAATTGTTTTTGGATGATCAAGAGTTTATTCTCCTAACTAAAACAAGAAGAATTCCTTCTATATATCAAAAAGAAATTGTAAAAGAAGTTTATGGAATTGACGGGCTGGGCCAAGTTGTTATTGTTCCTATTAGTAAAAATGATGAAATTATTGGAGGAATAATGATTATTAATTTATTGAATAGAGATTACTCAATTCCAAAACAAATATCTAACAGTTTAGGCTTAGAGTCTTCAATCTATCAGGAGGATGCTACCATTTCAACATCCATTCTTACGCAAAGAGAAAATCCTCAGATAGGAACATTGTTTCCTGAACCTGCATTCAACAAAGTTTTTGTTGAAAACGAAATTTTCTTCGGTAGAATTTGGACAAAACAGAATTGGTTTAGAGCAATATATATTCCTTTACATAATTATAAATCAGAAATTGTCGGAGCATTGGCAGTTGATATGGCTGAGAAAGATTTTAGAGAAATAAGCTTTTTATCTCAGAATCTTGATATAAATCAAGTAATATTTATTTCTACACTAATTGCACTCTTAATGTCTGTATTTTTCGCAGTGGCAATGTCAGATTTGTTTATTAAGCCGATAACTGAATTGATTAAGTCCATGAATCAGGCAAGTAATGGTAATCTTAAACAGGGGATGAAAATTAAGTGGTTTAGTGAGATGAATGAGCTGGCTAAGCACTATAATATTCTAATAAGAAACATGAGACACAAATTAAAAAAATTAGAGAATAAATCTAGAATAAGTGTTTCTGGAAATTCAAGAAAATCAAATAAAAAGAGAAAATGAAACTTAAACCGATTTATTTTGTTATTATAATACTTGTATTGTTTGTATATGGACTTTTTATCACAGATGTTTTTCAAGGTTATTCTGAGCCAGATATTCCGAATTATCCTGCATTTCTAAAGCTTCAAGAGAACATGATTGATGCAGAAGAAGAACAATTAAGTTTGATTGATCAAAATTTACAATTAAAAGGTAATATTGAATTTTATCAAGAAGAAATGGTTGGTTTAATTGAACAAATAAATAAAAGACCTAATTTGGATGATTTACTTACAGAGACATTAAATGGAGGTTTTAATTCTCCACAAGATCGTATTGATGATGGCCAAGTGCAGGTAATGAATAATAGGGTTGTTCTGAATGTTAATAATGTGAATAAGTGGTATGTATTAGACACAAATTCTATGGTCCCTATCATGGATGAAGGCGCAACTTTATTAACTACAGAACCAATTTCTGATGAGGGTATTGGAATAGGAGATATAATTTTTTTTAATTCACATAGTTCTGAAACAACGATTGTTCATAGAGTAATTGATATTAGTTCTGATTCTGGCGGCAAATATTTTATTACAAAAGGTGATAGTAATCCTAATGAGGATGCAATTAAAGTAAGATATTCTGATATAGTTGGAATTTTGATAGGTATTATTTATTAATCTTGTGAACAAAAAAGTAATCTGCTTTCTTGGCATCACAAATCGTTCATTTTTATGATTTTAGAAGTTTTAGTTCATCTTTTCTGTGTTTGAGAATTTCAAGATACTTATCTTTGTCAGTTACTCCTTCTAATCTCATTGCGAGATCTTTGTCTTCAAGTGATGTTCTAATCCAATCAGCAAAATCATTCTTGTTATTATCTTGATTAACGTGATATCTGAAAGTATATAGTCTCATTTTCTCTATTGCTTCAACAAGACTTGTAAGATTGTTTATTATCGGGCCATAATTAACCCAGAATGATTCTTCACCTGAGCAATCTTCTAGAATTCTCTTATTTAGCGTGCCTTCTCGGAACATATCTGTGTAATTAATAAGAATATATATTAATCTTTCTAACTATTTGTGAAGAGTAAAAAAATAAAAATTTATTGCATTAAATGTCTTTGTTTGTTTAATTTATTTAAAAAGAAATTAATTTCATCCCTGCTTAATTCAATAAAACCAGAGTCATTTGTTCCTTTGAATGCGATTGCAATAGATTCTTTTTTAGAATCAACTGCTTCTGCATTAACAAGAACATCTTTTATTTGAGTTTTATTTTCAAATTTGATTAAACCATCAGATGTTTGTTTTCGTAGTTTTATTTTCATTTTTGACCTCTTTTTAAGATTATAATGTAATCATATTATTAGTTTTTATAAACTTTTTGGTTTTGTTGTCTCTTTATAGTAGTAAACGATTCAAAGGCAAAGAATTATAAACATCGAATTATCCAGATTTGCTAGTGAAAGAAGCAAAACCACATCTAAAAGTGCTTGAAACCCTAAATAATATACGATTTCAGATAGGCTCAAAGCTATTTGCAGAAGTACTTCTAGGAGATGCTACGGCAAGGATTCTAAAGCTAAGGCTGGAGAAAAGCAAGGGATTCGGCTGCCTAGAACTAATGAATGCCAAAGAAGTAGATGAACTACTTGAAGTAATGAAATTTAACAAGCTTATTGAGATTCAACCATTACGAACTAATAAATTTATCAAAGTGCTTAAAATCACCAAAAAAGGCCTAAATGAGCTTATCATGCCAAAATTATCTCTTGCAACTGGTAAAGGTATAGAAAGATACTTTGGTGAAATTAAAGGTATTTCTGAAGAAGACAAGAGAAATTTCAAATTATTAGACACTTTTCTTGATGGATTAAATGATGAACAAAAAAAGGCAGTTATAGGTAATTCAGATAAAACCCTGTGTATTGCTGGTGCAGGCAGTGGAAAAACTTCTGTACTCATAAAAAGAATAGAATATTTAGTAAAGTATAAGTCAGTTCCACAAAATAAAATTTTAGCAATAACATTTACTAGAAAAGCCAGAAGGGAAATGCAATTAAGGTTAGATAAATCTATTCCAAATCACACTGTCCAGATAGAAACATTTAATTCTTTCTCAGAAAAAATATTAAGAAAATATGAAAAAGAGATTTATAACGGTGAATCTAAAGTCGTAGATAATAAGCTAAGGACAAAGTTGTTCATAAAAGCACTTGATCTTTTGGAAATTGAGCCGGATAAAGCAATTAACACTTATTTTAGTGATAAAAAAATAAGATCAAAAGATCATACAACGCTCTTATTCTCGCTGATTAACGATGTATTTATGATCAGTGATTACTACAAGAATAGATGGCAAACCTCTGATGAAATAAATAAGATTATTGATGATTTCTCTTATCAAGATAAACAAAAAGCGATCATGATCTATAAAATATTGAAAACAATTGAAAAATTAAAAGAAAAAAATAATCTTAGAGAATATACAGAACAAATTATGCATACAATAACTTTCTTTGAAAAAAATAAAGATAAGATTCCTGAATTTGAATATATATTAATAGATGAGTATCAAGATGTTAATGACTTACAAATACAATTAATAGATCTTCTAGGATGTGAAAATTTATTTGTTGTTGGAGATCCAAGACAAAGTATTTATGAGTGGAGAAATGCAAGAATAGAACATATCTTAGGTTTTACTGCAAAATATGAGAATGCAGAGATATTGCAATTAAGGATAAATTATAGATCAACAAAAAATATCTTAGAATTAGCAAACCAAATTATTGAACCACTAAAACTTCCTGATTTAGATTCTGTAAAGGAATCCAAAGAAAACTCTATACTTATTGTTAATCATGGGTCAGAAGATGCAGAATGCCTCTTCTTAGCTCATAGCATCTTAGCTCAACAAATTCAACGAAATAAAATATTTGTTTTGACAAGAACAAATAAACAACTAGATATTATTGCATCTTATTTTGATAGAAACAAGATAAAGTATATTAAAAAAAGTACAGACATTGAAAATGTGAGTAGAGAAGCGAATAGTGACGAAGTTGTACTTTCAACAGTTCATGCAATAAAAGGATTAGAAGCAGAAATTGTATTTGTTGTTGGTGCAAACAACTTTAATTATCCCTGTAGAACATCAGAACACCCTGTTCTTGAATTAATTAAAGCAGGTGATGATTATAATAAAGATAGTGAAGAGTTAAGATTATTTTATGTTGCACTAACAAGAGCAAAATCTAAATTAATTGTAAGTTATTATGGTAATATTACAAAATTTATTCCAAAACATTACCTAGAAAATAATTTTCCTTTTGCATTAAAAAATAAAACCTTAACACAATATTTCAAAAAAGATCTTTATTCTGAACTACGTGAATGGAGAAGAGATACTGCAAAACTCTACCATGTTCCTGCATTCCAAATATTATCAGATAGAGTATTGTTACAAATCTCTAAGATTAAACCTAAAGATTTTCAAGAATTAGAAGCAATACCCGGGATGAGTGTAACTAAACTCAATAAGTTTGGTGATGATATATTAGAGTTAATTAATTAGATATAAGTTTCTCATAAATCTTATTCAACTCTTTAATTGCAACATCTAAGTTGTCTGTGCAAATAGAAATTTCGTTTTTGTTCTTTGCAAACTTGTAGCATTTGTCGTAATAATTTGTTAGAAGCCATTCTATGGCAGTATTAAATTCTTTATTTTTGAACTGAGTTATCAATTCTTGAACATTACTTTTACCTATGTATTTTGTTAATCTGTCAAGTCTTTCAATTATTTGAGTCACTTTAGTACTTTTATCACAGTAGTCTTTAGTAGTTATAGTAACCCTTGTTTTTATTGAAGCAGTAATAGTTATTCTTTTAGCTTTTTGCATTCTTTCCCATAAACTTTTTGGAAGAAATACGTTCCCAATTCTTCTTGCTTCACCCTCAATTAGAATTATTTGTTTTTCTCTTAGTTTAATAAGCTGTTCGTATAATCTTGCAATAAACATTTTTTGAGAATTGGGATTAAGACCAACATCTCCGAATATAGATGATTTATGTTGGGCACAACCTTCTAAATCTAAGAAAGGTAAACCTGATTTTTTTAGTAATTCTGTTTTGCGAGTTCCTGTTAAGCCTTCGAGTATAATAAAACGTCCTTTATATGAATTTATTTCTTGTGTTAAATATTTTGTTAGAACATGTTTATATTCTTTAAAACCACCTATTAATCTATGGGGTTTGTAACCTAGAAGTTCTAATATATTAGAAAGAATTCCACTTCTAAGACCTCCTCGCGAACAATAAATAACTAATTTCTTATCTTTAAGATTTTTTTTAAGAAACTCACTCAATTTATCTAAATACTGATTTATTCTAGGAATTAACAACTCCCATCCTTTTTCTATGGCTGACAATTGCCCTTTTTCTTTGTATAGAGTTCCTATAATTGCTCTTTCATCATTGTCCTGTATTGGAAAATTATATGAATCAAGTATTCTAAATTTGTTGAATTCATTGCTCGTCCTAGAATCAATAATTAATAACTTATCTTGCAATCTTAATTCTTCAAGATCATCTGCTAATAATTCATTCTCAGGTTTCTTAAATGCAAACTTTTTGCTTTTAAGTCTTTCAAAGTCTAATTTAATCATAATGAAGAAAAATCTTTATTACTTAATAAACATTTTGCAAGAATTACTCAATTTTAATAGCAGGTTTTGCAGGGAATGCAGCAGATGCCTTAGAATCTTTTGCAGATTCTTCATCTACAATCTCAACTTCACAATTCAGTTCTAATTTGATATTTGTAATATTCTCATCTAACCAAGCCTTTTCCTGTTTTTTATTCAGAGAAATAGCTGGAAGCTTGCTTGGGTCTTTCAAAATTTTGGGAACAAGTTTAGTAACATTTTGACCTTGTTTTTTTAAATCAGTCGACATAATCGCCTTGATTATTTCTGAGCCATTACGTGTTTTTTCTAATTGTTCTTTAATTATTTTTATGAATTCATATTTCCAATCTGCACTTAAGAATAATGTAACTTTATTTATTTTATCTATTTTTGCAAAACCTTTAACTTTGTTAATATCATTAATTATTGATTTAATATAATCCTCTTCAAACTCTGCAGCTTCATCTATTAGAGATTCGTCGTAAGTTGGCCATTTTTCTAATGAAGCAAAGTCTTTATTTCCAAGTGTTCCCCATATTTCTTCTGCTAAATGTGGTGCAAAAGGGCATATTAATAGTGATAATTTCTCAATAATTGTCTTAATAGTTTTATTGTTGTAATCTTTTTCTTTATAACGATAAACTGCATTCACAAATTCAATTAAACTACCTATTGCAATATTTGGCTTTAATACTTCTGATCTTATGGTTACAAGTTTAATAGTTTTATTTAGTTTAGAAATAATTCTTTTATCTGCAATTGTTTCTGTGTCTCTAGATTTTTCTTCTAATAAATTTAACAACCCATAAATTCTCTGCAAGAATCTGTAAGATCCATCAACACCTTCATCTGACCATTCAAATTCTTTTTCAGGAAGTGCCATAAATAGAATAAAAACTCTTACAGTATCGGAACCGTATTTGTTAATTAACTCTATCGGATCAACAGTATTGCCCAAAGATTTAGACATCTTCGCACCATCTTTATTTACCATTCCTTGAGTTAGAAGATTGTTAAACGGTTCACCAAAATTAATTAGGCCAAGATCTCTAAGAACTTTAGTAAAGAATCTTGCATATAGCAAATGTAAGATTGCATGTTCTATTCCACCAATATATTGATCAACAGGCATCCAATAATTTGCTTTATCTTTAACAAATACTTCTTTATTATTAGTTGAATCAGTAAATCTTAGGAAGTACCATGAACTATCAAAGAAGGTATCCATAGTATCTGTTTCTCTTTTTGCATCTGCACCGCATTTAGGACATTTACACTTAATAAAAGATTTACTTGTTGCAATAGGATTTCCTTGCCCATTAATATCAACATCTTTAGGTAATTCTAGTGGAAGGTTTTCTTCTTTTTCTGGAACAATACCACACTTATCACAATAAACCATAGGAATTGGTGTTCCCCAATAACGCTGACGAGAAACAAGCCAATCTCTTAACTTATAGTTAATAGTTGTATAACCCCAATCTTTTTCTTTAAGATATTTTTGTATGTTGGGTATTGCATCTCTGTTTCTTAGACCATTAAACCTATCTGAATTAATCATTAATCCATCATCAACAAATGCTCTCGGCATTTTTTCGTGATTTAATTCGTGATCATCTTCAGGGCTAATAACAACTCGCATAGGAAGATCATATTTTTTTGCAAACTCGAAATCTCTTTGATCATGAGTTGGAACTGCCATTACAATCCCTGTTCCATAATCCACAAGAGCATAATCTGCAATCCACAAAGGAACTTCTTCGTTATTAACAGGATTAATAACATATCTTCCTGTAAAAACTCCGTTCTTTTCTTTTCCTTCTGCAGTTCTTTCGATAGCAGATTGTTTAGAAACCTTTTTTATGAAATTATTAACTGCTTGTTCTTGTTCTGTTCCTTTTACAAGCTCTAATACAAGAGGATGTTCAGGTGCAAGAACAAGATATGTAATACCATAAATAGTATCAACTCTTGTTGTAAATGTTTCAATAGTTTTATCCATATCTTTAATTTTAAACTTAATTATTGTTCCTTCACTTCTACCAATCCAGTTTTTTTGCATAATCTTAACTCTCTCTGGCCAGTTTTTTAATTTAGGAATATCATTAAGTAATTCATCTGCATAATCTTTAATTTTAAGATACCATTGTTCCAGAGGTTTTTGTTGAACCTCGGATTTACATCTCCAACATTTACCATTTTCAACTTGCTCATTGGCAAGAACAGTTTCACAAGAAGGACACCAATTGATTAATCCTGCTTTTCTATATGCAAGACCCTTTTTGAACATTTGAATAAATATCCATTGGTTCCATTTGTAATAATTTATGTTAGAAGTTGCCACTTCTCTTGACCAATCATGACTGCAACCTAATAATTTAAATTGTGACTTTATTCCTTGAATATTTTCGTTTGTAGACTGCTCAGGTGGAATACCTTTTTTGATTGCAGCATTTTCTGCAGGTAAACCAAAAGAGTCAAACCCCATTGGGTGTAGAACATTAAAACCATTCATTGTTTTAAATCTTGCAAAATAATCTCCAATAGCATAATTTCTTACATGTCCCATATGCATTTGTCCAGAAGGATAGGGAAACATTTCTAAACAATAGAATTTCTTTTTCTTTGAGTTCGAACTTGTTTTGAAAATATCTTTATCATTCCATTTCTTTTGCCATTTTTCTTGTATATTTTTGAATGATTTCTTTTCCATATTATTAGTATATAATAGTGTCTTTTTAAAAGTTTTCATATAATGTTTAGACTTATAGCAAAAACCTTTTTAAAGAAATCTCACTAAAATAACCTTATTAAGGGTTATATTGGGTGTTTAATCAAAAAATGAATAAAAATCCTAAAAATTTAGATAAAAAAGAGGGGAAAAAGATGGTTAAAAAACTTCTTAAGAAAGGGCAGAATTGGTCATTAGATCTTATACTAGGAATTGTAATATTTGTACTTATACTGTCCATATTTTATATGTTAATAAGTAAAGGCAGCAATTCAGATGTAGATGCTATGAAAAGCAATGCAGGTAGAATCATGAATTATTTTGATGCAAGTAAAAGTGATTCTGATAATGTTATCTTAAATGGCAACACAGTCAATACAACTGCACTTGAAAACTTATATAATAGTGGAGACTATGATTTAATTAGAAGTGAACTCGGGATTACAGGAGATTTCTGTATTGTTCTAGAAGATTCTAATAACAGAATTATTGTAATGGACAGTACATCCAATTATCCTCAGGTTATTTATGGATTTGGTGGTGACGAATTGAATATAAGTGGTTGTTTTTGTGGACAGACATGTACTACCTAATTAATTTCTTTTTATATTAAAATGATAAATCAAAACGAACTTATAATAGATGCTTCAAACCAAAAATTTGAAGTTAGAAAAATTGAAGATAAAACTATTATTGGACCAATTGATTATGGTATTAAGAAATTTAATGAAGATAAAAATAACTTTTGTTTTGGTAAAGGAATTCTAGCAGGTTCTAAAATACCGGGAACAAAAAGAATGATGTTTACAGGATTATCCCCTTTATGGGGCCATTTCTATATCTCAACAATGGGTGGGGCAGCACACATTTTTCATCACTTAGGAATAAATTATGTTAATATTAAAGGAAAATGTAATGAAATCTCTGTTTTAGAAATAAAAAGGCAGAATTCAAATTTAACTGTTGCGTTTTATCCTGTTAATCTGAAGATATGGTCAGGATATAAAGAAGAAAAAGGCATTTATGCTCTACAGCAACATGTTTATGATAATTATGGTAAAGATTTTAATTCTTGCAGAATTCTTTCAACAGGCCCTGCTGCACTTAAAACAAGAACAGGAGCAATTGGTTCTGCACCAATTACCAATGGGGAAATAACTGCTGTTGACTGTTGGGCTGGCAGAGGAGGCATCGGATCAAAATTACTTCAAGAACATGGAATTGCAGCAATTATTTATGGTGGTGATTTTAAAGAACCTACAGACTCACCTCTAAATGATAGAGATGAAATAAATGAAATATTTGAAAAAGAATTTCATAAGAATATGATCCAAGAAGATATTGCAGAAACAATTAAGTACAGATACAATCCTGAACTACACTCTGGAGGAACATTCGGAGTTAATTTCACCAGATTAAAAGGATGGATGTTTTCTTTTAATTATCAATCAATCTATTTTACAGAACAAGAAAGAATTGATATACACAATAGATTTATTTTAGCTCATTACCTTAAACAATTTAATGAAGAAACAATTGATAAGAAGCAATTTAAGAATTGTGGTGAACCCTGTTCTGCAGTTTGCAAAAAGATGAATGGTAAATTCAAAAAAGATTATGAACCATACGAAGCCCTAGGACCAAATATTGGTGTTTTTGATCAGAGAGCAGCAGAAAAAATTAATCACTATGTTGATTCAATGGCTTTTGATGCAATTCAAGCAGGATCCTTAGTTTCTTGGATAATGGAATGTATTTCTAAAAATAAATTTCCTAAAGAAGATTTTGATATTGACATGATTCCAAAATGGGACTATAAGACTTTTGATTTAGTTAATGATTCTAATCACAATGCAGATATGGCCTGCCAAATTATTGATAGGATAATAAATAGTGATAAGTGTGCAATTTTTAGAAAAGGTATAAGAAATGCTGCTAAAGAAATTGATATAAAATATGGTACAAACACTATTGATCTTTCAGTCTTTAATGCGTTTGGAAAAGAAGGCTGCATGGTCCCAAATCAGTACTGGGTACCTGGAATGTTTTCACCAATGCCAATAATGGGCAAATACTTTGAATATTATGGATCAGATTATTTAAATCCATTCGATCTTGGAAAAAAGAATGTTGAAAGAATGATAAAAGAACTTTATTCTGATAATTCTGGAATTTGTAGATTTCATAGAAAATGGGTAGAAAAATTAATAGAAAAATTAATTAATAAATTATTTAATGAAAATATTGATTATTTTGCTCATCACAAAAAATTAGCACAAAAAATTAATCTTGGCAATCAACCAATTTTCTGGGAATCTGAGAAGAATATTGATATTATTAAAATATATCTTGAAAAGATTTTTACTGGAGAACCAGATAACCAAGAATTAAAAAAGTTAGTTAATAAATTTAATAAAGATAAAGTTTCTGCTGCGAAAGAATATTGGCAACAAGTACTTAATGGACAAAATGAGGCATTTAAATGAAGAAATATATCACAATTGACGGAAACACAGCAGCATCTAATACATCATATATGTTTAGTGAAGTTGCAGCAATATATCCTATAACCCCGTCTTCTTCAATGGGAGAATTAGCAGATTTTAATTCTGCGAAAGGAAAAAAGAATCTTTTTGGGGAAACAGTAAGAGTTATCGAAATGCAATCAGAAGGAGGAGCTTCTGGAGCAATTCATGGTTCTCTATCTGCAGGTGCAATGACAACAACATTTACTGCATCACAAGGATTATTATTAATGATTCCTAACATGCATAAGATTGCAGGAGAAATGTTACCAACGGTTTTCCATGTTGCAGCAAGATCACTTGCTTGCCAAGCATTATCCATTTTTGCAGATCATTCTGATGTTATGTCAACCAGGAATACTGGTTTTGCTTTAATGGCTGCAGCATCTATCCAAGAAGTTCAAGATCTTGGTGTAATTTCACATTTAGCTACAATGGAATCACGAGTTCCTTTCTTAAACTTTTTTGATGGGTTTAGAACTTCTCATTCAATCAAAAAGATAGAGGCAATTGATGAAGAAATAGTTAAATCTATGCTTAATTTAGAAGCTATTAAAAATTTTAAACTTAATTCTTTAAGTCCTGAAAGACCAATGTGCAAAGTTGGTGCAGAAAATCCTGATGTTTATTTTCAAGGCAGAGAAACAGTTAACAAATATTATGATGCTTGTCCAGGTATTGTAAAAAAATATATGAGAATGTTTAAAGAGAAATTTGGACGAGAATATAATTTATTTGATTATGTTGGCGCGCCTGATGCTGAAAAAATAATAATTTCGATGACATCTTCTAATGAAACAATACATGAAGTTGTTGATTACCTTAATAAAAAGGGTGAAAAAGTTGGACTAATTAAAGTTCGTCTATATAGGCCTTTTAGTGTTAAAGATTTTATTGATATAATCCCATCAACTGTTAAAAAGATTGCAGTTCTTGATAGAACAAAAGAGCCTGGAAGTATTGGTGAGCCTCTCTACATGGATACAGTTGCTGCACTTAAAGACAAAAATATAAAGATTATTGGTGGACGATATGGATTATCATCAAAAGAATTTAGTCCTGCAATGGTTAAAGCAGTATTTGACCATTTAGATAATAAGTGCACTCATGATTTTACTGTTGGAATAATTGATGATGTAACACACAAATCATTAGAAGTTGGTGAAATTGATACAGAACCTGAATCTGTTGTTAGATGTAAATTTTGGGGATATGGTTCTGATGGAACAGTTAGTGCAAATAAGAATTCCATAAAAATTATTGGTGCTGCAACAGACAAACATGTTCAAGCATACTTTGCTTATGATTCACACAAATCAGGTGGAGTAACTGTTTCTCATCTAAGATTTGGTGATAATCAGATAAGATCAGAATATCAGCTAGTTCATTCAGACTTCATTGCACTACATAAGCCCTCTTATATTGGACACTATGATATTTTGGAAGGCATTGTAGAAGGGGGAACATTCTTATTTAATTGCCCTTGGAATAAAGATGAAGCATTTTCTCATTTAACAGAAAAAATGCAGAAAACTATTGTTGATAAAAAAATTAGTTTTTATGTTATTGATGCTAATAAAATAGCAAAAGAAGTTGGTTTAGGCATAAGAATTAATACTATTATGCAGACTGCATTCTTTAAATTAGCAAAAATTATCCCTGCAGAAGAAGCATTTAAGTTAATGAAAGAAGCTATTAAAAAACAATTCTCTAAAAAAGGTGAAGATATAGTTAAGATGAATTGGGATGCAATAGAAGCATCTAAGAATGCTGTTTCAAAAGTTGAAAACTTTTCTGGAATACATGTTGCTGAATTTAAATTCTTACCAGACAATGCATCTCAATTTGCAAAAGATGTTGTTGAACCAGTAATGAAACTAAAAGGAGATACGATTCCTGTTTCAAAAATGCCACTAGATGGTGCAATACCAACAGCAACTAGTAAACTTGAAAAGAGGGGTATTGCAAATAATGTTCCTAAATGGATACCTGAGAAGTGTACTCAGTGTGGAATGTGCGCAATGGTTTGTCCACATGCATCAATTAGAATGAAACAAATTAATCCTGAGGATTTAAAGAATGCACCTTCAACATTTAATGTTATAGACGCAAACCCCGAATCTGGCTTAAAGTTTAGAATACAAATTTATCCAGAAGATTGCACTGGGTGTGATGCGTGTAATAACTGTGTTGCTACTTGTCCTGTTGGAGCATTAACTACACAAACATTATCAGAAGCAAGGACTGCAGGCGAAGTTGAGAATGCTAAATTCTTTGACTCCCTACCAGATAATGTTTTAGGTAAAACCCCACTATATAGTATTAAAGGAACGCAATTAAGAACGCCTTTATTTGAGTTTTCAGGAGCATGTGCTGGGTGTGGAGAAACACCCTACGTTAAACTTGTTACTCAATTATTTGGAGATAGAATGATAATTGCAAATGCAACTGGCTGTTCATCTATTTACGGTGGAACATTTCCAGTAATTCCTTTTGCTAAAAACAAAGAAGGCAAAGGTCCTGCATGGGCAAACTCCTTGTTTGAAGATAATGCAGAATACGGGATGGGCTTTAGACTTGCAATTGATGCTAATCGTAAATTGTTGCAATCTAACATTGAAAGATTGTTGAATACTGGAACAACCAATGGGTTGAAAGTCCATCTCGATAATATGTTAAAAGTTTGGGATAAAGTTGATGATTCTGCTAAGAATGCTGCAGAAGAAATTATTAAACATTTACCAGAAGCAATAAGTTGTGTTCACGGAGAAAGTGAACCCATTCTTAAGAAAATAGATGAGCTTAAAGATTACTTAGTTGACAAATCTGTATGGGTTATTGGTGGTGATGGATGGGCTTATGATATTGGTTTTGGTGGTTTAGATCATGTTCTTGCTTCAGGAGAAAATGTTAATGTTCTTGTTTTAGATACAGAAGTTTATTCTAATACAGGAGGACAATGTTCTAAAGCAACACCTCGTGCTGCAACTGCAAAGTTTGCTGTTTCAGGTAAAAAACAACCTAAAAAAGATTTAGGAAGAATGTTTACAACTTATGGAAACATCTATGTCGCATCTATTTCTCTAGGCGCGAATATGATGCAGGCAATTAAAGCTTTTAAAGAAGCAGAAGAATATGATGGACCTTCAATAATAATTGCTTATTCACCGTGTATTGCACATGGAGGAAATATGAAGAAAACTCCTCAAGAACAAAAATTAGCAGTTACTTCAGGGTATTGGCCATTGTATAGATATGATCCTAGATTGTGTGAAGAAGGTAAAAACCCAATGCAATTAGATTACCATGTAACTGGCAAAGTTCCTTACACTAATTTTTTACATAAAGAACGAAGATATAAAAGTCTTACAATACAATTTCCAGATATTGCAGATAAGCTATTTAAACTTGCAGAAGAAGATGCAAAGTTTAGAGCTGCAGAATATGAAAAGATGAGTAAAGAATAATATTAATGGAGGAAATTAAAAATGGATGTATTTGAAATCGCAAAGAAAATGGAATTAGAAGGGAAACAAGCTTATCTAGAAATGCTTGAGAAAACAACTAATCCTGCACTAAAAAATATTCTTAGAAGATTGGCAGAATGGGAAGACAATCATTACATAATCTTTGATGCAATGCAACAAGAAGCAGATTTAATTGAAGTTAAGAAAGCAACGACTGAAGAAGTAAAAAAAATATTTAGCTCTCTAAAAAATATTAATGCACCAGATCATATTTCAGAACAAATTGCTTTCTATGAAGAAGCTATTAATGTTGAGATAAAATCTGCAAACTATTACAAAGAAATTGCTGCAGAGATTGCAGATGAAACTGTAAAAAAAGAAGTATTAATGATTGCAGACGAAGAATTAAAACATAAAAAGATTCTGCAAGAAATTCTAAATTATTTACAAGAACCTAATCAATGGGTAGAGAGTGCAGAGTTTAATCTTGATGCTGAAGATTATTAGTTTTTTATTATTTCTAAAGTTTCCTTGGCAATCATCAACTCTTCATTTGTAGAAATCACTAAGACTTTTACATCAGACTTGGCTGATGAAATTACTCTTGCATTTTTCTTATTTTTAGTTTTATTAAGTATTACACCAAAATTAACAAGAGATTTACAAACTTTTTCTCTAACATAATAAGCTTCTTCACCTAATCCCGCTGTGAAAACAATTGCATCAACCTTTTTAAGAACAGCAAAATAACTTCCAATATACTGAACAACCCTGTATACAAACATATCCAATGCTATACGACAAAACTTATTCTTTGAAGCTTTTTTATGAATTGTTCTCATATCAGAATAACCAGAAATACCCAGTAAACCAGATTGCTTATTTAGTATTTGAATAACATCACCAGATTTCTTTTTTAGATTTGTCATTAAAAATGATACAATTGCAGGATCAATATCACCAGAACGAGTTCCCATAATTAAACCTGGTAGAGGAGTAAACCCCATAGAAGTATCAACAGACTTATTTTTTTCAATAGCAGCAATACTAGCGCCATTACCAAGATGACAAGTAATCACATTAATATATTTCTTTTTATGAAAATGTTTTTGAGCTTCAAGCATAACATATTTATGAGATGTTCCATGAAAACCATATTTTCTTATTCCATATTTTTTATAGTATTCTAATGGAATACCGTATAGGTAAGCTTTTTCAGGAATAGTTTGGTGAAATGCAGTATCAAAAACTGCAACCTGAGTAAGATTAGGAAAAAGTTTTTTGCAAGCTTTAATTCCTGCAAGATTAGGGGGATTGTGTAGAGGAGCTAACTCGCTCAACTTATCTATTGCCTGTATTACCTTTTTATCTATTAGGGTTGCATCACTGTAAAGTTCTCCACCATGAACAACTCTATGACCAATTGCTTTAATTTTATATCCTTCTAAAGATTCAATTGCTAACTTAACTGCAGCTTTATGATTTTTTATTTTTAATTCTTTACTTAGGTTTCCTTTTTTACTTGCAAAGTCAATTTTACAAGTCTTTAAACCAATACCATCAATATGGCCTTTCAGAATAGGCTTATTGGTATTCATATTAATTAATTGATATTTTAAAGAAGAACTTCCTGAGTTTAGAACTAAAATATTCATTTCTGTGCCTCAACAACCGTTATTGCAGTAACATCAATAACATCATCCACATCACAACCTCTTGAAAGGTCGTTTATTGGTTTGTTAAATCCCTGCATAATTGGGCCAATTGCATTTGCTCTAGCTAATCTTTCAACTAACTTATATGCAATATTTCCACTCTGTAAGTCTGGAAAAATTAAAACATTAGCATCACCATGTAAATAGCAATCTTTGCATTTCTTTTCACAAATAGCAGGAACTATTGCTGCATCAACTTGCATTTCACCGTCAATAATTAAATCAGGCTGTAATTCTCTTGCAAGTTTTAGTGCAGTTGTTACTTTATCTACTAATTCGTGCTTTGCAGAACCCTTAGTTGAAAAAGAAAGCATTGCAACCCTTGGATCTATACCAAATTTCTTTGCATTTCTCGCTGAATCTATAGCTATATGAGCTAATTCTTCTGCGTCAGGATTAATGATAACTGCACAATCTGCGAAAATAAATATTTTATCTTTTAATTGCATAAAAAAGAAAGAAGATACTTTGTGATACTCCTCTTTTGTCTTAATAATTTGTAGTGCAGGCCTTATTGTTTCTGCAGTAGTATGTGTTGCACCTGAAACTAGACCATCAGCTTCATTCATATGAACCAACATAGTTCCAAAATAAGTTGTGTGCATTAAAGCTTCTTTTGCTTGTTCTAAGGTTATCCCTTTATGTTTTCTTAGTTCAAAATAAGTGTTTGCGTATTCGTCAAACTTTTCGAAAGAGTTTGGATCTATAATTCTTGCTACATCCAGGTTAATATTTAACTCATTTGCTTTAGATTTTATTGTTTCTTCATTACCTAGAAGAATAATGTTTGCAATTCCCTGTTTTAAAATTTCATCTGTAGCTTTTAGAATTCTTTCATCTTGTGATTCTGGAAATACGATTGTTTTTTTGTCAGCTTTTGCTTTTGCTTTAATTGACTGCATAAATTCTTGCATGATTGCACCTCATAAACATAATATAGTTATATGTAGGAATTTATGTTATTTATATATAAAGGTTTTGGAGAAAAATAAAAAATAAAATAAAAAGAAAAACGGAATTACAATCCTAGAAACTTAAGTAGTCCATGAATAATAAATACTGGCCAAACAATAGACTTCAAAACTCCTAAAACTACGCCCCAGAAACCTGTTGCTGTAGATATAAAGTATATTAATGCACCAAGAAAACCTAGAAAGTAAAAACATCCGCCACTGTGTTTATGAGAATAACAACTCTTAAACTTACGATCAACACCTTTCTTAATTTTAACTTCAATAGTCTCTTTTACTTTCTTATTTGCTCTTTTAGTTGTTTTTCTTACCATTATAACCCCCTAATAAATATAATATTATATAGAATGAACCTGAAATATATAAAACTATCTTCTAATTTCCCCACTTATTCCGTTTCGTGTAAGAAGTGTGTAGCATTTTATGTGCAATTTCAGAACCTGGTTTGCCTAAGAATTCTTTATATAATGTATTTATCTCTGGGTTTTTATGTGATTTACGGATAGGAAGTATTTTATCTTGGTGATAAATTGCAGAAGCTCTTTTCTTTATTATTTCTTTTGTTGTTGGAATTGGTTGTCCACCTCCTCCAATGCAGCCACCAGGGCATGCCATTATTTCAATGAAGTGATATTTACTTTTACCATCTTTTACGTCTTGCATAATCTTTCTAGCATTCTTTAAGTCATGTGCAATTGCAACATTGATATCCATTCCTGCAATTTTAAGTGATGCTTCTCTTATTCCTTGCATTCCTCTAACTTCATGGTAATCTATTTTGTCTAAATCTTTTCTTTCGAGAACATCTGCTACTGTTCGCAAAGCAGCTTCCATTACTCCTCCTGTTGCACCAAATACTGCTCCTGCCCCTGTACTCAAACCCATTATGGGATCATAATCTTCATCAGCTAACTCTGATAATTTTATGTTTTCAGAATTCAACCAGTTTCCTAATTCTCTTGTTGTAAGAACATAATCAACATCTTTTAGACCAAGATTTTTCATTTCTGGTCTTTCTGCTTCAAACTTTTTAGCTGTGCAAGGCATTATGCTAACCACAACTATGTTTTTAGGATCAAAATTATTTTTTTTAGCATAATATGTTTTAGCTATTGCACCAAACATTTGATGGGGGCTTTTACAAGAACTTAGATGTTCTAATTGTTCTGGGAAAAAATGTTCAATAAATTTTACCCATCCAGGGCAACAAGAAGTGATCATTGGAAAGATTCCTTTATTTTGTATACGACCAATTAATTCTATTCCTTCTTCCATTATAGTTAAATCTGCACCAAAATTAGTATCTAGAACCTTATTAAAACCAAGTCTTCTTAATCCTGCAACCATTTTTCCTGTAACTAATGATCCTGGAGGCATTCCCTGGGTTTCACCTACAGTAGCACGAGTAGCAGGTGCTGTTTGAACAAGAACTATTTTATTTGAATCTCTTATTGCATTCTTAACTTCTTCTGTGTAATCATGTTCTTTTATTGCACCTGTTGGGCAAACATTAGTGCATTGACCACAGAATGTACATGCAACATCACCAATGGTTTCATCAAAAACAGACGTTACCTGTGTTTCGTGGCTTCGACCGCCTATACCTATAGCGTCAACACCTTGAATTTCTCTACACTTCTGAACACATTTACCACAATGAATACATTTACTATTGTCTCTACATAAAGATGTGCAAAATGCAACTTTTCTTAATTCTTTTTTTTTGAATAAAGGTTCTGTTGTAACTCCAAACTTACGAGCTAATTCTGAAACTTCATTATCTTCTTCTAATAATTCTTTTTTGTTTGCTAATAATAATTCTAAATTAAGTTTTCTAAACTTGATAATTTCAGGAGTGTCTGTTTTAATAATTAAGCCTTTCCTAACTTTATTGTTACATGAAGTATCTATCTTGCCATTAATCTCAACTAAACATAATCTACACTTAGCTTGAGGTTCTAAATCAGGATGATAACATAGATGAGGAATATAAATATTATTTTCTTCACAAACTTGCAAAATACTTTTACCTTCCTCTACACCATACCTCTTACCGTTAATTTCTATTTGCATAATTCTTCAAACTCCTCTCTAAAATATTTAAGTGCAGTTAAAATATGGTTACCTGCTGTTTGGCCTAGACCACAAAATGAAGTTGCGTTCATAAAAACTGCAAGTTCTTCAAGCATTTCAATATCTTCAATTGAACCTTTCCCATCAACTAATTTATTTAATAATTCTAAAACTCTATAATTACCTTCTCGACAAGGTGTGCAGTGCCCACAACTTTCATGAACAAAGAACTCTGCAATATTTTTACAAATATCAACAATACTTCTACTTGTATCAACAAATATCATTGTGCATGAGCCAAGCATTGCATCTAATTCTTTAATATGCTCTGCATCTAAAACTGTTGAAGGATCAAAAGGAATGCAGCCACCTGCACAACCAAAAAATATTGCTTTAACTGTTCTTTTGAAATGGCAATGTTTAATTAGATCTCCAAGCGTAGTTCCAAATTGTAATTCGTAAACACCAGGGTTCTCAATATCCCCTGATAAAGAAAACAATCTCAAATGCTTCCATTTTCCTTTAATTATCAAAGGAATATTACTTAGAGTTTCAACATTATCAATACAAGTTGAATAACCAAAAACCCCATATTCAGCTGGATAAGGCGGCTTATGTCGAGGTTCACCTCTTTTCCCCTCAATGGAGTTCATAATAGCTGTTTCATCTCCACATACATAAGCTCCTTCACCCATGAAAACATCAAGTTGCAAATTAATTTTAGAAAGTTGTTTTTTATATTTTGCAATAGTTTTATCTAAACTTTCTTTTAAATATTCATATTCTGCCCTAAGATAAATATAAGCCCTTTTAGCACCAATAATATATGAAGCAATAGCAATTCCTTCAATTAAGAGTGCAGGGTTTTCTGTTATAATAAATTTGTCTTTGAAAGTTCCAGGTTCTCCTTCATCTGCATTACAGATAAGAACTTTTTCTTTTTCAGCTTTTCTAGAAAAATCTAGCTTGAGTGCAGTAAGAAAATTAGCACCGCCTCTGCCATGAAGCCCAGAATCTTTTATTGTTTCTATTAATTCTTCTGGCTTAAATCTAACTGCAGTTTCAAATGATTTGAATTTAGTTTTTTTAATTACTTGCATTTTTTTAATATTTTAGCTAGTTTTTCAGTAGTTAGCTTAGTATGAGGGATATTATTAATCAAAATAGCAGGTGACTCATTGCAACAACCTATGCAAGAAGTGTATTCGATTGAGAATTTACCGTCTTTTGTTATTTCCCCAACTTTAATCCCAAGAATCTTTTCTAATTCTTCGAAGATATTGGTTGATCCCTTAAGATAGCATGAAGGTGAATGACAAACCCTAATTACATATTTTCCTTTAGCCTTGTGACTAAGAAACGAATAAAAGGTTATAACTTCGTATATTTGGATGCCTGATATGTTTAGTTCTTTAGAAAGAGCTTTTACAGCTTGCTCAGAGATGTAACTATCTTTTTCTTGTATCTTCTTTAATCGCATTAATAGCAATTCAGATGATTCTTTTGATAGAATACTGTTGTTTTCCACTCTCACACCCTTTAATAGAGATATTGCTGTATGAGTTTTATAAAGCTTTTGAATAGATTTATATATCGAAGCGAATTTAAAAAGCAAACGGGCTCGTGGTCTAGTCCGGTATGACGCCACCCTGACTTGGTGGATGTCCCCAGTTCAAATCTGGGCGGGCCCATTTAAATTACACTTATGAATTATTGTTGATTTTCAGTGATTCTATTAATCAAAAATAATCAAAATAGGGAAATTCACGCCACCATTTATAAATAGTATATACTAAACAATAGAAAACTATATAAACTTTGAAACTCAAAAGTAATAACAAGGTCTTTTTAAAACAAACGCAAAGTTTAAAAATCCAAAACCCAATAAACTAACCTAAAAAACAAAATGGCTACAAAAAAAGAGATTGAGTATGTCATCAACGAAACATTTGGCCCTGAAGCTCTTCCTATCGCATTATACCTAATTGGCAAAGAAAATATTTCAGAATTTGTAATAGCAAAAGATTTGGATATTGAAATACACCGGGTTAGGAAGATATTCTACAAATTACTAGAAGATAATATAGTAATATTTATAAGAAAAAAAGATAAAGTTAAAGGATGGTATATTTGTTATTGGTCACTAAACATCCCAGAAATACCCTATATTGCAAAGAAAATAAAGAAAATAAAGGTAGATAAACTAAAAGAAAGACTTAATCAAGAAACAACAGATGACTTTTATATGTGCAGAAACGCCTGTACAAGAATGAATTTTGACACTGCATTTGAACTTAACTTTAAATGTCCTGATTGTGGCGAAATTATGAACCAGCAAGATAATCAAAGAACTAAAGAATTCTTAACAAAACGTATTGAAAAATTTGAAAAAGAGATTGAAGCAAATGTTCTTTCAAGAAAACCAAAAAAATCAAAAAAAGAAGAAACTGAAGAATCTAAACCTAAGAAAGCAGAAGTAAAAAAGAAAGTTGTGAAAAAAGTTTCACCAAAAAAGAAAGAAGTAAAAAAAACAAAAAAGTTGAATAAAGCAGTTAAAGCCAAAAAGCCAAAAAAAGTGAAACCTGTTAAAAAAGCTAAAAAAACCAAAGTAAAAAAGAAATTTTCTTTGTTTAAGAAAAAGAAGAAAAAATAATTACTTTATTCTAGGCAAACCCCAATGAACCAATGCTGCAATCACAATTATTACTATCCAGAAAAATAAAACTTCAATCTTTCTCAATGCAAGTAATACAATGTTTGCAACTAGAAGAATAATTAATAATATTGATAATGCTTTTTTTATTTTAGTCATTTTTACCTATTACCAAATTTTACTTTTTATTAAACCCAATACTAATAAGTTTACCCTTAATTTTTTCATCAGATTTAAACTCACAACTCTTAGTTGCAGAATAATTAATTATATCTGCACCGACCTTTATCTTAAGATTATCTTCAAATTCTTTAATATTCAGATCACCTGGTAATTGCAAAAACAATTCAATTCTATCTGATTTTTGCATATCTACCCTTTTCCTTAAAGATTGAATTCTTCTAGTTATCTCTCTAGAAAATCCTTCTGACTCAAGTTCTTTACTTGGAGTTTTATCAAGGTAAACCTCACCAAGTTTAGATTTTGCAACTTCATGTGTTTCACAAACTTTTGTAATTTCAAATAACTCCTTAGGTAAAACCAGTGGTTCTTTACCTAAATCAATTGAATAATCTTTACCCAACTGGAAAACTTTGGCAATTTCTTCTTCTTTGCCTTTAATCATAGAAAGAACATCACCTGTTTCAGTACCAAACTTCACACCAAATGCCCTGTAATTAACTTTAACCTTAATATTAAACTCAGGTGTAGCAAACTTAATATTTTTAATATTAAGCTGAGTTTTTATTATATCCTGAAACTTCTCAATGATCTCTTTTTTATCAGTATCAACCATTAGATTCATTAGTGGCCATCGAACACCAATCTGTGCTTTATCTCTAGTATTAAGACCTGCTTCAACAACAGTCATTGCAAGAGAAAACTCTTTCTCGAATTCAACATCAATAAATTTTTCATCGAACTTAGACCAAAATTCTAAATTAATAGATTCTTCCTTAACAAAATCTTTCTCAACAAAATTTTGATATATTTTTTCTGAAATAAAAGGACAAATAGGATTTAACATCTTTACAATTTCATAAAGAACAGTAAATAAAACATCTAAGATTTTTTTCTTATCAGATCCAGAGCCAAGAGCCATAGATTCTCTATTTAACTGAATATAAGTTCTAGATAACTCCAAGAATAATTCTTCAATTTCTTTAGGAATCTGATCAAGATAATATTTATCAAACTTCCCTGTAACAGATTTAATAGTTGAATGCAAACGGCTCATAATATATTTAGCAGATATACCTAACTCCCCATCAACAACCAAAGAGGGTGTTTCACCAATTTCATCTGCATAATTAATTATTAATTTATGAACATTCCAAAGAATCATCAAATTCTTATAAGCAAGTTCAGCTTCTAACCAAGAAAAATTAATATCTTGACCGGCCTTAGTTCTTGGCATATAAAATCTTAAAGTGTCTGCACCATACTTATCTGTTAATTCTTCAGGCTTAATAACATTACCAATAGATTTAGACATTTTCACACCGTCAACGTCAGTTAACATACCATGCATATAACATGCCTTAAGAGGACACTTATCAAATGCAATTGTTGAAGTAACCATCAAAAGATTAAACCATCCACGAACCTGTTCCCTCCCTTCAAGAATAAAATCTGCAGGGAAAAACTTATCAAAATTTTCTTTTGTTTTAGGATAATATAAAGAATTCCAAGATGCAGCACCTGCATCAATCCATACATCAAGAATATCTGGAAGTCTTTCCATTGTTCCAGAAGAACACTTTCTACACTTCCACTTAATTGAATCAATCCAAGGTTTATGGAGATCTTCAGGAAGAACATCTGTTTTTGTTTCTAGTTCTTCTCGACTGCCAATAACCTCTATTTGGCCACACTTATCACATCTCCAGATAGGAAGTGGAGTTCCCCAAAATCTTTGTTTAGTAATAGAATTATCTCTAAGGTTTTCAAGCCAAGAGGCAAATGAATTTCCCCCTGTTTCAGGAACCCAATTTGTTTTTTTATGAAACTCAAGCATTCTTGGTTTAAGATCTTCAACTTTGAAAAACCATTGCTTAGTTGTTCTAAAAACAACAGGGGTATGACATCTCTCACAAGTTGCATAATCATGAACATAATCTTCTTTAGCAATAATTGCATTAATTTTTTCCATTGCCTCAATAAACTTTTTGTCGTCA
Organism: uncultured Methanosarcinales archaeon; assembly: GCA_964405295.1. Lineage (GTDB taxonomy): Archaea > Nanobdellota > Nanobdellia > Woesearchaeales > CAYZNE01 > CAYZNE01. The sequence goes on along the minus strand of CAYONI010000001.1, from coordinate 136,264 downwards.
ACCTTTGCAATTAAACCAACAAAATCTGAATAACCCTCAATAAATTTTCCCTGCTCGTCAATAGTATTAAATGGGGGCAAACCGTTTCTGTGGCCTATCTCGTAATCTTCAGGACCACATCCAGGTGCAGTGTGAACAAGACCGGTTCCAGAATCCAGAGTAACAAATTTATTACTTAACAAAATTGAATGAGCTTTTTCATATTTAGCATCAATATCTGCCAAATCTTTTATATCTTTAGACCAGAAATGATTATACTTTTTTCCTTCAAGGTTTTTACCAACAAAAGTATCAACAACTTTATACTCTAACTCTGTTTTTTTCATAACAGTTTCTACTAACTCTTTAGCAATTATCCAGAATTCTTTTTTGCTATTAATATTAACTTCTACTTTATTGTATTCAAATTCTGGATGAACCATTATTCCAAGATTAAAAGTTATAGTCCAGGGAGTTGTAGTCCAAATAATATAATATAGATTCTCATCATCTTGACTTTGAAATTTAACATAAATACTTTTATCAATTAATTGTATATATTCCTGTTCATGTTTAGCAAGTGCAGTTCCACAATCCCTACACCAAGTTGTTGTTCTAAGACCTTCATACAACCTCTTTTTTTCATGCGCAGTTTTTATGAGAAACCAAACACCATCAATGTAATCTTGTTCAATAGGCTTATACGCATTTTCATGATCCATCCAGATACCCATATCCCATAAATCCTTACTCATTTGTTTTGCAAAACCAGTTGATAATTTTATACACTCTTTAGCAAAGTGTTCAAATCCAAACTTTTCAATATCTTTTTTTGTTTTAAGATTGTGTAATTTCTGAACAGCTTTTGCAGTCGGAAGCCCATGCATATCATAACCTCCACGATCCCAAACTTCGAAACCCTGCATTCGCTTGTACCTAATTATGAAATCTTTCATAGAATTATTCCATGCGTGACCCATGTGAAATGTGCCAGAAGTATATGGTGGACCTTGTAGAAAGTAGAAGGGTTTTCCATTTTCAGATTTTTTAAAAATAATTTTAGATTTAGGATAAATTTCTTTATTCTTCCAAAATTCCAAGATATATTTATGTGTTTCTGCCCCGTATTTTCCCAAATCCATATTTTACCACCTAATTAGTTATTATAACCTGGTGAGCTATAGTTGATTTATTAAGTTTTTGCTGAAATTTCTAATATATTGATTAATATATATGTTAAGGTATATAATGAAAACTTTTATAAAGAATTAAGTTTTCGACAAATTATGGCAAAAACAAATTTCAATTTAGTGTTTAGAGAAAAACCAGCAAAATTACTCTTAGTTCTCGTCAATACACAACTGGAAATGTATGCATCAACTATTGCAAAAAAAATAGATTGCACATACAGCCACATTGTTAAGATATTGCAAGAGATGGAAAGTGATGGTATGGTAACTTTCAAAAAAAAGGGAAGATTAAAAATAATTTCTCTAACAAAAAAAGGAGAAGACATTGCCAAAAGCATTAATGTTATTGATAGATTATTAAAATGATATCTTATTTGATTTAGAAAGATATCAACCAAAAAAGTAAAGCTTTTTTGAGTATAAGGTGGAATAAATGGTTGAAGAAAAAAATATGTCTAAAGAAGAAAAAATTGGTTTTCATAAAGGAGCATTATCAACTCTAGCTAAAGAAAGACAAGAATTAGCAAGAATTCTTGGTATTGTTGAAGAAATAATGAAAATGCATATTGCTGCATTAAAGGAAGAAGGTATTGATTTAGAATCAGAAGCAGCAGGACTTGTTTCTCAAAACAATCAAGCTGATCAAAACAACAACAAACCTCCAATCGATGAGTTAATTTAAACTTGCTCAATAATTATTTTTTCTATTATTTCTTTAATTAAATTATCAACATCTATTTTATCTTCTTCTCTTTTAATCTTTTCAACAGTAGAAGTGGTTGCAGGTTTATCAGGTAAAAAAGGACAACCGCCTTTAAAATTAAGATTAATATCATAAGTTCCAATTTTTCTTGCAATATTAATAATTTCATTTTTATCAAATGTTAGAAGAGGACGAAGAATTTTATTATTTGCAAGAGAAGAAACAACTTCTAAGTTAGGAATAGTTTGAGTTGCAACCTGTGCAATATTATCTCCTGTAACTATAAAATCACAACCATCTTTTTCACACAATTTATCTGCAACCTGCATCATAATCCTTTTACAAAAAACACACTGATACCTAGGATTGCAGTTTTCAGTATAAGCTTTATGAGAAATAGAATGATCAGCAAAATAAAGTTTTTTTATACCAACTAGCTTTGCAAGTTCAATTAAACCTTTTTTATATTTCTCATCTAATGTCCTGTTATAAAAATTTAATCCAATTAACTCTATACCTTTCTCTGTACAAAGATGTGCTGCGATAGGGCTATCTATTCCTGAACTAAATAAAACAATTGCTTTCATAGAATTATAGAATATAGCTCTCTTTAAATAATTAATGAAAACATTTTTAATGTAAAATCTCTATTTAGGATATATGAATAAAGAAAGACGAACGTTATTAGCTAAATTATTTCTTATAGTCCTTGTGATTTTATTAATATTTTCTGTTATTATTCTTATAAGTTATGAAAACTCCTACAAAAGAAACACGATCCTTATTGACAATGGGCACATATTAAACAGAACAAATCAAGGGCAGTTAATTGATCCTGCGCCTGAAGAATCAACTCAAAATATTTTCCAACAAATCAGTAATGCGTTTAAATCAAACGAGATTGAAGAACCATTAGAAACAACAACAAATAACACAAATCACAGTGAAGGAGATCTTTCAATCAACATAAATCCTATAAATGGCCAAACAATTAAAGGAATAGTAAACATTGAAATACTTGAATACCCAACTCTTTCAGAAGAAATATTGATTATGATTAGCCCAAAGCACAGTGAAGACCCAATAAATGATGATCAAAGTTTGATTGAATTTATTGATTATCCATTTGATATAGAATTCTTATTTGATTCTGAAGAATTTAACAATGGCGAATATGAACTTCGGATTGCAGCAACGTATGAAAATGCGCCAGAACAAGATCCTTGGCTTGACATTATAAATATCGACATTCTAGTGGCCAATTGAAAATTAATAGCTTCTATTAAAGAAAAGTTTTTAAAATATAGGTACGAATATTCTCTATAATGAGAAAAATCAGATTTAACGAGTTTATCCTAGTATTTTCTATATTTCTTTTACTATTTAACTTGATATTATTTGGTGTTTCCTTAAGTGAACACAAGATTTTTAGTACAAATAGGCTTACTGCGCAAAGCACGAGCGCAGAAATAAGATACTGTATTAAACAACCATTTATTTTAACAGATATTGCTTCAGTCTGCGGAGATAATCTAACTTTAAAAAATAATGAAACCTTTTACTGTGATTTAGAATATATTGCTGCAGATCCTGATGAACTATATTTCTCATCACAATTTATTACACAGCCAGAGTTATATCTATTTACAATTGATTCAAGCAATGGCAGCATTAGCTTTACAACAAATGATTCTAGCTGGGGAGATCACTCAATCAGGATAGGTGTTGATGACGCAGCTTGCGGACCACATGATGTAAGCTATCATGAATATAACTTTACACTCAACTTTAATAATACTCCACCAGAATATTACAGAGAATTACCAAATATTACAATGGATCAGAAACAAACCTTGATTGCATATTATTTAAATGACTATTTTAGAGATATTGATGGCGATACTTTAACATATAGCTTGCTTAGTTATAATACTGGAGCAATGAGTGTACATATAATTCCTGGAACAAGTGAGGTTATTATAAGAACTCTTGACAATGTATGTGGGGATTATACTATTACATATATGGCAGAAGACACATATTCCCCTCCTGCAAATGCACTTAGTTTACCCCCAGCAAAAGTAACTATAAACTGTGATGATGAAGACAACGAAGCCTCCTCAAGTGGAGGAGGAGGGCTTCCTATTGAACCTTGCACAGAAGATTGGACTTGTTTAGAATGGAGTGATTGCTATCCCCCCATATCAGATAAACCAGAATTTATTACAGGATATCAAAAAATGTCTTGTTATGATAGAAATAGTTGTGATGAAGATAATTATAAGACAACGCGGTATAGGGAGTGTGAATACAGAGTTCCTGCAGGGTGTTATCCTGAATGGGAATGCACAGATTGGACATTATGTAGAAAAGATGGAACTAAAGAACGAGCATGCTTTGATTTAAATGAATGCCCAACAAGCGACCAAATAAGATTTGGAATACCAGAAATAACTCAATTCTGTGTTTATTCAGAAAGTTGCTCTGATGGAGTTAAAAACAATAATGAAATGGGCATTGATTGTGGAGGACCATGTGAACCATGTAAAACAATAGAGTCTCCTTCAATTATTTTTGATTCAAATAAAGTTTTAAGTTGGTTTATTGGAATACTAGTTGCTATAGCAGTAACAATCCTTATATTATATAGAGTTTTTAGAAAACAAATTAAAGGAATATTCTCTAAGTTAGTATGGCTTCTTGTTAAAAAAGCAGATAGACAAATTTATCTTGGTGGCAAAGAAAAAAAGAAGATTTTGAAAAGTGTAGAAAACTATGAAAAAGACCTTGCTGAGAAAATAAAAAAAGATAATCTCACAAATGACGATCTAAATGAGCTAGAATCAAAACTATTTGTTTTATTTAGAAAATCTTTTTCAGAAATGCTTGATCTAGATTTTGAAGCTACTAAAGAAGAATTTATGAAAAAAATTAAAAAACTAGAGACTACAGAAGAGTTCAGAGAAATAGTAATAACTCTTACAGAAAGATTTATTAGACTTGAAAAAGAGGGAAGAAGTGAACTTGATGGGCGTAAAGAAATATTCTCAGATATTGATGAAATAATACTTGACTTCAATACATTAAAATTTTTCATATTCAATATAAGCGACAAAATAGATATATCTAAGTTTAAGAGTATAAAACTAAAAACAAAAAAAAGTAAGAATGATTTGTTTGAAATAATTAACAAAACAAACAATGCATATATTTATTTACAACATCTACACCTAAAAGAAGGTAAAGACACATATTTAAACCTTATTGGTTTATATGAATCACTTAATGAAAAAGATAAGACAAAAATATATGAATTGACATCAACATTATTTAAAGTTTTAACATATGTTAGCTCACATATTAATTTATAATAATAAATACCCTTATTTTAAACATATTTTAACACTTATATAAGAAATCTTTTTAAATAAATATCCCTAATTAGTAATCAATGGACGTTTTAACTTATTTAACAAGCATTGCAGTTATTCTCTTAATTGGATTACTAATATCAATTCTATCAAACAAATTAAGAATAACTAACATTCTACTTTTAATATTTGCAGGAATTGCATCAACATTTATTAAGTATAAAGGACAAGCAATATTCCAATTCTCACCGGAATTTCTTATATCTATAGCCATATTAGCATTAGTAATGATTGTTTTTGATGGCTCATCAAGAATGAAGTTCAAAGAGCTAGATACATTATCATACAAAGCTCTTCAAGTAACATTTATTACAATAATATTTAATTTAATATTTATAGGATTCACAACATTTATCCTGTTCTTTAATAAACTAACTATTACAAATATTATCCTTGCATTAGTATTCTCTGTTCTTATGGCAGGGACAGACCCAGCAAGCGTATTTATATTGTTCAAAAAGAAAACAAGTAAAGTATTTGAATTTCTAAAAGTCGAAGCAATAGTCAATACACCTATAATTGTCATCCTGCCTTTTGTTTTACTCGAATTTGTTACAGGAGGAGAAGGAGTTTCAGTGCTCACTCAGATAGGGCCATTTTTGCAGCAGATAGTCACAGGTGTGGGAACAGGAATAGTAATTGGAATAATTATATTTAGAATAATGAAGAAAACATATTCTGAAGAATACAGCGCAATTGCATTACTTACTGCAACACTAATAACCTATATTATAGCTGAGAATCTTGGTGGGAACGGAGTTCTTGCAGTTGCAACACTAGGATTATTATTTGGCAATATGTATGTTAAGAAAAAAACAAGACTAAGTGAATTTAGCTCTATTCTATCTACCTCACTCGAAATACTTGTTTTCGTTTTAATAGGAGTTGTTACTGAACTACCTTGGGAAATTTGGTTTTTTGTTAAATCACTAGCATTATTTCTTATTTTAATTCTGTGTAGATATCTTAGTTTAAAGATTTCTATTGGGAAAAACTCAACAACAAAAGAACTCCTATTTATGGCACTTAATATGCCGAAAGGGATCGCAGTTGCAGCAGTAATCTTTAGTATTGCATTAATTGAAGTAAGTGGAATTTCTATATTAGTAAACTTAACTTTAATAACAATGATTTATTCATTAGTTGTTTCAACATTTATCTCATGGTCAGCAAAATCATTTATTGAATTAACTGAAATAGAAGAAGCAATAGAAGAAAAAGCAAGCAACGAACATAAAAAAGTTAATTTTACTAGAGCACCAAACAATAAATCAATAAAAAAAACAAATATAGGAAATACTTAAACCTTTATTCTGTTTCCATCCTTTAGAATTCTTATTCTGTCAGACTTAAATCCTAGTTGTAAACATAGATCTTTCATTGCAAGAGATTTTTTCTTATTTCCATGTGCAGGCATAACAAATTTTGGTTTTACAAGTTCAACAAGGTCCCTTAAATCTTCTCTTCCTGCGTGACCAGAAACATGAACGTCTCTGAATATTCTAACTTTATATTTGCTTAATTCTTTTTCAAGTTTTTCACGATTAACAAAATTTTGTTCAACAGGAATTATTGATGAAGAAAATATTACATGATCTCCTGGATGAAACTTTAACCAATTTCTGTTAACAACCTTCCCAAGAACCGCTTTTGGTTCACCCTGATGTCCTGTTACCACAAAAAGATATTTTTCAGGATGGGCCTCTTTCTTAAAGAAACTTTTTATCTGTGAACCATAAGTTACAATCTTACAATCTTTTGAAAAATTAACAAGCCCAACATCTTCTGCAGCCTTAACATATTTTGTTAAAGATCTGCCCATAAGCACAATCTTACGATTTAGCTTCTTACCAAGTGATACTATACTCTGTAAACGTGCAATATGGCTTGAAAACGTTGTAACAACAACAACTTTTCCTTTGGAGTTAGTTCCAAGAAGAACGTCTTTAAGCATTTCCTTTGCAATAGCTTCACTCGGAGTCTTTCTTGGATCATCTGCATATAAAGAATCTACAATTAAGGCTTTTAATTTCCCACTTTTTCCAATAGCCTCAAGAGCTTTATAATTTGGTTTCTCACCCAAAGTAGGGTTATTATCAAACTTGAAGTCATTGGAATAAAGAACATCACCATACTTAGTCTTAACAAGAATCATAACGGTTTGAGGAACAGAATGAGTCATACTGATAAATTCAATACTAAAATTATCTGAAACCCTAAATTTACTATTTACTGGTTTAACTATTAACTTATTCGCAATCTTTATTCGTTCATCATGGAGTATTGCCTTTAAAACTTCAATACTATATGCAGAACCATAAATTGGAGCATTAAATCTATCAGCCAGAAAAGGAATCGCCCCTATATGATCAAGATGTGCATGAGTAACAAGAATCGCCTTTACTTTCGGCCAAAGATTCTTTATTTTATTAATATTTGGAACTGCATCGTGTTTAATAAGATCTTCACCACTCATTGCATTCCGCATATCTTCATCTTCTGTAAAATTAATGTAATTTTCCATATGCAATCCCATATCAAGCAGGATTGCTTCATTATCTACTACTATCGCAGTACAGTTTCTTCCTATTTCAGAATGACCACCTACTGCAATAATTTCTATTTTTTTATTTTCCATTTTAATTTATAATAATAAGAAAGAGATTTAAAAGCTTTTGGTTTAAAACAATTTATTTTTTACTATTCTTGTGCTGTCTCTTTGTTTTTTTATTAGACCAAACAAATATGGCAATAAGATATACTGCGATTATAACAACAAAAATTAGCCAGATGATATAACATATATAAAAATTAACATAGTCATTAAAAGTAAACAAAGGCTTTTCTACAACTTTTAAAACAAACATGTCACTCTTAACAAAATAATCTGAATCAGTAGCATAAAACCAGAAAGGAATAATTCCAGAAGTTCCTTCACCAGCAGTAATAAATGCTGCTGAGTCATCAAAAGTAATACTAAAATTTAGAACGCTTTTATTTCCAACAGTTTGCAATTTCACAAAATAAGACAATTCATCATTGTCTGGATCATTAAAATAACCAGCCATATCTATCCTCTTTGTATCTCCAGAGTACATTGACAAATTGAGATTATTGTTATCATCTAATGCAGGATATATTGATTTTAAAGGACAGAAAATTAATAACAATATTAAAAGTAATAATATTAAACTAATAAAACTAAATAAAAACCTCTTAAAAGTTTTCTTTCTTTTTTTCTTATTGTCAATATTTTTTGGTCTTGACACACAAAGATAAAGTAATAATAGCAACAATAGTGCCAGTATGATTATACCAACTAGGGTTAGGGGATTAGATTTTACCCAAATCCAAGAATAATATAAAAAAGTTTTATCTCTTAAAGTAATAGTGAAAATATAATTTGAACCAACATTGTCAATTGAATTTGTTGGTATTATTGTAATATTAAAATCATAATTGCCTTCTTCTGCCAAAGATATATTTTCATTAAATCTAACATAAATCCATTCTTCTTGATATGGATCTAACGAAAAATTATGACTATCTAATAATTCAATCCACGCTGAAGTATTCTGATCAATAGGAGTTATTAAAACAGAATAATTTAATGTTTTAACACCAAGATTAATAATATTAAACCAAGTTTCATTAGCATCATAATTAATTTTAGTACTTGATGGATCAATAATAGTTTTATGACAATCAGAACTGCTCTTAAAATCAAAAGTAATTAGTTTCTTAAAATAACCTTCTCTATTCTGCAAGCTTGCAATAATAGGTATTTTATATAATTTGTTCATGTCAGAAACATTAGATAAATCAATCATAACAATTTTTGTCTGATTTGGTTCTAATGCAAAACTATAGTTATCTAGAACAAAAGTTCCACCCCATTCAGTTACATCTAATTTAATATCTTGTTTGATTGCAGCATTGTTTGTTATTGTTATAGGGACACTTCCTGTTTCTCTACCACAATAATTATAATAATCATATTCTGAAGAGATACCTATATCATAACAAATACCCATATTAATAGAAGAATTAATTTTCTTTTCTATATTACCCAAATCAGAAGTTATTACCAATCCCATATCATGATAACCAATTCTTTTCTCAGACCCAATGACAAGGAATTCTACTTGCACTTGTGAATTTGCAGGAATAATTAATTCTTTTGTTTTTATTGTTATAAAATCTGGATAAAGAGATTCTATCTTGAAAGTATTCTCAAAATTTTCCTCGTTTATAATGTTAAAAGTATTTAGTGATAAATCTTCTGAGCAAACAAATATTTCTGAAGAAAAATCAGTAGAAAAATCATATTTTCTTAGAACTTCAATATCATTACTAAAAGAAGCAACTCTTTCTGTTCCAATAGTATAAACATTTACAGGAATAGAATAATTACCATAGTAATTACAAGGAAAAGTAAGTGTTACATTAAAATAACCTATTTGATTAGGTTGAAGGGTTACACTACCATGTTCTGATAATGCATGCTCGCTAAATTCACCTAAATCAAAATAATAAGTATCAGCAAAACTACCGATATTCCTAACCTCTAATTTGAATTTAACAGGTGTGCAGGGGGTTAAAACCTGCGGATTATAAGACACCATTGCTGCCAGATTTTGACAGTTTGTTCCTTGAACATTAAGTTGAAACTCTTTCTCAATATTCAAAGAATTTCTAATTGTAACATCAATTTCTTTGTTATTAAAATTACATTCTGCAGAAATAGTATAAGGTATTGATAACTGACTTCCACTTTCTATTACAAATTCATTCCCAACAATATTAAATAACTCATCATCACTTGAACTTATAGTAAAACTTGTTTGATAAGCGCCAGTATTTTGTATTGTAATTTGCCCACTAGTGTCTGCACAAACACAAACATCCATGTTTTGTGGCAAATAAGCAATAAAATCGGTACTTGTTGAATATGTATTTATACTAAGTTCTGCAAATGCAGACATAGGAATAAGAATTAAACATAATGATATCAGAGTAAAAATCATTAATAATTTGTTTTTATTAGCTTTATTCATAAAAATCTCTCCGACATCTAATAAGTAATATAATCATCATTAATTAAATAAAATAAAAAAGAAAAAAATAAGAAAAAAAGAAACTTAATAATAAGTTTCAGATTCTTCGTCGTCTTTAGATCCTTTTAATTTGCTAAATCCAATAATCAAACCAATGATTATTAAGATAACAACTAAAACAATTAAGCCGATTTCTAAAGCGCTTCTTAGACCAGTTGATGCTTCTTGTTCTGAAACATTAACGCTTAGAGCAACTTCATTTACGTCTTCACCATTAACAACTTGTAGTTTGAAGAATTTTTCTCCAGCACTAACTTCGTCTGTATTGATGTATAAGTAAACTGTTTTTGAAGATCCAGCCGGTACGATTACGTCAGCTGCAGGATCAAAGTTGTATGTTCCCCAGTTAATTCCAGAGGCACTTAGTGAGTAAACTGAATCACTATTACCATTGTTTTGGATGTATATTGGGAAAGCAACACCACTTGCAGTTAAATCCATTGAACTTGGAACATTGATAACTGAGTCTTGACCAGCAACAGGAACGTCTGCTCCTTTAACTGTGATAATATCAGTTACAGTAGTTTCTTCGTATTCATCGAATTCAACTAAGATCTTTACAGTGTAATCTCCAGGTTGAGCATCTGAAGGAATTCTTAAGATTAATTCTTCAAAAGTTTCAGCTGTATCGAAAAGTAATTCATCTAAAGTTTCATAATCATTAACTCCTAGTTCAGGTATACTTACAGTAACCTTAACATCGTCATAATCTTCATCTCCAATGTTTTTTACTCTTACGTTTGCAACAATTGCTCTTCCTGCTTCAACAATTTGTGAAGGTGAGAATGAGTAATCTTTAATTACAACAGCATCTTCATCAGCAACTCCTTTAACATGAATTGAGTATTCATAATCAGCAACAGTTCCGAATCTATCAGCAACTCTAATTCTCAATAGATAGTAATCTTTATCCATTTTTGTAGGAACAGTTAATTCTAATTCCTGGTAATCAGTGTCGTTTTCATCCATATCAAATGTATTAGTTGTGTCAGACAAACCGTCTTCTCTATTTGCATATCTGTAACCATAGATATCTGCTTCAATAACAACATCTTCTACATCTTCTAAAGCTGTTACTTTAAACTTTAAATTTAAATCTTCACCACGCTCGAAAACAGTATTAATTGTAGTACCATCAGCTAACTCAAGCATTTCGCCGTTTGCCTTGATATAATCAACTTCTACGCCAACAGCGCTTACACTAACGGCTAAGCTTACTAACATAATTAAACTTAGTGTTAATAACATAAAATTTTTTGTATTCATTCTTTAACCCCCTAATTTGCTATATAAGTGTCAATATAATCGTTGAGATCATTAACCCCAACAAAACACTTAAATTGTGTTTAGTTATTGCCCATAAATGTAATCTACTATATAAATCTTTTGGATTTTTAACGATTGTTCAGTGAAAACTTTGCTTCACTGAAATTTATGGACATAAACCCAAAATAAAAAAAATATGATATAAATTAGTTCTCTACGTAAAAGAACCAATAATTGCTGTGAATAAGGTCGTCATTTGCTACGCTCACTCTCAAAGGGTACTCCCCTTCTCGAATATCCTGAGGTAATTCAAAGCTCATCTTAACTGTCTTTGTATCTCCATTATCTAAGTCAAATTGATATGATTTAATTTTCATACCTAAATCAAGACTCATAAGAGCAATTCTCAAATCCTCAGCTTCTTCGCCTGCATTATTAGCAACCTTAACATTAACGTAAACATTATCTCCTGGATGAGCATCATAACCACTATCTGACCAAATTGTAATTGAGTCAAAAACTACTCCACTTTCCAATCCTGACCTAAAATTAAATTCAGTTTTTCCTTCTGAATTTTGACAACCAGGATCGTCCATGTCAATAAGATTGTCGCCATCGTTATCAAGACCGTCAGAGCAAGCTCCACGTGCATCTACATTGATAACTCTTGAATAAGTATCACTATCTCCCTCAACATTATAAACAGTTAGAGTTACAGTTAAGTAACCAATAGTTCCGTAAATGTGTTCTACAATTTCCCTGTTAGTATTTACATTATTATTGCCGAGACCTCTAGTCGCTTGAACATTATTTATAATCTTTTCTGAATTTGGAGCGATTTTTCTACTTGTTGACCCATCACCAAAATTCCAAACATATTCAACTATGTCTCCCTGTGATCCAGTCGCATCGAAAATAACAACATCTCCCTTATGTGTTCTTGAAGGTGCATCAAAGTATGCAATAACTTGCGAAGGAACATCTTCGACAGCCACATTAAATGAAGTAGTTACCATATCTCCTTCAGTGTCTTCAACACTAACAGTGATTGCACCATTACCTGCATTTAATCCAGTAAGTTCTAAAGTTGAACCGTCAAAAGTATAATTAACAAGATTTGTAGGATAAGATACCATGTCAAAAATTAATTCGTCATCGCCATCTTCTAAATCAAAAGCATAACCAGCTAAATCAATTTCAATAGTTTCTTCAACATCAAGATTCTGTGCAGGAATTACATCCCAAACAGGAACATTGTTGTAAATAGTAATTGGTTGACTTGCCTGGCCAGCATTTCCATTGTTTAAAACGTATGAAAAAACAAGATTTTCCCCTAGGAAACCATCACTCAAAGGAATTGCATCTAATTCATAATAATAAACTCCATTATCAAAATCTATTAAATTCATACCAATAGATTCTCCTGAAGTTTGATCATAAAGATTAACACTTGAAACCATTTCAGTCATTAATTGAGTTCCATCTTCGTAAACAGTAAATTCGACATAGACATCGTCTCCTCTAAAAAAGTCAACAACCATGTTGCCTGTTCCAAAACCTGAAACATCATCATAAACGAAAAAGTCTTGAATATTGTAGGTGTTTGAAACAACTTCAAAAATATCAGTTGGGTCCATATCAGTATCATTAATATAACTTTCTAAAAATGCGTATGCATAAACTTCGTACATCCCAAGAGTTCCTGAGACTTCAAAATCTTCAACACCACAAGTTCCTAAATTTTCAGTAACACAAGTTCCAATTAACTCATTAGTACCCATATAATACAATTCAACAGTCACACCATTTATTGCGACAGGAATTACAGAGTTATCTAAAACGTTTATTTGACAAGCTTGTATCCCATTTGCAGGAACTTGATCAAATAAGCAATTAATATCATCTATAAATACTTGTGGTTCTGGTATAACATTAACACTAATTGAATTGCTATTAGTTACTTGCATTTCATTTGAGTAAACAGTCTCTTCAACATAGATTTCAAAATAACAACTATCAATAACATTAGATGAACTTACTGTTAACTCTTCATTGTCAATCTCAAAATAAACAATTCCGTTACAAGTATTATCTTGAATACTATAATTAAGAGTTGCTAAATTCAAAGGGTTACCATTTGCATTTGTGTAAACCGTGTTTGCCCAAAGATTAATTTGAACTTCTTCCCCAATATACATTTCAATGTCTTCAAAATCGTTTTCAAAGTTTAAAATGTTATTTTCTGGAATAACTTCGTTAACAGTGAAAGTAACAACATTACTATTTACACATTCACCTGCTAAATCACAAGCAGTAAAAGTAATACATTCACTTCCAATCTCAGTATAAGTAATAATTGCAATACCATCATTAAATTCAATATCAAATAAATCATTATCAGCAGAGAAAGTTAAAACATCATTCTCATCTGCATCACTAAAATAATCAGTAAGAACAATATCAACAAATACTTCACCATCATCAATAACCTGATTTGAAATAACACCACTAAAAGTTGGAGCAGTATTAACAATAACTTTGTTAACAGTGAAAGTAACAACATTACTATTTACACATTCACCTGCTAAATCACAAGCAGTAAAAGTAATACATTCACTTCCAATCTCAGTATAAGTAATAATTGCAATACCATCATTAAATTCAATATCAAATAAATCATTATCAGCAGAGAAAGTTAAAACATCATTCTCATCTGCATCACTAAAATAATCAGTAAGAACAATATCAACAAATACTTCACCATCATCAATAACCTGATTTGAAATAACACCACTAAAAGTTGGAGCAGTATTAGTAACAACTTCGTTAACAGTAAAATAAACAGGATTACTGTAAGCACATTCACCTGCTAAATCACAAGCTATGAAAGTTACTAATTCACCACCAATAAAATTATCATAAGTAATAGTTGCAACACCATCATTGAATTCAATGTCTAATTCAACATTGTCTGCAGTGAAAGTTAAAACATCATCTTCGTCTTCATCTGAGAAGTAATCAGTTAAAGTAATATCTACGAATTCTTCACCATCGTCAATAGTTTGACCTTGGATGTATCCGTTGAAAGTTGGTTCGTGATTAGGACAAGCAACATATGCTCTTATCATAAAAGAATATGAAAACTCTTCTCCTTGGTACATATCGTAACCTTGGATATAAATGTCAAAAGTTCCACAATCATTATTATAGATATCTGGACTTAATGTGAAAGTGTTATAATAATTTCCGTCTGCCTCATCAAACTCTTCAAAAACATAAGAATAAGTTGATTCACCATGCTCTAGAAAAACACTTCCCCAAACATTTGATGATCCACTATAAGCATAAGCTTCAAAACCTATTGAATCCCCTTGATCAATATTTACAATTATCTGATTACCATCAAATTGACCTGATGTAATAACTGCAAAAACTGATGGAATAAAAATAAGCAATAAAAATAACGGAATAAGTAATTTTTTATTCATTTTATTTGACCTCATTAAAACTTATATCTGACTTTTGCAGATAATCCAACATTACCTTTTACTTTTTTGTTGAAAAAATCTTTTGGTTTGTCATAAAAACCACCTGCTACAAACTCTAAACCTAAATTTCTACGTAATTTTGCAGAAGTTTTTACGCCAGCATAAAATGTTTCCTCGTTTGACTTTCTGTCCTTAAGTACAGTTGTAGTATTGGATTGCGTGTTCCCACCAACAAAATTAAATCCTTCTTCTTTTGAGTAAGTAACAGTTCCTGCTTTAGGTATGAAAAAATAACCTGTTTCAAAACCAAAACCCAAAATCTTATTTAACTCAACTAAATAAGACATAGAGAAGCCAATCCCAAGAGCATCATCCATTTTTGTAGTTATAGTTTCTTGACTAAATGCTTCATCACCATTAGGACCGATTAGAGTTGTTGTCATAGGACCTACATTAGAGTTAGTATTTCCTTGAGAATGTAAAACGCTTGCATCCATTAACAATCCATCAGTAAGATTGTATCCTATACCAAGACCATTAACTGGTTTCTTACCTTCTACATAATTCCCTGTTGCAAAAGTAGACCATCTAGAATTATCTGATCTTTCAGCATTTACTACATCTCCAATAGTTGAATCAAGATTACTTAATACGTTTGAAACATAAGAATCAAGATTACTTAATGCTCTTCCAAATTCTTGTTGGGCAACCCCAAGACTATCCTGTGTTCCTTCAATGTCATTTTGTCTTTGTTCTAAAAGATCTGATGATAGCACAAGATTGTCTACCATATAGGTTGGATCAACAGCTGAAACTGAAAAAACCTTTTGTATTTCCTGAGAATATTGTGCTGGTTTAACAACTAAATCTTGCATAATATCAAGTAAATTGCCTAAAAGCTCTGGGTCTCCTCTACTATTAGGATACTGTGCGTTTGTTAATTTTAATCTTTTTTCAATTGCAATAGGATCAATATGTAAAGCATCTGCAATTTCAGGATTGCTCTTATAGAATTCAATAGTATTCTGAACAGTTTGATTGCAAAACTCCTTTTGAAGCTCATAATCCTTAATTCCAAGATTCTCTGCTAATCTAGTTAACCATGAATGCTTACCAGAGAGTGTTTTAGCCTTTGGGCTAACAAAAAATATACGTTCAGTTTCACCTTCTTTATTAGGCCATAAACCTTTATAATCCCAAGTAAAATTTGATTTAAGTGCTCTTAATTCTGTTGAATCATATCTTACAGTAGTATTAACACGATCATTAACATTAACGCTATCCTCTAAATTACTCTCAAGAATAACTTGATTTTGTTGATTTAAAGAATCAATAACAGTTTGTTGAATATCAACCGGTACATCTGCTTCCATTTTATTTTATCCCCCTTGTGAAATTTTTGTTAAAATAAGCGTTACTATTATATAATAGGTAACTTAGACAAGAGAATGTAACTTTTGTTTATAAAGTTTTCTATTGTGTTACTATTCACCAATAACAACTACCCCGTGTATTATTTAGATAATTATTTAAAGACAAAAAAAACAAAGCAGGATATGACAGGACAAGAGCCAGACATATTAGAAGGACAACCATGTCCAATCTGCAATAAGAACACTTTGACACTAATGGAAGCAGAAAGAGAAATCCCTTTTTTTGGGTTAGCATATATTTTCTCTATGAACTGTAATGGGTGCGGTTATCACAAAGCAGATGTTGAATTTGATAATCAACAGGAACCATCAAAGTTTGATATAGAAGTAAGCTCTGAAGAAGATTTGAAAATAAGAGTGATTAAGTCAAGTCATGCAAATATTAAACTCGGAAGAATTGCAACAGTTGAAGCAAACGATGCATCAAATGGATACATAACCAATGTTGAGGGAATCATAAGAAGAATTGAAAAAATAATTGAATTTGCACGAAATAATGCAGAGGGAAAAACCGAGAGAAAGACTGCAAAAAATCATCTTAAAAAAATAAGAAATGTTCTTTCTGGAGACGATAAAATCAAACTTACACTAGAAGATACATCTGGAAATTCTGCAATCATTTCTGACAAAGCAGTTAAAAGTAAATTGAAAAAGAAAAAATAATTATTCTTCGTAAACATTCTTTTCAACTTTCAGAATTTCAGTGAACAACTCTTCACCTGTTAAACAAATTTTATGGTCTTTGGAAAAATTCTTAATAAATTCATCAACTTTACTTTTATCGATGATGTCAGTCTTACTTATATAAATAATAATTGGCTTATCTATTTCCTCAATTAATCCAAGGAGCCTATCTTGATCTTCAATAGGATAAGTTTCAGTAATATCATAAACATAAATTATCATCTGTGAAGCATACTTCATTGCAAGAAACGCTTGACGCTCAATAGTATTCATTTTCTCAAATCTTGCAAGAGTTCCAGGAGTATCAATAAATTGTAACTTAACATTATTCTGCACAGAATAACCAGTATTTAATTGCTTTGTTGTAAAAGCATAAACAGCAATTTCTGGATCAGAAGAAGTTATCTTCTTTAGAAGAGTTGATTTACCAACATTAGGAAATCCTGCAATTGAAATTGTAAACAAAGAAGTTTTTACTGCAGGAAAATTTCTCATTATCTTTCTTGCACCTTCTACAAATAAAAGAAACTTGCTGATTTGACTCATTATACTTGAGATTCTTCCGAGTGCAGAAGAACCAAGTTTTGAAACTTCTCCTTGATTGTTTGAACCTTTTATCTTAATTGTATACATCTTAGCTATTTTTGTAATATTAGCCCTTGCCCAGGCAATACTTCCCAAAGCCTTCTTTAACATATCCACATCAAGATTTACTTTCATTAGCTGATTATAAAACTCAGGCAAATTATCAACACTTGGAAACTTAAGATGAATATCTCCCAATCTTTCACTTAGAACATCTCTAATTACTCGCAATTTTTCTATTTCAATTCTTTTTGATTTAATTATTCTTGGAACACTACTCAACTTAATACTTTGCCTTAGAAGTCTTGCTTTTTCTTCAGCTTTTCTTATAGCTAAGTCTAGATAAAATTGGAAGTTCTCTATGTAGTGTAAATCTTGAAAATTCATAACACAAGAGAAACCAGTTTGTTTTATAAAGTTAGTTTAAATTATCTGTTGCCTTTCGCTGAATCTTTGTTATTTTTTATAGTGCTGCTTTCCCGTATGAAGCGACCCCAAACAACGCACTTAAAATATGATCACAATCAGCTCACTCTTAGACAACACAGATAAGTTAGTTTAAATTGAAACAAAACTAAAAAATGCTTTCTGTGCAAGATAAACTATAATGATAACTGCAAGAACTGTAAAAAATCCTGAAGAAGAACCAATAAAATACATCAGAAGCATAAGAACCGCTGCAATCATGTCAATTGTGCTTGCAACATCTCCTTTAAATATAAATCCCTTGATAAACAAATAAGCTGCAAAAAGGAGCACGAACCTAAAAGGTACAATCCCAAACAAAGAAAGAACTAAGATAATCGCAGCCAGAAAATCCATTATTCCAAAAAACTTTACAAGGAACATCTTACCATATTAAAACTAAGCTTTCTTTAAAAACCTTTTTAAATGAAATAATCAAGTTTAAACCTGATGGTTTTAGAATCAATATTTAATGCTGAAAATGCTGAAAAACATCCATTTTATCTGGTTATATTTGGATTTGTTATTGTAATTGTTGCATCATTACTAAGTTTATGGATATTTGAATCATACTCTACCCTTGTTTTCGTATTTCTAACAACTCTTGCTAGTGTCCCATTAATCTACAGAACAATAAAGCTTGAAGAGAAAAAAGATCTAGAAGATCACTCAGAAAAATTTTTACTTAAAGAGCACTGGAAAGCTTTAAGATTTTTTATGTGCTTATTTTTTGGTGCAGTACTGGGGATTATACTTTTATATATTATTATGCCTGGCTCAACAGTAAATGTATTATTTGAATCACAAATTGCCACACTTAACACAATTAATCCAGGTGGAAATGCAGCAGTAACAGGGCATGTTGGAATAACTGCAAATGTATCACAAAGATTTGGATTATTTAGGAGCGTACTATTTAACAATCTTAATGTTACAATATTTTGCATACTTTTTTCTTTCCTATATGGTGTTGGGGCGATATTTATTCTAATATGGAATGCATCAGTTATAGGTGTTGCAATTGGAAACTTTATAAGAAGTAATCTTGCAATGTTTTCCCATATGGTCGGGTTAGAAAAAGCCGCCAACTATCTCAGTGTTGTTACAATAGGATTATTAAAATATACAATTCATGGAATACCAGAAATATTAGCATATTTTGTTGCAGGTCTTGCAGGGGGAATTATTAGTATTGCAGTAATAAAACACAATCTTAACACGAGAAAATTTGAGCACGTTCTATTAGATAGTGCAGACTTAATTCTAATCGCGATTGGGTTAATCATCGTTGCAGCATTTTTGGAAGTTTATATTACACCAATGATATTCTAAAGTATTAATTCAATATAGTTTTTATCAGACATAAAACTTTCTCTCTTTATTTCATCAATAACAAAGTGTTCTGTTAACTCACTAACCCCAAAAACCTCAATTTTATCTGCAAATACTTGAAACTCTTTTATGTCTTTGAATATTGTTTCAACCATATAATCATAAAAATTATTTATTCTAAAAACATTGTTTACTGCAGGAGAGCTCTTTACAAATTCTTCAAATTCACCCCTTTTATTTATTGGGACTTTAAGCATTAAATGCATTCTTATATCATATCCAAGTTTTTTAAAATCAATAAGAGAAGTATACTTCTGGATAAATCCTTTCTCATACTCTTTTAGCTTATCAAAAATTGTACTTATTGGAATTCTTGTCTTCTTACTGATATTAGTTAAAGTGTCTCTAGCATTACTTCTCAAGCAACTTAAAAGCATTAATTCCTTTTTTCTTAGCATTTTAACCTCCAATAAATTATCTATTAAATTAGATTAGCATAGTTCTAAATATACTATTGCAACCAGTTATTTCTGAATGATTCAGTATTCGTTTGAGTAAAACTATTTTTACGATATCTCCGCAAAATTTTTAATAACACAAGGTAATTACAAATATATGAAACACTGGGTTGAGCTTGAAGAGGAAGAAATAGATGAATCAAAGTCCAAGAAGATTATAGTAATGGTTATAGGAATTTTTATGATTTTGTTGATATTATCTTGGGGATTCATGAGATATCCAATAAACAACATAATAGAAGGGCAATTAAGATCTACTGCAATAGAAGGGGACAGAATAATCCTTAAGGAGCTAAGCATAATATTTCTTAATAATACTGAGCATATACTATCAGAAATGTATAGTTCTGAGCAAGAAACAAAGCTAGTTGAAACAAGCACCTGCCTACTAGGATTTAAACAAGATAGTAGATACTATGTTGAATCAATATATTACCCTAAGATACACGACCAAAGCTTTAGGCATGTTAGCTTTAGTAGCTGCCCTAGAGAAACATTAGTAATGCTACACACACACCCCTTTAAGCACTGCTTAGCTTCAGAAACGGACATTGAAACCTTAGAAAAAGCACAAAAATCCAATGAAAAACTTTTAATGATCGTAATGTGCGAACCTAATAGATACTCAATTTATACCTAATTTGGCTTAAAAATAGCTTTGAAAACGAGAATATTTATGAATGAGAAAGGATTTATATAGTTAAACTAAAGTTTAAGATGAATTTTAAACGAGTGGGGTACTCAAAATGGTTGAAGGATATTGTATGAAATGTAGAGCAAAAAGAGTAATGAAAGATGCTAAAGCAGATAAAATGAAAAACGGAAGAGACTGCGTAAAAGGAACTTGTCCTGAGTGTGGTACTAAGATGTTTAAAATTGGCAAATTAGAGTAATTTGCTTTTTTTCTTTTTGTTATAACTAATTCTATTTAATCCAACAGACCTAATCTACCTATACAGAAATCAATAACTATGATCAGCATTCCCTAGAGCTTTGCTCGAGGCACTCCCCCAAAAAATTTTTGGATGCAACCGGAAGTGAAAATCTGTTGTGATTTATTTAGAAGAAATAATAGCCCCACCCAGTCTTTATTTATGTAAATCACACTCAGAAATGTATTACAAAAAGTAAGGGGTCATATAACAATATTATTTAAATAGTTAAAGTTACTATTAATTCAAATGGTTTTAATTTGGAGGATTTCATAAAAATGAATGGAAAAATAATACTCAATTTAGCAATTAGTTTGGATGGTTATATTGCTACTAAAAATGGTGGTTTTGATTGGATTAAGGGAGATGGAGATAAAAGTCATGATACAAGAAAACAATTTAGCTTCCCTGAATTTATAGCGGATATGAGTATTGTAGTAATGGGGAAAAGGGCTTTCTTAGATGCTCCGCCAGGAACTATTGAAATGTTTAAATCCCAAAAGGTTTATGTAACTAGTAATGAAAAATTAGATACTAAATATGATGTTGAATTTATTAGTGGGGATGTTGTAAGTCAAATATTAGAATTAAAAAAAGAAAATGATAAGGATATTTGGTTGTTTGGTGGTGCTGGGTCAATTGATGCATTTGTAAAAGCAGATGTTATTGATGAGTATATTGTTGGTATTATTCCTATTATTCTAGGTGAGGGAATACCCTTGTTTTTAAAAGAAAATCCCAACATAGATTTGCATCTAACTGAATGTACAATTCAAGAAGGAATAGCAATATTAAGATATAGTAAGAAAGAATAAAAACTTCATTTGACTTCTTCTCTTTTTTAAAAATTAAAAATAATGTTTAGAAAGATAAAAAGCGAATAAAAAAGGGTTTGCACCCTCAAACTTCGCTCGCGAGTTAATAGCCCCGCCCAGTCTTTATTATGTAAATCTTAATAAACTATGCTTATGCTTATTGTATAGACTAACAGGCCTTTAAGAGTTCAGAATGTGGAAGATTATTATAGCATATCTTTTCGAAGATAGGCCCTTCAAGCAAATTTGAAGTGAAAGGAATCACTTGAGCAGGAACATAAAATCCACTAAAAAGACAAACATAATCTTCATCACTCTTCCCAATTTCTTTTCCATTAACCTTTACTATTTCAGGACATTCATAATAATAATCCTCTTTGATAACAATATAACCAGAACCAATATAGGAATCTAAGAATTCATGAAAATCTCCATCTCCAATACTCTCTGAATGTGACAAGATATATCCATTAGAGAAGACTATATCAGCAATACCAGATGGCAATTGTACAGTTTTACTGTTCCCATTATCAGAATATCTGATACTAAAATCCATATTAGAATGTTCAACCATTAAATAATCTTCTTTGAGAGCTCTTGTTGATTCAAGATTAAATGAGACATAAGATTTGGAATTAGTAGGATTTTCAAAACGCAAACTCAAAGAATACTTCATAGGGCCTCCAGTAGAAGTGCCAAACATTATTTCTTCAGACAAATTATAATCATAGGATGACCCGCTAATATGAATAATGCCTTTTTCATTAGGAAGCTCAAAGCTATCAATTAAAGAGGATGAATCAGGAACTCTATAAGTATGATAAATATAGTTAGAAGAGCCATCAGAAACTTTTGTAGAAGAATACTTTTCAAAAGTTAAATTATTATCCCAAAGAGAATTCTCTTGAATATGAGGCATAGAAGAACAACCCACTAACAAAAAAAGAGTTACGACAAACATACATATAACAAATAATTTCATAACATACTAAAAACATTAAGCATATATAAATGTTATCTTAAGACTTTTCTAAAAGAGCATTTTCCACCCTCATTTTATTTACCTTATGACAAACTATATCTAAAAATTCTTAGAAAAAAGTTTCACGAGCAAAAATGAGGTTAAACCCATCAAATTCGCTCGCGAGTTGATAGCCCCGCCCAGATTCGAACTGGAGTCCAAGGACCCAAAATCCTCGATGATTGGCCGCTACACTACGGGGCTGCAATGTATAAAAGAAATCTATATTTTATTTATAAATTTAGTTATTTACAAGAGTTCTCACTGCCTAAAACCCGAACAAACTCTTCTGTTCTACTCCTTCTATAACATCATCGAACTTCTGATTAAAGAATACAAGTACAGAGTCTGCAATCGGCTTTATCTGCTTGTTAATATAATGATTATAATCAATAGAATGTTTTAGGTCTTCTATTGGTTCTGGACCATCCGCAGTCATGTAATACTCAATGATATTAGAAGTAAGTTTCTTAAGCTTTCGAGCAGCTTTAACATGGGGGGGTGTTGTCTTTGTATAATCTTCAAGCTTCTTTCTAAGAGCTTTTTTATAGATTAATTTTTCATCATATTTACCTTTTTTTATATCTTCAACAAATTGCTTCACAAAATTTACAACTTCTTTTTTATGAAAAACTCTGTCAAGTAAACCAAGCTGAAAATCCTTAGAAACCGCTGTCCAATCTCTTCTAACAAATTCAAGACCTGTGAAATCGACTTTCTCCTTGCCCAGATCATCAATTAATAATCCTGCATATCTTTTCTTTGCACCAGATTCAGAACCTCTAACCCGGGGCATAAAAAATCTCTGATATGTTTTTTCAAACTCTAACTCAAGATAAGATTTTCTTGCGTAATTATCAGTCACCCATTTAGTAAAATACTCAGTAATATATTTTTCAATTTCTTTACCCTTTTTTCTTGCTTCTTCAAGACTATTGACGTGTAAATCTATAAAAATACTATCTGTGTCTCCATAAATAACATTATAACCTTTATCTTCAATAAGCTTCATTGTATGTTTAATTATCATCTGGGCAAAACTCGTTATAGAGTCACCAACCTTAAAAGTTGAGAACCTACAATTAGAACTTGCTAGAACACCTGAAAAAGTAGCCATCACTGTTTTTATTGCAAAACTTGCCATTTCATTCTTTTCTCTTTTAACCTTAGCCCTTACTTCAAAAAACTCTTTTAGTAACTCAGGCATTATCCCGTCTTGATTCTTAAAAACCGCACCATTAGGTGCTTTAATAAATTTCTCTTTAGGCAATTCTTTAGGAATTTGTTTATCGTCATAAAAATGACTATAAGGATCTAGATTAAATGTTCTAAATATTGTAGGGTAAAGACTCTTAAAATCACAAACAATAACCCAATCATAAATTCCTGGTTTAGAAGATAGGACAAACCCTCCTCTAACTTGATCATGTTGATTTGCAAATGACAAAGAGAATGCAACCTTACCTTTTTCTCTTAACCTTGGCAGATAAACTGAATCAAAAGTTGCAATGCTTGCCTGAACTTTATCAAGCAACATACCAGTCAACTTAGATCTCTGTATTGTTAATTTAAGCATTCCAGATTTTTGGATTATATCATATACAAGAATAGAATCTTTAAGATTATAATCAACTAACTTTTGTTGGTCGTGTAAAAATAATTCTTCAATTTCTTCTCCTCTCTGACTACCTGTAAGAAGTTTTTCATCACCAAGAATTGTTTTTGCAGCAGTATTCAATTTATAATCATCAAGCTTAATAAATGAAACTTTTGCAAGCTTTAACCCATCAATTAATAATCGTCCTTTAAAATCAGCACTTGAATCTCTTAGGAAAGACTCTTCTATTCTTAGAGTGCACTTCTCGTCTAATCTCCCAAGATTAAACGGAACTTTAGATCGCTCAAAAAACTTTTTTAACAAATTAAAATCAAAACTTATAACATTCCACCCAGTAATAATATCAGGGTCTTGTTCAAAAATTAATTCTTTAAATCTCAACAATAACTCTCTCTCTGTTGAGAAAGTTTCTGCATTATTCAATCCTTTTGCTTTAGCATTAAGTAAAACAATAGATAAATCATCAGAATAAAGCGAGATTGCATAGAGAGTTTTCATATCCATACTGGTTTCTATATCTATAGACAATAATTTTAAATTTTTAGGATAGTAATCAATTGGCTCTATTTTTGGATTAACAAAACCCACGTCTGCACCAAATCTTTTCTGTTCTATACCTGACAAAGTGCAAGAAGCCTTAAGATTATTATCCATTAGAAATCTTTGTGTAAATCTTACATCTGCTTCGTAACAAGAAATATTATTCTTCTCAAACTCTCTTCTTAATTCTGAAACCCTCTTAGGCACATCAGTTATTAACTTAATTACTTTCTCATCATAAAAATTAGTTAGCTCAACTTCTTCAAACTCTATTGGTGCAGCGAGGTTTTTTGCAAACTTTTTTGCCTCTTTCTGCTGATCAACCTTAATGAAAAAATAAGGTTTAAAATCAAACTCTGCTTGAAAACTCTTACCATCCTCTAATCTGCCAAACAGATGTATTCTTGCCTGATTGTATTCATCAAGCTCATATGTAGAATAGGTTATGAATGCATTATGCTTTGTCATAATTTAATATAAAAGTTGCTTATATAAAAATGTTATTAGAATTTGACTAGTGAGAAAAAAATATTGCCTAAGAAAAATAAAAATAAAAACTAACTAATCGTCATCATCACCAGCATATGAAGGAACTGCAGTTTTGTTGATAATCATTATGTCGCCAATACTTTTTACAAGTTGATGAGGCACAATAACTCCTTTTGCATTTCCCAATACCTTGTTTAGAAATGAATTCTTGGTCGCTCTTACTCTCCAGCCAATAATTTTAGTATGAGTAAGGATTGATTCTTCAACATCACCAAAATAATCACCAGAATCAGTGAAGACTCTCATATCGTATGTTTCAGATATTCTTTTAACTTTTAACATATTTTACCACCCTTATTTTATTAAATAACTTAATATACATATGTCTATACTGCATATATATAAATCTATCGTTTTAATTATTGAGCTCTAAAAGTTCTAATAATTGTGTAGCATGATCAGAATAATCTAAATAAGGCGAATTCCTAATAAGCACATCATCAGCAACTCCTGCATAATCAACAATATCTTTTAGAAACATATTTATGGACATAGAGGATTCATATAAATCTTTAAATTTTTCTATTAAATAATATAACACTCCAAACCCATTAACATTATGAAGACCAATAGATGTTTTATATCCTAATAAATTATTAGTTATTTCTTTATTGTATGATTTTTCTGGAATTAAGAATAACTCTGTATCTTCAATTCTTAGAAATTCAGGCTCAGTAGCCAATATTTTTTCAGCAAGACTTGTTTTCATATAACCACAGAATCAATAAAGCATATTTAAATATACCTATTAATCTTCAATTATTTTGTTAATTTTATCAAAATTCTCTTGGAATACATGGGCAGAATTTGAGAATACAGTAAGTTTCCCTGTTGGAAGTTTTAATTTTTCAGCAATATATTTCTGCAACAAATTAATCTGAAGAATATTAGCAGGCCATCCAATAAAAAAATCATTACTTCTAATTACAATTGAAACATCTAAAGCGCCTTTAAAAATCTTGAAATAAACACTTAATAATGCAGGAATAGATTTTTTATTTTTCTTTGAATCAGTTAAAGGATCATAAATAATTGCAACTGCCCTTCTTGAAGAAGGATTACTTTTTAATAAGGGCAAAACAAAATCATCTATCTGATTTTTAACACCCTTATAATTAAACAACCTCTGCCCATAATTATACCCGTATCCAGAACGACCAACCTTATCAAGAATAACATTTCCGATTTCTTCTTTACTAGGATAAACAAAATCCTTAAAACTCTTCATTACATCAACAGGGTCTTCAATATCATCTGTGGACTCTATAACCAATAAAAGATTTAATAGCTCTCTACAAACCCTTTTGTCTCTATCTACAAAATCAACACCATTATCCATTATAGCTTGAAGTGTTTTTTTCCATGCAGTTATTGGTTTTTTAGCAACTATTTCCACTTTATTTTTTTCTCCTTTTCTTCTTAGGCACATTAAAAAAACTTGTAAGTTTAGTATTTCCCTTAATATTAGCAAAATCATAAGTGACTAATGGCAAGTTAAAATTTTGTAAAATATAACTAAATTCATTTATTACATCTTTTGGTGTTAGATTACTTGATCTAAAAAATCTTATTCTATCAAGTCCAGTAAACACTTTTAAAAGACGTTCTCTTATTTTAAGATAAGATATTGTTTCAGGAGAATCAAAATAGCTTATATCCTGAATTGTTGTTTTCTTATATGTTCTTTGAGTCATAGTTAAATCAGACTTCCTAAATGCAGAAGAGAACACTACCTTAAACCTTATTGGAATTCCACAAGCTTTGTAAATGGTTTCTTCGTTAAGATAAAACTCTTCTGTTTTTTCTTTTAGAGTCTTAAACAAATCTAACAAATTATTTCCCTCTTCAAGTAGTTTAAAATTATAGTTCCAGAATCGAATATAATTTCTTTCAAAAGAGTAAAACTCATTTGAATAGGGCTTATTGGCTTTATTTATTGTTCTAAAATAATGTGTGGCAACTTTTATTTTATTTACTGTTGCAACAAGCAATGCTTTGTTTGCTTTTAGTATAAACTCTCTAAACTCGTGAGCATTTGAATAATTATTAAAAAACTCCAATACATCCACTATTAGTGTTGAAGAACAACAACTTGCTCCAAAAGTTTTATCTGCAAATTCCTTTTCATAAAGTTTCCATTCTCTTTCATCAAAAGAATAAACACCTGCTTTACCAAAGAAAACTGGAACATTACAAATAGACTTATTCTTAATATTAACTTTAATCTTTTTGCTTGAGAACTCCTCTATTAAACATTTAAACAAATCAACATTATTCCTTGTTAGGGATTCTGAATCAACCTCGAAAATAACCTGCATATTATCATTATTTAAATCAGCTATTAAAATTATAAAATCCTTAACTTTCTCTTTATCAAAGATATTATCAACATCAATTATGAATACTACAGTCTTATTATAATCAGTACAATCCGCAGATATTTTTCTAACATTCTCTTCTATAGAATTCTCTTCTTTATCCTGTAAGAGTGATTCAAATGAATTTATAGCTATGCAATCATTGACATCATCAAATAAATCTATTAATAATTCTGATAATTTGGTTATACTTTGAAACCTTTTTGAGTTTAGAAGAACTGCATCTAACCTATTAATCCAATGAGTAGAATGTAATTTTCTTACTATTCTTTTTAATTCATATCCCTCAATTGGCGTTACTGGGTTAATATTATTTCTTATAAGAACAGAATTATTCTTGCTTTTATCTAATTCTAAATCATAATCCTCAGACAAAGAAAATCTTTTTTCGCCAAATTCTTCAATCCCTGATAGCTTCAATAGACTCTGTTTAACTAACTTATTAAGATGATAAAGTAGTCTTTTATGCAATAATGATTTCTTATATCTTACTGAAGTTTTAACTTTTTTTTCACCACCAATAAAAAGAATGTCTCCTGAATCAATATCAAAAGTATTGGCATCATCTGGAAATACAAATTTAACAACTTCAGATGTTGTAAGCTCCTTGCCTTCAAATTTTTTGAAAGCATCAATAATTGACTTATCTAAGCGATGCATAAATAGAAAAAGGTAGTTTAATTCATATATTTTTTGGATTTTTGAACGATTCAGAAAGAAAATAAATAAAATTAAATAAAATTAGCAACATCTTTACTTGTTACCTTTTCTGCGCCATCATTAAAAGTGTTTCTGCACACATCTTCACAATTTTTCAAGAAGGCTCTTGGATTCTTATTTCTTTTGAAAATTCTTATGATCATTTCATCAGATAAAAACTGCAAGTCACCTATCCGTTTCCTTATCATAGTAACTGCTTCATCTTGAGAAATATTATTCAAATCATAATAATTTTTTCCAATAATTTTTTTTATACCAACAGGTAAGAATATATCTTCTTTCTTACTAACAAAAATAACTGATCTAAAAAAATCTTGTTCAAAATAAGTTTTTACATTATCCATATCTTTTTTGTTTAAATCTTGTGCTTCATCAAGCAACATTATCATATTCTTCTTTTTAATTTTGAATAATCTGCTAAAAAAGTTTCCTGCACCAATTAATAATCCATCAAAATCTATTGATCCTTCATGCTTGTTGCAATTATAATAGATAACCTTTCTTTTACCCCTAAACTCATTAATAATTTTCTTAAGAATTGTAGTTTTGCCTGTTCCATATGCCCCGTGAATAAATAAAATATTTGAGTTGTACACTTGCTCATTTAATTTATCAATTAATATATCATAACCAAAAAGATCATTATGGAATGCAGCGGGTTTTATACTAAAAGGATTACTGTAGAACCCTAATTCATGATACCAAGTTAATTTCTTCATTCTGATTCCTCCTCAAATTCAACACCACACTCAGGGCAATAAGAATCCTTTTCCTCAACTAAAGCGCCACAATTTAAACAATATTGGTCACAATTCTCGCATCTCCAATATCCACCAATCTTTATGAGATCTGCACCACAATTATCGCACACACCAGAACCATTAATTTCTAATTTATCAAACGACTCAGTATCAATGTGCTTTAAATCATATAAGTTTGCAGTTTGCTTTCCTTCATCTGCAAGGTATTCCCCTAAAGAATTACACATTAATAAAAACTCTTTAATATTTTTTGCATTGGAATATATTTTCTTTAGAATTGTATCAGAAATTATATCAAACCCAGCTAATCTTCCTCTTGCAAGTTCAACAACATAAGACTGACTTAAATTTTTTAGTTTAATCACATTATTCCCAATTCTATCAATAATAGAATCACTAAAATTAACCAACTCATAAGAGTTTGTTGTAAACACAACAGATTTTATTCTATCTTGATCATAATAATACTTTATTTTATCATTATTCTTTTTAGAAAGATATTGCACATTATCAAGTAAAATTATCATTCCTTTAGGCTTTTTATATATTAACTTTGCAATATCCAATCTCTTATTTAAAGACGAAGCGTCGACATAAACAACCTTTCCTTTGCCTTTAAAATTGTCAATAGCGTGTTTTAGTAAAGCAGTTTTTCCGAAGCCACTTTTTCCCTCAATTAAAAGCATACTACCTGAAGCAATTCTATAAATTATTTCTTTTGCCTCAAACTCTCTACCAATAATCTTAAACTTAGTTTTTAATGTATTAACATCAAAAGGATTTTTTCTGAAACCAAATTTTTTGAACCATACCATTTTTTTCCTCGTCTAACATCCTATTTTAGTATCACTCTAGAGTGAAATAAGTTTTTAATATTCTTTTTTTTATAATAAAATAAAAAATAGATTAATGTCTTTTCCTCCTCTCTGCTTCTTCTCTTAAACGCTGTGCTTTTCTATGAAATGCGTGAGACTTATTATGATTACCTTTTCTGTACTCAATCTCTGCTTTTCTATGAAAATATGTAGCTCTATCAAAACGACTTTTAAGAGGCAAGGGAAATCCACCATAAATAGATGTTACTATTAAAGCAATAATTACAAGAATAATAACTGCAATTAAACCAAAACTAATTTCTGGCTCATCACCAACAACACCTGCAACAGCTCCAGTAAATTTACTTATTTCTTCTTGATAAGGAATAGTAAAAGGTTCTTTTTCTTCTTCTACTTCTATTACAGTTTCAATTTGTTCTTCTTCAGGAGATTCTTCTACTTCTACTACAGAAGGAACAGCTTGCCTATCTTCTTTTACTGTAATTACCGCCCTATTTGCAGCAGTAATATCACTTAATTTAATATTAACATCAGTATAACCATCACCTGTAACATCAACATCAACGTCCTCTCCGGAGTCTAATGTAAATTCTTGAATATCACTTCTAACTTCAAAAATAACATAATCCTCAGTTATTTCTAGTATGGTAATTATGTGCTCTTCACCATCAATATAAAATATTATTTGATCATCAACATTTAATGTTCGGGATATACCATCAACTAAATCTGCTGTTGAAATATTATAGATATTTGGACCAAAGTAACCAGATCCGCCACCGCCTCCAGAATAAGTTTTACATTTATGATCACTACCACAATAGCCACTGCAATGAGAGTTATCGTAGCATTCCCAACCATTAGGTTTACAAATATCATATAAGCAATTATTATTTGAACATGCTTTATCATTACCGCCAACACAGGCATCATGATCGTTTATTTTATTAAAAGAAAGATTTAATTCTACACTTGATGTTTGTATAGGCTGAATTTCAGTATTAACTTTTTCATCCCAAATATAAAAATAAGTATTTGTGCTCTGGGTTCCTGCAATATTAACTATGTAAGATTCATCAAAATTAAATTTATACTCTTCTAAATTAGATTCAACTCTTAAATCAACATCAGAACCATTATTTCCATCAATAATAATATTTCCATAATAAGTTACAGGTAGAGCTGAAACCAAACTAATACTAATTAATAAAAATAAAAATAAAAATAAATTCAATCTCCATTTAGTTTTTATAGGATTCATTTTAACTTTCCTCGCCTATAAGCTAATTATTGCTCCTCTATTACTAATGTATCTGTATTCTTCATATGTATACTAAACACGTAGTTTGGATCATGTTCACCATGTGGAAATTCGGTAAATTTATTTGTTGTTAGATTATCTTGCCAGACTTTCCATTCTGCGTCCTGCACATTATAGTATGCAATGTAACTATAGTTACCATCAATACTTGCTAATACATTTGTAACATTATAATTATATGAAAGATTTAATCCACTATAATTATTAACCTTTGTTCCAGTTAATACATGTGCAGGTAATCTAAACTCAGTCCAACCTTTAGTTAAATGTATTTTTACACCACTATCTGTTTCTCTAATTCCTGAGATGTTATTGTTTAATGCGTCAACTTCAGATTGAGTATACTTATCTAAATCATAAATCTGAGATTCAGTAATATTAATACCTGTAGACTTATTCCAAGCACTAAAAACAGGATCTGTTTCATCACTAACAACATAATCAATATTGCCGGTAGCATCATTATAAGAAACAGAAATATGTGTCTCTACTCCTGAAGTCATAGCACCAACATAATCTTCAACTTCTTCTTGTGATAATGTCGTATCTATTACAGTCTCAGTTGCAGTAGTTAAACCTGTAACATGGCCATAACTATCAAGACTTACGTCTTGAATGTAAGTTCTACCCACGTTATTTAAACTAGATTGTGAACTTGTATCTGTATGACTAAATACGGTTCCACTTAAACTTAAACCACTTCCTGCAGTATATGTTGTATCTACATCATCAATACAACTTAATGTATCCCCAATTGCACCCACATATTTACCCATTGCACAAGAAATAGGATAATCATCAAGATCTGCCCAATTGTTTCTACTTACAAAATTAGTGTTTGATTCAGTTTCAGTGTAATAAGTTCCATCATAACCATCAGTAGGTAAATCTACAGATTGGATATCTCCAAATACAATAGCACTTGATGAAAGTTCATCAGAATCCACAGCATTAGAACCAATATCACTAGAAGTTATAGTATTATCTAATATTTTAGAAGATGTAACTGCATTAGCATTAAGTTTAGCTGTTGTAATTCCACCATCTTTGACTCTTAAAGCATCTGTACTAATTTCAAGTGTAACATCATCTACATTTACACTAAGTGTTGGATCATTTGTTCCAGTTGAACTAAGTCCATCACCTGCTGCGATAGTTTTTATTGTATTAGCATATAACCAATCTAAAGCAGATTGAACAGTCATTGCAATAGTTCCCTTATAATAAGTTATAAGATCTGCAGCTGTTGCAGTTTGAACAGCACCAACAGTATACACTTTATCAACAGCAAAAACTGATCTTTCGTTAACATTATCAATTGCTTTACAAGTTACACTATGAGGTCCATCAGTTAAATCTGCAATAATATCCATAACACCTGTACTTGAATAAAGCCCATTAATTTCGTAATGACCATTATTTGTAAAAGTTGCAGAACAATTTGCAGTAATAGTTTCACCTGGTGTTACTCCACTAGTTTTTGATAAAGTAAAACTAGTAATAATTGGGTCTCCTTCTTCTGGTTGAATAACTTCAAAAGTTTCTCTATTATTATCATCTTCAACTTCTTGATTAGTTGCTAAATCAAAACCAGCAACAACAACTCTATAACTACCTGGAACAAAAGTTCCTGCCATAAAATCACTATCAACAAAGTCGAATGCAACAACATCATTACTTGTTCTTGCAATTTCAGTTAAACTTGCAACTAATACATTAGATTCATCATAGATATCTGCAGTAGCATC
Organism: uncultured Methanosarcinales archaeon; assembly: GCA_964405295.1. Lineage (GTDB taxonomy): Archaea > Nanobdellota > Nanobdellia > Woesearchaeales > CAYZNE01 > CAYZNE01. The sequence goes on along the minus strand of CAYONI010000001.1, from coordinate 102,834 downwards.
ATCAAAATTTGTTTCTGTTACAACAGCAGTTACTACGAATTGACTTCCAGCTCTAACTGGGGTTGGTGAAACTTCAACACCACTAGTTACTGGTAGGGTTGTATCCCAAGCCAGAACAAAAGTGTCTGAATTTATATTACCAACCTTGTCAGTTACTAACAATTTAATTGTATAATTACCATCAGTATCTGCACTAACAGTTGTGTCTTCAATAGCAGCAGTTCCAAAAGTAATAGTTCCTGGGCCACTTTGTTGAGTCCATGACCAAGTTACAATACCTGAAAGAGTTTGTGCAAGAGTTGCATCAACATCATCTGTAGTTGCATCTTGAGTAAATAAAGCATTACTATAAAGATCAGCACCAGCATCAACATTAGGATTGGTTGTATCAACTTGTAATTGTATAGTTGAAAGATATGCTGCATTAGTAACATTATCTATTGCTTCAAGACATATATAATCAATATGAGAAGTTCCAACAACACTTAACCATGGAGAAGTAGTAATTGTAGTTGTACCTGAAGCCATATTTCCTGCATTACAAGCACCTGCACTTGGTAAAAACTTCCAAGCCATGGTTGCAACATCAGATTCTAAAGGAACATCTGCAAAAGTTGCAGCAATAGTATCAGCTGTAACCCAGATTCCTGTTCCAGTTGCATCATTAGTAATAGTTATAGTCGGTGCAGTTGTATCGATTTGAATCATGTAGGATGTTCTTTGATAAATAGTATTACCTGCATTATCAATTAATCTAAAACAAAAATCATCGCCATTTTGTGCATTATTAGTTAAACTAACAGTATCACCATCATTAATGTTTGTTCCAGCCCATCCACTACCACTATCACAAGCAGAAGCTTCAGCAACAAAAACATAATCAAATGTTTTTTTACCAGAAATATCAAAATCAGAATCAACTGTTACATCTTCTTGGGTAACCCATTCATCTTCAACGTCATCAGTAAATGTTAAAGTAGGATTTGTAACGTCAAGATGTAATTGTAAAGTTGCTTGGTAAGTTTCTCTTCCAACATTATCTTCTGCATAGAAACAAATGTAATCATTATGATCAGCACTATTAAGTGTTAGAGTACTTGCTGAAGTATATGCAAAAGTTCCAGAAGCCATTCCTGTAGCATCACATTCTGCAGCAGTGTCTACATAACCATAAATAACACTTGTAGCATTAACACCAGATTCAGTATCTGCCATAGTTGCAGAAATTGTTTCAGAATTTGTCCATGAAACACCAGCATTATCAGTAATCGATATAGTTGGTGCGTTTGGATCAACTTGAATTTTATTTGCAGTTGTATAATAATTAGTATTACCTGCATTATCAATTAATCTAAAACATATATCTTTATCATTTTTATCTAGACTATAGATGCTTAATCCAATAGTATCAGAAGCTATAGGAGTTGAACTTCCCCATGCCGAAGACCCACTACAAACAGCTACATCAGCTATATACAAACGATGAAAACTTTGTCTTCCTGAAATATTAAAGTTCCCATCTGCATTAATATGTTCTTCATCAACCCAACCATTCTCAACATTATCAGTAAAGCTCAAAGTTGGAACACTTTGATCAACATGTAATTGTAAACTTGCTTGATAACCAGTATTGCCCGCATTATCAGTTGATGAAAAACAGATATAATCATTATGATCACTATTAACATTAAGATTAGCACCAGAAATATATGCACTTGCACTTCCCATATGTGCAACATCACAATCAGCAGAATCAGTAACAAAATCATAAGCATTACTTGAAACTAATGAAGCAGAATCGCTCATAGTTGCAACAATAGTATCAGATGTAGACCAAGAAGTACTAGCATCTGGACTAACTACAAAAGTAGGTGCAGTTGTATCAAGTTTTAAAATTTGAGAAGATACAGCATAATTTTGATTGCCTGCATTATCTTCTGTTCTAAAACAAATGTATTTATTTAAATATATAGAATCATCATCTGCATTCATTGAATTTCCTGTTGCTCCAACATCTAAAAGAGTATCTTTTGTAGTATCACAAGTATTAGTTGATCCTACAATCCATTTTGTTTCTTTAATTCCAGAAGTTAGATCAGAAACAGTAACAGAAATTGTATCATTATTAGTCCATGAAGCATCTGCATCATCATTAATAGCAATTAAAGGAATAGTATTATCAACAGTAAAAACACCAGATTCATCATAAGTTCCACCATT
>CAYONI010000001.1:21045-100514 GCA_964405295.1 uncultured Methanosarcinales archaeon | reverse complement strand
AAGGAATAGTATTATCAACAGTAAAAACACCAGATTCATCATAAGTTCCACCATTAGGAATAAGTCTTACTTTAGCAAGAGCAGAATCACTTACAGTAGTTGTATCGAATGAATATGTTCCAACACTAACGTCTAATGTTCCCGCATTATATATTGTTGTAGGAATAGCAGCGTCATAGTATTCTATTGTTTGAATAACATTTGAACCACATTCACCATTATTAGTCCAAGTGATAGAATTTGTACCTTTCCAGATAGCTCCTACAGTTGGAGAAGTAACAGTTACTTCACAAGCAGCACTTGCAAAACCAACCAGCATTAAGAATGCGATTAGCATAGAAAAAACTTTTATAAAATTATTATTCATTTTATTTAAACCCCCAAACATATAACATTTTAATGTATTATTCTTTAAATTATGATATAAATTAAACTGCTAACTTATGCAATTTAATCTAGTTATCACCCCTAATGGATAGTTAGAATAGTTACGAAGTATATAATATTATCTATTTGCAAAAAATGAAAACAGATATTAGTGTGGGTTTTTGTATATTAATAAAGATTGTAAATTATCTAGATCTGAAAGATTTTCGAAATTTAAGGAATATGTTTCAGATGTTTAACCATATCATTGTCATCACCAGAAATCTCTTCTTCTTGCTTAGGCTTTTCTTCTGGCTCATTTTTATTTGCCACAGAGTCTAACGCATCAATAAGAATAGCTTTCATTCCTTCAAGAGATTCATGTGGTGCTTTTTTCATATCCCATTTTAAATTTAAACCATCACCTGATTTTCTTGGAATAATATCAATAGAGAAATGTGGAATTGTTTGACCTGCACCAACACCATTTTGAATTAAAATATTTGTTCCGTGTAATCCAAAAGTATCGAAAAGGATTGTGGCAAACTTATTTGCAACTGTCATCATGTAAGATAATATTTCATTAGGAACTTGTTCTAAAATATTAAAATGATCTTTAGAAACAATTTTTAGATGACCAGCAACAAAACCTTTGTGAACTAATAAGACAACAACTTTATCATCTTGATATATTGTTTCTTTTTTCTCATTTATTAAATCACAAATTATACATGCCATTTTAAAATAATTTACTTATTGAATCTAAATTAAGTTCCTTATTGTCTTCTAATTTAACTTTTGTTTTCTCTTCAGATTTTACTTCTTGTTCACTTACCTTTTTTTCTTCATCTACTTTTGGTTCTTCAACTTGAAACCCTGTCTTTGTTCGCAATTTTTTAAGAATTTCTTGAAATTTAGTTTCGTCTTGATCAACTAAATCTGGTTGAAGAATCTTCTTATCATGAGAACTAGGAATAATATGCAACATAACGTGTGGTGCTTTTTGCCCGGCTGCTTCACCTATCTCAAACATTAAACTTACACCTCTAACTTTAAGAACAGATAACATGATTTGACTTATCTTTTTAGCAATAATCATCATGTGACTAAGTAATTCTGGAGGCATCATAGGAACCATTTGATAATGATCTTTAGGTAACAATAAAACGTGCCCATCATTTGCAGGGTTAATATCAAGAATTGCAAAGACTTTACTGTCTTCATAAATTTTATATGTTGGAATCTCACCTGCACTCATCTTACAAAAGATACAATTCTTTTTCTGAAGCTCTGCAATTTGTTCTGGAGACATATTGTTAAGCTCTTCTTGAGTTGGTTGTGATTCCATATTAATACAAATAGAACAAGTTATTTAAAATTGTTTGGTTTTTTATGTCTTTTCAACATCAACAATTCTAGATTGGTTAACATGTTTTTGAACTAGAAAAGAGTGCCCACAATAAACACATTTCTTTTTTTTCTTAGAAAAATCATCTAAATGTAAAGGTAAGAACTTCATTGTGTTCCCACATTTGGGACATTTTACTGTAAATATTTTTGCCATTATTTTTCTTTATCTTCTTCAACTTTTTCAGATTCTGTATTATCTGCTTCAATTTTATCAGTTAGCTGTTGAATCTCGTTTTCAGTTTCCTCTAGCATCTCTGTTGCACTTTCAGATTTAGTTATACCACCTTCTGGTTCATCAACAGCAATCTGTTCTTCACCAGACTCATCTGACTTTATTGAATTAATTTTATCTTGAACATCAGAAGTTCTTATTGAATTTATTTCTTGCTCTTCAGTATCGGTTCTTTCTGAAATAGCAACAATCTCATTATCAATAGAGTTAAGAAATTCCCTGTGAGAATCCCTTATTGAATTAATATTTTCTGCTTTCTGCTGATTTTCAATTCTAATAACTTCTAAATCACCAAGACGCTCTTCTTTGGTTTTCTCAAATATCCCTTTTGTTTCATTAACATCTGCTTTTGCATTAATAATTTTCATATTCCCTAAAAGCAATTGCTCATCGACCCTATCCTTAACTGGTTGAAAAACTTCTTTTATTTTTGTTCCATCTATTTCAAAATATTCATAAAATTTCTCAGTTAATTTCAAAATATAACTCCTACCAATTCTTTGTTTTACAACAAATCCCAATCTTACAAGTTCCGCAACATGATCATAAGTAACAATTCCTCTTGCCTTTACAACATCACTTTGTAAAGCAGGACTTCTAAATGCAATCATAGAAAGAGTTTCTAGTTGAGATTTGCTAAGTTCTGTGTCTGCAACTATTTTAATAACAACGTCTAGATATTGTTCTCTAACAGTCATTTTCCACGTTGTATCTTGGTCCATAATCATTAATACAGAATTAGAGCTATATTCCTCTTGTAATTTTAATAATTGTTTTTTTGTTTGAGACTCAGTTGAATTACATAACTCTGAAATAAATTTTAACTCTAAAGATTTTCCTGCAGCAAAAAGAATTGCTTCAACATTGTGTTTTAAAACCATTAAATCAGGCTTATTTAATTTTTTAATAGTTTTCTGTTCAGAATTACCCTTTTTTCTCACACTCTTCTTTGGTTTTTTTGATTTATCCATCTTTATAGATGAATGATCAAAAACTTTATTTTTTGTTTTCATTTTCTATTTTTTAACAATTCTTTTATACAAATCCCAATCTTACAAGTTCCGCAACATGATCATAAGTAACAATTCCTCTTGCCTTTACAACATCACTTTGTAAAGCAGGACTTCTAAATGCAATCATAGAAAGAGTTTCTAGTTGAGATTTGCTAAGTTCTGTGTCTGCAACTATTTTAATAACAACGTCTAGATATTGTTCTCTAACAGTCATTTTCCACGTTGTATCTTGGTCCATAATCATTAATACAGAATTAGAGCTATATTCCTCTTGTAATTTTAATAATTGTTTTTTTGTTTGAGACTCAGTTGAATTACATAACTCTGAAATAAATTTTAACTCTAAAGATTTTCCTGCAGCAAAAAGAATTGCTTCAACATTGTGTTTTAAAACCATTAAATCAGGCTTATTTAATTTTTTAATAGTTTTCTGTTCAGAATTACCCTTTTTTCTCACACTCTTCTTTGGTTTTTTTGATTTATCCATCTTTATAGATGAATGATCAAAAACTTTATTTTTTGTTTTCATTTTCTATTTTTTAACAATTCTTTTATACAAATCTCCTTCTTTTTCAATTCTTTTTTCTTCTATAAGAACTTTAATAGTATCATTTACCTGATCCAATCTTATACCTGTTTTTCTAACTAAATCTTCAGCAGTTAAATCACCTGTTTCTAAACTAAGTAAAATCATGTTTCTTAACATTGTTCCAAGTGCACCTGCGAATTGTTTATTCTTATTAGCCAAAGTTTTTGTCATAAGACTAATCTCGTGCAACTTTGATAGAACATCATTTATCCAAAAACCTATTTGTTTATTAGTATACTTTTTTTCTTCTGGCTCAATAATTTCAATAGATGCAGGCATAAAATTAACGCATAACCAAGTCATTTTATCCATTCCATTAACAAGTATTACTGCCTCAACAAAAGTACTCCAAAGACCGTCTTCCTTTTCTTCAGCTTCTACATAATCTTCCTCTATAAACTTAATGTTCTCATCAGTCTTGATTCTTTCAATATATTTCTTTAAAGTTTCTTCAACATGCTCTTTTGGTTTACCAAGCATTTCAAAAAATACCCTTACTTTCAGATATCCTTTTTCCATAAGTTGTTTAATTTCGATTTCATCCATGATTATCACTATCCATAATAATTAGGCTTTTCTTTTTTAAATTCTTCTCCTTTTGCTTGAGAGAACTGAGCCTTTAATTCTTTGTAAGCATCTTCAATCTCTTTGTTAACTGAAGGCCTAACTTTTTTCAATGCTTCTTTAAAGAATTCCATTGTTACTTCTTTTGCACCCATGTCTTTTCTCAAAGTAAGCATTGCTGCTTCTCTGCAAACAGATTCAATATCTGCACCAACATATCCTTCAGTCAACTCAACAAGAGTATTAACTTTAACATCTTTTGAAATAGTCATTGGTGACAAATGTAACTCAAAAATACTTTTACGAGATTCTTTATCTGGAACACCAACTAAAACAATTCTATCAAATCTTCCAGGTCTAAGAAGCGCAGTGTCAACAATATCAGGACGATTAGTTGCACCGACAACAATAACATCATTCAACGCCTCTAACCCATCCATTTCTGTCAGTAACGTTTCAACTGCACCCATTCCCATTTTTGCAGCATTAGGAGAATCTCTTCTCGCAGTAATACTATCAATCTCGTCTATGAAAATAATACAAGGACTTGCTTGTCTTGCTTTTTTGAAAATATTCATAATAAGTTTTGGTGTTTCATTTATCCATTTACTCAAAACTTCAGGGCCTTTAATTGAAATGAAATTAGCACCACTTTCATTCGCAACTGCTTTTGCAAGAAGAGTCTTACCTGTTCCAGGAGGGCCATATAATAGAACCCCTTTTGGAGGATTAACTCCCAATCTTTCAAAAGCAACTTTATTTTTTAAAGGCCACTCAACAGCCTCAATTAATTCTTGTTTAACATCTCCTAAACCGCCAACATCATCCCATTTAACTTTTGGAATTTCAATTAGAACTTCTCTCATTGCAGATGGCCTAACAACTTTAAGCGCATTTACAAAATCTTCTTGTGCTATTAATAAATTATTAAGAACATTATCTGATAATGCTTCCCCTTCTTTTAATTTTCTCAATTCAGGAAGAAGTCTTCTCATAACAATCATTGCAGCTTCTTTTGCAAGTGATTCTACATCTGCACCAACAAATCCGTGAGTTACATCTGCAAGAGTATCTAAATTTATATTTTTTGCAAGAGGCATATTTCTTGTGTGAATCTTTAATATCTTTTTTCTCCCTTCTTTATCTGGAACACCAATCTCTATTTCTCTATCAAACCTTCCAGGTCTTCTAAGTGCATTATCAATTGCATTTGGACGATTAGTTGCAGCAATAACAACAACACCACCCCTAGATTGGAGACCATCCATTTGTCTCAACAATTCTATTACAGGGGTATTTAAGAATTCGTTTGCACCTCTTGATTCTCTTTTAAATGCAAAAGAATCTATCTCGTCAATAAAAATTATTGTTGGAGAATTCTTCTCAGCATCTTGAAATATTTGTTCGAACTTTTTTTCAGTTGCACCAGGTAAAGGACTTATTAACTCGCTCGGTCTTAGATTTATGAAATGAACATCTGTCTCATTTGCAACTGCTTTTGCAAGAAGAGTTTTACCCGTTCCAGGAGGACCATGTAGAAGAACTCCCTTTGGAGGTTCAACGCCTAATCTCTGAAATATTTGGGGATACTTTAGAGGAAGCTCTATCATTTCTCTAACTTTTGCAACTTCATCTTCTAATCCACCAATATCTTCATAAGAAATATCTATTACTTTTTCTTCTTCTGCACTTGCAGGTTCTGGATCAAATATGACTTCTGTATTTTCTGTTATTAATGCATATTCGTTTTTTGGATCAACGCTAGTGACAATAAATTTTAAATCACCAAGTCCAAATCCAGAAAAAGTACTATTTAGTATTGAACCAAAATCTGCAAAGTTAGGATTTTGTCTTATTCTTTCTTCTCTACTTCTTGTTCCACCAAGTGCAACAATGTCGTTTTTTGCAACAGCTCTTCCTAATAATCCATTTTTGAAGACTATTGGGTTTGCCTTTATCATAATGCCTTCTCGTGCTGGAGCAATAGTTACTTTTTTAGCCTCTTTTATTTGAATCTTTCTTATTTTTACTATTTCTCCAATTCCAGTTTTAGCATTTCTTCTTGAAAGCCCATCCATTCGTATTATATTTAAACCAATATCTCCTGGCAAAGCTCTATCTACAATACAAACACTTTTTCTTTCACCTTCAATCTCAGCAAAAGACCCAACTTTGACATCGATCTCTTTCATATAACTAGAATCAATTCTTACAATTCCCTTGTTAACATCATCTTGCATAGCCTCAGCTACCTTTAGTTTTAGTAATTTTGAATTATCAGTTTTTTTATCCATACAAACACCCTTAAATTATGAAGATAACAAGGTTATTTATTAATATTATTATAATAAACACAAAAAACAAAAGTTTTTTGGTCATTTAAACAAGTTTAAATAAGATATAATAATCAACGAAAACTGAGAAAATTATAGTGTCATCAGCTTATCAATTTCTTTATCATCAAGCCACATTCCTCTGCATTTTGTGCAAAAGTCAATTGTAACACCATTTTTATTAACTTTTTTCATATAGATATGGCACCTTGGGCAGATTAATGGTACATTTTGATAACTTGAATTTTTAACCAAATTTTTATTCTCTTTAGCTTTAATATTTAAAAAACCCATTTTATCAATTTTTAGTATTAGAAATTTATAAAGTTACTGAAATAATAACTATTAACTTAGTTTATTATAGTATAGAAAAAATGAAGCAAGTGCGAGGAAGAAAAAAAAATCTTCGAAGGGTGTGTGTTTGAGGTGTTCTAGATAATTAGGATCCTCACACTCTTTTCAATAGTAAGTAGAACTCTGTTCTTTATAAAGTTTTCTATTCTTTACTACTTTAGAGGAGTTACAGATAAAATATAATTAACTTTATAAACAAAACCCGCTTCACCAGGAATAAGCTAGAGAATATGAATGTGAAAGCATGTGTATATCTGACAGACACAATGTCTATGCAAGATTTCTCTAAGCTGTTTATGAGGTAACAAAAAATGGCAAGAATGTATAGTAGAAAAAGAGGAAAATCAAGAAGTCATGCTCCAATAAAGAAAGAAGCACCTTCATGGGTTACTCACGGAGCTAAAGAAATAGAATTATTAATTCTAAAATATGCAAAAGAAGGTAAAACTTCAGCACAGATTGGGCTCTACTTAAGAGATGAATATGGTATTCCAAGTGTAAAACCAATCTTAAATAAAACAATTAGCCAAGTTCTTAAAGAGAAAAAACTGAATAAAGAACTTCCAGATGATTTAATGGCCCTAATTAAAAGAGCTGTTATGATTAGAAAACATATTGAAGAGAATCATAAAGACATGACTGGTAAAAGAGGATTGCAACTTACTGAATCGAAAATCAAGAGACTTGTAAAATATTACAAAAGAACAGGGGTTCTTGACAAAACATGGAAGTATGATCCAGAAAAAGTTAAGTTAATTGTAACTTAAATCAGTTTTTTTATGTCAACAAGCTATGCTTGTTGAACATTTTCTTTCTTTTTTATTATCATTAAAAGAAATTTACTAACATCGAGAACACACCAAAAAGTATTACTTGATGAAGTAAATAAATAATTAATGACTTCTTACCTAAAAAACATACAAATCTTACAACTAAATTCTCTGATAGATTTCTTAATCTAAAATTTCTTCCATTTGCAGAAATGATTAAAATTCCAAAGGAAAGGTAATATTATCATCATGATTATTGCAATTCCTCTTAAAAAATCAATCTCCCAAAATCTCTTTTTCATAATCCTATTTCTACTTAAATATTTACTCGGCAACCTTTTCTTTTTTAAATATTCTAAATAACAATATTATGTAAGCAATTGCAAATACTACAACAAAATACAATACATATTGTTTAACAAATACAGATATATATGCACCAACAATAATACCTAATAAAACTAATGCAATCTTTAAAACAGAAAAATCCAACATAGTTAATTTATGAATCTTTTTTTCAATCCAGCTTTTTAAAGTCATAAAACCACCTCATATAATATAATACTCAAACATATTTATATATTTATTGCTAACGCCAAAAACTATAGAAAGGTTTTTAAATAAATCTTCTCTTGTTAGGTTTATGTGCGAGGGTGGCCAAGTGGCTAAGGCAATCGGCTGCAAACTACTTTTGTAGATCCCGGTGATCGAGAGTTCGAATCTCTCCCTTCGCTTTTTTACGATGCTAAAATTATTCAATACACTAACCAGAGAAAAGCAAGAGTTCAAGCCAATTACAAAAGGAAAAGTTGGAATGTATACTTGTGGACCTACGGTTTATAATTTTGCGCATATAGGAAATTACAAAGCATATGTTAGTGCTGATCTTCTAAAAAGATATCTTAAATACAAAGGACTTGAAGTTAAACAGGTTATGAATATAACAGATGTTGACGATAAAACAATAAGAGATAGTCAAGAACAAAAACTTTCATTAGACAAATTTACAGAAAAATATGAGAAAGCATTTTTTGAAGATATTGAAACACTAAATATAGATAAGGCAGAAGTGTTTCCAAAAGCAACAGAACACATAAAAGAAATGGTTGCACTAGTAAAAAAATTATTAGATAAAGGATTTGCCTACAAAGGAGAAGATAATTCTATTTATTTTAATATCAGAAAATTCAAAGAGTATGGTGAACTTTCAAAAGTAAAACTTGATGAGCTACAGGCAGGAGCAAGAGTTAATCAAGACGAATATACTAAAGATCAAGCACAAGATTTTGTTCTATGGAAATCATGGAGTGAAAAGGACGGGGATGTTTTTTGGGAAACAGAAATAGGAAAAGGTAGACCTGGATGGCACCTGGAATGTTCTGCGATGTCAATGAAATATTTAGGAGAACATTTTGATATTCATACAGGAGGAATTGATTTAATATTTCCACATCATGAAAACGAAATTGCACAATCAGAAGCAGCAACAGGTAAAAAGTTTGTTAATTACTGGATTCACAATGAATGGATTTTGTCTGAAGGCAAAAAGATGGGAAAGAGATATAATAATTTCTTTACACTAAGAGATCTTACAGACAAAGGTTTTGATCCAATGGCAATAAGATATGCACTTATTGTAACACACTACAGACAACAACTTAATCTTACACTTGAGAATATAAAATCTGCAGAAAAAATTCTACAAAGATTTTATGACTTCCTAGATAAACTTTCTAGTGTTAAATCTGAAAATAATAATCCTGAGGCAGACAACATAATTAAAACTGCAAAAGAGAAATTTGAAATTGAAATGGACAATGATCTTAACATCTCAAGTGCAATGGCAGCAATTTTTGAATTAATGACGTCTATTAATAAATTAATAATGGATGAAAAGATTAGTAAAACAGATGCAGAGAAAGTTATAGAAAGCATTCATAATTTTGACGAAGTTTTAGGAATCTTAAAAAGAAGTAAAGTAGAAATTCCTGCAGAAATAACTGCTCTTGCAGGAAAAAGACAACAAGCAAGAAAAGACAAGAATTTTGAATTAGCAGACAAAATCAGAGACGAACTAAAAGAAAAAGGATTTCTAATAGAAGATACCAAAGAAGGAGTTAATATTAAATGCAGTTCAAAAAAATAACTATAATAAGAACTGAAATACCGAGAGATATGACTACAAATCAACAGATACAATTGTTTGGTGGTTCACTTGGGCTTTTTAATCTTAGAGATAAAGATAAATCATGCTTCAGAATATTTATTGTTCTTCTAAAGAATCTTAAAAAAGATGGAATGACCAGCGACGAACTTGCACTAAAAACAAAATTAACTAGAGGAACAGTTGTTCATCACCTGAATAAACTAATGGATTCTGGAATAGTTATTAATCATAGAAACAAATACATTCTAAATGTTGACAATATACAGGGATTAATTGAAAGAATTAAAAAGAATATCGATGAAACACTTTCTGACCTGAACGAAGTTGCAAAAGAGTTAGATGAAAGATTGGGGTTATAAGTTATGACACTACTCGCGACACTTGCAGCAGCATTCGGTGTAATAAACGGATTTGCAAATCTACCCCAAATCTATAAAGTTTACAAAACAAAGAGCGCAAAAGATCTTTCACTATTAACATATATTATTTTAGCAGCAGGATCTATTGTTTGGGTTCTTTATGGGATAGAATTGATGAATGCACCTATATTAATTATGAATGGACTTGCACTTCTAGAATTTGCAGTGCTTTTAGTCGGATGTTATTTATATGGACGGGAATAGAATATGATTTACAAAGAAAAGCCATCAGGATTTAGTCCTAAATTTGAAATTGTTAGTTGTTATGTTGATCATAAGGGGAAAATGTTACTTCTTCATAGACAAGACCACAAACCTCAAGGCAACACCTGGGGAGTTCCTGCAGGCAAAGTTGACCAAGGGGAAGAACTTATTGATTCAGTAATCAGAGAATTTCAAGAAGAAACAGGATTAAAAATACCCTCAGAACAATTTTCCTATATCACAAAATTATATGTAAAATTTCCTGAATTCGATTTTATCTATCATATATTTACCACAAAACTAACTGAAGAACAGACCGTAACAATAAACAACGAAGAACATAAAGATTTCAAATGGGCAACACCAAAGGAAGCTCTGAAAATGCCTTTAATTGAAGATGAGGATTTTTGTATAAAATTAGTCTACAAAATATAATAAGTTTTATATATTATGATTCTTGGTAAATATTAAAATGGAAGTAAAACTCGGAAAATATAAACATTTTAAGGGAAAACTGTATGAAGTTACAGGATTTGCTAGACATAGTGAAACCTTAGAAGAATTAGTAATCTATAAAGCACTTTATGATTCAGATAAATTTGAAAAAGGTTCTTTGTGGGTAAGACCTAAGAAAATGTTTCTTGAAACGGTTAATCGAGATGGGAAAGAAATGCCTCGTTTTGAATTTATAGAATGAAAAACTTAATGTGAATATACAATGGGAAACAACTTAGAAAAGATATTTGACTTTCTACATAAGATTGAAAATTTAAAATCAACTTTAAGGTATAATAAAGTTACTTCTGGAAGAAAAGAATCTAGTGCAGACCACTCTTGGAGATTGGCGTTAACCACATTCATTATTGCAGATGAGCTAAAACTAAACCTTGATATAAATAAATCCATTAAAATTGCTTTAGTTCATGATCTTGCAGAAGCATTAACTGGAGATATTGATGCAATTCAAATTGCAGAAGGAAAAGTTTCCATTGAAGAGAAAAATAAACAAGAAATTAAAGCAATAAAGGAATTAAAAGATATTCTTCCAGAAAACATTGGCGAAGAAATTTCAAATTTATGGCATGAGTATGAAAAAGGAATAACTAGAGAATCAAAATTCATAAAAGCTCTTGATAAAATTGAAACTTTAACACAACTAGTAGAAAGTGGCTACAAAACTTATGACAAACCGAAATTCATTGCCAATTATGCAAACAAATCAGTGAAACAATTTCCTGAATTAAGCGAAATGTTAAATATATTAAAAAGAAAATTAGAATCAGAATTTGATAAAGGCAACATTGAATGGGAAGAAGAATATAATTCTTTTGATTAAATAAACAAACACTTCTTCATAAAATAATAAGAATTTATATTTAACTATAACCTAATATTCAATAGTATATAATTTATTCTTATCAAGACAATACTCTCTTCCTCTTACACGATGATTCGGGACACCTGACTCTAACCTTAACTTATTAACAAAACACCTTTCTGCATTAACTTTTCCTGCTAAGCCCATATCAGTATAAACAATTTTATGTTTCATCTCTTCAAGAAATACCCTATTCAACGCACCGGAAGTATAAAATCTTTGTATTTGTTTATTATTTGGCATTAAAGTGCCAATATAAACATTTACAAAATCTTTTTTCTTATTTATTATATTAAAATGTCTCCCTGATAAGATTCTAGAAATCTTAGCTTGATCTGCATCTAAAGGATTAGATAAATCTTCTTGATCTAATTTTATCATTCTTGCTTTATCAAAATACTCAAAAAACCCTGATTGACAAAAAGAAATAAATTTATAGACATTAACAAGAAGATTAGTTTTCTCATCATTGAAATTTTGTAAACTTTTTAGAAACTTTTTTGCTTTAGGAAACATATCTGACTCAATAACTATATCCTCTTTAGAATCATTTAAATATTTACTGAAAGCTATATCATAAAGAATTTGTCCTCTTGATTCAGATTCTCCAGTATAAGTAAAGGTTACGTCAGGAGTAGTTGTTTCTATAGACCGAGTAAGAGGAAATTCTGCAAAAGTTTCGTTTGCTTCTTGAAGCATTAGCCTATACTCTTCTTCACCAATAATTTGGTTATCATTTTTAATTGTTAAATAAATTAAACTAGGATTTGCTAAATGTTGATAGAATGCAACATGTTGTTTATCAATACCTTTTAGTTTCGTTTCAAAAGACTTAGGATTCTCAGAAACAAAATCAATTGACTTATCTAATAATTCATCTGAAATATACGATAAATTAGAAAATTTAACTGCAGCCATTAAATCTAACATTACTTTTTCATTCATATCAGCTACAACAACAGAATTTATTTAAAAATCTTTCGCTTACTTACTACTATAAAGGAGTTACTAAATGATTATTGCGCCCTTATCAATAAGAATAATCTTAACCTTTTGATCTTCTTTTGCATCATCAAGAGGATTTAGAACTTTAACTGGCTGATAATTTTCTGGATGCAGAACTTCTTGTTGCGGCCTCAGACGAATAATAGTAGTCTCAGAACTAATTATTTTTTTTGCTTGATCAAAATCTTTATCTCTTATTTTCTTAAATTCTGCATAAGCGAATATTACTTTTTTCCCAGTTAACAAATTTCTAGAAGAAATCTTCTTACTAAAAGATTCTATAATAATATATTTATTTTTGAAAAAGAAAACATCACCAATATTAAAATCAGGCAACTCAAGTAAAAGATTTAACCTATAAATTTCTTTACCTGTTTGATGATTATGAGAGAAAAGTTTAGCACTTGAAGCATAAAAACCACCAGCTCTTTCAATTATTTTCTGAGCCAACTTAGGCATTGCCCTTTTATTGGTCATATAATAATCAACACCTTTTGGGTGAGTGACCACCTTATTAACAGCATTTCCTTGCTCTGCAGCCTTAGACAATACATGTGCAATAATCTTCTCTGATTTTTCAGAAATATTTCTTATTTGCAAAACTCCTTCAAAGTATTGTGTTCCTAATTTTGCGCACTTAAGACAATAAGTCACCTCAACTTCACAAAGAACTTCATGAACAACTTCATCCTGTATAACTTCTGCAGTTAGAAATTGTCTTATTCCAGGTTTTAATTCTGGCAACTCACCAATAACATTAACTTCAACATCTTTCTGCTTAACCTTAGATCTAATTTCCTTAGTGATTAAACCTATAGGATCATCTGTTGCTTTCCAAGAACCATGAGTAAATATTTTTTTACATACACAACAAATCTTTACATTTGAGGGTTTATAATCTAGAACATGCGGTTTGCAATCTGCACAAAACACACCTTTATCTATACTTTTTCCACATTTTGGACAGAATCTTGCCATATTAAATAGATTTTATTAGGTTTTTATAAACTTTATATTTTTTATTATAATTAACAGCTCACCCAAATCTTTAACCCTGGAAAGAGCATTTCTAATTTTTGTAGAACTGGGAATTCCTCGAGTGAAGTTTTGAGCATGGACTTTTATCTGATTAAAATTAATATCTAGTTCTTTTGCATACTTTAAGTATTCCATAAATGCAGCAACCTTCATTTCTATTGAAGGAATTATTTTTTTCTCTTCAGAAAGCTCTTTAAAAATAAAAGGATTGCCAACTGCTGCACGACCAATCATAAAACAATCTGCACCTGTCTCCTTTTTGCATTTAAGATAAGAATCAAAATCTTTTATATCACCATTAGCACAAATAGGAATTTTAACTTCTTGCTTTACTTTTTTAATTATTGACCAATTTGCTTTACCATTATAACCTTGCTTTTGTGTTCTAGCATGAACTGTGACCAAGGACGCACCAGCTTCTTCACAAATTTTTGCAATCTCAACTGCGTTAATTTTCTTAGAAGATATTCCAGATCTTATTTTACAATAAACTGGTCTTTTTGCAACAGAAACAACTGCTTCAACAATTTGTTTTATTTTATTAGGTCTTATCAATAATGCAGATCCTGAGCCTTGCCTAATTATTTTTGAAGAAGGGCAACCAAAATTTAAATCAATTGCTGCAAACTTGAAATTTTTTTCTTTTTCAAATTCTTCTAGAATCCCTATTGCCTTAACAAAAGTTTTTGGATCTTGACCAAACAATTGGACTCCAATATTTTCATCAGTGAAAAAAGATAATAATTTTAGTGTTGCTTTATTCCTTCTAGACAAAGCGTTAACACTAACCATTTCTGTAAAAGTCATAGTTGCACCATAGTCTTGAGATAATTTTCTAAATGCTGCATCTGTAAAACCAGCCATGGGTGCAAGGAATATGTTGTTTTTTAGAACCATACTCCTAGTAAAGCTAGTGACATTTATAAAATAACTGGACTTTTGATTCTTTTTACTACTTACTAGTAACTAATAACAGAAAAGCTTATAAATAAAAGCTAAAATATCTATAGTATGACACCCGAACTACTAGAACTAAAAGAAATAGCCAACAACAACAAAACAGCAAGACTTAACTTATGGACCTCTACTACCGCAGTAAGCGGACAATTAATTTGTGGATATCAACAACTTATTAGCGAGGTAGAAAGAATGAAGGGTGACTTCAACAACAAAAAACACATAGGAGAAGCTTATGAAAAAGTTACCTTAGAGCATCCAAAATTAGGAATTGGATTTGATAAATTTTATAGTGCAGTTATGCCTCAAATCAAACAAGTAGTTAATTCAGTCAAAATCTTCTAATTAACTAAAACACTAAACACATTAAGCCAAATAGTTCTCAAAAAATATTCAAATTCTGATACGCTACGGAACAAGTTCAAATCTAAAAAGAAATAATAGCGGAGAGTGGATTTGAACCACTGACCCGCCATAATAATCTATTAATGAAGCTTTTGTTTATAAATAGTTTGGTTGAAGATTCTATTAAATAAGAAAGCCATACTAACTTGAAAACCTACCAAAGATTTCACCTTACTTATATAAACATAGTTTTGATAGATAAACTTTATGTGCAAATAGTCAAATTATTTCCCCAAAACATTTATATATAGGTTATACTTATATAAGTATATGGCAGAAATTAAAGTAACTTTGACAGGATATAGATGTGAGCGATGTGAATATACTTGGATACCAAGAAATAAAAGAAAAATCCCGATAATATGTCCAAAATGCAAAAGCCCCTATTGGAATAAACCCAGAAAAAATAAGCGCCCAAATTAAAATATAAAAAAAATTCTATTTGTGAAATGGGAAAGTGCGCAAACCAAAAGATTTATAATTAAGATAATCTTCTTTTGGGCTTATGAAATGGAGAGAACCCAAAGGATATAATTCAAAAGAAATAGATTGGGCAGGAGAAGTATTAATTAATGACAATCATACTGCGGAAGAGTATAATAAAGCATTCGAAATTTTAGATAATTGGAGAGCAATACATAGCTATCCAATGCATGTTTTTAAGATGCGATTAAAAAGAAAATTACCAAATATTGACAATGAAGGGTTTGGTGTTCAGCGTTTAAAACGTATTCCAGCAATAATAAATAAACTAAACAGAAGCAAAATAGGTCATATGCGGAAACTAACCCTTTCTCAAATGCAAGATATTGGCGGCTGTCGCGCAGTATTATCAGATGTTAGTTTGGTTAAAAAATTTGCTCAAGATTACTTTATAAAAAGTGAGTTAAAACATAAAAGGTACACTGAAAAAGATTTTATTACAAAGCCTAGACACTCAGGGTACAGAGGTTTGCATCTAATATATAAATTTTATAGTGATAAAGGGAAAAATATTTACAATGGTCTTCTTGTGGAAATCCAAATAAGATCAAGGTTACAACACCTATGGTCAACTGCTGTTGAAACAGTAGGTTTTTTTATTAGTCAAGCAATTAAATCAAGTGAAGCAGATACTGATTGGTTAGATTTTTTTAAACTAGTTAGTTCAGCTTTTGCATTAATTGAAAATTGTCCTTGTATTAAAGATACTCCCACTGACGAAAAAGAGTTATATTTACAAATCAAACAAAAAGAAAGCCAATTAAAAGTAATTAAAATAATGAGAGGTTGGAGACGGGCTCTTAAAATTTTTAAAGAGGAAAGCAGAAAAAATAAAAAATACCAATACTACCTATTAGAACTAAACATTCCAGAAGAAAAATTAACCATTATTTCTTATACTAAAAGTGAAGAGTCAGAAGCAATAAAAAAATATTCTGAAATAGAAAAAAAGAATAAAGGGAAAAAAGAATATGATGTCGTCCTTGTAAGTGCAGATACTTCAACGGATTTAGAAAAAGCATATCCAAATTATTTTCTAGATGCAGATGAATTTTTAGAACATCTAAAGGAGATAATAAATAAATATTAACGCCAGTTTACTTAGCAACTAAGGATTAACTAATATCTCATTAACTATGAATCCTCACTTCTTAACCAAACTATACTTCCTAAAGTGAGGATCTTCTTTGTTAAGGCACTTTACTAAGCCTATTCTCTCCATGTCTTTAAACACTCTAGATATAGACTCTCTGTGCTTCTTTAGCTCTTTTGCAAGGAATGAAGCTATCTGTGGCTTCTCTTGTAGCTTTTTATAGACAATTTGTCTTAACTTACTTCTTGCTAAAAATATTTGAAATTCTTCTTTATCCATACATATAGGGTAACACATAGCGTAACATAAAAAGTAGAGGAACAATCAGCGTAACATTTATATATAAGTATTCTTTTCTGTATTCCACAACAAGGAGCTAAACAAAAAATGGAGCTAAAAGCAAAACTAGCAAGATCTGGAAACAGTTTTTGTTTTAGGATAAAACCCGGACATGTGCACGCAGGACTTTTAAAATTAGGAACAGAATATATAATACAAGTTAAAGATAAACTTGATGTTGCAACAGAAAGGAATAAGATACTAAAACGAAAAATACAAAAAGCCAACGAGATTCTTAAAGAGAACGGACTAGAGATATTAAGGATGCCAGAAAGCATTGAAGACAAGAGACAACTAACAAAACAAATAGACGATCAAATAGAAATTCTCAGGAAACAACGCAAAGAACTTGATAAAGAAGAAATAGCGGAGAGTGGATTTGAACCACTGACCTGAGGGTTATGAGCCCTCCGGGCACTCCTGACTGCCCCACTCCGCTATAACAAGTCTATGGAAAACGATTTTCTTTATAAATGTTATTGCACCCTTCTTGTTACTACTTTTAAGTAACTAATAATAGAAAAGTTTATAAATAATAAGTGCCTACATAGAGATATGAAAGAAAAGACAATAATTATAGATCTTTTAATTCTGGTATTCATCTTTGCACTAGGTGCAATAGTGAGTAATATATTTAGTTCTAATCTTAACATGCCCTTTGGGCATTCAGCAGATGTTACTTCTCCAAGCAATTGGATAGATGAATCACAAGTTAATGTTTACCAAGATAAAGTTATTCTAAATGTTGAAAACTCAAGATGGATTGGATTTACAAACACAAATTCTATGGATCCGATTTTTGATGTTGAAGCAAATGTTATTGAAATAGTTCCAGAGAGCTTAGATGACATAAATGTTGGTGATATAATTTCTTTCAAAGTAGGTACCCAAACGTATATCCACAGAGTAATTGCAAAAGATTATGATGATCAAGGAATATACTTCATTACAAAAGGAGATAATAATCCTGATACAGATCCGGTTATTGTTAGAGAACCAATCGGAGTTGTAGTTGGGATTATCTACTAAAAATGGATGTTAAGATATTCAACCTAAATTGTTGGCTTCTTCCTAGTCTTCTTTCCACAGACAAGAAGAAAAGAGCAGCAGAAATCATTTCTTTAATAAAAGATACCAATCCAGATATTATTACACTACAAGAGGTTTGGACAAAAAAGTATATTAATTTATTCAAAGAGGAATTAAAGAAATATGACTTTGTTACATCAAACGATCCATGGTATGAAAGAGATGGTCTTATTACAGGTGTATCTTCAGAAAGAAGCGATCTTGAAATCATATCTAGAGAAACAAACCAGTTCCCTTCTAATAACGCAAGTGAATTAACAACAAAAGTAACCAAAAAAGGGTATCATAAAATTGAGCTGGAAGGCAACATATTTATCTACAATACACACTTATATTATCCATCAAATGAATCCAAAGAAGTTATTACCAAAGACCAATTTAAATTATTAGAAGAAAGAATAGGAGATGAAAAAGCAATCCTTGTTGGTGATTTAGACCTGAGGGAAGAAGCATTTATGAAAATAAATAATTTATTTAAGTATGCAGATAAACCTACAGAAGAAATATCTCGTTCAAGTCTAAATCCATACACCAAATCTCGAGCTAATAAATATGTTGAACCTGATACAAAAAGAGATTATGTTTTAGCAACTAAAAAGGGGAATATAATCATCTCTTCAAAAGAAATTATTAAAGCCCCTTATGTTTCAGATCACTTTCCAATAATTGCACACATAGAAATTAATTAACACAACTGACATGATGCTCTTTTGAAATTTTAATTAATTTATCAGCATAACTTTCCAACTTACTCTCATGACTAACAATTATTATCTGTTCAGACTTTATCTGCATTAAAACATCCCTAAGCTTATCGAGTTGATTAGAAGAAAAACCATCAGTGGGCTCATCAAGAATAAGCAAGCCCTTAGTTCTAATTGTTGAAACAAAATCATTAATAACTTTATTCAATGCCAGTCTGTATGCAAGAGCAACACTTGTTTTTTCACCACCAGAAAGATTCTGAACAAGATTCTCATAACCATTTTGCTCAATAATTGGAGTGAACGAATCATCTAATCTTACAGAAAGATTCTCATCTTCAATTAACATTCCAAACCACTCTTTAAAATATTCATTAAATTCTTTTAGGATACTATTTAGAACATATCTCTCCATTGTTTGCATAAGCTTCAGGAAAAAAGCATCTAACCAATTTCTCAGAGTCGCTTGCTTAACAATCTTCTCAAGTATGAGTTTTTTCTCATCAAGATCATTTTTTACAGAAACAATTAATTCTTGCTTCATCTCAAACTCTTTTTTATTAGATGCTGCATTAATCTCTAAGTTCTTAAGCTCATTTTGCTTTTCTTTGAAAAGTTTCTTTTTCTCATCATGAACCTTTGTCAGATTTATATCCTGTTTCGCAGAAAATTTTACAAGCCTCTCTTTTTCTACAATAAGATCATCATTAATTTTCTCTATGGTTGACTCAAAATCAGTTCTCATGCTTAAACGCTCGCTATAAGTTGCAATCTTTAATTTGTCCATCTTTGCTTGGTTAATAGACTCTTGAAACTCTTTGATTTTAATATTTGCAACACCAATTTTTTCATCAAACCTGGGAATAATTAAGGAGAGCTTATCTAATTTGTCTTGTATGTTGTCAATCTTTTCTTTTTCTTGATCCTTAATTGAAACCTTGTGCTCTTCAAGAACTTCTTGTTTACAAGTAGGGCATGTCCCAAGTGCAGAAATCTTATCAACCATATTGGTTGTCTCTTTTAACCTTGAATCAAGAACTGCTTTTTTATTTAGATAATCCTGCTTTTTATCAGAAATCTCTTTTTTACTTTCCTCAAAACTAGTTAATCTCTTAGTTAAAACTTCAATATCAGGGATGTCAAGATTTGGCTTTTGTTTTATTTTTTCTTCAATATCACTTATTTGTTTAAGAATAGAAATTTTTTGTGAATTAAAAGAAGAAATCTTTGTGTTGCATATAACAATTTTCTGCCTTAAAGTATGTTGTTCTAGAATTTTTTCATCTAACTTATTTATCTCAGAATTTAAAACTCTCACTTCACCATCTTTAGCAGTTATCTTTTTTGATAAATCCTCAATCTTTCCAGAAAGTAAAACCTTTTCTTTTTCTATCTCTTCAATTCTTAGATGAAGCTTATCTACATCTGCAGTTTTTGCTTTGCCCTCTCTAATCCTTGCATTTAATTCTTTCAAATAAGTTGAAACATTATTTCTTATAATTTTATATTTATCAATATCAAATATTTTTCTGATAGTTTCCAATCTAGAATCAGAACTCTCAAAAAGAATTAGTTTCATATCTTCTTGAGGAGTATAAACCGTATAACGATAAATAATTGCAGGGCTTTTACTGACAAACTCAGAAGGATAACCCAACAACTCAACAAGTCTTGCTCTAAGTTCTTGAGGTGTTAACGTTTCCTCAACACCATCAACAACTAAAGTTCCTGGCTCTTGCTTAATAGTTGTTCCTGACTTAACAAGCGATCGTTTGATAATAATATTTTTGTTATTTAGATTAAAATCAACCAAAACACTTCCATGATTAGAACCGTGCCTTAGAAGGGAATCACTACTCACCTTTCCTTTTATAAGGCCAAAGAGTGCAAATTCTATTGCAATTAGAGTGGTAGTTTTACCAGAGCCGATATCTCCACTTAGAAGAGTTATTCCACTATCAAAAACAACTTCTTCTTTCTTATAAGATCTTATATTCTCAAGAATTATCTTGTTTATCTTCATCAATAAGGATTAGCTATAAAGATATTATAAATGTTGCTATAAGCTGTACAGTGGGACAAAACAAGCTAATTAACAAAAATTGTAAAACAATTTTATATATTTTTGAAATACTCAGCAAAGCTGAATGCATAATAATTTATGATTATTGTATGTTGCAAGAATGTTCGCACATAACTTTAAAGTTAAAATATTCGCGAACACCCTTGCAAATAACAAAAACATTTAAAAAGCATAAAACAAAATATTTACAATATTAACCGGTTTATTGGTTTTTAAAAAGAGGGGGAGAAGTTAATGAGAGATAGTTTAGTTGCTCCAAGCGCACCAAATACAGGAAATAATGTTAATTTAGCTTCTAGAAAAGAACACAAAAAAAGTTTTCTTGGTAAATTATTCGCTAAAAAAGCAAAAGACAAATCTTTTGGTCATTCAAACAAACTGAATAAAGCAGAAAAAGTTAAAGAAAGTAAAAAAATACTTTCTGAAATCCCCATAAATCAACCAGAATTTAATAAAAAAAATAATTTATTGATTCCACAAAAACAAAAAAACAAAGCACTTCTAGATAGAATTGAAGAAGAACACTTCAACATACCAAAAAATGAACCACATGCTTTAGATCACATAAACCAAATTGACAAGGATTTACAAATAAATTCTCTTCCTAAAGTAAATAAACCTAAATCTATCCCATCACCTAAAGAAACAAAACACAGTTCTTTGAAAAGTATTGAAGAAGTCTCATTTAACTCAAAAGCAGAAGAAGAGAAAGATGATTCTTTTAACATTAACAAGTTGCGTGAAGCAATAGGTATAATAAAAAATCAATCTGATAAAAAACTAAAGATTGAATCTTTTACAAACTCGCTTTCTAACGAAATAAAAGACGAGGGAGACATTATTACTAATCTAAATCTTGAAGAAAAACTGGGAGAAAAAGTTAATGGAACTCCAACAGAATTAATCGAACACATAAAAATTGGCATAACCATGGACTCAGAAGTTTCTGAAGAGAATAGTTTCATGTTGTCAGATGGCCGAAAATTAAAATCACTTAGAGACTTAAGAAACTCGTTAGAAAACATGAGCGATAACATATTCAATAAACACGTATATGGAAGAAAAAATGACTTTGCTAATTGGGTTAAAAAAATATTCAATGAACCAGAATTAGCTAGAATAATAAGGAAATGCAAAAGTATCGAAACTTTTTTATCAATGCTTGTAACACTTGAGAAGAAAGAGATTCGAGAATTAATCAAATTAAAAGAAAAAGAAATTCTAAAAGAACACCAAGAATCATTAAAAGATTTAACAGTTAGTAATGAAGAAAGAAAAGAATTAGATAAAGAAAGAGCATCACTTGGAAAACTAAGAATAGAGCTACAAGAAAAGCTTAAAGAATTACAAACAAAAGATCTTGAAATTAACAATAAATTTGAGAAAGTAGGACTTGACCTTGAAACAGAAAAAGAAAAAGAACTACATCTTGAACAGCAGAAGAAAGATTATATTGAATTAATAAAATCAGAATCAGGTTCGTTAAATAATCTTAGAAATGAAATATTAAGTGAAACAGAAAAAAATCAAAGAAAACTTAATGAAGATTTCTTGCATAGAAAGAAAGAACTTGAGAGAGAATACCAAATAAGACTAGATAGATTAAAACTTGATAGAGAACAATTCGCAAGAGAACAAAAAGAAGCAGACACCCTATATCATAGTAAGTTACAAGAACTTCGAATTGAAGAAGAAAAGGTATATAGTTTACAAAGAGAATTAAAAGAACAAGAATTAAGTTTGCTTGAAAAAGAAAATAGAATCAGAGAAACACTTACACAACTTAGCAAGAAACTTATAGAATCAAAAGATTTAGACTTAAAATTATCCAAAAATCTTGATAAAAAAAACAATCTTCTTCTTGATATAAAACAGAGACAACTAGCGCTAGAGAATAGAAAAGTCGAACTAGAAAAAGAAGGATTCCAAGGCTATATAGATGAAGAACTTAAAAAACTTGCAAATCCTCAACAAAAGAGAATAAAGGTAACTCCTACAAATGAAGATATTTCACTATTATATAATTTAATAGATGGTTGTAGAAAATTGATTAATGCAGGAAGAGTTAAAGAAGCTAAAAAAGCGTATCAAGGAGTTAGAGCAACATATTACCGCCTAAATCTTTCTAAAGAAGATGAAGAATTAGCTTTTAATGCAATTCGGGAACTATATGCAGATATTAAACTGGATCTAGTGCCTCAAGATTAATTTCCATGCAGGAAATACCACAAACTATAAAAACTTCTGGCTTTTCTAAACTATAAAATGGCAAGTTATAATCAAAAGAAAAAAAAGAAAGAAAAAAGAAACCAAATAATTATGGGGGTATTTCTAAGTTTAATTATGATTGCATCTATGTTAGGAATAATGCTTAACCAAGATCAAAGTATAACAAAATATAATGATTTTAAATTTGAGGATGTTGGAAATGGATTTGTCTCAAAAATCAATGGACAAACCTTAAATTTTAACTACTTACCTCAGGAGGTTGAACAATTCTATATAGACCCGACTTTTTGTAGTAATTTACAATCATCAAGCGCAATAGGGTTTTTGTTTGAACCAGAATCAGAAAGCTTGACTTATACAGATTTTATTAGAAGCGATCTTCAAAACACAATAGCACAACCATTAATTTCGTTTATTACAGAAGAGTCTATGAAGTATTCAGTCTATGAAGTATCAAGTTGTAATGAATCAACATCAATTTTACCAATAATTTTTCTAAAAGAAGGAGTAAATACTTCAATTAGTGTTGATGGAAACTGCCTTATTGCAGAATCAAGACAAATGGGATTTCTGATGTTAAAAGATAGATTAATGTATTGTTATACAGGAGTTATTCAATAGAGAACTAAAGATGGATGAAGAAATTAAAGTAAACGAAGAAATTGTAAAGGATACTGAAAACGTTAATACTTCTAGTAAAAAGAAAAATATTGTTATTATTTCAGCTATAGTTATAATTATCATCTTTGCCTTGATTATATTATCTACTAAAAATTCTCCAGAACCTGAAGATTATTCCTATAATAATTATGAATTCTTTAAAGATGAAATGAATATGTGGAACACATTCGTAAAAATTAATGGCCAAGTTATGCAGATACAACTCAACCATCACCCAATAGACGTTCTTAACCTTAGTGTTGATCCAAGAATAAAACAAAGAATATTTGCTCTAGATAAGGAAGATCATCTTATTGTTGCTGTTGATGGAGACATTGATCCAATTGGGGTTATTGCAACCGCACAAATCTCAAGACTTCATGGAATAGATTATATTAAAGTCCCTATTAATGGAGGGCTATATGATGATAATTTTAATCTTACAAAATTCTTACAAAATGAAACTCGAGATGAAAGCATATTTATAACAAACTGCGGCATAACCTCTGATTCCTTTGTTGTTATGAGATTTAAAAATAGCAATAAAACAAGTATGGAATTTGTTGAAGGAACAGATTTCAACTGTATTCATGTTAATGCACAAGAACCAGAAGACTTTAGAAAACTTGCAGATAGGTTAGTTTACGAACTATTAGGCATAATAGAAACTTAGCAAAACTTATCTAATCTATGCTGACTTTCTTTCTTTCTTTTAAGATATGCAGGCGGATCGATCTTTTTAAATTCATATCCTAACTCTTGTAACATATGCTCTGCATTCTTTGTAATATTTGGTGCAGCAACAATACCCTTTATTCTATTTGAAGGTATACCTTTACTTTTTGAAAGTCTTTCAATGTATCTTCTCAATTGTTGAGGTGCACCAGGTCCTGCTTTCACTCTCTTACACTCAATAACTACAAGATTATCTTTTTTGTCATGCCCAAAAACGTCAATATACCCATGTTTTGTTTGTTCTTCTCTTGAAACAGGTTTAAAATCTTTGCTAATAATTTCAGGGTTATCATAAATATAATCAGACATATCTTTTTCTGTTCCAAATAATTGAACTTTTTCAGAATCAGTGAGGCTTGCAGAAGAAATATTTATTATTTTCTTTATTCTAACTTCGACAAGCTCATGAAGGGTCATATTTGAAGATTGAAGTATAAGTTCACCATCTTCTTCAGATATCTCAATTTGGGATCCTGGCTTCATATAAATAACTGCATTACTTCCTGTTGGCTGGTGAACAAGAAAAGTTTTATCAGGTTTAATAATTATTATCCTGTCTCCATAATCCAATGTAGCTTCTGCCCTACCACTATAACTTATTGAAGAATAAGCCAACAAAACAATTGTTTCTTTTCTTTTTAATGCATTACCTATAGAATCCTTAAATTCTGCGCTCTCTTCTTTTGTTAACATTTTATAAAAAAATAAATGTCCAATAACTATTTAGTTATTGGCACTGAAAAAAATCTATTTCTTTTTTCTAGATATAGCTTTTTTTGCTTTCTTAACAGTTTTTTTCTTAACTTTTTTTGAAGTTATTTTTTTAATCTTTTTATCTGCCCTTTCAATCATTAAAGCTTCAGTTTCTGCTTGCTGTATTGCAATCATTCTTGTTAGTCTAGTTATTCTTTCTCTTTGATTCTCAGTTTTATTGTATAATAAAAACACCATATAGAATAACACGATTATACCGACATATACAAACACATCAACACTCCTGCCAATACCTAGAATTGCTGCAGGAACACCCATTACTTCTGGTAAAATACCAATAATTAGCAAAATTATCCAGATAATTGTCCAAAAAATAGTTTTTTTAAGATCTAACTTATTGTTTTGGAAACTAACAAGTGTTCTAGCGATTAGAAATGCTGCAAATATAATGATTAAATATTGTATTAGTATCATTTTTTCCTCCCTCTACCCCTTAACTATGAAAACTACATACTACTAAAAAGCTTACTTATTTATAAGTTTTACTTGTCGCCAGGTTAGAGGATAAACTACTAAATATATATTATTAAACAACAGAGATTATAAAGGAATTAACGGCAACGTAACAACAGTGACCGAAAAGTTTATAAATTATTCTGTTTTTCTTTTTATAAACTTTATTATCATTTAGCATATATTATATTTATAGGGGGAGAAAAATATGGCTTTTGTAAAGAAATGTCCCGAATGTGGGGGAATAAATTTATTCTGGAATAAAGAAAAAGGAGAGATCATTTGCAAAGACTGCGGTCTAGTTGTAGAAGAAAAAATGATCGACTTTGACCAAGAATGGAGAAGCTTCGATGCTGATGAATCAGCTAGGAAACGAAGATCTGGAGCTCCTATGACCTATACTCAGTATGATAGAGGTCTTGGAACAGACATTGGTCATAAATCTGATATTTATCAATTAAAAGGCAGAAATAAGAACAAATTCATGAGATTGAGAAAATGGCAACAAAGAATCTCAACTGCAATTGAAAGAAATCTTAAATTAGCCCTATCTGAACTTAAAAGAGTATCTTCATTCTTGAAATTATCAGGATCAGTAGAAGAAGAAGCATCAAAGATCTACACTATGGCTGTGCAAAAAGGCCTTGTAAGGGGTAGAAGCATGGAATCAGTGGTTGCAGGAGCTTTATACGCTGCATGCAGACGATTCGAGCTACCAAGAACACTTGATGAACTATCTGAAGCTTCTGGAATCGAAAGAAAAGAAATTGGAAGAACTTACAGGTTCATAACAAGAGAACTATGTATTACTATCTTACCTTCAAATCCTGCAGATTACATTGCAAGATTTGCATCTGCTCTAAGATTAAGCGCTGAATCTCAGTCAAAATCTGTGGAAATAATTGAGCAAGCTCAAAAAGTTGAGTTAACTTCTGGAAGAGGTCCAACAGGAATTGCAGCAGCAGCACTATATGTTGCAGCTCTAATCAATGGTGAAAAGAGAACTCAAAGAGAAGTCGCAGATATTGCAGGAGTCACAGAAGTTACAATCAGAAACAGATACAAGGAACTTCTTGATAAACTTGATCTTGAGAAAGAGATTAAGAAAACTAAGAAAAAGAAAAAGTAGGTCTTTTTTTATTTTATTATTCATACAAATCTAAACAAGTATCTAACATTTTACAATCTGTATATATCAGACTTTTTTGTGCATGAAACTCTACCTGATTTTTGAAAGATTCACTTATCTCCCCATGGAAAACTTCGTCTAAGGATTTGAGAACCGGCTTTTCTAAACCAGAAAAAGACTCCCTTAAGTAATCGGGAATTTTACTAAGCTTTACCTTGCCCATAGATGAATGATTAAGTTCATAGCCTAAAGTTGCGTTAATATGCGGGCCATATAACCAATTATTTTTCGATTGGAAATTATTAATCAAAGACAGAAAAATACCAAACCCTAAATCCAAGTAACAACTAGCGACAACATTACCTTGCAGATGTTTATACTTAAAAGTGGCCATGGTTTCATTTCCACGCTTTATTATCCTAAGCGCAGATAAAGATTTAACAATCTCAATACCTTTCTCATTTAACGATGAAACTAATTTAGGAATATTTCTTTTAGTAACTAGAATAGGATTTCCCTTCATATCTTCATTTTCAATCCGAATATCAAAACCAAAATTATATTCCTCTGGAGTCGGCCCTTCATACCATCTGTCATCAATCATAAAACAGAGAAATCAAGAATAGTATATAAGCTTTAGGATTATTCTGAACCAAAAACTTATTAATAACCTTACAGGTCAGTTGATACATGAAATATCTATTTGATGAAGAATTGATTCAGGGATTGATTAAGTCAAGACCCAATCGATTCATAATGATGGTTGAAATTGATGGCAATCTAGAAAAATGTCATTGCCCATCAACAGGCAGAATTGGCAATATAGAATTTGAAGACATACCCTGCCTACTTTCAGAATCTAAAAACCCAGCAAGAAAAACCAAATATACAGTGGAAGCAATTTCACCAAAAGCAAAAATCTGGGTTGGCATAAATCAAACAAAAGCAAATAAATACATAGAATTCTTTCTGAAAAATAATCTTCTCAGCAAAATGATTGATGCCAAAGAAGTAAAAAGAGAAGTTAAATTAAACACTTCCAGGATTGACTTTCTAGTAAACAACAATTGCTTTCTAGAAGTCAAAACACCACTGATGCATCTTCCTTTTGGAAACAAAAAAAAGCCAAACACTAAGTTTAATTCATTTGAAAGGTTGAGCAGACACTTTCAAGATATCTCACTTCAAATAAAAAAAGGTCAAAGAGCAATTGCACTACTATGTTTTGTGTATAAGGCAGAGAGGTTTCAACCACCTAAAAGCTCGAATACAGAAATAGCAAAAGTAGTTAAAAAAGCCACAAAACGAGGACTTGAAAACTGGCAAATTAATCTTAAAATAGATAAGAAAGGAGTTTCATTGATTGATTATTTTAAGCTGAATTTGTTTTAATTTATTCTAACCCCTACTCCCAGAAAATATATTGTGTTTATCACGAGTTAGCTTAATCTAATATTTTTATATCGGCAAATATAAGAATATTATTTTAACAATAATAGATAATACCAACCAAAAGAATGCGTGTAAAGCATCAATGTAACCTTTATAGTTCCATTTACTATCTGAATAATTCCAATACCTTCTCTTCATTACCTTTTCTGAAAATATTCCTGAAACTAATTCTAATAAAGTTAATAAGATTGTTGCAATAATTAATTGTAGTATAAAATGCAGTTTTAAATTTTCAAAGATAAATATTAAAATCAAACCTCCTATCGCGTAAGTAGGTGAAAAGAATTTTGTATGAGTATTAGACACCCACTTCTTTTCAATAAAAGAACAATATAAAGAGTCAATACACCATCCTAAAAATCCGGATGCAAAAAAGAAAACTATATATCTTATCATAACACACTAACCAACGTAGATATTTATAAAATTAATTATATATTCCTCTAAACTCTGCTCCCAGAAAATATGTTGTGTTTATCACGAGTCAATTTGACTCGAATTTCTTTGCCCTCTTCAAACTTGCAATCATAAACAGTGATTGATCTATCCTTTGCCTCTGCAATCACTTCATGGTTTCTTCTGCCAGGAAGTTTAATTACTGCGTTAACTGTTTGACCTTTTTTGAAGGGCTTTTCTAAAACCTTATCTTCAACAATATTGTAATCTTCAGGGTTAAGCTTTAATTTAACATCATGCTTTTTCTCAAGTCTAGCAAGCATTGCATAGAAATCATCAAAACTAATTTGTTTAACAGGGTTTCTTCCACCCTTATAATTTAAGAAATTCTGGATGCCCATTAATCTCGGGCCTGTTTTATAAGATTTAGCAAACTCAATAAGAGGTTCAATGTCTTCATTGAGTTTAGGAATATAAACTGGCGCTAAGAATATCTCTATTCTATCTTTAGCATAATTAACTAACTCTTTAAAATTAGAAATAGACATGGCAGAACCAGAAAGTTTTTTCTGAGTTTCCTCATTCATACTATGAAGAGAAACATTAATTCTGTCTAAACCCGCTTCAATTAATTCATCTATGAAATCTTTTGTTAATAATCTGCCGTTGGTATTCATTGAAATAATATCAATCTTAGGAACTTTTTTTAGTTCTTCAATTAAATAACAAAGATCAGGATAAAGTAATGGCTCTCCCTGAGGGCCAATATTAATTTCTATTGATTTAGATTTTTTAATCTTAACCAAATCTGCAATCCCTAATACAAGATAGTCAGGCTCAACAAGATAATCAATTTTAGCATTATCACCCTCACTTACTGAACAAAAAACACAACTCAGATTGCAACCAGTCAACATCTTTATCTCTAGAATAGAAGTATTTCTATCAACTATACCAAACTCATTTGTTCCAATTAATGGAGCAACGCCATCATAGATATATTCAGTTTTCTTATCTTTATTAGTATTATATAAATTATCAAGTCCTTGCTCTATAGACATCTCAAATCTTGTTTGCGATCGCTTTAAAGGAGCATTAAAAATAATTATAGAACTATCTTCTTTATTTATTTCAAACTTGCCAATACGCTTTATTAACATTGCCTTATCTAGAAAAAAGTAGTATCTTTGTTTGAAGATAACTTTGATTCTTTCTTCATCAAAATCTACGAATTTTATGTTGCTGTATTGTAAATCAGTCATAAATTAAGAAAAAGATGTTTATTTTATAAATTTTAACTATCGACAACTTTGAAACACTAATTTTTCAAGCGTTCTCGGAAGATAACATCGTCAAATCATTTAACAATGACTTTTACAATGTTCTCTATCCAAACATCTTAACATAGTTCTTATCATCATCTTCAGCTTGCTTAACCTTGTCAATTGCAGCTTCAAAATCTTTCAAAGAAACAACAAATCTATTTTTTCTAATTGCAAAGTAACCTGCCTCAGTACACATAGCATGAATCTCTGCACCTGAACAACCTTCTAACTTTTTATAGATTTTATCGTAATTAAATCCCTTTTCAAGCTTCATTCTTTTACTGTGTATCTTGAATATCTCTATTACTCCTTCTTTATCAGGATTACTTACAGATATTAATCTGTCTAATCTACCTGGACGTGTGATTGCAGGATCAAGAATATCTTTTCTGTTGGTGCAACCAATTATTTTCACATCATCAAGATTATTAAAACCATCAATCTCAGCAAGCAATTGCATAAAAGTTCTCTGAACTTCTCTTTCTCCTGAAGTACCAACTTCCATTCTAGTTGCAGCCAGACTATCAAGCTCATCAATAAAAACGATAGACGGAGCCTTTTCTCTTGCTAACTCAAAAATTTCCTTAACAAGCTTTGCACCTTCACCAATAAATTTTTGTACAAGCTCAGAACCAACAATTTCAATAAATGTGCTGTTTGTTGAGTTTGCAACAGCTTTACCAAGTAAAGTTTTTCCAGTTCCAGGAGGCCCATATAATAAAACTCCCTTCGGAGGTTTTATACCTACTTTTCTGAAGAGCTCAGGTTTCTTCAGCGGAAGTTCAATGACTTCTTTTATTTCCCGCTCTTCTTTTTTTAAGCCACCAATATCATTAAAAGTAATAATTGGTTTTTCTATTATTAAGAATTTTTCAACATTAAACTTTTTATTTGAATTTATTTTTTCAATAACAGTTAAATTCTTTTGTTCAACAAGAATTGTGTCACCAGATTTAATGTTTTTAACTGTATTTAACTTGTTAACATAAAATTTATTTCCATTAGGAATTTGTATTAAAACATTATTATTTAATACCTCAGATACTTCTGCAACCATCAATGGAGGCATCATCATCTTATTTACTTCATCTCTTAGTTGCATAACTGTTTCTCTAAGAAGTTTGTTTTCACTCTCAAGACCACTCTCATCAGTACTATAGGAATATAACTCATCCTTAGCTGATTCAGTAGTATTCTTACTATTTGTTTTTGAACTAACCATAAATAATGCAAATACAACCTATTTTTAAATACTTTATGGTTTTTTAGGGGATAGAAAGTCAAATTCTAAAGCGAAAGCTTTTAAAAGGAAATATTATTCCTACACATATATTCATAATGGGGCTGTAGGGTAGCCTGGTCCATCCTCTCTGGTTTGGGACCAGAAGACCCCAGTTCGAATCTGGGCAGCCCCATATCCTAAAATAATTATCAAAAAGGTAAAATAAAATGGCAACAAAACAAGCTGGTACAACAAGAAGATTGGGTTCTAGATATGGAAGAACTACAAGATTTAAATTAGGAAAAATTGAAGCGCAACAAAAGAAAACATATAAATGTCCTTATTGTCAATTCAAGAAAGTTAAAAAAATTAATTTAGGAATTTGGGAATGCGGAAAGTGTAATGCTAAATTTACAAGCAAAGCATATTTCGTTGATAAGATGCCTAAATTAAAAGAAAAAGTTGAAGAGTAAGATTTGGAGGCAAATATGGCAAACTATAAATGTTTTAATTGCGGTAAGCAAATTTCTGACAGATATATAAAAAAAAGAGTTAGATGTCCGTACTGTGGAAGTAAAATAATCTTCAAACCAAGAAGCACAATAACAAAAGTAAAAGCAAGGTAGAATGTTTAAGACTACAATTGAAATTACTGAAGATATTGAATCAATTAAGAAATTGCTAAGTGTGGATAATTTCGACGCAAAAACAAGTAGAACAACATTTGAAGAACAAAACAAAAAATTATTAATAATTATTGAAAGTAAAGATATTGTTTCATTAAGAGCGAGCATTAACGGCATAACAACAATGCTTTCTGTTTATTATCAAACCAAAAGCGTTGTAAAGGAATAAAATGACAAATGAAAATATGATTCAAGAACTATCAATGTTACAACAAAATGTTGCTAATATTAGCGCACAAAAACAACAATTTGTTACACAATTATCTGAATATGAATCTGCACTTGAAGCAATCGATAAAACCGACAATGCTTACAAAATTGTTGGTAATATAATGATAAATTCTACCAAGAAAAACCTTATAGAAGATATTAAAAAAAAGAAAGAAGTTTTGGGTGTTAGAATTAAATCTTTTGAAAAGCAAGAAGAAAAGCTAAAAGAGAAAGCTGAGAAAATGCAAAAAGATATAATGTCAAATCTTAGCATTGAAAAAGGGAAATAATAATGATTGGTAATGAAAATGGAATTTGCAGAAGTTATAGGAGCATTAAAAATGCTAAAACAAGAAGTTGGGATCCCTAAAAATTTAAAATCAAAAATTGATAATATTATACTAATTCTAAATAACCAAGGTGAATCACAAGAAACTAGAGTACATAAAGCAGAAATCATACTTGATGAAGTATCAAATGATAGTTCTCTACAACCATTTATTAGAACGCAAATCTATCAAATTGTGGGTTTACTTTAATTAAACATCTATTCTATAACCTTAAATT
Organism: uncultured Methanosarcinales archaeon; assembly: GCA_964405295.1. Taxonomy (GTDB): domain Archaea; phylum Nanobdellota; class Nanobdellia; order Woesearchaeales; family CAYZNE01; genus CAYZNE01. The sequence goes on along the minus strand of CAYONI010000001.1, from coordinate 67,681 downwards.
ATTTATTATACTTAGTCCTAACACCAACTCTCTTACAATATTTATAGACAGGGCAAACATCACACCGAGGGTTTATAGGTTTACAAAGATTCTGGCCAAATGCAACAATAACATAATTAATTTTTAACCAATATTTTTTTGGAAGCTTTTTTCTTAAAACCATCTCTGTTTCAAGAGGATTTTTTGTCTTAATATAACCAAACCGGTTCATTATCCTATTAACATGGACATCAACACAGATTGCAGGAATCTTGAATGCAACAGCCATCACAAGATTTGCAGTTTTTCTACCAACACCGGGAAGTTCAATTAATTCCTCAATAGTATGTGGAACCTTATTGTTGAACTTTTCTTTTAGAACAACAGGTAACAGTTTTAGGTGTTTTGCCTTATTCCTATAAAATCCGATAGGGTAAATAAGTTTTTCAATTTGTTTAACTGTTAACTTTTCTAAATCTTTAGCAGAATTAACTTTTGCAAAAAGTTTTTTACAAACAATAGAAGTTGTCTTGTCATTAGTTCTTGCAGAAAGAAGTGTTGCCACAAGAATCTTAAAAGGATCTTTTGTTCTTGCTTCAATTAAGTCAACAATCGGAACCTGATAGCCTTTAACTGTTTTATTCAGAATTTTGTAAATAGAATCAATGTCAGTTTTCATTTTAAAAAAAAGAGAAGAAAAAACTTCTCAAAATTATTTAGCTACTTTATCTGCAGCTTTACCAATACTAATTGTTACAATAACCGCAATAATTGTTACAACAATAGCATAGACTAACAATGGTCCTACCCCTTCAGAAGTTCCAAAAATTTCTAAAAAAATTGCTTTAATAGCACCATTCCATGCAAGAGCAGCAACAAGCCCAAAAGCTGTAGTCACTAAAACTGCTAATTTTTCTATAACTTGTTTTTTCATTATTTTACACCCCTAATTCATCCATAATCCGTGGATATTACATATTACTCTTACTTTTATTCCTTCAGTTTCTTCAAGAATAAATGTAATTTCTGTTTCATGACCTGGATATAATCGTTTACCTTCTACAACTACCTCCCCTCGAATAATTTGGACAACTTGTAGATGATGAGCATCTTCCATTGGATGTGCAACTTCGCCAATCTTAACATGAACTTTATTTCCATCAATTGTTACAATCGGGACATGTTTTTCATACCCTTCATCACCAACTGATTGGACTTTCATTTCACCCATTGGTTTACCGCAACAAACAAGTTCTCCTTGACCTGCATTAACAACTGCGACAATATTGCCACATGCTTCACATTTATACCATGTATTTTGTTTTGCCATATTTACCTCCTTATTATGATAATAAACACAGATCTTCTGATTCAAAATATTCCCTTGGATGTTTACAAGATGGGCACTCTACTGGTGGTTCTGTTCCTTCATGAACATGACCACATTTAGAACATTTCCATTTAACTGGCTTTTCTCTTTTGTAAACCGTTTTATTTTTAACCATTTCTAGAAGCTTTTTATACCTTGCTTCATGATGTTTTTCTACTTCAGCAATTGCCCTAAATAGTTTAGCTGCCTCAGTATTGCCTTCTTCTTCAGCTTCCTTAGCAAAAGTAGGATACATCTTTGTATTTTCGTAATTCTCCCCTTCCATTGCTGCCTGCAAATTTTCTTCTGTGGTACCAATACCATTAAGTAGCTTAAATTCATCTTTTGCATGCTGCACTTCATTCATTGCAGTTTCTTCAAAGATTTTAGCAATATAATGATAGCCTTCTTTTCTTGCAATTTTAGCATAATAAGTATATTTATTTCTAGCTTGACTCTCGCCTGCAAAAGCAGCTTTTAGATTTTCTTCAGTTTTATTCATTTTACCCCCCGTTAATCTTATAGAAAATATAATATGATAATATATAAAAGTTATGCATTTTTCAGTATATTTACAATAATTTTTTAAAATAAAGCCTCTTTAGCACTATTATGATAAAGACAAAGACAAAATCTGCCAAAAAACAGGTAGCCCGATTATTCACATATTTTGTATTATTAATATTAATTCTAATAACAATATTCAGTTTAGCACTTGCAGAAGAAGATAATAATACTACTGAGACAGATAGGGTGACAGAATTAAATTATTCAAACTCAATTGCAATTACGATACTAGTAATAATTGTTATGGCAATAGTAATTTATTCTATAGTTGATTATGCAGCAGGCAAAAAACACATTAAAAAAGCAAAAAATATTGCTAAAAAGGCAAAGATAATTGTAAACGAATATGAACAAGATATATTAGAAGAAAAAGAAAAAGAAAAAGAACTTAATAAAAAAGCCACACAAAGAAAAAAGATTTTACAAAAAGACATAGAAAATAGAAGAAGAATAAAACTAAAATCAAGAAAACTAAACATGCTTTCTGAGTTTGAAATAAAAAAAGAAGAATTAATAAAACCAAATCCGATCATCGTTAAAAGACTAAAAAAGAAAAGAGAAAAAACCTTTATCTCACTTCACGATCTTGGAAAACATAAAAACATAAAAAAAAGAAAACCTAAACAAAAAGTTAACAAAGACAAAAACTTGTTCGATAAATTAGAAGAACTAGGTGAATAAAAACTATTTTCTTAAATTCTCAAACTCTCGATTCATTTGCTCTCGAGTTATAAAATTCATTGGCCTCCATAGATCAACATATTTATTGAGCGTGATTAATTCTTGTCTTTTTGCAAGACCTCCTGTTTCAGTAATTAACTGATTAACCTTTTCAGTTACATCTTTCATTAAAATCCTTAACTTATTTAACTCTCCATTTAAAGCAACAATCTCTGAATTAAATCTCTTACTCATCTCCAGCATATTCTGATCAGTCAATTGAGTTTTTTTTCTTATTGTCAAATATCTATCTTCAAGAACTTTAAGTCTCCTTGAAGAATCATTTATATCTTTAATTAAATTAGCTTGATGTCTTGGATCAGTCTTTTTAATAGAAGCCATATGCTGATCAATTTCCTTATTTTGAAATAAATCTGGACTCACCATAAAGAATACTATAATCTATGCAATTTATAAATTTTAATGTTTACAAACGCTACAACTTAGATTTTTATTCACTTTTATTTTATCAAAAGAATATGTTTTAAGATTAAACCTGAATAGCTCTTTAGGATAAGTATTAAAAATAAGATATTCCGTTGCAATATTTACAGCTAATGATGCAATTATCGAAACAGTTGAATTAAGAATTCCTACTTCAGCACATTTTTTTCCTTGCTTGTTTTTATTGAAACATTCATAACAAGGGCCTTTAGGATGAATAAAAAAAACAGACCCAATTTGTTGAATTGCTGCAGAATATATCCAAGGAATCTTGCTTTTTTTACAATATTCATTAATTATAAATCTTACATCAGTATTATCAGTACAATCAATAAGTAAATCAATATCTTGGAAATCTATATTTTCTTTGTTTAATTTATTATCTCTTATTTCAATATCACAAAATTGTTGCAACTTTTCTTTTGCACAAATAACCTTTGATTTGCCAATATCCTTTTTATCATAAAGAATCTGTCTTTCAAGATTTATATCTTCTACCTTATCAAAATCAACTAAAATTAATTTTTTTGGATGCATTCTAGCAAGTAATTCTGCGGTTATACTTCCTAATCCCCCAACACCAACTATTACAATAACTTTATTTTTAATTCCTTCTTTTCCGATAATAATTTCACTTCTTGAGTTTATTTCTGACATAATTCTTCCTCTAATATACATGCATTGCACATTTTACCTGCACAGGGATCACCACATTTTTCACAATAACTAAAACTTTTAGTGTTTTTGTATTTCTCTTTTAGAGTTGGTAAAACTTCAAGAAAAGCATTAACTATTCCATTTTTAGTCCCTGCTCTTAACAACTCCAGCTCATTTAATTTGTCTCTAACTTTTGCCCTGAAAGACAGTTCAATATTTGGGCACTCACTAAAGTGAACACTAAATTCTTTCAAAAACGCAAAAAGCCTAGTTTCTTTTTCAGAAATAAAATATAGTGGTTTTATTCTCGGAACAAATTTATTATTAGCATTAAATCCAGTGATTGGGCCGAGTGCAGCGTTATGTTTCATGCTTCCTAAAAATAAATTCATTAAATATGCCTGAGCTTCATCATCAAGATTGTGTCCTGTAACAAGTTTTGTTGCACCCAATTCTCTTGCACCACGATTAAGCAAAGTTCTTCTTAGAATACCACAAACCGTACAAGGCTTTTTTCCTATTTTTAATGCTTTTTTTATTAATTTATCTAAAGTAAACCCAAACCTTTCTTTAAATGAAATTATGTGATAAGGAATGTCATATCTTTTGCAGAACACTTTCAAGTCATCAATAGTGTGATCTCTATAATCTGCAATCCCCTCATCAATATTTAGAGCAAAAAATTCAATTTTATATTTTTTACAGTAAAGCATGGTCATATACAAAACTGCCAGAGAATCTTTTCCCCCAGATGCAGCAACACAAATCTTATCTTCATGCTTCATTAATGAGAATTTTCTTATTGTTCGAAAAACCTTTCTCTCAAAGTAGTTTAGAAAATGATCTTTACAATAAGCTCTTCCTTGATTATTATAAACTGCTTTTTTTAAACACGAACTACACTTCATGATTTATCCTCCAGAGACAACTGACAATATCTTTACTTCATCATTCTTTGAGAGTTCTTCATCTAAAAGTATAGTTTCATTATTCTTAACTAGAATTACAGTTGTAGCATTAATATCTAATTCTACAAGAAGTTCTTTTGCTGTACATTCTTTATCAAGCACTATTTGCTTGTTTTCTTTTTCAATAAATACTTTCATGTTAACCCCTCCAGGACTAGCTCCTGTGAAATCTTTATTATTGATGAATGCATGTTTGTTTATAAAATTTAACCATAATACAGCGTTCCATCACTCTTCTGCTTTCTGTCTAATTGAGAATCAATTTTATTTGCACGAGGTCTATTGTTTTCTTCATCTCTTCTGAATGTAATCTGTAAATCTCTAAGAAAACCATTCATACCATTAACAAGTGCAGTTGGAGTTTTAGCAATACCACTGATTGCAGGCTCTCCTTCAAAAATAATTAATTTATCGCTAAGATAATCTATAAATAAAAGATCGTGATCAACTACGATTGCAGATTTACTGTATGTAGAAACCATTTCTCTTATAACTTTACTAACCAAAATTCTTTGTTCTACATCAAGATATGCAGAAGGCTCATCTAAAAGAAAGAGTTCTGCGTCTTGGGATAAACAATGTGCTATTGCAACCCTCTGCAACTCTCCACCAGACAATTCATTTAATTGCCTCTCAAATAACTTTTCTAAATCAAGAGGTTTGATTAATTGGTTAGTATATTTCGAAATAGCATTTTGTAATACGTTGACAACAATTTCGTCGCTTGTCTCTAAATACTGTGCTTTATAGGCAAGTTTAACTTTTACATCAACAATATCAGAATCAACACCTGCTAAAGTTTTTACGAAACTAGTTTTACCAATACCATTCTCACCGAGAATACCAATAACTTGATTGTCATTAACTTCTCCTGCTTCAGATTTTAACTCGAAAGTTCCAAGTTTCCTATCAAACTTAGGCCATACAGTGATTAATGGACCTGCAACTGTTTCTGTTGTTTTTGGTTTAACAAAAGTTAGAGCTTTATCTCTAAACCTCATATTTTCGTCTTTAGAATAACCTAAAAGATAAGTATTAATTCCTAATTTTGTTGATTTAACATGAGAACAAATACCATAAATTGCCTCTTTACCAAACATTAAATGAATTAAATCAGCCATATAATCAAGAATAATTAGATCGTGCTCTATAATCATAACAGCAGTTTGATCATTAACCAAACCTCGAATAAACTTACTAACTTTAAGTCTTTGTTTAATATCTAAATATGATGTTGGCTCATCAAAAAAATAAACATTTGCCTTCTTCAAAACAGTTATAGCAATAGCAATTCTTTGAAGTTCTCCACCAGAAACCGTTTTAATATCCCTATCAAGAACTTTTCTTAATTCCAATAAGTCAATAATATTATCTAACTCACTTTTTTCATCAGATTTTTTTAATAAATCAAGAACAGTTCCATCAAAAGCTTTAGGAATAAGATCAACTTGTTGGAGTTTATAAGAAACCTTTATTTCTCCTGCAAGAAGTTTTTCGAAAAAAGCTTGAGCTTCTGTTCCTTTAAAATAATCAATAATTTGTTTGTTCTGAACTTTCTCTTTGAAATTTCCAAGGTTTGGCTTAATTAAACCTGCGAGAATCTTTAATGCAGTAGATTTACCAATACCGTTTCTACCAATAACACCAACAACCTTACCAAAAATAGGGACAGGAAGATTGTAAAGGGCAAATCCATTTTCAGAATATCTATGTATTGGCTCAGTTTCTAATTCAGAAGGTAAATTAACAATGGTTAGCGCATGAAAAGGACATTTCTTTACGCAAATAGAACATTTATCTATGCAAAGTTCTTCAACTACTTTGACTTTCTTATCAACCTCATCAATAATTATACACTCATCATCGCCTGCTCTATTCACAGGACAAACCGATCTACACAAATAATTACCACATTTAAGAGGATTACACTTTGATTTGTCAACTATAGCTATTCTTACCATAAGTACTTAGAAAATATCTGATTTTATAAAGTTTGTTTCAATTATTATGTGCTTTCGCTCAATCTTTGCTTCTTTTGAAGGTTCTGCAGTCCCGTAAGGAACAACTCTCTGCAACGAACTCGCAATAAGATTAGAAATAAGCTCACCTTAAGTACACAATAATTTATTATAATAATTAGTCGAAAGCTTTATATATGGTTTTGGGCGAAATTAGAGTATAAAAGAGGGAATATGGAAAATAGCGGTTCTGAGGTGAATCAGGTATTATTAAATGGAATTAAAACTATGATTTCTAGAGGCTACACTTTTGAACAAATAAAAAAATATCTTCTTGAAAAAAACTACCCTGAAACAATCATTTCTCAACATTATACTTATGCTATGCAACAAGTTCAGCCAACTGTGCAAAATCAACCTCAAAATACTCAAGCATTGGTTCAAATTATTGACTATATCAGAAACATGGAATCAAAAGGGTATACGTTCCAACAGATAAGAAACTACCTTATACAAAAAGGGTATTCTACACACTTGATTGATGATGCAGCAGCACATCTTCCGCAACAACCACCGCAACAGACTCAATCAAACTTCAATCAAAATATTACAACACACAGACATGAAGTTCATCTCCCTGGAAGAACAGCACTACACATATTTGCAATATTTTTTGCATTAATCATTGTAATAGGAGGGGGATATTATTTTATTAACATTCAATCGCAATCAACAACACTTCTAGATTTAATTGCAACACCAGAAAACACACAGGTCGTACCTGGTGAAGATCTTAGATTCAATTTAAACATTTTAAGTATGGGATCAAAAAAAACATTTGACATGTATGTTACCTATGACATTTTAAACGAAAACTTAAATGTTGTCGATTCAAGCAAAGATACAATCGCAATATTTACGTCAACACAACAAGCTAAAAGAATAACTATCCCAGAAGATTTTGCACCAGGAAAATACACAATGAATATTCATTCTGACTATAATGGAAAGATGGCACAAACAAGATTTGATTTCAGAGTTAAACCTCCTATGCCTGGCAGCGGCACTTCTCAAACGAATGATACCAATGGTGGAGAAGACTCTAATGAAATTCAAGATCCAGAACAATACATAAATCTTCCACCGCCTATAGACAATTCTAACCAAAATACTGAAACAGTTATATTCCAAGATTTTATTGATAGAATATTAAGCACTAGTAGAAATAATCCAGACATAGCAACAAATAAATGTAAGAATATTAAAGAAGCAGAGAACATTGATCGATGTATATCGAGTGTTTCATTAGAATTTGAAGATCCTGATATTTGCGCAGAAATAAACAATACTAATATAAGAGATGATTGCTATACTGCACACCTTATTAATGGAGATTTTGCAGTTTGTACAAAAATAAATAATACTCAGATGCAATCAACTTGTAATTTGATAAGAGATTTGTATCTTATACAACAATATGAAAATGGAGATGCAAACCTAAACGAACTACTCAATGAATTGGGCATTGAACTGACAGTTGTAGAATATATAGATGATGAAATAGAAGTAATATATCTAGAGGAATAATATGGATAAAAAAGCGTATGCACAAGCATTTAACTTTGTTATAATCGTTGTAGCATTAGCAATGGTAATAATATTAGGCGGATACCTGATGAGAGGATTAAATAATTCTATTGAGGATACAACAAATTTTGAAATGGTAAATCAAATAAAAACAAATATTGATTCAATGCTTAATGAAAATTCAGGATCGACAGATATTATCCTTTTGAGACCACCAAGAGCACTTACAAAGATGTGTTTTATTGATTATAGTGTTAATTTACTAATACCTACCGAACTGAGAATCTCAGAAATAGCACAAGAAATTTATAATTCAAGAGAAACTCGAGAAAATCCTGAAAACTTATTCTTATTAACTGAAAATGATTTTGAAATGCACTATATCGGAGAAATAAAAGTAGAACCGATAAATGGAGGGGAATTTGGAGTATACTGTATTGATACAAAGAATAAAATTAATCTAGAACTAATTAGTAAAGGTAAAAAAGTTCTAGTTAGAGAACAAGTTCTTAATCAACAGGAACCTGATGAAGAACCTGCAGCAGGGGTATAATGAAAAAACTAAACATACTAATAATTATAGCACTTCTAATTTTATTAGTTAATTTTGTATATGCAGAACAAGAAGTTTCTTCAAATAGCATGAAATATGTATATAGTCAAGCTCCTGACTCATACCCGATAGGTTCATGGATCTGTTTTAATGAAGTTGAAGGTAAAATCTGTGCACCACTACTGAAATTTTCAGTTCCTGAAATAGAGAATCAGAATCTTGAGTTTCAGATTACTCTAAAAGAAGAAATTATTATTTTTGGTAAGGCCTGTTTAGTTAATCAAGGTGAACATTATACTTGGAATGAGGTTATGCAAAACCTTGACACAACTTGCACTCAATTTAATTCTGAGAATGATAAACTAAATTTTATATTGAATCATCAAAACATTGGAAAAGGCAATTTCCAAATAGTTATCATTCCTGAAACTGACACAAATAATGTAGAATTGGATTCTGCAATATTAATAATAAAAGGAGAGCAAGAAGAACCAGCACCCCCACCAATTGAACCTCCACAAACACCATCTCAACAAACTCCCATTGGGACTTGCAACCTAGAAAATATTTATTTCACTTTAGAACAAGAAAGTATGAATCTTCCAATTGAATTAATAGTTGAGACTAATGGCTGTGATGACTCACTGATAAGAATAAAAATAATAAAAAAATCATTAACAGGAGATAATACTGTTTCAGAAAAACAAACACTAATTAATCAAGACAGATTAACAATATTGTGGGTTGCAGAAGAAAAAGGCGATTATTATGCGACAGCAGAATCAGATAATACAATCTCGTCAGGGATACTAAAAATTAAAGAGTATTCTATAGAAGATTTGTTAGAAGATAAAAACTTCAATGAAGTTATTAATGAAATATATAAAATTGCTAAAGTAGATAAAACCACTGCAAAAAGGATATGTGATGAAATGCCAACATTAATACAGCGAGATGTATGTCTTGAGAATCTGGCAATTTACGTAAAAGATAAACGGTTATGTGAACAAATAGATAATAAAAACCGAAAAGAATCATGTTATACAGGATTTGCTCTTCAAGGGGACATTTCTGGTTGCCTTCACAGTAGTTCAAAATTAGAGTGTATGATGATAGGTATACTTGTACGAAATAGCAACCTAACATTAGTGCCAGAAGATGAGTATGCAGATGCAGTTATAATGCAAAAAAAGAAACTGAATGCTCAAAGTATAGGAATTATAACACTTATAGCGATTGCAATAATTTTATTTGTTCTGGTTGAATTCTTTATTTATAAGAAGAAAAAGAAGCGCCCAGTAAACTCAAAGAATTTATTGATGCCAAGAAGCCGGAAAAAGAAATAGTATAAATATTTATAAATAAATACGATAATCTAAACAATATAAAAGGTGTTACTATGAATAGAATATTGATTAAAGATCTTAAAGAAAATGTTGGCAAAGAAGTACTCTTAAAAGGGTGGATTCAAGAACTAAGAAACTTAAACAAAATTAGGTTTTTGATACTTAGGGATAGAACAGGCGATATGCAAACAGTTGCATTCAAAGGAAAAACAGAAGATGAATCATTTGAAGCAATAAAAAACTATACAAAAGAATCTGTTGTTGAAATTGTTGGCGTTGTGAAAGAGAATAAACAATCAACATGGGGCTTAGAAATAGGAATTAATAAAATAAAACTATTATCTAAATCAGAAGTTCCACTACCAATAGATAATACAGACAAAAGCAATACAAACATAGATAAAAGAATTGATTTTAGATTTCTAGATACAAGAAACCTAAAACATCAAGCAATATTTAAAATAAGAAGTAAAATCATAAAAATTCTAACAAACTTTTTTGATAGGCAGGGTTTTATTAACATTAATACACCAAAGATGACAACACTTGGTGTTGAGTCAGGTGCAGATTTATTTAATGTGGATTATTTTGGTTCTCCAATTTATCTTTCTCAATCACCACAAATCTATAAACAAATGTTTATGAATGGCGGATTTGAAAGAGTGTATGAAATAGCACCAGTTTTTAGAGCAGAAAAATCTCATACAAACAGGCACCTAACAGAGTTTACAGGAGTAGATTTTGAGATGGCTTTTATCAATGATGAAAAGGATGTTATGAATGTTGCAGAAAAAATGTTAATAGATCTTTTAACAAATTTAAAACAAGAGTGCGCAAATGAACTTAAATTATTAGGAATAACTCACGCAATTCCTAAAAAGATTCCTCGAATAACAATGCAGGAAGCTAAAAACTTACTTGAAGAAAAAGGCAAGAAATATTCTGAAGAAGACGATCTTAATGCAGAAGGAGAACAACTTCTTGGAGAAATTGTAAAAGAAAAATATAACTCTGAATTTGTTTTCGTAACAAATTACCCTTGGGCTGTAAGGCCATTTTACCATATGAAACCAGAAAATGATTCTAATGGAACAAAATCTTTTGATTTAATATTTAATGGTGTAGAAATTTGCACTGGAGCACAAAGAGAACACAGACTTGATATTCTTAAGAAACAAGCAAAAGAAAAAGGCCTTAACCTTGAAGAAATGAAAAAGTATTCTGAAATATTTAGATACGGAGTTCCCCCACATGGAGGAATCGGTTTTGGTCTAGATAGAATAACTCAGAAATTGCTAAACCTAGATAATGTCAGAGAAGCAGTTCTTTTACCAAGAGACCCAGAGAGAAAGATGCCTTAGGTTTGTGTTAAGATGTCTGATGAAGAAAAAGATGTTAATTGCACAAGTTATGCATTATACATGGCTAGAGTAATTCCTGAAGATAAATTTATATCACCTTATGATGTTCACTTATTTCTTGATAAATTAGAACCTACAGAAAATCCAGGTGTAGGGGATATAATTGCATTTAGGGCACTTGATGAAGACAGAGAAGCTTATCATCATCTTGGCATTGTAAAATATAATAATCCTATCTTTATAACCCAGAGAGTGCAAAGAAATGCTTATATAGATGACTTTACTTTAAAAAAACTAAAAGAGGATTATTTTGATTGTGAAATAATATATTTTAAACCTGAAAAACTTTTTGGATTATATTACAGCTTAAGAAGAATAGAAGAATAATTATCTCTTTTTCTTAGCTTTCTTCTTCACAACTTTCTTTTTCTTAGAAACCTTTTTCTTAACAGTTTTCTTCTTAGAAGGCTTACCCCATTTCTTAATTGCTAATCGTAACTCAATATGGTCTTTAGCATATTCCTTTAAAGAAACACCTTTTAGAGTTGCATCAAGAGCTTGCCTGATTGCAATTGCACCTTTTAAAGTTCCTTGAGGATGACCATGACATCCACCACCGAATTGCATAACAATATTATTACCCCTTGCAGCCATTACAGGGGGTAAACTTAGAGGAGAAAGACCACCAGATGCAACTGCTAAAGTTGGTTTTATATTCCCCCAATTCTGTTCTAGAATTCTTTCTTTGTCTTCTTTGGGAATATAAACATCTTCCATTTCTTCTTCTATAAGAACAATCTCATTTTTTGTTCCACCCATCTTACCAACGCCTGCAGTTCCAATGTGTATTTGATCAACACCAATTAATCTGTAGAGTTTTGCAAGGCAAAGCATAGAAATTCCATGTTTATGATTTTTTGTTAGTGCGGCATGCATTGCTCTGTGTGCGTGGATAACTAAATCGGTATGATTTCTTAGAGTTTGAACCGCTGCAAACCCTGCAGTCAAAACATCTATCATAACATATTCATTACCTTTTCTTTTAACATAATCTGCACGTCTTAGCATTTCCATGGTTTCTGCAGTAACATTTGGCATGTAAATCTTCTTTTCACCAGTTTGTTTTTCTGCTAACTTTTTCATCTTCACTGTTTCAGCAATTCTTTTTCTAAAAGAGTTAAAAGTCATGCTACTAAGATTCTCATCGTCTTTAACAATGTCTAATCCGCCGACCCAAGCTTCATATGCAACTTTTGCATGTTGTTTTTCATTAAGACCAACTTTTGGTTTTACAATAGTCCCAATTAATGGACGCTTTTTTAATCTCATTAATTGTCTTATTCCTGCAATACCATATCTTGGTCCTTTGAAACTATTAAGAATTGCTCTAGGAAATTCAATGTCTTCTAATCTTAAATTCTTTAACATCTTCATTCCGAAAATGTTCCCTGCAATACTACTAAGAATCTGTGGCATATTACCTTTTTCGAAAAGCGCTTGAGGATATGCAATCTTTATTATTTTTGTTTTAGGATTAATATAATAAACAGTTGGCTTTAGACGATTAGCAATTCTTTTATTCATAGTAGAGATCGTTGTCCAAGTCCCAATAGAAGATTCAGATGCAATCTGTTCTGCACAATAATCAAGAGTATAACCTTTTGAAGGCTCAGCACGATATTCAACTAATAATTCTGTATATTTAGGTTTATATTTTAGATTAATATAATTTAACATTTAAACACCTCTGATGAAAAATTATTAATAAGCTTTTTAAAGTTAATGGTTTGACAAGAGTATAATGATAAAACTAATAATATTTGATTTATGGCATACACTTGCACATCCATATAATACCCCCGGAACATTACACTCTACTTTTGAGTTTTTTAAACCTAAACTAAGCAAGGAGAAACTTAGAAAGATTTTTGAGAACAGCACTCAAAAAAAGATTTGGAAGTCAGAATATAATATGTATAAGAACTTCCTAAAAAATATAAAAATAACAACCACAAAAGAGGCTGTAAATGTAATCATGGCAATAAGAGAATATGAGAAGTCAGAAGCTGTGCTTTACAAACATGTTATACCCATGTTAAAAAAACTGAAAAAACAAGGATACAAATTAGCGTTATTATCTAATTCAACTTGTTTTGACTGCGAGCATTTAGAAAAAAAGACCAAGTTTATTGAACACTTTGATTATCCGTTTTTCTCATATCAACATGGGATGGTAAAACCAAATTCAAGAATATTCAAACAATTACTTAAGAAAACTAAGTGCAAACCAGAAGAAGCAATAATGATTGGGGATAATCCTATTGACGATGCAAGACCTGCAAAAAAATTAGGGCTAAATGCAATTATATATAGAGATTACAAACAATTGAAGAAAGATTTTAAGAAATTTGATATAAATATTTAAATAAATTTCTTCATACCATCTAAAACAATTTCTACAAAATCCCTCACTCCCATGTTGAGTGTAGTTTCTACAGATTTTATTTCCTCTCTACTAACACCTCTAGCAAAAGCCTTATCCTTATACTTTTTCATAACGGACTTTACTTTGCCCTGCTGAATGTCCTTATTAGGCCTCATCAGAATATATGCATGAATCAATCCTGTTAAACCATCAGCAGAATATAGACAGTGTTTTACAAGAGTATCTCGCGGAAAACCTAATGCTTCATTATGAGAAACTATTATTGTTATGATATTCTCGTCAACATTTTCTTGTTGCAATATTTTCTTTCCTTCAACACAATGATTCATTAACTCTTCACCATAGAGTTCTATATCTATATCATGCAGAAGACCTATTGTTTGCCATAGTTCTGGATCCTCTTTGTAGTGAATCGCGAGAGCCCTCATTGCTCTGCCAACTTCTAAATTATGGATTAGGAATTCTTCTTTTTTTACATACTTTTTTAGCATCTCTTTTGCTTGTTCTACTGTTGGAATCATACTATCACCATAGTATAATTTTATGCAGAGGTTTATTAATTTTATGCAGTCTTATTAGTCTCAGTGAGACTGAGACACCTGAGACCCCCCTATTTCATATGGAAATGGAGAATTAGAACCTCTAGTTGTATTTAAATGGGTCTCAGTCTCATCTCAAGACTGTCTGAGACCTGTATCTGAGACTCTTCTATTTATAAACTAGGCCAGGATGGAAATCATTAAAAAGAAAGCTTCATTCACCTTAATTATGGTTAATGAAGAGGCACTAAAAAAGAGCTTTGAAAAGATTAAGCAAGACATGGATAATCTTAAAGAAAGTGATAAATATTTACAGAACGACATTGATCTTTTAAGATCAGAAATTTATGATAAAACCTTTATTGAAAAAATTGCAGATTCTATTATTGAAAAAATTGAGTTAAGATTAAGCTCTCAGGAAAAAGTTGAAAAAATCGAGACACCAACTATTGAACCGCAACCTCAAGAAATACCACAAAATTACATTCCAAATCATATTGATTCTAGTATATTTCTTAAAAGGAAGATTAAATCTAAAATAGCTACCATTTGCCAGCAAAGGGTTAGACCTGGCGACCTAAAAAGAACCATTGTAGATGCAGCAAAACTATGCTCAAAAGCCACATTTTATAGATATGTCTCAGAACTCAAGAGAGACAGTATTATTCAGACAATTGAGATTAATAATGAGGCCTTTCTGCTTACAGCTCAGACCGTACTAGATAGAAATATTTATAAATAAACCTGTACTCACCATAATTAGGACGGTCATAGTGGTATGGAACTACCTGATCACATTCCGAACTCAGAAGTAAAGCATACTTACGTTCTCTGCGGTACTGCACTTATGTGCGGGAGGCTAAGAAAGCTGTCCTGTTTTTTTTATTCTCTTAAATTAAAATGCTCAATAAATATAATAATATTTATTGGCACCAATAAAACGGAAATAAAAAAAATTAATTTTATTAAATTTCTGCACCAGTCTTAACTTCTACGTCGGGGGTAGGATTCTTATCAAAGTAATCAGCTAAACTTTTATCAATATCTTCCTCGTCTACAACAACAGTATTGTCCATAATTGCTTTATAATAAGCCATGGGCCTTATTGTTGTGATAACCACTTTATGTATTAGAAATCTACCGTCTTTACTCTTTCTAATCACATTTTGTATTATAGGCATTTTTCTTAGTTGTTTTTCCTTTTTATTTGTTAATCCCATTTTAACCTCCTAAAATGTTTATATCCTTAGAATAGATAATAACTTAATAAGAATTAACTAAGAAAAATCGCAGATATTTTGTAGAACTCGAAATTATTCCTTCTTCATCTTAGCAATAAAAAACCCTTGCATTTTAGACTTATCAGGCCAGACACGAATAGTCTTTTTAAGTTCTGAACTCAACTCCTTATCAAAAACTTTAATTAATCCATGAGAAGAACCAGGAATCTTAAAATCAATATTTTGTAGTTTCATATCAGAATGCTTTCTAATAAACCAATCAATCACTCTTTCATTCTCTTCTGGTTCTAAAGAACAAGTGCTATAAACCATTGTCCCACCATTCTTTAAACATTTGTATGCAGCTTTCAACAAATCTTTTTGTAATTTTGCTCTATCAAGAAATCCTTGAATAGTTTTCTTTTCAAAAAACTCAGATTCAATAACAAAATTACCAGAACAAGGTGCATCAAGAAGTATTTTATCAAACTTTCTATGAAAATCAAAAGCAAAACGAGCATCTTTCTTGTAAAGAACTACATTTTTACAACCACACCTTAAAAGATTACTTTTCAACGCACTTAATCTCATAGCATTATTATCTAATGCAACAACCAATCCTTTATTATTCATTAATTGACAAATTTGTGTTGTCTTTGATCCAGGCGCAGCACACATATCTAGTACTTCATCATCTTCTTTTGGATTAAGAACAATAGGGGGTATTTGAGAAGCCGCCCCTTGTAAATAAAAATAACCACAAGCATATTCTGTTGTTGATGCAAGAGAAAACTTTGATTTGTACTTGTAAGCATAAGGAAGAGAATCTATCTTCTTTAAATGAATACCTATTTTCTTAAGACGCTGAATAAGCATTTTCTCATTAACTTTTAAAGTATTAACCCTAAGAACATTCTTTACTTCTTCGGATACAGGACACTTTTTAAAATTAAAATCAGGATTCAATTCTTGATATCTTTTTAGGAAAATACTCATTCTAAATCAACCACCAATTCATTATTTTTCTCATTTATTTGAACTCTAGGATATCTCTCTTTAAATAACTTTTTTATATCTATCCAATCCATAGTATCACGAAGAGTTTTAATTTCTGCCGAAAGAGCAGTTAACCCTTCATAATTCTCATAAATCTTTTCACCTGTTTTCTGATATTTCTCTGAATCAGCAATTATTCTAACAAGCATTCCCTCTTGCTTTTCCAAAATATTCTCTATTTTCTTAACTTTTGTTTTTTGTTTTGATTCTGCATTTTTGGAATTTGAAATATTTTTCTTCTCAGTTAATTCCTCGTCAAGAGCTTCACAAAAAGAATTGTATTGCTTCTTAATACTTCCTGCACTTATAAACTCAAAAGCAACTATTGTTTTATCATAAACAATTCCTTTAACATCTTGATTTTTTAGATTTTGTATTTCATTAAACAAATTTTCAAAATCACCTTCAGAGAGATCTGCAACTTTAACATCTTTTTCTATTTTAGTTCGCACACATAATTCTTCTGCATTCTCTCCACCAAAAGAAATATCCGATGCTAAAGCAACAACTAAAGAATCTTTATTACTAGACTTTAATTTTTTCACAAACCCTTCTTTATCTGAATTAATAGGGTCAAATTGTGGCTCAGGAAAAATATATGGCTTACCTGGCAGTATAGATCTATCTTTCCATCTTTGCGAGTTTAACAAGCCAAGAATCTTTGAATCACCATTAATCAATATCACATTACCAGGATTAAACAATTCAACAATAAGGTGATTTGTTGAAGTAACACCTTTCTTTCTTATCTCAAATTCTAAGTCAAGAACTCTGTCAAACCCTTTCTGTGTTATATTAATTAGTCTTGTTCCTTGCAAATGTCTTCTTAAAAACATTCCAAAACCAGAAGGCACCTCATAATCTTCTTTGTACTGAGTAAGGTAAATATGATTTGGAGACATAACTCTAAGAAACAACTTCCCATATTCTTGAGTGTAAAATCTAAACAAAACCTCATTCTTTTTTTCTTTTGAATGAAACACTTTCTCTAATTTAGCATTCTTTAATTTTTGTAATTCTTTTGTTATAAAGAATAAATCAAATGCACTTGTCTCTGATCTCACAATGCTTAAGAAGAGTTTTATGTTTATAAATGTTTTTTAAAAGATAAAGTTAATAAACAATAAAGTAAGAAATACTATTTATGGGCATAAATATTGGCAAAGAAACAATACAAGTAGAAAATAAAAAAGTATCAACTCTTTCTATGCAAGAACTTACAGCTCTTAGTAAAATTAACCTAAGACAAATTTCTGCACTAGAAAAAGATTCAAAACTTTACAATCTAAAACAAATGAAACGTGATGAAGATTTATTTAGTGCTGAGTTAGAACTTGATGAGAAATTCAAGCGACTACACAACGAAACTATCTCAGTCAATGATGATTTAAGAGATATAAAACAACTTTTTCTTGTTCTTGCAAAAAACTTCAAAAATCTTGTTAGCAAAGATGAACTTAGCACAATAAAAGACAAAGTTAATTCTTTTAAGTTTGAAGAACTTGCAACAAATGATGATCTTAATAGATTAAATGAGAAATTCATCTAGAATTTCTAGTCATTACAACTTGAAAATCTATATTAATATAAGCAAAGGACATTAACCTCAAATTGTAATAAACTAAAACTTATCAATTTCTAATTTTCCCTTCTTAAATTTTAGAACAACTTCTTCATGTTCACCAAACTCTGTTTTTTTAGTTATGACTTCAGGAAGAAGCAATCTATTTGATCTCAAATCAAGAGTGGTTATTAACTCAGAAGCAGCATCACCCTTAGAACTATCTTCGATACCTAGATCCATAAACAAACTCTTTGCTTTCGAATCAGTATCAGAAATTTTTAGTATCTTTGTTTTTTCAAAAATATGTTTTGCTATTTTATCAGCAACATCAATTTTTGCACACTTAGTTACACCTTGTAACCCGGGACTAATATTTACCTCTAAAACAACAGGACCTTTTGCTCCTTCTAAAATATCAACACCACAAATTTCTGCCTTAATTACCTTAGCTGCAGCAATCGCAATTTTTTTTGTTTTAATATCAAGAACAATTGCTTCACCAGCACCTCCTTGATGAATATTTGCTCTTTTCTCACCAATTGCAGCAACACGCTTATATGCAGCCACAACCCTTTCTCCAATAACAATTGCCCTAATATCTGTAGAATCTGTTTCAACATATTCTTGAATAATAACAGGTTGCTTTAAAACCGCAAGAGCATCAAGAATAGATAACGCACTTGCCTTTGAATCTGCAAACATAACTCCCTTACCTTGGGTTCCCTTTGGAAACTTCATTATAATAGGATAATTCATCTTCTTCAGAATATTCTTTGCAGCAGAAATTGTTGATGTTAAAAAAGTTTTAGGCATAGGGATATTTGCTGCATGCAATCTTAGCTGTGTCAATAATTTATCATGTGCAATTGTAAATGCAGAAGAATTAATAGGCAAATAACTCACAGATGAAAGCATGCTTGTAAGTGCAGATAAAAGATTAGCATATTTAAAAGAACCCTTAGCATATATTCCATCATAATGACCCAAAGGCTTACCCTTATAGAGTATCTCTTGTTTTTTACCAGTAAAAGAAATTTCTATATCCTTTAAACTAATTTCGTCAACTTCATCGAAATAGTTTCTCATAGCTTTTGCAGTCCATTGAGAACTTACACTACCTAAACTTATGATTGCTGCTTTCATTTTTATTTCACCAATATTCTTTTGTTGGGATCAATCACAAATCCTTTTGTCAGGATATTTTGACCGATTAAAAGTTTAAATTTCATCTTTTGCCTGTTTTGAAGTGTAAATATTGATTTTATTTTTTTACTACATAAACAAACTTCTTGCTCAATGAGTTTTCTCACGCTTGAACCATGAACATTTTTTATTTCTTTTGTCCCAATAACAGGGCCTAATTTTAATTCTTTAGCCAAATCTAAATCTATTGAACTTTTTACAGCTCCTGAATCAATTCTTGCTAAAACTTTTTTCTTTTTGATTGTTACATACTCATAAAGACCAAGAACAACTTTACCTGGAATCTTAATATGTTCAACATCAGGGTTTAATTTTAGTATTTTATTAAATTCCCCCATAAACTAAGAGATAAAACAGTGTTTTAAAAAGGTTATTGTTGCTAGTCCAGTGATTTTTAACAATACGAAAATAGTAAGAAAAAACTTATAAACGCCTAATAAATATATATTTTTATGACTGAGAAAATAAGTTCTGGTAGTAAAGATTTTGATGAGCTTCTTAATGGTGGCTATGAAAAAGATATAGTTACAATGATATACGGCGGCCCAGGAACTGGTAAAAGCAATATTGCATTACTAAGTGCAGCAGAAGTTTCCAAAACAAAAAAAGTTATTTTTATTGATACAGAAGGTAGCTTC
Organism: uncultured Methanosarcinales archaeon; assembly: GCA_964405295.1. Classification (GTDB taxonomy): domain Archaea; phylum Nanobdellota; class Nanobdellia; order Woesearchaeales; family CAYZNE01; genus CAYZNE01. Next base: position 47,506 of record CAYONI010000001.1, on the reverse strand, counting down.
TCTGTTGACAGATTTAAACAGGTTTGTTCTAATTTTGAAAGCTGTATAAATAATATATTCATTTTATGCCCCACAACTTTTCAAGAACAAAAAGGTGCATTCTCAAAACTAAAAGAATTGGCTGAAATGAAAGACATTGGTCTAATAATCGTTGATAGTATTGTTATGCTTTACAGATTAGAAATTGGCAAAACAAAAAATGTTCAAGGAACTAACAGAGAACTTGGATTACAAATATCATATCTAAGTGAAATTGCAAGAAAACAAAAAATTCCTGTTCTTATTACTAACCAAGTATACAAAGATTTCGAAGACAAGAAAAAGATTAATATTGTTGGAGGCGATATTCTAAAATACTGGGGTAAATGCTTAGTTGAACTTCGAAAAGAAGATAATGATAAAAGAGTTGCCATTCTAAGAAAGCATAGAAGTCAAGCAGAAAACAAAGAATTATATTTTAAAATTACAAATAAAGGCATTGAGAAAATAGAGGTTTGATAATGACAAAATTTTTACTGAAAATAATTGTAATGATTATTTTATTAGGCGTAAGTTTTGCATTACTTGGAACAGGTGTAACAACCTATCTTATTAACACAGTAGCAAACACAGTTACTTCTTTTACGGGAATATTTGGTGGCGTTTCATCAGGACAATCTACAATTGAATCTGTTATGAACTTTATTATTAGTATTGTGCAGACAATTGGGATAATATTATTCTACTATATAATTGCACATGTAATCACAGGTATTTTTGTTAAGAAGAAATAAAAAATAAAGAAAAAACTTTACTCTGCAGTAAAATCTTCTAAAGTATTCTTAAACTCAGAATCAGATTTAATTAAACCAACCTTTTTCATGTATTCTCTTGCAAGCAGATAGAACATTAAACCAATACTCTTTTTACCTTTATTATTACAAGGAACAACAAAATCAATTCCATTTGTTTGATTATTACTATCACATAGAGCAACAACAGGAATACCAACTTTTAATGCGTCTTGAACTGCATTCCTATCTGGCCAAGAATCTACAACAAACAATAATTTTACTTCAATAAAAGTGTCTAAATTAGGATTTGTCATTAATCCAGGCGGATATCTTCCTGCAAAAAATTTGCATCCAGTAAGTTTTGCAAATAAACTTATTGGTTTCCAACCATTCTCTCTTCTTGAAACAACAAGAATATCTCCTGGCTTATAATAAGAAAGTAAATTAATTAATAATTTAATTCTCTCATCTATCTTTTGTATATTTAAGACAGATAAACCGTCAGTTCTAGTTTTGTAAATAAATTTACTCATATATTTCGTTTTGAACTTTGTTCCAATATGGATACCTGCTTTTAAATAATCCTCATTAGGAATCAAAAATTCATTCTTTGTTTCAGCCATTTTAAACCTCTATGAACAGAAATAGTATCTGCCCATCATTTTTATTACCTCAGATGGTATTATCAAGCCTTAACCATACAGTATGCTTGACTTCGGTATTAACACTAAGAATTGCAGTTTTATTTATAAATGTTGCTGATAATATGAGAAATCTTATAAAATAGAAAAACACAGTAAATCCCAATGGAAGAAAACAGATATCAAGAAAAACTTAAGCAAGCAAATAAGAACATCCAAAATGCACAATACCTACTAGATCACACTTACACCCTTATTCAAGATCCAAAAGTTCTAATTAATGTATTAATGAAAATTCATGATGCATTTGATCAATCAATTGCCGCACTCATCTATAGAGACAGAGAAGTTAAGCTTATCTCAAACTTTCATGACTCTCCACAATCAAGAAGAAATATTTTTCTAAAGAAGTGTGTAAAAAGATATGGTTTTGAAAAGTCAATTATGAGCACAATTACGGAAATAAAAGAAATACTCGATGAACACAAAAACAGTCCAATGGAATTTGCTCGAAACAAAGAATTTGTTATATGTAACGATAAGTTTAAATTTAAGAAAATAAACATTAATGATGTAAAAGATTTCCTAATGAGGGCAAAAGAGTTTTCTTACAAAATAGAAAAATTAATTCAGTTAAATAAATTTAAAGAATAAGCAGCATAACTACAGTTACAATCAAACCCAAAGCAATACCTGAAAGAACTTGTTTCAGAGTGTGACCTTCTCGTCTTAAATTTCTAGATTCTTTCGGAACAATCTTCTGAAGAATAAGTCTCTGTTTACCAACTTCTGTTCTAACACCAAGAGCATCTCTTATAATTATAAACGCAAAAGCAACAACAATAAATGTCAGTAATGAGAAACCAGAATAAAAGAATGTCGCAGTTGCAACAGAAGTTACAAGAGTTGAATGGGAACTTGGGAAACCACCATCAGTTACAAAATAATACCAATCGAATCGCTGGTTTTTACTTATCTCTATTACAACCTTTATTATAATAGACAATCCCCATGCTGCTGCAAAAGCAATTACTAGGTTTACAAATGAAAATTCTGTAATGATTGGATTTAACATGTTACAAACTACGCTTAGATGTTTTAAAAAGATTGTGAAATAAGAGCTGATAAAACTAGAAATAGAAAGCAAAAATTAATCGACAGACAATAAAGAACTATACCTTTTCTTTAAAATAGTGCTTATATTTATTGTTAAATAATCTTCAACAGAAAATAATTCCCTTATTTCCTGAACAATAGTATTGCATTTAACTTCCTCAAGAAATAAAAGCAAATTATAATCACCCAATAATTTTGTTAAACTAACTATATTCTTATTTAACTTAGCATACATTACCAAAGAATTTACTTCAGAAATACCCTTACCTGATAACTTTAATAATATTAATCTTTTGGAAATTCCCAACTTATTATGATTAAAAACACAACTATACCCCCTTATTATTTTAAGCCTTTCAAGCTTTTTCTTTATAGTAACAATTTTTCTAACGGTAATACCTGTTTTTTTAAACATAGAAATGTATGTTGCATTAGGATAACTTATTAGTTCATTCAAAATAATTTTCTCATTATTTGCAAGAATATTAGTTTCTCTATCACCACCAACAACTATATCTTTATGTATTAATTTATCTTTCAAATAATTCTTTGAAAAAATGTGTTTAACTACTATAGGCATAATAAATTTTACATTAACATGCTTATGCATTTTTTTAATGAATTCTGTATGCAGCTTATTAAAAGAGGAAAGATTTGCAACAGAAAATTCAACAAGCAAATCAATCCCACTATCTGCTTCGTATAAAGATATAATATAATCCTTTGATTTAAGTTCAGAGACAACCTGCTTTTTAATTTCTTTATCAAAATTAATATAATTTAATCCTACAAGAATATTAATAAAACCAAGCTTTATAGGGTCAACAATCAATGAGTATTGAGTAATCATTTTTTTCTTAACCAATTGCCCAACAAGATATGATGCAGATTGCTGACTTACTTTCAACTCTTTACTTAATTGTCTTGTTGAAACCCTACTATTCTCTGAGAGGATAAATAAGGATTTACGTATTTTTTTATTCATTTTCTTTGTAAATCTAACATCTTATATAAATATATGGCTTTTTCTACAAAATATTCATTAACCATTATTAAATACATCTACACTAACCAGCAAGCAATGACAATAAACAATCTACTCGGGCTTTCAATCAGCTCTGGCAATATCGCTAAAAAAGAAAATTTTGATATTATTAAAGAGCTCCATTTCCAAAATAAAGTTAACTGGGTTCAAATCTATATCGCGCCTGGAACAGAAATAGAAACTTTTTATCTATTAAAAGATACAAAACTTAAATATATTATTCATGCAGCTCATGAACTTCATAAATTCAATCCTATTGATGGACTAACCAAAAATAACAAAGAAATTATCGATAAAGCTATATTTGCTGCAAGTTTTTTAAAAGCAAACTTTGTAATATTTCATCCAGGATTCCAAAATTATTCTCACCTAAAAAATTCAAACATTAAAAATAGCTTTAAAAATATCTTTTTAATATTAAATTACATTCAAGGAAAAACTGATAAAATCTTTAATGAATATCAAACTAAACCAAAAATTTTATTTGAAAATCTACCTTCAAGAGCATACGGACATACAACTTTATTCAACAGTTCAAATTCTAAATTATTGAATCTAATGAAATACAATAAAATGGGGGTTTGCCTTGATATCGCCAATCTAGCTACAAAAATTAATGCACAATTAAGCAAATACCACTTTCCTAAAGAACTTGCTTCAAGAAAAAAAAATCACTCAGAATCTATTAGTGATTTCTTGAAATTGGGTCCACAGGTTATACACACACGACCAATTCCTGAAGTCGACATTCTAGAAAGACCAACTGAATTTGGAAAATTAAATGAATATCAATTGGATTATATCTTACCATATTGCATCAAAGAAAAAACCCCATTAATCTTGGAAATTCCACAAAATGAGGCAAGCTTCAAATCTGCAATAGGGTTTATAGAAACATATTATAATGTATTGAGTAATTATAGCCTTATTCCGAAGAAAGAAATGTCATTTAGAGTATCAAGATAAACTACTTTAATGTACAAACTTGAGTTCCTGCAGACCCGGTTTTGTAGGGATAGGCTTTCAAAATCTTCATCTTGAACGAATCCCATTTACCTTTCTCTATTGCATCTCTTATTCCATGCATAAGTCTCTGCATAAACATTAAATTATGAATCGAGGCAAGTCGTTTCCCTTCAGGATTATTATTTTTTAATAAGAAATTAATAAAAGAACGAGAATGATTCTTACACAATTCACAATTACAAGTTTTGTCAACAGGTTCTTTAGAAAATCTACTTGGACCTTTCAGGATATCAATTTTACCATCAAAAGAAAATAATGTTCCGTGTCTTGCATTCTGAGTTGGATAAATACTATCAAAACAATCACAACCAAGGTCAACAAGATTAATAATATCTGCAGGATTACCAACACCCATTACATATTTTATTTTATCTTCATCAATCTCTGATTGTGCAGCTTTTACTGCCATTAGCATTTCTTCACGAGTTTCTCCAACTGCAACACCACCAATTGCTATTCCATCAAAATTTAAACTATTAATATATTTTGCAGACTCTTTCCTTAAATCTTCATAGAAGCACCCTTGAGAAATACCAAACACTTTTTGTTTATGTTCAGGATCTTTAGATTCATGATAATCAATCGCTTTCTTAGCCCAACGATGAGTATTCTCCATTGAAATTTTCGCTTCATCATGAGTCGCATTTGCAGGTGATAAATCATCTAAGACCATTGCAACATCAGGTTTTATTATTAGTGCAGTATCCATAACTTTTTCAGGAGTCATTATATAAACTTGTCTAGTTTCAGGATCCTTAAAATGAACAGCTCTTTTACTTCTCTGCAAAAAGAAACCCTCTCTAATCATTTGAAAACCACCACTATCTGTAAAAAGAATATTATGATAACCCATAAAATTATGAATTCCACCAGATTTTTCAAAATGCTTTAAACCAGGATTAAGATACAATATCAAAGAGTTAGCAATCATCGTTTGAGTGCCAATTCGATTATAATCACTAGGCCCAATAAATTTACCAACAGTCTTAGTTGCGACAGGCATAAAAAAAGGCGTTTCAGCTTTTTTATTACCAACTACGAACCTGCCTGTTCTAGCCATTGAATTCTTGGCTCTGCTTTTGATTGTAAAAGGGTTCTGCATAGCTTAAATAAATCGAAAACTATTTAAAAAGCTATTCGTAATATGATTATTATTATATTTAATATAGTTAACGTGAGGTGTTATTAAATGGCAATTGACCATGTTGTATTAGCAATAATTATTGGAACTTTAGCAGCAATAGTATATTCATTAAGAGTTTTAGTTTTAATGGAAAGAAGAATTGCAAAAATGGATTATCATATTGAAAGAATTGCTACGAAAATCCTTAAAGAAGAAGTAAAAATCGAAGTTGCAGAGAAAAAGATTCAAAGAAAAGTAGGTGTAGCTAAGAAAAGAAAACCTGCTAAAAGAAAAGCAACTAAGAAAAAAAGAAGATAAACTTCTTTATTTTTTTATTTAATTTTTTATTCCAATTATTAAACTTCTACCAGAAACAGTCTTTTTTACTTTAATCTTTGTAAATCCTGCTTGTTCTAAAAAATCTAGCATTTCATGATAATAGTAATATCTACCTTTAGTAAACATTAATAACCGAAGATTATTATGCATTAAGCTTATATTATTTTTATTAAACTTAAGATGGCCATCATGAATAATAATTTTTCCATTTAGAGGAAGATTTTTATAACTATGACTAAATAATCTTTTTACATCTTTAACATCCCAATCATGGATAACATTAGAATATAAATGAACATCATACTTTTTATGTGAATTAAACTTAAACATATCTCCTTCAATAACATTTATTCTCTTTTCAAATTTTCTCTTCTTTAGAATTAACCTAGTATTTTTTGCAACAGAAGGAATTTCTAAAATATCAATTTTTAATTTCTTGAACTTTTCAGCCAAAAAACAAGAATAAATTCCAGAACTACCCCCAATATCTAATAAATAATTATTTTTTGATAAACCAATTTTATTAACAAGCTTACTAGCAAGAAATATTCCTCTTTTATCCATTGCACTAGTAAATGTTTTAGCCAATAGTTTATTGTTTGCAATACTACTTACCCAATCACCAGAATTTTTCATATAGTTATTTGGTTTTCCTGTTTTTAATACTTTAGAAATAATCTCAAAAGTTATATTTTCAGGATAGAAAAAATTTCGAAAATTGATTAAATCAACCATATTTTTTTCTGATTTTTTTAGGAAATATTCTTTAGTGTAATTAGTTAAATAGTATTTGTCTTTTCTATAAACTAAAAGATTAAAACTTGTAAACAAAGGTAATAGAACATTTAGGCTTTTTTCAGGAATATTAAATTTCTTTACTATTTTGTTAAAGGGCATTCCATTTATATCAAACTTATTAAAAAAATCATATTTTACTATTGCCGCTTTAATGAAAAAAGAATCAAACCCTTGATTAAAAGATAGAGTTAAAATACTATCAATATTATTTTTAAATTTTAATTTTGTGAAACGCATGTATAAAATAATGAATATTAGGATTTAAAAAGGTATTCGAAAGATATATCCAAAACCTATATAAATCACAAGCATTTCTATAATATAAAATGATTGACAAAACAGCTTTAAGCATATGGACTGAGAAATACAGACCCAAGACTTTTTCTGAGATTAAAGGACAAAAAGAAGCAGTTAAGAGAGTTGAGGCCTTTGTAAAAAAGAAAAATATGCCTCACTTAATGTTTGCTGGACCAGCAGGTATTGGCAAGACAACAATGGCTCTAGTTATAGCTAGACAATTGTTTGGAGAAAGCTGGAGAGACAATACTCTAGAGCTAAATGCTTCTGATGAAAGAGGTATTGATGTTGTTAGAGTTAAAGTTAAAGACTTTGCAAGAACAAAAGCTATTGGAAAGGTTCCATTCAAAATTATCTATCTAGATGAGTGCGATGCCCTAACAAAAGAGGCACAACAAGCTCTTAGAAGAACCATGGAGAACTACACTCAGACATGCCGTTTCATACTATCCTGCAATTACTCTTCTAAAATCCTTGACCCTATACAATCAAGATGCGTAGTTTTTAGATTTAAGCTTCTACCAAAAGAAGAAATTAAAAAGATTGTTGACAAAATTGTTAAGGATGAAAAACTAAAGATAACTGATGCAGGTTTTGAAGCACTTTATGAAGCAAGCAGTGGTGATGTAAGAAGATTAGAAAATTTAATGCAGAGTTGTTGTGCAATTTCTGATAAAATTGATGAAGACATTGTTTTCAAAGTTGCAAGTGTTGCAAAACCAAAAGAAATAATTGAGCTCTTAGAAATGGCTGCACAAGGAAAATTCTTAGATTCTAAAAAACTACTTTTCAAAGTTATGCTTGAATATGGACTTTCTGGAATTGATGTTATTAAACAAATTCAGCAAAACGTTTGGAACATTGAATCTGTTAAAGACAAAGAAAAATTAGAAATAATCAAGCTTTGTGGGGATATAGAATTCAGATTAGTTGAAGGAAGTGATGAATTTATTCAACTAGAAGCTCTTCTTGCAAAGATTGGCGCAGTTTGTGACTAAAAAAAATTTAAGTTAATTTCATACTGATCAGTATCTTTTGGTAACTTATAAAAAAAATCTTTTAATTGCACAAAAACCAGTATTGATTCTTTAGAATAATAAGAATAAGATCTAATAATTGAGCCTTTTAAATTTTCTTTTAGGGTATCACTTCTAGGAATAACTCGAATATATTTATTATATTTTTTTGCTTTAAACTTTTCTTCAACAAACCTTTTATCTGAACAGACATCATCTAGTAATATTTTATCTAGAATTTTCTTTGATGTTCCTATAATAATCTTGTCAACTTTACCGTAAAGCACACTTTGGTCATATTTTATTAGTGAAACCTGATCCCCTTCTTTTAAATTTCTTGGAGAATCTAATCTTCGCTTTATAATATACCTTGCCAACCCATATTCAAATAAGTCAAAAACTTCTTCACCTAACTTTATCCTGTTCACACCGTCCATAATAGGTGTAACTCTAACAATCTATTTAAATCTATTTAGTAATCTTTTTAAAAGACCATTGTAGAAATGATAATATGAAAAAACCAAATTTAATATTAATTAATGGATTTGCATCAAATAAACATATAATCAAGGGATTTGTAGAATATCTCAGTGAATTCTTCAAGGTTTATGCGTTTGATTTGCCAGGCTTTAGAAAAGATCTTCCTGCATTGGCAAAAATATCTATAAAGAATTATGCTAATTATATGGATGATAAGATAAGCAATCTACAACTAGACAATTATATTCTTGGTGGAATTTCTCTGGGCTTTCTGGTTGCAAACAATACTAAGGCTGCTAAAAATGCCAGAGCAATAATCGCAATTGAACCATATCTTGATTGTGAAAAATTAAGAATGGATAAGAAACAAATTGGAATAACAAGAGTTTTAGTAAAAACCATTGGAAAGTTAAATGCACACCATCTTGCATGGGAAAGTCAATTCTTTAGTGAACTTATGCAAAAAGAAGGATATCCTAAAAATATAGTAAATAATATATTAAAACACAATGACCCAAAAACATTTTTTGAGACAATGGGCCTATTATTAACTAATGACAGAAGAACAAGATTTCATAACAAACCATATATCTTAATTATCAATAAAAATGATGAACTTGTGAATGCAGAAGAATGCATAGATGAATTTGAAAAGAAAGCTAAAAAATTAATGATAATCTATGTGGCTGCACCACACGTGCCTCCTTCACCAAAAAAATCACATTTCAAAAATCACATATCTACTAGTGAAATGAAAAGAATAAACAGATTTATAGACCATAACTAAAATGCCAAATCCAACAACACACCTTTCTATAATGAAAGAATTAATCCAAGAAAGACCAACACTTTTCAAAGATATAAATATCAAATATTTTCTTTCAGGAAGCGTTTTCCCTGATATAGGGTATTTTATTCCAAACAAAAAGAAGCAATTCAGTATTTATCTACATAGAGGAATTAATTCAACAATTACCTTCGCAAAACATTTATTAAAAATTGCTAGGACAAAAAAAGAGAAATCTTTTGCACTGGGATTTATGAGCCATGCAATTATTGATTATGAAGTGCATGACAAGTTAGACAAACTAAAACTCTACGCTATAAATCATATTATCGCAGAGTATTTTCTTGATGCAGAATTCAAAAAAGATCTATCCTTTATCTTCTGTAAAACATCAAATAGGGTTATTAAACAAACATTGATTAAAGAGAAAAAAGAGCCTCTTAGTAAAATTGCAAGTTTTAATTGGTTTAATAGGTTATATTATCAACTTAGTCAAATATTAACAAAGAGACTTGCATTAAACAGATATAATTCTAAAAAAAAATTAGTAAAAAATTTTATTACTGATTATTTAGTAAAAAAAGGTTTTAAAAAACCTCTTTTCGAGTTTGAAAATGACATTAAAAAAATGATGAGTCCTAACTATGCAATCAGAAAGAAAAGTATAAAAATTCTCCTAAAAGCCTGTGAGAAAGGCAAAAAAGAATTTGTAAAAATTATGCAAAAGAATATTTAGTTTTTAGCATCATACTTCCTTAATAGTTCTAGTATACCAGGAACATGTCCTGCACCGACGATAGCAATTATTTTTTTACCAGGATTCTTCAGAGTTATGTTGTACAAATTTGTTGCCATAAACTTATTTCTATCGTGTATCAAAATTTTATACACAGAAGGATAAACATATCTAACTTTTTCCATCATTTGCAAAACTAAATCTTGGTCCGGTATTGTATTAATATCAAAACTCTGTGATCCAATAAACAAAATTCGATTATAGATAAGTTTTCTTATCTTATCACTTCTGAATACTTTAAAAAAAAGTTTTTTACCAAGAAGCGCAAGAATCATACTCCAAAAAATATCTGAACCAAAATGTTTCTTATCTTTCTTAGAAATCTTATGGCTAATATTCCAAAGAGTTCTCTTGATTGGTTGATCAATCAATAATATTTTAGCATTATTCTTTTTAGCTAGGCCTGATGCAGTCTTCATGTCAACACCAGGTTTATGACCTGTCTTTTTTGCAAAAGATTTTTGAACAATCCCTCCAATAAAAGAGAAGAAAAAGCCTCTAACACCAACCTGCTTAATTATTCTTGGATTAAAAGATTGTTTTTTATTACTCATTAGGCCAGCATATCTCTGGCTATCTAATTCTAAACAAACAATTTCAGGATTAAGCTTTTTGAAAGCCTTTTTTATCTCAGTGATAGATTGTTTAGCAATATGATTTGTTCCAAGTATTGAAATATTATTGTAAGTATTCAACTTTGTTGAATGACCAAAAATCTCATTATTTTTGTATTTCTTCATATTTCTTTAAATCCTCTTCAACTTCTTTATCAGATAATAATGCAATAGGATAGAGCATGAGGAAATCTTTGTCTTTATCAAGGTTACTAATTTCATTTGGTGAAGCATAAGCTTTTATTTCCTCGTTTAAAGCTTCATATTCTTTTATAATTACAGGATCTTTATAATTATTAAATAATTTTATTAGAGAAAGTTCTTTTTTATCGCCAACAAAAGTTATTAGACACCCTCTCCTCATCAGATTAAGTGCAGTTAGAATTGATCGGTTATTTTTTAATGGCACTAAAATCTTTTCTGAAGAACCTAAAGGAAGACCTCCAAAACACCTTACTGTTTCAGTGTAGATGAATGCAGTTTTATTATGAATCTCTACACCCAACACTGCATCAGGATTTTTAAAATCAACTTCGGTTTTATATTTTTCATAAATCCCTTCACCAACATCTCGACTTATCTCAGGAGATTTCATAGGAAAAGATTTATCTAATCTATGAGTTTCAACTCTAAATGTTTGGCTGGTAGATATCTTTGCAAACTCTTCAAGAGCTATTTGTTTGATTGCCTCAATTTCTTTCTCAACTTTAACTGCTTTACTATAAGAAACTAAACCAAATATCGGCCTTAAATCAACATCTGCATCAGTTGCAAGAACTAATCTTCCTCTTATTTTTGTAACGCTTGAATCTGTGTCATAACGTGATTTCACATAGATATTAATGTTACCGGCAAGCCTATTTTCAAAGTGTCCTCTATTCTTACCTTTTAGTGCAATTTCTCCATATCGAAGTATGTAGTGGTTCATAACACCAAGAATAACTGATGTATTTAAAATATTTATGAAAACACAAGTCAGACTCAGAGAAAACTTATAAACAAAATACCTACTGTTAATAATATGATAATTCCTGTAACATTACTATCTGAGTATCAATATTGCCCTAGAAAAATATACTATTCTAAAGTTTTAAAGATACGAGTAGAACCAAATGAAGCACTTGTCAAGGGGAAAATCAGACACAAAATTGAAGAAGAGGCAAGCATAAGGTTTGATTTTATTATTACAAAAGTTTCTAGAGGAGATTTTGATTTTATATTCAATCTTTTCAGAGAAAATTATCTTGAATTGGTTAGAAGAACCATAGTTAACAACATTAAGACAATGCAAAAGATTAACTTAGATGTTCAAACAATAACAAACGAGTTTATAGAAACATTTACCGCACTAGCAAAACAGGTTGCAGAATCAATACATGAAATAGTTATTGAGCACAAAGTTTTAGGAAAAGATATTCTTCAACACATAAAAACTGAGCAAACAGCAGAAATGTTTATTGAATCAGAGAACCTAATGCTTAGAGGAATAATAGACTCTGTTGAATTCACAGATGAGAACGTTGTTCCAATAGAATTAAAAACAGGCTCAATGCCAAGACAAGGAGTTTGGCCATCACACAAATTACAAGTTGGATGCTATATGCTTCTTTGTCAAGAACACTATGAAAATAAAAAAGTGGAATTTGGAATTGTTAGATACCTTGACTTTGAACAAGACAGAGAAGTTATTCTCAACCCTTTTCTTAGAGATGAAATATTCTCTACAAGAGATAAAGTTATCACAATTCTTGAAGGAAAAATTATTCCAGATAAACTTCCTTCATTTGAAGGAAAAATAAATAAGAAGTGTATTAATTGCTTGTATAAAAAAACTTGTTATGGAGAATAATCACTCAGGCTCGTATTTAACAACAAAACATTCACGACACTCAATAACTGTTGTGTACTTATGCAATTTATTCTTTATTGCTTCATCGTCAACAACTGCATCTTTCTTTTCATGATACTCAATATTTTTATATTCTATTGTAGAAAACTCTTGGAACTTATCAAGTCTTGAAAAAATATATCTGTCTGAAAGCTTGTAAAGATTCTTCTCGTGAGTAAGATAACCATAATCAACAAGTAAGTGCAAAGTATAACCTCTATCATCCACATCTTTTATTTCTTTTGCTTTAAACTCTTTAAGCCTATGAGCTTGCTTAAGTGCAGTAACTGCATCTTTGTCTAATAAATATAATTCTGGGATCTTTTTTGTCTTGAATTCTTCAAGATCAATGATAACATCACCTTTACTTCTCTCGACGAGAATATTAAACTCCTCATTATCTTTTGCACAACAGACAACTTGGAATGCAGGAACAAGTATTACCTTGACATTTTCTACATCAGAATCAGACATAAGAATAACATCCTTAATGGTCATCTTTGGTGCAATTACTGGAAGCAACTCTTTTTCACTAAACTCTTGAACTTTTTCAAAGAATTTATCATCAATGTTTAGTATGTCTACTGCAGTTCCACCGTGCTTTGACTTTCTTGGCCTGACATTAACAAATAGTGGGATATCAACTATACCCGTTACCATGGCAGTTCCGATTGCAAGATTCTGAATTTCATTTATCGATTCAGAATTAATACCTTCAACACTATTAGATATTGCCTTAAGATCATTTGGATTAGTAACTTTCAGAATTATCTGAGTTGTGCATTGGCTAAGAACAGATTTATCTACACGTGCAGGCCTTTGACTCACAACACACAAGCCCATACCAAATTTTCTTCCTTCACTTGCAATTGTTCGTAAAATTTTGCTTGATTTCATTTCTCCGAAACTCCTTTCAGGACAAAAATTATGTGCTTCTTCGACTATAAGGAAAAATGGTGCAATAGAATTCTTCTTTCTCAGCTCAAAAAGATCTTTTAATAGTTTATAGACAATAATTTCTTGTGCATCAGGAGAAATTCCCTTTAGATTTATGATTGAACAAGAACCAGGTTTAACTAATTCTTGATAAGGAGTGTGATTTTCAGAGAATACATTTAAGTTTTTAATGTGCTCAATAATATTTATTATTCCCCACTTTGCATTATTTTCTTCTGCATCCAATTCGAGCAGTAAGTTAGTAAAATTAAGCTCTTCAATATTCTTTATTGCACCATAGAGAATGGCTTGCTGATTAGAAGTTAGCTTTGGTAAAAGGTGCATTACCTCACTGCTAGCAAGTTTATTACTTAACCTCAGAGGAATGCAGTTAGGATTAACCTGGGTGTTACCATACTCTTTTACTTTAAACCCCTGAGGTTTTAAACCTAACTTTTTTAGTAGTTCTAACTCTTGCAAATTATCATTTGCAATATTAAGCGAAGAATATTCTCCGTGAGGATCAATAACAAGCAAAGGAATTTTCTTATTTATTATCTCTTCAATAAGAACCCCAACAGAATAACTCTTTCCTGCACCAGACTTTGCAAGAATTGCAACATGCTTTGTTAATAATTTTTGAAGATTAAGAAAAACATTAATGTTTCTACCATCAAGAACACCCAGGAATGCAGACGCATCTTTCTCAGAATCTAATTGAATAATATTTTTTATTAATTTATCTTCTGCTCTAAAAACTTCAGAATTATGATCAAAAGGAACCCTTATACCCCTTATATTCCCTTTATCATCTAATCTTCCAAGAACAACACATTTAGCAATATCTCTTGAATTTCTTTCAATCTCAATTACCTGACATAAAACATAATCATACAACTTATGATAAATCTGAACAAACTCGAATTTCTTTGTTTGTTTTTCTATCTCAAAAGTGAAGTGAGTTGTTGTTATTTTGCCAATTATATGTCCAAGAATCATATAATTACTCAATTAGAGCTTATTTAAATAGTTATTTATCAACATGGCAAGGGTTTAAATACTCAAAAGCATTTTCGTCTTTTACACATATAAAGGTGATAAGATGAGTGTTACATTTTATGGATTAAAAATTACTAATGAAGGACTATCGGACATAGGAGAAGCAATAAAAGACATTATTCATGCCCCTATAGGACTTGTTAAAACTATTAAAGAAATTAATGACTCAGATGATATGACCGAAGTAGGTGATATCGCTGAAGCTTGTTGCAAAATTGGGGTAAAGGTTGTTTTAACAATACCTCACATAATTATTGGTTCTAGGTATATTACAAAAAAGTATGGTCCTTTAATCATAAAACAAGTAAAAAAGAATTGGAAAAAGGCAGCAATTATTGGAGGGTTATATGGGCTTGGAGAATTAGTTTTACATACTACTTGTGCACATTATAAGCCGGATCAATATCTCGATTGCCCTTACAAAGAGAAAAATCTCGCTGAAAGACAGGAAGAACCTTAAATTTCTGTTTGATTTACTTCAACAACTTGCTGCATAAAATCACATCCTTCTACACATTCAGGATTACCCGTGATTCCATCTACAAGAATTAAAGATTCGTAGGTATTTGGATCATATTTAGAAGAGATAATAAACTTAACTTCAAAATCTCCTTCATTCAGAACAGAATTAACATAAGTATATCTATAATCTGTGTTTAATAAATAACCTTTAACATAGTTTTCTGCATTCTGATCTGCATCTCTATCTCGGATAGATGCAACCTTGTTGTATGCACATAATTCTTTTGCATCTTTTACAGACCCATCTGCACAAACATAGTTCTTTCCGCAACCAGAAAGAATCAATATAGAAATAATCAACACAGATATTAAGATTATATTAGTTTTTTTCATGTTCTCACCAAAATTAAAAGTGTAGGCAAGCGATAAGCTGCCTTCTGTAAGTCCCAAAGCCGAAGCTTGGATGAACTTTGCTAACATTCTACTAAGCGTTATACAACTTGCACCAGTCAGGGCTCACCGTTTCAACCATCCTTAAGCAATGTCAGGATTTAATCCATCATTCTGCACTCAAGAGGTACCGTTTCTGAGTGGTTGCCGTCCTTTTCAAGACACACATACGTGCTGACCTTTTATGGTGGGCAGACTTTCCTCACTCTAAGAGCGAAAGTTAGCTACTTACCTACTATAGTATAGAAAATGACTATCTTTTTAAATATTCTGCTTTTCACTTAAAAAGATGATAACTGAACAAGAAATAAAGAAAATAAGAAAAATACTAGATAATACGCACAGGCCACTTATATTATTTGATGATGACCCTGATGGATTGTCTTCGTTTCTAATGATTTACAAACATATTGGAGATGGCAGAGGAGTTCCAATTAAAACTTCACCAGAACTTAATGAGCAATATCTTAAGATTGTTGAAGAGTATGCGCCGGACAGAATAATAATTCTTGATAAACCCCAGGTTGCAGACGGATTCATAACAAAAGCAAAAGTTCCAATACTGTGGATTGATCATCATCCTATAACTGATGCAAGTAAAAAAGTAGATTATTTTAATCCAATGATTAATGATCCAAAAGATAACAGTCCAACAAGTTATTGGGTATACAAAATACTTAATGATAAAAAACTTTTGTGGCTTGGTATGGCTGGTGCAGTTGCAGACTGGTATATTCCAGATTTTAAAGAAGAGTTTTGTGAACAATACAAAAATCTTTTTGATGAAAAAATTACAAATCCAGCACAAGCATTGTTTGATAGTAAAATTGGAAAACTTGCAAGAGTTCTAGATTTTTGCCTTAAGGGAACATCAAAACAAGTTAAAACAAATATAAAAATTCTAACAAGAATACATAATCCTTACGAAATCCTAGACGAGAAAACACCACAAGGAAAATTTATTTTAAAACACTCTAAAAAATTCCAAGATGAATACGAAAAAGTAATTAAATCAATGAACAGTAATGATGAAAAATTAATTGCATACAAATATCAAAATGACAGAATGTCTTTTAGTGCTATGCTAAGTAATGAAATGCTATATAGATATCCTGACAAATTCATTTTTATCTGCAGAGAGAAATCTGGATTTCTTCATTGCTCTCTACGAGCAGCACACTATAATGTTAGAGCTTTACTAGATAAAATAATAAAAGAATTTGAACAAGCCTACGGCGGTGGCCACGAGCACGCTTGTGGTGCAAATGTTCTTGCAAAAGACTATTCACATTTTGTTGCAAGAATAAAAGAAGAAATGGATGATTATAAGGAAAAATAAAAATAATGCCCCTAAGGGCTAAATCTATTTGGTGTTCTCGGGAAAGGAATTGAATCCTTGATCGTCTTGAAACCACAAACCCAAGCTGCAAATCTTTCTACACCAAGACCGAAACCTGCATGCGGAACACTTCCGTATCTTCGAGAATCTAGATACCAATCAGAAGCACCTAAATCCATCTTAGCATTCTTTAACCTTTCAATGATCTTCTTTAAATCAGGTTCTCTTTGTGAACCATCGACCATCTCACCAACACCAGGTGCTAGTAAATTAAAATTAGTTCCTGTTCCAGGTTTTTTCTCATCTTCACCATGATAAAACTTTAGAAGAGATAAAGGATAATTTGTAACAAAAACAAAATTATTTCCATAATACTTTGCAAGACCTCTTTCTTCTGCAGAACCGAAATCATCTCCTGACTTTATTTTGTGCCCATTATCATTTAAAGTTTTGATTGCTTCTTCATAAGTAATTTTTTTGAATGGGGCTTTAATTTTTTCTAACATAGAAATATCTGCACCAACAATTTCTAATTCAGATCTATTCTCAGCCAGAACCATCTTGATTGAATACTCAATTGCTTCTTCTGCAAGTTTCATATTGTCAGCTAAATCCATCCAGGCACCTTCAATTTCATAATGCCAGAATTCTGTAACATGCCAAGGAGTTTTTGATTTTTCAGCTCTAAAACTTGGCGCAATTGCATATGCTTTTTCAACTGCATTAATCACATTCTCTGCATAAAATTGCCAAGATTGAGTTAAATAAGCTTTTTTATCAAAATATTTAACTTCAAATGTATCAGATCCACCTTCACTTGTTGCACCACTTAAAGACGGTGCTTGCACTTCAATAAACCCGTTTTTTCTAGAAAATTCGTGTAGTGCGAATAAAATAGTTGATCTAATCTTAAGACTCGCAGTCATCTTTCTGCTTCTTAGCCAAAGATGTCTTTGATCTAACAGAAACTCTGGACTAAAATCTTTTGAGATAGGATAGGTGTCTGACAAACCAATTATTTTTAATTCTTCGACTTGAATTTCATAACCAGTTGGAGCTTTTTCATTCTTAGCTAGTTCCCCACTAACCTCAAATGAAGCTTCCATCTTAATTTTTTTAGATTCTTCCCATAACTCTGGCACTAGTTTTTCTTTATCAAAAACGCACTGGATTATTTCTGATGAATCCCTCATAACTATGAAACGAACAGCATTTGAACCTCTTTCTCTGTAACACCATCCCCTGATTTTGACTTTTCCTGATTTTTTAGCTAATGCATCTTTAATGCTTGAATATTCCATTTTAAGCCTCCTAATAGGAGTTGGTTGGCTTTAATTATAAAAGTTTTGTGTTTTAAGACCTTCTATGAAATAGATAACTAATATTTATATACCCACTTGCATTTACGTTTATTATGGCTGAATTGTATGAAATAGTTTCAAAAGCAGAAGCGGTTATTGGAATTGGATTAATGGGAACAGGAGTATATCTCTCAACTTGTGCTAACAGCACATGTGACAACATATTAATAGGTGCAGGAGTTTTAATAGTAGCAGATGGGCTTATCAGACAAGATGGTAAGGGAGCAATACCAGAATTTGTATGCAAGCAAACAGTAAATCTATATAATAAATATTTCAAAAAAGATAGGGATTAAGACAAAAAATTTATAAATAAAATAAGGTTTATATCGGTATAATTCTTAAATATGAGGATTTCTATAAAATTATAAAAGGTGTTTTTCGATGAATAAGAATGAAAATACATTAAGTACTGGAACAACGACTATGGGGATTGTATGTAAAGATTGCATAATTCTTGCTGCAGATAAAAGAGTTACAGCAGGGTATATGGTTACAAGCGGGGATATTAAAAAAGTTATAAAAATCAATGATCGATTCGCATTAACAATGGCAGGAACTGTTAGTGAAGCACAACTACTAATTAAAGTTATTAGAGCTCAATTAGCATTAAAAGAAAATCAAACAAACAGAAATACAACTGCTAAGGAAGCAGCGAACATGCTTGCAGGAATGCTATATAGTTCAATAAGAACTCCTTCTATGATACAAGGAATTGCACATTTTTTGCTTGCAGGATTAGATAGTGAATTATCACTATACGATTTATATCCTGATGGCTCTGTTACATCAATAAAAACTTTTGTATCTTCAGGATCAGGAAGTGTTTATGCAATAGGTGTTCTAGAAAATGATTTTAAAGAAGGAATGACTCAAAAAGAAGGAATTGCATTAGCAAAAAAAGCAATTAATGCATCATTAAAAAGAGATACAATGTCTGGAAACGGATTCGATATTGCAATCCTAGATAAAGACGGATTTAAATTTGTTGAATCTGGAAAAATCAACACAGGCATTTATTAATTCCAATTTTATCGGTGCCAATAAAATTTAATTTTTATCATTTTATTTTATATGTTTAAAAAAAAGAAAATCTTAGATTCATACTATCTTAAAAAAGTGTTTAGTTCAAACATTAATTAAAGGTGAAAACAAAAATGTTAGATATTTTAAAAGAAATAACAAATGATTTACCAAAAGGTAAAATCTCAGCTGCGGCTTTTGAAGGAGCAAACATAGTTTTGTATACCAAAGACGAGAAATACGTTTTTGATGGAACAACTGATGTTAAATCAATAGTTAATAGACTAAAGAAAAGAATAGAGCTTAGACCAGACCCAAGTATATGTATGGATATGGAAAAAGCAGAAAAACAAATTAAGAAATTAATTGGGAAAGACGCAGGAATAGGACAAATTAATTTTGATTCACAAAGGTCCTGTGTAACAATTGAAGCAGAAAAGCCAGGAATCGCAATAGGAAAATCAGGAGAAAAGCTCCTTGAAATAAAAAAGAAAACTTTCTGGGTTCCAACAATTCAAAGAACCGCTGCAATCAAAAGTAAAATAGTAGAAAATATAAGAGCTGTACTCTATGAGAACTCAGATTTCAGAAGAAACTTTCTTCATAAAACAGGAGAAAGAATCTATAATGGCTGGCTAAGACAAAAGAAAGAAGAATGGGTAAGAATAACTTATCTAGGTTCAGCAAGGGAAGTAGGAAAATCTGCGATCCTATTACAAACTCCTGAATCAAGGGTACTTCTTGATTGTGGAATAAATGTTGCAGATAATAAAGCTCCTTACCCTTACTTAGAAGCTCCAGAATTTAAAATAGACGAACTGGATGCAGTAGTAATAAGTCACGCACACCTAGATCACGTTGGTTTTCTACCATACTTATTTAAGTTTGGGTATAGAGGTCCAGTTTATTGCACTGCACCAACAAGAGATATAATGTGTTTATCACAATTAGATCTTGTAAAGATTCAAATTAACGATGGGCAAGACCCAATCTATACAAGTGAAGAAGTAAAAGAAATGGTAAAACATACAATAACCTTAAATTATGAAGAGGTTACAGACATAACTCCTGACGTAAGAATCACTTTGTATAATGCAGGACACATGCTTGGAAGTTCTATGATTCACCTACATATTGGAAATGGTTTACACAACATACTTTACACTGGTGATTTAAAATTTGGAAAAACTCATGCACTAAGTCAAGCTGCTTGCAAATTTCCAAGATTAGAAACTTTAATGATTGAGTCAACATATGGTGGTAAAGATTCTGTTTTACCTCCATTTAAAGAACAAGATGAAATGCTTAAAAAGCTTATTTCTGAAACTATAGAAAGAAAAGGAAAAGTTCTTATGCCCGTACTGGGTTCAGGAAGAGCACAAGAAGTTCTTATTATTATTCAAGACATGATTAAAGATAAGAGAATAAAAGAAATTCCTATTTACATTGATGGAATGGTTTGGGATATGACTGCGATATATACTGC
This sequence comes from uncultured Methanosarcinales archaeon, assembly GCA_964405295.1. Lineage (GTDB taxonomy): Archaea > Nanobdellota > Nanobdellia > Woesearchaeales > CAYZNE01 > CAYZNE01. Next base: position 26,651 of record CAYONI010000001.1, on the reverse strand, counting down.
TTATCCTGAGTTCTTAAATAATACGATGAGAAACAGAATATTTCACAAAAACGATAACCCTTTCTTATATCCAAATGTAAAACATATTGGCTCAAGAAAAGAAAGAGAACAATTAATTGAGTCAACAGAACCCTGTATTATTCTTGCAACAAGCGGTATGCTTGTTGGAGGACCGAGTGTTGAATATCTAAAAAGAATAGGTGATGACCCAAAACATAGTTTAATTTTTACTTGTTATCAAGGGCCAGGTTCTCTTGGCAGAAGAATACAACAGGGAGAAAGAGCATTTTCTTATAAAGATAAAAGTAATGTTGTAACAACAGAGCTTAAACTGCAAATAGAAAAGTTTACAGTTACAGGACATTCAGATAGACGAGAATTAATGAACTTTGTCTATAGATGCAATCCAAAACCCAGAAGAATAATTGTAAATCATGGTGAGCAAAAACAAGCTGCAGACCTTGCATCTTCTATGAGAAGAAGTTATAACGTTGAAGTTAATCTTCCTAGAAATCTAGATGCTTTGAGGTTAAAGTAAAATAAAAAAATAAATACCAATAAAACTTATTGGCACCGACAAGTCGGAATTAATAAAAATTTGTTGAGTAATTGCCTTCAAAGACTTTTATCTCTGCGTAACTTAACTTAAAAATTTTTGTTGCAACCTTATCTATAAAATATCTATCGTGTGAAACAAAAACAACAGTTCCTTCATATATAGATAATGCTTTTTCTAGAGCCTCTCTTAATTCCAAATCCAAATGATTTGTTGGCTCATCTAAAATCAAGACATTATAGCCTGCAAGAGTTATCTTCAGAAGCTGTAATCTAGCTTTTTCCCCACCACTCAAAGACTTTATCTTTTTCTTTTGAATGTCATGTTCAAACCCAAATTTACTAGCTAAAGACAATATGTCCCAATCTTCCATGTGAGCATACTCTGATCTCAAATAATCCATAACTTTTTGATTATAATCTAAAGTTTTACTTTCTTGATCAAAATAACCAACTCTCAAATCCGAATTGTTACTCACTTCTCCTGAATCAACAACAATATTTCTAGTTAAAACTTTTAACAGAGTAGTTTTTCCAACACCATTATCTCCAACAACTGCAATTCTTTCTCCTCTATGAATTTGTAGAGTTACATTATCAAATAATATTTGATCGCCAAACTGTTTTGAAATGTTTTTCGTCTCAAAAACAAGATTACTTGACCTGGGGCCATTTTTACATTTGAAAATATAATTTGCATCGTCATCTTCAGGATTAAAAGTATCTGGCAAATTCTCTGCTCGTCTTTCTAGATTATCTGCAATAACCTTAAATCGTTTATCACCTTCTTTATGAGCCCACTTTCGTTTCTCTCTCATAGATGCCAAAAGCCTTTCTTTCTTCTTTTTTGTCACAGCATGAGTTGTTGTAAGAATTTGTCTATGCTTTGCTCTTTCAACTATGTAACTACTATAGTTAGTATTGTAAAGTTCTAACACTTTATTCTCTATTTCAACAACCTTAGTAACAAACCTATCCAAAAAATATCTATCATGCGAAATAACAATAATAGTTTTTTCTGAATCAATAAGATATGTCTCCAACCACTTACGAGATTTAAAATCTAAATGATTTGTTGGCTCATCTAATAATAAAAAATCAGCATTCTTGGCTAAGCACTCAGACAATCTTAATGCAGTTTTTTGTCCACCACTAAGAGTTGAAATCTTTTGTGGCAATAAATCTAAGGAAAATCCTAATTCATCTAGGAATTTTTTAAATTTATCAAGCTCAACACTCTCAGTTGTTCTTGAACAAAGTAATTCATACTCATGCATTACTTTCTCATACTTACTCATATCTGAATAAACTTCTGGATCGCCTATTTGTTCTTCTAACCCTTTTAACCTTAAGTCAATCTTTTCTTTTTTTTGATTAAGATAATCCTCAAAAGTAAGATCTAAATCATCAAAATCTTTTTCCTGTTCCATTACTGCAACTTTAGGATTATTGTCTAGAGTTATTGATCCTTGAAAATCTTCAATTCCTGCAATACAATTAAACAGAGTTGACTTGCCAGTACCATTTTGGCCTAATAAAGCAATTCTGTCTTTATCTTGAACAATTAATTCTGCATTTGAAAATATTTCTTTATCTCCAAATAACTTTATTAAATTTTTAATTCTTAACATCATTTCTATCACCTTTGTTTTAGTTTATTAATATTCTGAAAAAAAGGCAAAAATTAGTAGAATTCTAGCTCCTGTAGATATAAAATCTAGAATTTATTTATGTAATCAAGTATAGCTAACGCTATTAGAAAAAAGCCACATTGGTGTGTAATTAATCGAAAGTAATATATTATCAAATTCCATATCTATGAGTTAAAACTATTAGTTTATAAATATTTCTATTTGTCACTACAAGATGATAACTTATTCTGCAAACACATCAACAATTCAATAATCTTTATAAACAACCAGAATTTCTAAGAGAACAAGGGGTAAATTAATGGTACATGTAAAAAAGTTCAGAATAGATGGAGAATCAAACATAGGACTTATGATATACGCGAATGATAAGTTTGCATTAGTTCCTAAATCAATTAATGAAAGAGAATTAGCAGACGTAAAAGAAGTTCTAAAAGTTCCATGCTATAAAGTTAGCATTGCAGGAACAACACTAATAGGAGTATTTCTTAACGGAACAAAAGATAAAATACTAATCCCTGAAATTGTATTTGAAAAAGAACTTAAAGAACTTAAAGTTATAGGTGAGAAGCATAACACTGAGTTTATCGTGTTTAATACTGAACTTACTTGTTTTGGAAACAACATGCTTATCTCAGGAGAAAACGCAATAGTTAATCCTGATTATACCGATAACGAAATAAAAAAACTAAAAAGCATATTAGGAATTAATGTTAAAGTAGGAATGATTGCAGACATTGAAATCGTCGGTGCAGCAACAGTAATAAATAACAATCAAAAAAAAGCACTAATTCATAGAGAAGCATCAAATGAAGATATAAAAACAGTTGAAGAAACATTTGGTGTTAAAGTAGATACAGGAACAGTTAATATGGGATCACCATATGTAAAATCTGGGATTGTATCTAATAAAAATGGTTTCTTGATAGGTGAAGAATCAGGAGGACCAGAAATAACTAATGCAGATGAAGTTTTGGGATACTTAAAATGAAACCACAAACAGATTACGAAGAAATGTTCAGAATGCAACAAAATACCGAGATGCTCGAGAAATATCTGCAAGACATGGAACTACAATTACAAGATTTAGAAGTAATTAAGAATACACTCAACGATTTTGAAAAAGAAAAGAAAGAAACTGAAATACTTGTCCCAATTGTTAATGGTATATTCTTTAAAGCAAAAATAACAGATAATTCAAAATTCTTAGTAAACATAGGCACAGAAGGCATAGTGACTGAAATGTCAGTAAACGAAGTGAAAGGATTAATTTTAAAACAAATTGAAAGAACAAAAGAGAATAAAAATTTAGTAACAACAGAATTAAGTGAATTATTAAAAAAATTAAAATACACCCAATAAAATGTTTGGCTTCCTAAAAAAGAAAATAAAAGAAACCTCAGAAAAAATAGCTGGGGAAATTACAGAAGAAGCTAAAACTATTTCTGAAGATCAAATTAGTGAAGAAGAGAAACAAGTTCTAGAAAAAGAGAAAAAAAGCTTTTTCAAAAAAATATTCTCTAAGAAGAAGAAAGAAGCACCTGAGGAACTTAAATCTATTGAAGAAGAGATTCTAGAAGAGCAGGCGAAGATTGACGCTGAAGATGCAGTTGAGGAAGAAATTCCTATTCCAGAACCAGCGAAAGAAGAAGTTAAAGAAATTATAGAAGAGAAAGCTGAAGAAGAACCAAAGGAAAAATTTATTGAAGAATCTCCGAAACCAGTAGTTGAAGAAATTAAAGAAGAAGGGAAAAAAGAAACAGCAGAAAAACTTGAAGCTATAGAAGAAAAAAAAGTTATTGTAAAGAAAACTGAAGAAGAAGTTCCTGAAGAAAAGTCAGAAGAAGAAATTAAAGAGCCTAAAAAAGAAAAAAGGATTCTTGGCATATTCAAAAAAAAACATAAAGAAAAAGAACCTAAATTTCCTGCTCATGAAAAACAGGATATACAAGAAGCAGAAATCTCTGCAGAAGAAGAAAAAGAAAAACTTATCGACCCAACACAAAAGAAAAAAGGAATCTTCAAAAAACTATCAGAAAAAATAATTAAGTTAAATATTACAGACGAAAAGTTTGATGAATTATTCTGGGATCTTGAAGTTGCACTTTTAGAAAATAATGTTGCAGTTGAAGTTATTGAAAAAATAAAGTTTAATCTTAAAAAAGAATTAGAAAGTACAAAAGTAACGAGAAGATCAATAGATGAAATAATTCTAAACAACTTGAGGCAAACAATAGAATCACTGTTTGATTATGAACCAATAAACTTAATCGAGAAAATAAAAACTTCAGAAAAACCTTACAAAATATTAATGTTAGGAGTTAATGGTTCAGGAAAAACAACGACAATAGGAAAACTAATAAAATATTTTCAAGATAACAACTTAACATGTGTAGTTGCAGCATCAGACACATTTAGAGCTGCAGCAATTCAGCAGATAGAAGAACACACAAACAACCTTAATACCAAACTAATAAAACATGATTATGGTGCAGATCCAGCAGCAGTTGCATATGATACAATAGAACATGCAAAATCAAAATCAATTGATGTTGTATTAATAGACACTGCAGGAAGATTGCATAGCAACTTTAATCTAATGCAAGAACTTGAAAAAATTATTAGAGTTGTAAAACCTGATCTTAAAATCTTTATTGGAGAAAGCATTACAGGTAATGACTGCGTTGAGCAAGCAAAAGAGTTCAATAAATCAGTTGGCATTGACGGAATTATCTTAACAAAAGCAGATATTGATGAGAAAGGGGGTGCAGCAATTTCAATAAGTCATATAACAAAAAAACCAATCCTATTTATAACAACAGGACAAGAATATAAAGACTTAAAAAAGTTTGATTCTAAAGAAATAATTAATTCAATTTTTAATGATTAGAACAACAAAAATAATATTTTTGAGTATGTAAGTAAACAACTTACAAACAACAAAACTTTTATAAATCAATATTTACCCCTCACAATCATGCCTTTGTAGCTTAGTGGCTGGAGCGGTCGGCTGTTAACCGACAGGTCGTCAGTTCGATTCTGACCAAAGGCGCCATGAGTCCGTAGCTTAGTCCGGTGGAGTGCTCGACTGATAATCGAGTGGTCGGGGGTTCAAATCCCCTCGGACTCATTTTATTACTCTGCTAATTTCAAAAAGCTTTTAAATAGAAGTTTAATCCAATTAGTTACAAGAGTTTGCTCCAATGGTGTAGTCCGGCCAATCATCTCGGATTTTCGATCCGAGGACACGGGTTCGAATCCCGTTTGGAGCATTTTAAATTTATAGGGATTCAAAGATGCTCAATAATCTTCGATTATTGGACACCTCGCAAACAAGTTTGCTACGGATCCCGTTTGGAGCATTTTAAATTTATAGGGATTCAAAGATGCTCAATAATCTTC
>CAYONI010000001.1:6942-20945 GCA_964405295.1 uncultured Methanosarcinales archaeon | reverse complement strand
ATTGGACACCTCGCAAACAAGTTTGCTACGGATCCCGTTTGGAGCATTTTAAATTATATGAGGTTTCCATTAGGAAAGAAACAAAAATAAAATATGAGAATTTGGTGATAAATTGAAGAGAAGTTCAAGACGTTGGAAAAAGAAAGGTCAAATGCGTTGGAAGTGGCAACGTAAAAGAATGAAGAAAGAAAAGCGTAAAAGATTAAAGAAATAATCCTAATTTTATTATTCTTATTTTTGATTCTTATATTCTACACAAAATTAATAAACACATTCTATTTAATGCACTATTATGGAACTAATTGATGTGCATGCCCATTTAAGCTATAAGGGCTTAGTTGAGAGACTTGATGAGGTTATAGATAAATGTAGGAATGCAGGAATTAAAGTAATTATAACCCAAGGAACTGAGCCTGAGAGCAATAGAAAATCTCTAGAGTATGCACAAAAATACAATATTGTTAAACCTGCACTCGGATTCTATCCTACACATTTTGCAGAATATTCTGAAGAAGAAATTAAAAAAGAATTTAACTTTATCAGAAACAATGAGTGCATTGCAATTGGAGAAGTGGGTCTTGATTATTTCCGAGGAAGAAATCCTGAACACAAAAAGCCTCTAACCATTGAAGCCAAAGAGTTAATGATAAAATACTTTAAAGAACTAATACAAATTTCTATCGATAAAGACATCCCAATTATTGTTCACTCTAGAAAGGCAGAAGAAGACACAATAATTGCACTTGAGGAAATGAATGCAAAAAAGGTAGTTATGCATTGTTTTTCAGGCAAGAAAAAATTTGTTCAAAGAATTATTGATAATGGTTGGTATTTTTCAATTCCTGCCAACGTTGAAAGAGCAATGCACTTTCATTCTATAATTAACATTACGCCACTCAATAGATTATTCACAGAAACAGATTCTCCTTTTCTTGCACCCATTAAAGGGGGAATTAATGATTCTAGCAATGTAACTGTTGTCATAAGAAAGATTGCAGAACTTAAAGGTTTAAACGAGGAAGAAGTTGCAAACAATATTTATCTTAACTATCAAAAATTATTTTTATAGTTTATGATACTCAAAAATTTGATTTTTGTTGTATAAGAAACTATTTCTTTAATTCATCCCAATATTCTTTAAATCACCAAAACCTATTAATAATTCTCTTCTGAATATTTTCTTTACTCCTCTACTACGGTCATAGTACCTATATACCCCAACAACCTTATGCTTTGCATCGAGAAATTCTCCTTTATGTTTAGGTATGTACGCAAGATAAAACTCTTCTAACAACCCTTCACTATCAAAATGAGTCACTTTACCCATTCCAAGAGAAGTATATGCAGTTCTTTTTATTTGAAACGTATGAACTTTAGGATATGCTTGAGGCAAAACAATAGCAACATAAGTTTTAGTACCTATAAGCTCCACTGAATCACCAACTTTATTTAATCCTTTATTATCTGTAAAATCTGATGGAAGCATCTTCCCAATCTTATATGTCTTATAAACTCCATTAAATGCGAAATTCCACCTTTCTTTAAATGTCCAGAATATCTGAGGATTATTATTAAAAACAGAAACATGATAAGCCAATCCACTACTCTTATCAATTACTGTTGCACCATCTTCAACTCTAAACTTCTTGCAATATCTACTAAACCTATCGAATGTAGAAAGATTATAAGAAACATTCATCTTTCCTGCAAGCACGATATTCATCTTTTTTAGATTAGTTGCAAACTTTTTTCCTTTTGCAAAAATAAGGATTCCTCCATAATAGGGATTTTCAGTATTACCAGGAATAATTTTCATAGAATTTAAGGTTCCATCTTTTACATATTTTCTAACATTTATCCAATCTCTACCAACGTGTTCTCTTACAAGCCAATTAAATATCTCTTTATTCTTCATATTAACTAACTTAGAAGTCTTAGTATTTAATATTTTTGTTATAGTAGAAATATAATATAGAAATGAGCCCAATTGGTACCACGGGAACATGTTCAAATCCCAAAACAAATTCATAAGAAAAAAAATGAGTCCGAGGGGATTTGAACCCCCGACCACTGACTAACTCAGAACAAAACCCCTAAAACGAGATTTGGCCATATAAGACCAGCGCTCCACCAGACTAAGCTACGGACTCGGTACATTACTAATAGAAGAAATAAACTATTTATAAAGATTTCTTTAAGAAAAGATAAAAATGCTCAATAACTTCAAGAGTTATTGGCACCGACAAAAAGCCGGAATCTAAATTATTCAACAATAAGAACTGTAGGAAATTTAGATACACAATCATGACAATATATTTCAAAAGTTCCCTGTTTATCTAAAAATAATTCAAAATTATAAACCTTAACTTTTTGAGTAAGATCATAACCAGGAATTTCCAAAGTTGTCACATTCTTATCTGCAAAACTAATTATTAAAATATCACCTTTATTTGCAGTAATTGTTTCTGGATAAAGTCTATCTTGATGCTGTGTCATAAAAACAGTTTTCACAGTTTGACCAGACAATACAGGCACAGAAGAATCTATATTAACTTCTAATTCTGTATCTTTAATATCCATAACCCACATTAAATTTAATACTCCTAAAAGTACTATTATTAATAATAGTATTATCAATAAACTTGTTTTCTTATTCATGTTTTCACCTTTATATTTCTAAAATAAAATGTTCAATAACTATTAGTTATTGAACATTATTAAACAAAAATTAAAAAAATTTAATCATTAACACAATAGTCAAAGACTATTGGTTGTTTAGCAAAACTAAACACAACAAAGTTGAATAAATAATAATTATCCTGGAACAACAAACACAGGAGGCCTGTTCAAATTAGCAACAGTTACTTTTACATTTTGTGAAACTTCAAGTTCTCCATCACTAACAGTAACTTTTACATAATGCTCACCTGCATCATCATAAGTTGTTGCATATACTTCTGAAGTCATCCAACCACTAAAAGTTATTGTTAACTCATCATCTTCAGCATCAGTTGAATTAGTTTCTATTAAAACAAGATCTCCTTCAGTTATCTCAATATCTTCAATTGGAGCCAAGTAAGGTCTTGTATTTAAATGTTCAATAAAAACATTAAAACTTTCAGTTACAGTATCAACACCATCATTTACTTGCACATATGAAGCATAAGATCCATCATCACCATCTGCAGTGATCCATACACCATCCTCATCAAAAGGTGAACCAAAAGTTATAACAAGATTATCACTATCAGGATCAACAGCACTAACACCCATAATAATAATATCTGATTCAGTTGCGTAAACATCTTCAACACCGCTTAACATAGGAAGCCTATTCTTATTTTTTACAATAATATTTACTTCTTTTTGAATAGTATTATTCTCACTATCTCTTGCAGATACAATAACTGTATACTCTCCTGCATCATCATAAGTCGTTGTATATTCATCAGAAGTCATCCAACCGGAATAAGATAATGAAAAAACATCATTTTCTAAATCATAAAGGTTACAATTTAAATTTACAATTCCCGTTTCAAAAACAACTACATCTTCTGGACACTCAATAACTGGAGCCCTATTCCGAGCATGCATAATTATTAAAACATATTCTTTTATTATTAAATCTCCATCAGTTGCAGTTATGGTTATAAGATATTTTCCAATATCACCATCTTTTGTTTGCCACAGACCGACATCGTTAAATGGTCCTGAAAAAGAATATTCGACTAAATCATCATCTGGATCAACTGCTTTTGGTTGAAGATCGATAAGTTCACCCTCAATAGCATCTATTGTCATAGAAACATCTGATTCAGTAATACCATCCTCAGCATAATTTATTAATTCTCTATCTTCATCAGACAAACCTGAATCAGACACATCATCAAACATAATTTCACTTCTATCATAAAGCGCATCTGAATCCATATCAAATGCAGTTTCATTGTCAGGCATATAAGTCAAACTGCAAGCAGAAAGAAGTAAAGTTGCAATTATTATAAATGCTAAAATTCCTATTGTATTTATTTTTTTCATTTAAATCCCCTCAAGCGTTAAATATTTCATTAAAATGATTTATTTACTACTATCTCTCCCCTTTTTTTCAGAAAATGTACTAAATTTAACTATTTAAACCTAAATATTCAGTGTTATATTTAAATATTTCTATTTTAGAGTGATTACAAATCAATATTTAGAAGAAATCCTTTAAATACCTATATAAATTGTTAAAATAACTAAAATCCTCCTATTCCAAATGTTTCCTATAAATACCTATAAACAAAAACTAAAATAACTGAAACATTTATAAAAAAATAAGTTATTTCCAAATATTAAAACAACAAAAATTGATTCCATAATATAAATCAACTTTTGAACTTGCAAGAAGTTCTAACAAACTTCTTATACACAACAGATCTAAGGGGTATTTTAATGAACGATCATAAGAAACACAATACTAGCGATACTATTGAAACTAAGCTAAATATAAAAGGTATAAAACTTAAAGCAACAAAAATATTTTCTAATAAAAAAATATTCAATAAAACTGCATTAATAATACTATTGATATTAGTTGCAATGTTTTTTTCAATGTATTTTAGGTTATATACTGAAACATTACCACAAACAGAAAATTGGGCAGAAAACTCAATAATTAGTCATTACAAGTCTCAAATAAAAGCACAAATAGACACAGAATACCCTAATCTGCCAGAAACAAATAAAAATGATCTTATAGATAAAAGATTTATAGAAATTTATCAAACAGAAAAAAATAACATAGAACTTTCTAAAGAACAATTATCAACACAATTTAAAGCTGATTTTCAAGACGACAACAATCAGACGTATTTACTTGCAATAGATCCCTATTATTATTATTTAAAAGCAGCAAACCTAGTTGAAGAAGGAACTGTATGTGATGAAATAAAAGATGGAATATGCTGGAATACACACGAAATTGCCCCAAAAGGCAGGGAAATGACACTTGATGGACATGCATTAATTCTTTCTTGGACATACAAAATATCTAATTTTTTTAAACCAGGAACACCACTATTAAACTCAATATATATTATTCCTGCACTAATTATCCTATTAGGCCTTATACCCGCATTCTTTATTATTAAAAGATATGCTGGCATTGTAGGAGGATTTGTCGCAGCATTACTTGTTGGAATACACCCTTATCTATTAGGTAGAACTCCTGCAGGATTTGTAGATACAGATGCATATGGTATAACCATGCCACTATTTATATTTTGGTTTATTATAGAAGCATTCTCTGCAAGAAGCTATAAGAAAAAAGGATTATTTGCGATATTAGCGGGAATCTCAACCTGGATATTTTACAAGACCTGGGGAGGAGGATGGTATTTTTCATTTGATATTTTAATTGCAATACTAATTGGGATGATACTTTATCAAATAATAAAAATATTTATTGATTCAAAAGAATCAAAGAAAAAACATATTAAAATATTTCACTCTAGAGTTGTTAGATCAAACATTCTTATAACCGTACTATATCTTTTAACAACAATAATACTTAATGGAATTCAAACAGTTATTAACGCATTAACTTCAATAACAAAATCTGCAGGTATACAAAATGCAGTTCATTCAACATTATGGCCAAATGTCTATACCACCGTAGCAGAATTAAATGCTCAGAGCTTATCAGGAATAACAAGAGCACTATCATCTAGCAACCTTGGTCAGACAATGATTTTTATTGCACTACTTGCGATTCCCTTATCACTAATAAAGACATATAATAAAAAAACATGGACTTATCTTACTGGTTCAACAATTATATATTTAATTTTAACCAGCAAATCTGCAATAACAAATATCAGTCCTAACTTTTACATATTTTTGGTTCTACTAACTATTGCAGCAGGAATATTAGTTAATTTATTTCAAGATAAAACAGAAAGAGCAAGTATATTACTCCCTGCATTATTAGGTGCTCTTTTCGCAGGAACAATTTTTGCTTCAGTTAGGGGAATAAGATTTGTTCTATTGGGAATTCACCCTTTCTCATTAATGGTTGGATTAACAATTGGGATAATATTTATTAAACTAAGTAAAAAGTTACATACATTATTTGATATACCAAAGATTGCAACAAAAGCAATTGTTTTGGTTCTTATAATAATTATTTTTGTAAATTATTTTGATGCAGCTCATACAACTGCATTAAACGAAATACCTCAAATGAATGATGCATGGTATGATTCACTGTCAAAAATAAGAGCAGAATCAGATGAAAAAGCAATTATTACCTCATGGTGGGATTTTGGACATTGGTTTAAAGCAGTTGCCGATAGAGCAGTAACTTTTGACGGTGCAAGCCAGAATACCCCTATGGCTCACTGGGTTGGAAAATCACTTGTAACAAGCAATGAAAATTTGACTGTTGGAATATTAAGAATGCTTCATTGTGGGTCAAACGATGCATTTGATACACTAAATAGTGAACTTGACAATCCTGCATTAACTGTTGAAATTCTTGATGAAATAGTTCAAGAAAATAAACTAGATGCCAAAGAAATATTACTTAATAGGGGAATTGAGGATAGTTTAGCAAATATGGTTTTACAAAAAACACATTGTAATCCCCCAGAAGCATATTATATAACCAGCGAAGATCTGGTTTCTAAATCTGCAGTTTGGGCACATTTTGGGCTTTGGGATTTCAAAAAAGCAGATCTTTATTACAATGGAAAAAACAAAGATTTTGCGGCATTTACAGAACTTGCAAAAAAACATAATTATGAAGATGCAGAGATTGAAGTTTTATTTGATGAAATAAATATGCTTCAAAACGAGAAAGAAGCAAATACGTGGATAAGTGATTGGCCAGGATACCTTGGTACAGGCTCTTGTTTACACATTAACAATACAGTTAATTGTAATATTAATCTAAAGATTGGTTCACAAAATGGCGCAGATTTAGTTATAGAAAAGTATATTTTTAATAAATTAACTGAAACAGGCGAAGGAATATTAGGAGTATATAATGGCGCAACAAAAATCGGTGAAGATAAAATAGATATAAGATCGTTTACTACTGAGATTAATAATGAATTAAAAACATATAATTCTTCAACAAGCGGTGTAGATATTTCAGTATTAAATATTGGAAACAAAGCAGTTATTAGTTCTCAAGATTTGGCAATTTCAACATTTACAAAATTATTTTATTTTGATGGAGAATACACAAAGCACTTTGAAAAATTTTCTGATTTAAGATCAGCAACTTCCAATCAAAGAATAATTGTGTGGAAAGTTAATTGGGATGGAAACGATTTATCTGCCGGACCAGCCCCAGTTAATATAACTATCAAATAACATAAAATCATTAGCTTTTTATGAGTGAAAACCAATATAAAAACACAACACTTATAAAGCTAAACTCTTTCTTGTTTTAGTATGGTGCACGACGATAAAGTTCTTAAGAATAATGAAGAAAAAGACATTAGGAATGATGAAAATCTAGAAACAAAAAATAACAAAATAATCCCTCAAGTAATTGATGAAGAAATGAAAACTTCATATCTAGATTATGCAATGTCTGTGATAATTGGAAGAGCACTTCCTAATGCAAAAGATGGGTTAAAACCAGTTCACAGAAGAATTCTTTTTTCAATGAATGATCTTGGTTTACAGTACAATAAGCAATTTAGAAAATCTGCAAGAATTGTTGGTGACTGCCTTGGTAAATATCACCCTCACGGAGATCAATCAGTATATGATGCCCTGGTTAGAATGGCACAAGATTTCTCACTTAGATACCCTTTAGTTAATGGACAGGGAAACTTCGGAAGTATAGATGGAGATAGCCCTGCAGCAATGAGATATACTGAAGCAAAGATGATGAAGATTACAGAAGAATTACTTCAAGATATTAATAAAGAAACAGTTTCTTTTGTAGAAAATTTTGATGGATCATTAAAAGAACCAGAAGTTCTTCCAGCAAGATTACCCAACCTATTAGTTAACGGTTCTTCAGGAATTGCTGTGGGAATGGCAACAAATATACCCCCACATAATGTCAAAGAAGTTTGTTCTGCAATAATTGCAAAAATTGATAATCCTGAGATGACTGTAGCTGAAGCAATAGAATATATTCCTGGTCCAGATTTCCCAACAGGCGGAATAATACTTGGCAGAACAGGAATACAAACAGCTTATGCAAAAGGAAAAGGAATAATAAAAATTAAAGGGAAATGCCATCCAGAAACAGTAAGAAATAGAAATGCGATTATAATAACAGAATTGCCCTACATGGTCAACAAAGCTCTAATGATAACACAAATTGCAAATGCTGTAAAAGATAAAGTTATTGAAGGCATCGCAGACATAAGAGATGAAACTGATAGAACAGGTATCAGAGTGGTCATTGAATTAAAACGAGATGCATCATACGAAGTTGTTGAAGCACAAATAATGAAACATTCAAGATTACAAGTTAGCTTTGGAATTAATCTTCTCGCAATCCTAGATAAAAAACCTGTAACTTTGACACTACTAGACGCATTAGACGTCTTCATTAATCATAGAAAAGAAGTAATAGTAAATAGAACTAAATTTGATTTACGAAAAGCAGAAGACAAATCACATTTACTAGAAGGACTAGTAATTGCATTAAATAATCTTGATGCAGTTGTTAAATTAATTAAATCTTCCAATTCTGCAAAAGATGCAAGAGAAGGACTAATAAAAGAATTTGATTTAAGCGAAAAACAATCTCAAGCTATACTTGATCTAAAACTACAAAAACTAACTGGCTTAGAACAAGACAAAATAAAAACTGATCTAAGAGATACTCTAACCTTAATAGAAGAATTGAAAAAGATATTAGCTGATGACAATGAAATTAGAAAAATAATTAAAGATGAATCCACAGAAATAATTGAAAAATTCGGAGACGAAAGAAGAACAGAAATATCAGATCAAGAGGAAGATGTTGACATTGAAGACATGATTGAAGAAGAAGATCAGGTAATCATGATAACAAATTCCGGTTATATTAAAAGAATGCCAATAGAAAGCTACAAAATCCAAAATAGAGGAGGAAAGGGAGTTATTGGTATGCAAACGAAAGAAGAAGATTTTATCGAGGACATCTTTATTGCAAATACAAAGTCATACTTACTCTGTTTTACAAACAAAGGAAAAGTTCATTGGTTAAAAGTCTATAAAATACCTGAAGCTTCACGACAAAGTAAAGGAAAAGCAATAATTAATTTACTAAACTTAGAACAAGAAGATTCTATTAGTGCAGTCATTCCAATAAAAGATTTTAGTAAATCAGAATATCTTGCAATGGTTACAGAGAAAGGAGTAATCAAAAAAACAGAACTAAAACTTTATAGTCGACCAAGAAATGGTGGAATTATTGCAATCAACCTTGATGAAGGAGATGAATTAGTTAAAGTTCTGAAAACAAAAGGCACAGAAAATATAATGATTGCAACAAGAAATGGTCAAGCAGTAAGATTTAATGAAAAAGATGCTCGATCAATAGGAAGAGGTGCTAGAGGAGTAAGAGCAATAACTCTTGTTAATGACAAAGTTATAGGTGCAGTTGTTGCAAAAGATGACGCTACAATTCTAACAATAACAGAGAATGGTTATGGAAAAAGAACAAGCATTCCTGAATACCGTCTTATAAGACGAGGCGGAAAAGGAGTTAGAAACATTATTTGTAGTCCAAGAAATGGAAAAGTTGTAGAGATAAGACAAGTTTATGATCAAAATGAAATAATCATTATGAGCAAACAAGGGCAAGTAATAAGAACTCAAGCTTCCCAAATTTCTGTTATAGGAAGAAACACTCAGGGTCTAAGAATTATGAAACTTAAACCGGGAGACAAAGTAACAAGTATTGCAAAAATTGTTAATGGTGACTAATTCTTTTTTTGCTCCAATAGTGTAGTCCGGCCAATCATCTCGGCCTCTCGCGCCGAGGACACGGGTTCGAATCCCGTTTGGAGCATTAAAGGTATTCTTAAGAATACCTTAGTAAACTCCAAAAGTGATTCAAAGACACTCAATAAACTTCGTTTATTGGATGCCTCGCAAACAAGTTTGCTACGGATCCCGTTTGGAACATGTTTAAAGTGTTTCGAAGAAATACCCTAATTATTCTAACTAGATTTGAACGAAGCTCCTGTGACGCAGAAAATTTAATTTTCAAGCAAGAAGCCCGTTTGAAGCATTATTTTCTAAAAAATAACCCTAGGGCAATCTCCTAAATCTGGTATTAGCCAAACCCCACTCAAAAAATAATATCAATAGCGCAATCAAAAGAAGTATTGAATTTAAATCTTTATGAATATAAGTTTTTTGAGGATTACGTAATATATCCCCAAATGCCTCAGAAAATACCTCTACAGTCTCACAATTATAAAAATTTCCATCAGTAGAATTAGCAATATATTTTAATTGTTCTGAATCATAAATTGCAGTAACATTATAATATTCTGGAAGATACCCAATACTACCATTCGAAGATCCAATTCCAATTGTATTTATTATAACTTGGTTATTATTGGCATATTTAAGTGCAGTATCCAAAGACTTCTTGTTAAAAGTATCAACAGTATTACTACCATCACTCAATAGAACAAGAATTCTCCCTCGCTCAGACAGAATTAAAAGATTAGTTGAACTAATAATTGCACCTGCTAAATCTGTTCCACCTAATACAATCGGCTCAATATTACTAATAGTATTCTTAATTAAGTTCTTATTATTTGTCGGAAGCTGATCAATAAACGAGCTACCTGCAAAAGTCACAACGCCTATTGTTGAATCTCCTCTAATACTTGTAACAAAAAGATTAGCTTGTTCCTTAGCTACACCCAATCTACTTGGCTCAAAATCTTTTGCAAGCATTGAAGCACTTGCATCAATAGCTAAGACAAAATCTGCATCGTGGCTAAAATTCTTATACCATACAACAGGAGCACTTATTGCAAGAATAACAGAGAATAAAACAAATAACCTCATTATTAACATACTCCAATTCTTTGTCATAACTTTATCTGGGCCAACACCAGTTAATCTTTCAATTGTTCGAAAATTTGAAAATCGTATAGCTTTAAATCTTGCATTTTTTAAAAAAGTAAAATGGCTTATAATTAGTATAGGTATACTTAACAAATACCACAAAAATACAGGATTTTCAAAAATTATTTTTATCATATTAATAACACTCATCAGAAACTTAAGAATTTACAACAATTCTCTTTCTGAAAAACTTAACTAATTTTGAAAAAGCATCTTCTGTTGTTTCCAACCTTAACATATCACACTTCATTGCCTTAAACAATCTTGAAATATTTCTTTCCTCATCAAGTATTGTTTGATGATATAACTTTCCATATTTTGAGGAATCAACAAAAATTCTTTTATTAGATGAAGGATTTTGTACAACAACTTGCCCTCTAGGTGGAAGATATCTATCACGATGATCTTTAACCATTATTCCAATAATATCATATTTCTCATTCAAAATTTCAATATACTTAGCCCATCCTTTTTTAAGCCCTATAAAATCAGTAATAATTATTATAACAAGTTTACTTTCTTTTAAATTTAAAAGAACTTTCATCATTTTATTAAAGTTAAACTTACCTCCGTAATTTTCAGGATTTGTCAATAAAGACTTCATTCGATGTTCAACAGCAAGACCAATATTAGGGTCAAGTTTAGTCACTATAGTATTATTGAACATAATTAATCCTGCAGCATTACCTGTGTTTAGTATTGGTCTTGACATAGCCATAACTAATTCAGCTGCATATTCCACTTTCATTTTACCATCTTGCCTAGAACTAAAAAGCATATTATCACTTACATCAAGAACAAACAAAGCGTTTACACTCCTATCTTGTTCAAATTGCCTAACCAAAAGATTATTTGACCTTAGACTTGCTCTCCAATCAATATTATTTGCATCATCCCCATAAACATAATTTCTATATTCGGAAAATTCCATTCCCCTACCTTTATATCTTGCAACCCATTTACCCTCAAATATCTCTGATAAAAGATTCTGCCTTGTACTAAGTTCAATTGGCTGCATCTTATTATTAAAATCCAAATTAAGTGTTTTTACCTTCATTATAATTAACCAACATAACTATTAAATTACAGGAACCCTCTTTAATATTTCATCTATTATTTTTTCTGTGTTTATTTCTTCAGCTTGACCTTCATAATTTAACAAAATTCTATGCCTTAACACATTATGTGCAACTTGTTTTACATCATCAGGTGTAACATAAGTTCTACCATCCATAACAGCACGAGCTTTTGATGCAATAAACAAAGCAATGCTACTTCTTGGACTGCCACCAAACGCAATATATTTACCAAGTTCTAGATTAAAATTCTCAGGATTTCTAGTTGCATCAACAATTGAAATAATATACTGTTCTATCTTTTTATCAAGATAAATTTTCTTTACAACATTCTGCATTCTTCCAATCTCAGATTGGTTAAGTAAAGGAACTAATTGAAACTCTGAAAAATCATGAGTAGTCATATTTTTATGTAAAATTTCCAACTCCTCTTCTGAAGAAGGATATGACATTTTTATCTTAAAAATAAACCTATCAATTTGAGCTTCAGGCAACACATAAGTTCCAAGGTTCTCAATAGGGTTTTGAGTTGCCATTACAAAAAAAGGTTTTGGCAATTTAAAAGTTTCTTTACCAATTGTCACCTGCTTCTCCTGCATAGACTCTAGAAGTGCAGATTGAACTTTAGGGGGGGCTCTGTTAATCTCGTCTGCAAGAACAAAATTTGCAAAAACTGGGCCCTTTACGCTATAAAAACCCTTACCCTCTTCATACATAGTTATTCCAACAATATCTGTAGGGAGAAGATCTGGTGTAAACTGAATTCTTGAAAAAATGCACCCTGTTATAACAGACAATGTTCTTACAAGAAGAGTTTTGGCAATACCAGGAACACCTTCTACCAATACATGCCCATTAGCAAGAAGCGCCTCTAAGAAAGAATTAACAGTCTTTTTTTGCCCAACAACAATTTTACTAATTTCTTTTTTAACTGCATCAAGCTTAGTTTTTATCTCTATAACCTCTTTTGATAATTCAGGATCAATTTTAATTTCTTTTGTAAACTTATCTAGTTCTTTTATTTTTTTATTATCCATTTCCATTTATACCAACTCAACTTTATTTTTTATAAATATTTTATAAATCTAAAAATTAATCATAAAATCTAAATCACTTTTTTATTTTTCTTATAATCATTTATTAAATTATAAGCAGTCATTAAATCATCATAAAACAATTTTTTCTCTTTTTTTGTTAAAAGCTTATATAACCCAAGCGTGCTTTTATAATCTATACTTAACTGCCTCATATCTTTAATATTAATATCTTTATGCATCTTACCAATAAAATTAGTTATCTTTAGATGAAACGATAAAGCATTATCTGCAACAGCTTTTTTATTACTTACTGATGCACCAATAATAACTTTCTTTAACTTTTCTGAAGTATTATCCATGTATTTTTCAGCATCAATAAGAAGTTTTTCATGAACTTTAACATCTTTATCTGAAAAAACTGCTTCTTTATTATCCAAATACTCATCTAGCTTATCCTCATAAAACTCTGCCTCAACAAAATCTTTCACAATAGGATTAACTTCTTTATGAGTACTTATATTATTCTTTTTAGATTGAAAACTAACATCTGCAGACCAATCAATATCTCTTAGATCTGATTCAGACAAATTACTATTTGCCAAATGAGGAATGCTGATTTTTTCTTCTGGAATAATAATTGAATTCTTAATAGGTTCCTTTTTTGATTCATCTATGTTCTCTTTAAGTTTAACAAGTTCTTTATGAGTTTGATTATTAGAAATATTCTTGGTGGAATCAATCTTAACATCATTAACATCATTAACATCATTAACATCATTAACATCATTAACATCATTAACATCAT
>CAYONI010000001.1:0-6842 GCA_964405295.1 uncultured Methanosarcinales archaeon | reverse complement strand
TATCCGGACCATATCTATTAAAAAGATCTTCTGGAGAAACCATTTTATCTTCTTTGACAAGTTCTGTTTGAATTTTAGTTGGAATAATATCCTTAACATTAGAAATCTTTTTCTTACTAGATAACTTCTTCTTATTATAAGTAATGGGCTGCCCTATGACTTTATCTATATTATCAATTAATTTTTCTCTAACTGAAACATATGTCTTTTCAATATTAATAGGCTCATCAATTTTGATGTTCTTTTTCTTAATAAAAAGACTCTTAACAAAAGATGTTTTTAATGCGTGTTTAAGCCCGTTTTCAAATAATGAAAGCTGTTCTTTCTCTTTAATTAAAGCTTCAACTAATTCCTTAAAATTATTAATTACCGAATGAAAATCAGGATGCTCAACTTCTACACCAGAATATACTTCTTTATTTATACCTATTAAGAACCCTATTGATTTATTTTTTGTTTCTTCAGTAATATTTCCTTTATCTATATGAGAAATTAAATCCGCAAATGATAATTCATAATCAATTTCGAAATAGCTCTTAAAAAATAGTTTAATTAATGAATAAACCTCCTTCTCAAGAATGATTTTCTTCGATAATAGATAACCACATTTCTTAATAACAACCTTCTTAAGTTCTCTAATTAATAACTCTCCCTCTTTTTTTTTCATTTTACTAACCTTTTACTTATTAAATTATATTATGACAATTTAAAAAGCTTTCTCACCTAATATATAACTATTTTATTTACTTTCATCATTTAATGATTTATGCTCATCCTCAATATTTGCAAATTCAGCTGGTTTCTTTTTTAACATCCATTTTCTTAAGAATACAAGACCCAAAACTATGACCAAAATAATTATTCCTAATACCAATAGGATCGTTCTATTATTAAATAAATCTTTTAAAAAATCCCTACCAAAAACCAGACTAACACTTCCAGGCTCTTCTTTTATTGATTGTTTATTGTACTCTTCAATCATATGTTTACAACCATTTATTGCAATATCTAAAAGTTTTGAAGTTTCATCTTTATCTCCTTCTGCTAAACTATCTTCTGCCTGTCTTAATAATTCCACTAGCTCTTGGCATTCACCATTATTATCGAGTAGGTCCCTTGCAAAAGAAAGTTTTGTTTCAAGAGTTTCACCTTCATTTTTCTCCTCTAATGAATTAATTATTATGAGTGCACTATCCATAAATGAAGGGTCAGAAACATTTGCGTGTATTTCTAATTCATAACTTCCAGGATCCCTATAATTAATCAATGTTAAGTTAACAAATTCACTTTCTCCTACATAAATAAAATCAACAAAAGTGGAGCTTAATGAATACTCAACATCTCCTTCTTCAGTTTTAATACCCAATGAAACCCCATTCAACGGCCCAGTCCAATTATTCTTTAATTCAATTGGAATAATAATTGTTTGATTCTGATACATAACAACGCTTTTCGCACTAATAATCTCCAGAGGGAAAGGATCATTATCCCCCTCCAAAGGAAGACTAACTGGGTGCCTAGTTGTTCCTCCAGCAGGCTCGGTAGGACCTTGATATTTAGCAGTAACATTAACGAACACTTCATTACTATTGACGACACCACCGAAAACATCTTCTGCAGTGAAAACCATAGAACAATAGCCTTCAGTTAAACCTTTTAGATCAAGAGTATCACCTGTAATAGTAATATTTAGATAAGCATTACAACCAGAGGTATACTCATAAGTTAGATTTGAAGTTTCATCATCACCTAGCAACCAGTCTTCATTAATATCAAAATCAGGATCATAAAATCTTTGTAACCCTGAACTGAAACTTGGAAGTGTAAAATAATCAGGTACCATTATTGAACCATCAACAGAACGGTTTCCAGTAAAATTTGGAAGTGAATTATTTAAAATAGGAAGACGATTAACATTTGTAATATTTAAGTCCCAAGTCCAATTAACTTCATTAAAAGTATCATCTACTACTTGCAATAATACTTCGTAAGAATCACTACTAAAAAAGTTAAAAGTATAATTAAGAGTATGATTACCATCAATTAAACTGGAATCATTTATTAGCTCTCCATTAACAGTCCAATTATAATTTAGTGTTGAATCACTATCTACAGTTGTATGATTAAATATTATCGATACATTTTCGTTTTCTACCATCATTGTTGTTCCGCCTGAAGACTGATTTGTGTTATTCCAAGCATAAATGATTTGATAATTATCACTCTCATTACCATAAGGGTATATGCTCTCTATTTCTGGAGAACTACTTCTCAGATATATTGTAAAATTAGTATCATAGGTATCATTAACACCTAAAGAATCTGTAAGAGTGATTGTTATATTATAAGTTTTATTTGCACAATCTGCAACAAAAGTATCAATAGTTACTTCTCCTGTTAACGAATTTATTGAGAATATATCGGGGATTGTAGGAGTTATGTTAAAACTATAGGTTAAAACTTCTGTTGAACCAATTACATAAAGGTCGTCGTCATCACCAGTTACAACAACACTTGACGAATATGGTATTTGATAAAATATTCCTTCACTAGAAGCATTAGGGAAAACTATTGGCTTAGTCAATTCAGGATTGTTGTTAGTATTATTTATTGAAAAAATAAATGAATCATAAATAACAGCCCCTCTTTGGTCTTGAAGGCTTAAGTTTATTGAATAATTACCAACATCTAATTGATTGGGTATAAAATTAATTATTCCGGTTGCTTGAGTTATATCAAAAGTAAAAGAAGAGTTTCCAAAACCATTAATTAAACTGACTGATTCTATTGAATAATTAACAAAGTCACCTCCGTCATCATCAGTTCCAGTAACATTAAAAGAACAAGCAACATCCTCAGAACAATTAATATTGTCTAAACCATAAACAAAATATGGCACAGTATTATTAAGAACAGTTAATTCTAATACTTTAAATGCTGATAAAGGTGTTCCTGCTTGGAAATTACTGGTCCCATCATCAGTTAGGGTAATATTAAATAAATAAGTATTATCAACTAACGTATCATTAGTACTATGAAAACCAAAGATTCCATCAGTTGAAAGATTAAAATAATCTCCAGAATAATTCATTGTATAGGTTATGTTCTCACCCTCATAAGTAAAATTGTCAACATCACTACCGTTAATTACATACACAAAATTTGTATAAAGATAAGCATTAAGATTTGAAATGTTTTGAGAAGTACTAAAGGTATTATTTTGATGGCTACTATTATCACTAATTACAGGATAATCATTAGTATTATTAAAAACTGCATTTATAGTTGTGGAATCAGTTGAACCAAACTGATCTTCTACATAAACAATAAAATCTCTTTGAACAATATGTGTATTATTGAGTGCAATTATATTAATAGTTGCATTATAATGGCCAACATCATTAATAGTATAATTAATAAAATTTGAAAAGTTATCTGTAAAAACAGATTGATTTGAAGAAAAGCTCAGATTCTCTCCAACACCAACATCAATATCTGTCGCATGAAATTCTAAAATAAAAGGCTGACCTTGCACACCATTTATTTGCTGTGTTATTTGAGTTATATTCGGAGCGTGATTTGTGCTATTAATTGTTAAATTATAAACAAAAGTAGTATTAACAGTATTATTGGTTGAATCTACTGCAGTAATATTTATTGAATAATTACCAAAATCTGCAGGTGCAGCACTACCATCTGATGTATTAAAATATATTTCTTTTGTAGTTTCATTAATTTCAATATAACTTAAACTTCCAGGGCTATCACGATTATTATTAACAACTGAAAGAGTATATGCATCTTCTTCTTCATCAGTAACTGTAAACGCTTCTGTATAATTTGTATCTGTATTTATATCTACAACAGATTCATTAAGCGTAATAATCGGTGCGTCATTTACAGGTATTAAAGTGAAATCTATAAGTTTATTAGGAAGCCCCCCCTCATCATTATCAGTTGCTTGAAACTGTGTATCATTTTGGTATTTTGTTGTTTCACTTCCATCAACTTCAGGATCTAAAATAGCATGATCAACAAGACAAGTTATTGCCCCTGTATAAGATGCAACAGAACAAATATTTAATAGATTAGTTTCATCTTCAAGTGAATAAATAAGTGTATCATTATCTGCATCTGTTGCATTAATTATTAAATCATATTGTATATCTTCATACATAGTAAACGATGAACCAACTTCTCCAACACCATAGTAAATTTTAAGATTAATAGGTGGAGAATTTTGAACTTCTACACTTACTTCATCAGTAACATTATCTGTTGTATTAAATAAAGTAACATTGCAAGTCCAAGTTTCACCCTTTCTAGTAACAGAAGAAGATATGGTTTGAGGGCTAGGAAATTCTCCTACAGTTCCTTCAAGTGTTATGTAAAGAACACTGCCATTCAACCATACAATGGTTACATTTATTGCATCATCATAATCCCAACTACAATTTAAATCATCGTCAGTATAAACAGAACCCATTGCAGGGTCACCACCATTAAAAGATACTAATCCAGTTAATCTTGATAAAGAAAATTCTTCAGGGCCATAACTCACTATTAGGAATGCAAATAATATAAAAAGAGCTACAAAAGATCCTTGTCTTAATAACTCTTCGAGCTTTTTCTTTTTCTCTTTTTTACTCTTTGGGTCTTTATTCATTACTTTCTACTCCGAGATTTATGTCCTTTACTATCTGATTTAAGATTCTTAGTTAATGAAGAAATAACAAAGTCTTTTATGGTAATATTATTCATTGCACAATAAACTTTTATTTTTTTATGCAATTCATCAGGAATTTCTATATTTATATTGACCATGTTTGTTTTATCTCATATATTAATATCTGGTTATTATTTGATTTCCTTGGATAGAACTTTAGTAATATATTCTTTAATTGTAAAATTATCTATTGCACACTTAACTTTCATTTGTTTATGCAATTCATTTGAAATAGCAATATTTACATTTACCATTTTACACCTACTCCCCTTATAACAAATTATTACACTTACCATTTAATAAGTTAACTATGTGGAGCTTTAATCTACTAACTTATCTTACTTAACTTACTTTACTAAGTTAGTTAAATTGATTTATTTAGTTTATTTATATTACTTAGATAACTTATTTATAAAGATTGTGGTAAAAAAGAATATAGCAAAAGCTAGTTTTAGAAAAATACATAGAAAAAATGCTCAATAACAAAAGCTATTGAGATAAAATAAAAAAAAATGAATCATGCATAAAAAAATTAGACTAAAAAAAGATTAAAGCGAACTTATTAGTAACTGCACGCTGAATACCTCGCCGAAGCTTGGTACTTACACGCCAGTCCTATCAAACCCATCTTCTATAGGCGTTCTCATGTCTCTTTTCTAGGTGGGTTTCGTGCTTAGATGCTTTCAGCACTTATCCCTTAAAGCGTAGCTGCTCAGCTTACCTTATCAGATAACTGATACACCAGAGGCTTCGAACCATCGTTCCTCTCGTACTAAATGGTCCTTCCCATCAGACACTGAACATTCCCAGTAGATATTAAACAAACTGCCTCACAGCGTTCTGAACCCAGCTCACGATCCCTTTTAATGGGTGAACACCCCCACCCTTGGATGCTTCTGCACATCCAGGATAGGAAGAGCCGACAGCGATGTAGCAAGCCGCGCCGTCGATATGAGCTCTCGGGCGCGACAACTCTGTTATCCCCGGAGTAACTTTTCGGTCAATGCTAGCCCCCATCAAGGAGAACTAACAGATCGCTAGACCAGTATTTCTACTTTGGATTTCCACTTATTAGAAACCCAATCAGGCCGACTTTTGCTCTTGCACTCTACGGTGGATTTCTGACCCACCTGAGCAGACCTTTGGGCCCCACTGATATCATTTCAGTGGGGTGCCACCCCAGCCAAACTGTCCACCAATTGATGTCTTTGCATTGCAAATAAGTATCACAGAATTTGAAGAGTGGTGTTACATTGGCGTCTATATTCAAGCTGGCGCCTAAATCATAACAACTCCCACTTACACTATACAACAAATCCCGTAACACAACAACAGGCTACAGTAAAGTTTCACGGGGTCTTCACTTCCCACTGGGAATCTCTGGCCTTTGCACCAGAATAGAAAGTTCGGAGGGTTCTAGTTAGGGACAGCGATGATCTCGTTACGCCATTCATGCAGGCCGTCATTCAAACGGCAAGGCATTTCGCTACCTTAAGAGAGTTATAGTTACCCCCGCCGTTTATCAGCCCTTCACCCCCTTGAAAGAAGGCTTAAGGTACTGACACTGGGCAGACGTCACCAACTATACACAGCTTTACAGCCTAGCAGTTGGTTATGTTTTTGTTAAACAGTCGGACCATCCTTGTAATTTCACCCTACAATCGCACCCATGCGGATACAAAAGTAGGGACCCCTTATACCGAAGGTACGGGGCCAATTTGCCGAATTCCCTTGACTAGATTATCCCTACACACCTTAGGCTTCTCACCTAGGGGCACCTGTGCCGGTTCTGGGTATGGCCATCTAAAATTTTTACAAGTTCCTTTTTCACGGACCTAAGGTATCAGCAGAATGCACAAATGTGCACTGTTCTAAAAGTTAAACAAATTCTCATCATAACGATACTCCTTTGTTTTGCATTTATTAACATATCAGATAAAATATGTCTGCCTAACCCCAAGTGTCAGAAACATGTCTTGCGTTGCCGCACATATTTAGATGGTACAGGAATATTAACCTGTTCCCCTTTCCCTTTACTCCAATTAGGAGTTAGGTTAGGACCAACTAACCCTCAACTGATTTGCATTGTTGAGGAACCCTTGCCCTTACGGTGATA